>CAZNKJ010000001.1:0-107676 GCA_964574145.1 uncultured Candidatus Saccharibacteria bacterium
CGTGTAGTTTCATCTATATAGGTAAAAAAAAACTTGGAAATGTCATCAGGTAATATATCTTCAATATGTTCAGGCCATTCAATAAAAATTAGATTCTTCGCGTCACAAACAATATCATTCCAGCCAATCGACAAAATTTCATTGCCCATCTCCAGACGATATGCATCAATATGAATAAGTTTTTCAAATCGTTGTTCTTCCAAGGGATAGATTTTCTCGATCACAAACGTTGGGCTTGTTATCTGCTCCGTGATTCCTAAGGCACGAGCTACACACTGGACGAAAGATGTCTTACCAGAACCAAGCTCCCCTGAAAGACCCACAACAAGCGCTCCATTCTTTTTGGGATGTACGTTTTTTATAAATTCATCGACATATGTCGCAAGACCTTCTACCCCAACAATACGTTCCATCATAAAAGAATTATATCATTTTGATAAAAAAACGGGCCGATGCGCATACACGCATCGGACCAATTTAAACTCGTCTTCAGTCCCCAGGGCGATAAAACCCTCGGATAATCCACGAGTCCTCTCGTACCCCGCTCCAAGCCAGGCGAAAACAACGATCGTTCACTTCCCCAGTGCGAACACCGGATGAATCCAGACCGTAGGCGAAGAGACAGACGTCCTCACCGCCACGCACTGTTCCATGAAAAACCACTAGTGTTCGATCACCAGGACGTAGAATACGTCCGAGCGGAGGAAGGCCACGTCCATCAACGAGAATCTTTCGTTTTGTATTGTTGAGCACAGAAATTCTCGTCTGCGGATAAACGTTCGCTGTCCCCACAAGCATACGAGAAATCTCAAGGCCCGGCCCTGAGCTTGTGATCGAGTTTCTGTTTATACTCGCATCATAGCTACAACTGGCTGCAAACAATACAGCCACAACAGTCAGAACGATTCTAGTCATAATTCTGTCCTCCAGTTTGTGGCTACACACAGCCAACAATTAAACTGTTTTAAGTATACCAAAAGAATTCGTTTTGTCAAGTACAAAATGTTTGTTTAAAGGTTATATATAAAAATGAAAAACCCGCGCCAATCCGAAAATTGGCGCGGGACAAAGGACAAAAAGATCCAGAATACTAAGCGTCCTAGTTCTTAGCACTAATTTGCAAGAAGGCCGGACAACTCGTCGACAAGCCACAGACAGTCGAGGTTGTACCAGTAGATACGCGGCGGATCAACGAAGCAGTGGAAGTACGGCACAAGGCAGTCACCGCTGGCGTCCCGACCGACTGATGCCCAACCGCAAACCAGTAGTGCTTTCCCCTTCCATTCGGCAGGAATTTGATCGGGGTTTTCCTCGAACCATTTCAGATGGCCGAGCGAAAGTGCTTTTTTAAGGCGATCGTCGCCGTGAGCCTCGTAGACTTCGTGTCCAGTTGGCTTGTTCTTGGATCCCTGACGGGGATCAAGCCAAAGATCGACTTCGCCTGGATCAGTGACTTTCGTCACTTCGAGATCTGGCGTCAACCGTTCTCTGACAAAGCTAGGGTACTGAAGCTCAGTCGACATTGGTCCAAATATGATTGGGCGGTCGTCGCGAATGGCATCAAAAACCCTTCCAAGAACTTTCTGACTGGATTGGATCTGTTGTGCTTTCAGCCCTTTATCTCTGCCCATTCGAGCGAGTTCAAGACCTTGGCCATTACTCATTAGTTTTTCACTCATGAGAATTTCCTCTCTTTGTTGTGAGCTTCATACACTACTGCCACCACGGCAGGATTGTATGACTCTCGATTCTGTCTGGTCTAACTGTAGCATATAAATTGTAATTTGTAAAGTGTCAATCTTTCGTTGTTTTAACACATAAAACACGCTACCATTTAGAAAATGCTGGCATTTGACAACGAGAAACAAAATAAAAAACTAAAAGAGATTCATAGAAGAGAGGAGGAGGAGCTCATGCAGATTCTCTCACAAAAATATGGGCTACAATACCTTGATCTCTCGCGCACCTCAATAAATAACGAAGCTCTCCAGCTTGTTGGAGAAAAGGAGGCACGTAAAGCTCTTATGGCTGTATTTGATCGTGTTGGAAATAAAATATCAATTGCCGTCAAGTCGCCCAATAAAGACGCGACAAAATCCACCATACAAAAACTTGAAGGTAGAGGATATATCATCACTTCTTTTTTGGTATCCACTCAAAGTCTTGAGCGAGCATGGGAGCACTACAAAGATCTTTCTTTTGCCACTGAAACAAAAATGGGACTCTTAGACATATCAGGAAATGATATTCGCGCAACCATTAAAGAGCTTGGGTCTCTGTCAGATGCACGAGAAAAAATAAAAGAGACCCTTGGTATGAAAAAATCGTATCGTATCTCACGAATTCTTGAGATCATTCTTGCTGGGGCCATCTCAACAACTACATCAGACATACACATAGAGCCAGAGGGGTCATATGTTCGGCTACGTTTCCGCCTTGATGGAGTTTTGACAGACATCTTACGTTTTGATAGGGAGACATACACTCTTTTAATATCCCGTATAAAATTAATCTCGGGTTTGAAATTAAATATTAAAAATATGGCTCAAGATGGGCGTTTTAGCATCCGAATTGACCAAGAAGATACTGAGGTTCGTTCGTCTGTCCTGCCTGGCTCATACGGAGAATCCATTGTACTTCGACTTTTAAATCCATCAACAATAGCCTTACCTCTTAAAGATCTTGGTATTGAACCAAAACTTTTCTCCCTACTTTCCAAAGAAATAAAAAAACCAAATGGAATGATTCTGAATACAGGACCAACTGGGTCAGGGAAAACTACAACTCTTTATGCTTTCTTAAAACAAATACACACTCCCAATATTAAAATTATTACCATTGAAGACCCTGTTGAATACCATTTACCAGGTATCGTGCAAACACAAACAACAAAAACGTATACATTTGCCCAAGGATTGCGTTCAGCACTGCGCCAAGACCCAGATATTATTATGGTTGGAGAAATACGAGATTCTGAAGTAGCTGAAACTGCGATAAACGCTGCGCTAACAGGACATCTTGTGTTTTCTACACTACATACAAATAATGCCGCTGGTTCTTTCCCACGACTTATTGACCTTGGGGTAAACTCCAACGTAATAAGCTCCGCGGTTAATGTAACAATGGCTCAACGCCTTGTACGAAAACTAAAACCCGAATGTCGGCAGGAGATACCGTTAGTGGGTAAAACAAAAGACACTATAGACCGAATACTTGACTCAATTATTGATAAAAGCTACTTGCCAAAAAACAAAAGTGTCATTTTTGAACCAAAAATAGAAGATGAGGGAAGTTGTGATATAGCTTACAAAGGACGTATAGGGATTTTTGAAGCAATAGTAATGAATAACGAACTAGAGGAACGAATTGAGGCAAGATCTAGTGAGCACGAGATCAGAGAAATAACAAAAAAACAAGGTACCCTTACCCTGGAACAAGATGGTATACTCAAGGTATTAAAGGGGGTCACTTCCTTTTCTGAGCTTGGTAGAGTAATTGACCTTGGGTAAAAAGGGTCAAAATCTATATCACAACAAAAGTACTTTAATAAAAAAGCTGGTGTGATGAGAGGTCTTTCGACCACAGAAATCTCCAAGCAAAACTTTTATATAAATATAAAAGTCGCGCAATATATTTAAGGATAGAATCAGAGATTTCGTCAAAAACGAAACCCAAAACGTCCTCAATACGTGCCCGTCTGGCCGTAAAACCTGTTGCTTGGAGATTTCTGCAGTTGAACAAAGAGAGTTCCCTGCGTAACATCTGTAAATCATGTACTGTTATAGAGTAATGATGTTTCAACATCATCTCAACAAACTCGTAAAAAGAGTATCATAAAAAATTATATATGTCAAGTAGTTCTAGTAATAAGCGAGAAATAGACTCCCAAAATAACGACTCTTACTTAGACCAAACGCTTCGCCCCCTTGTGTGGGAAGAGTATATTGGTCAAAGTGGTACTAAAAAAAATCTACACATTCTCTTAACCGCCGCAAAAGAACGTAAACACCCACCAGAACACATCCTTTTTTATGGACCACCTGGGTTAGGTAAAACAACACTTTCTCACCTTATAGCTCGAGAACTTGGGGTGTCCATGAAAACAACATCTGGACCAGCAATTGAAAAAATTGGAGATCTCGCAGCTATACTCACAAACCTGCAACCCGGTGACATCCTTTTTATTGACGAAATTCACCGCCTCAGTCATGCTATTGAAGAAGTTCTCTACCCAGCAATGGAATCAGGTGTTCTAGATATAATAATCGGAAAAGGTCCGTCTGCACGCACTATCCAGCTTGAACTACCCGCTTTTACATTAGTTGCCGCAACAACACGAATTTCTTTACTCTCAGCTCCTCTGCGTTCACGGTTTTCTGGAGGAACTTTTCGTCTTACTTTTTACACAAAAGAGGAACTCCGAGAAATACTAAAACGTTCTTCTAAAATTCTAGGTATTGTAATGAATACTGAGGCTCTTGAGGAAATTGCCAAACGCAGTCGAGCAACACCAAGAATTGCAAATTTTCTCCTAAAACGATGCCGAGATTTTGCTCAAGTTCACAAAAAAGATTTAGAAAAAAAGATTGTAGATGACGCTCTCACGCTCCTTGAAATTGACTCCTTAGGACTTACTTCCGCCGATAGAAAAATACTTGAGACAATCATTGAAAAATTTGGAGGAGGCCCTGTAGGGTTGGGAACAATAGCTGCAGCAACGTCAGAAGAAAACAGTACAGTTGAAGAAGTGAATGAACCTTATCTTATTCAACTAGGACTCCTTGAGCGAACGCAACGTGGACGAATAGCAACTCCTAGAGCTTATGAACATTTAGGGAAAATTATACCAAAACACTTACAAAAGAAACTTCTTTAGAAGAGTAACTTAAGATTAATATGTCAGGACATAATAAATGGTCAAAAATTAAACACAAAAAAGCGGTGACTGATGCACAGAAAAGTAAGATTTTTTCTAAATATGCACGCCTTATCTCTGTGGAGTCAAAAAAAGCAGGTGGTGATACCAGCTCACCAAATCTAAAGGCTGTTATAGAAAACGCAAAGAAAGAAAATATGCCGTCTGGAAACATTCAGCGTGCAGTACAAAAAGGGGTTGGAGATAACGCAGAAACACTTGAGGAGGTTGTGTATGAGACATATGGACCTGGTGGGGTTGCGATCATCCTAGAGGGGGTGACTGATAATAACAACCGAACTTCTGCTGAGATAAAACACCTTCTCTCGCAACATAATTGCTCCTTAGCCTCACCAGGGTCAGCACTTTGGGCTTTTGAAAAAAAGGATGGGGAATGGGAAGCCCTTTCCAACATGAAAATTTCAGAACCTGAAAAAGAGTCTCTCCTACAACTTATGGAAATTCTCGAAGATCATGATGATATCCAGAACATATACACTAATGCTGAATAATTAATATTACTATGCGTGTCCTATCTATTGACCCAGGGTATGAACGAGTTGGGTTTGCTATTCTTGAAAAAAAAGAAGGGGGTTCTGGTGAAACCGTTTTATATTCTGACTGCTTTAAAACATCAGCAAACATTCCATTCCCTTCCAGATTAAAATTAATAGGAAATGAAATGGAACGAATTACCACTCTCTACAAACCAAAAGCTTGCGCTATTGAGAAGCTTTTCTTTAACACAAACCAAAAAACAGCCCTTTTGGTTTCTGAAACGCGAGGTATGTTTCTTTTTCTAGCAGAAACAAAACTTCTTTCAATACATGAATACACACCTCCTCAAATAAAGACAGCGATCACAGGAGACGGACACTGTAGTAAAAAACAAATAATTTCCATGATTCCAAAACTGGTTAATATACAAAAAGATATTAAATATGATGATGAATATGACGCTATCGCTATTGGCCTTACTTTCCTTGCAAGAGAGCGCATAGACCAGCTCTTATAAATTTTGTAAATGTTATCCACCTAAGTAGTAACTCTTTATATTGACCTCCTAAATTGACTTTGGTACAAATGGGGTGCACAAAAACTTGGACTCTTTTGGGAAAAGTGATGTGTCGGTCGAGAGATCGTATTTTACACGTAAAACTAAAAAGATATGCTCGTAGAGAATTCACTCGGAACGTTCAACGAAGCTCCTCTTGATGACGTAATGATTATGGACAATGAAGGAATAGAGGAGGAAGAGGATGAAGACGAGACAGAAGAAAGTGATGATGAATAGTCATCGACTTAAATAAAAAATACCCCGGTTTTTACCGGGGTATTTTTTATTACACGTCTTATTGTTTATTTTTTATCATTATGTTCAAAAAACGATGCTTCCCAACCTTGACTGTTTGTGTGCTTTCAACAACAGACCTCTCGTTTTTTTCACGTTCACCACTTTCAATGTAAGAAATTGCTCCATCTTTAATCAAACGCCGAAACTCTGTCTTAGAAGAAACAGTGCCCCCAACTAAAAGAGCTTCAACAAGAGCGGTGCCAGGCAATACCTCCACACTTTTTACATCACTTGGAATTTCCTTCTTTTGAAAAGTCTTTATGAAACTATCTTTAGCTTTGTCAGCCATTTTTTCATCATAATAAACAGAAACAATCTTGTGTGCCAAAAATATTTTAGTATCACGTGGGTGTCCCCCCAATAACAAATCTACCTTATCCACAGGAACACGAGTTAGATATATAAAATATTTCTTCATCAAATCATCACTCAGACTCATGATTTTACCAAACATGTCTGATGGAGAATCTGTTAACTTAATTACATTACCCCAACTTGAGCTCATTTTTCGCCCGTCAAGACCCTCAATGAGTCCCATCATAACGATATTCTGAGGTTTCTGACCAAAATGCTCTTGCAATGTTCTACCAGCTAATAAATTAAATCTCTGATCTGTCCCTCCTATCTCCACATCAGCCCGCACAGCGACACTATCATACCCCTGCATTAAAGGATAAAGCACTTCACGTAAAGAAACACGTTTCCCAGCAACAAGCCTGCGTTTAATGTTGTCGCGTGCAATAAAATCAGCTACAGAAAACTGGTCCGCATGATCTCCTATCTCGTCATATGAAAGACTGTTAAGCCACGAAGAATTATAAAGAGTTTCCACTGTATGCATATTAAGAATATGAGCAGCTTGTGTAAAATAACTTTTGGCATTTTCCTTAACCTCTTTTTTTGTAAGCATCGGACGCTCGCTTTCTTTATCAGAAGTGTCTCCTATTACGCCAGTTGAATCTCCAACAATAAAAATTATTTTATGACCAAGGTTTTGAAAGTCGCGAAGCTTATTAAGCACTACCGCACGACCTAAGTGCAAATCCGGACTGGTAGGATCAATCCCTAGTTTTACACGAAGTTGTTTGCCAGAGAGAAGTTGTTTGCGTAAAGAGTCCCTTCCAATAACCTCTTCTACGCTTCGCTCAAGTAGTTCGTCAACACGTAGGCGATCTGTATCCACAGAGCAGACGGTCTTTTTCCAAAACATAATGAACATAGTGTACCATATTCTTAATACGCGCCCGTATTTCGTGATAATATTACGCTGTGTGCATTCCTCAATAAAAATATGACAGACCACCACAAAACATTAAAAACCATTGTTTACAGTATTTTAATTGTTGGTCTAACTGGGACAGGGGCTTTTTCACTGTGGCTGTCTACATTTACTATCCCTGATTTAGGATCTTTTGAGAGTAGAAAAGTCGCTCAATCTACAAAAATTTATGATCGTACTGGTAAAATTTTATTATATGACGTTCATAAAAACATACGGCGTACAATTGTTTCCACAAATGAAATATCCCGCAATATCAAAAATGCTACGGTGGCTATAGAAGATGCAGAATTTTATCAACATATAGGGATTCGTCCATTAGCTTTTATACGAGCTATTTTTGTAAACATTATAGAAGGAGGGTTATCTCAAGGAGGTTCCACAATTACCCAACAGGTTGTAAAAAACACACTACTAACATCTGAAAAAAAGATTTCACGAAAACTTAAAGAGTGGGTGCTCGCACTAAAGCTTGATAGAAAACTTACAAAAGAACGTATCCTGGAAATTTATCTCAACGAGACGCCTTATGGAGGAAATATCTACGGTATCGAAGAAGCTTCACAAACTTTTTTTGGTAAATCAGCAAATGATATTACTCTAGCAGAATCTGCATATCTTGCAGCCCTCCCCCAAGCCCCAACTCGCTATTCACCATATGGAAACCATCGTGATCTGCTGGAAAAACGCAAACAATTAGTTCTTAAACGAATGTTGGAAAATAATTTCATTAACGACGAAGAATACTCAGAAGCTTTAAATGAAAACGTGGTTTTTATTCCACGCCCAGACACAGGTATTAAAGCGCCTCATTTCGTTTTTTATGTACTTGAGAAACTTGAAAAAAAGTATGGGAAGAGAGCAATAGAAGAAAAAGGTATGCGAATCATAACCACTCTGGATTGGAAACTGCAAGAAAAGGCTGAAAAAATTGTATATGATTTTGCTATCTCCAATGAAAAACGTTTTAATGCAAAAAATGCAAGCTTAGTTGCTGTTGATCCAAAAAACGGCAATATTCTTGTTATGGTTGGGTCGCGAGACTACTTTGACAAAAAGATTGACGGCAATTTTAATATAGCGATAACCCACAGACAGCCGGGGTCTGCTTTTAAACCATTCGTTTATGCCTCAGCGTTTCTAAAAGGATACACCCCTGAAACAATAGTGTTTGACGCACGGACACAATTTTCTGTACGATGTTCTAAAGATAACACCACAAGTAAAAACGGATGCTACTCTCCGTCAAATTATGATCATAAATTTCGAGGCCCCGTTACTTTAAGAAATGCACTAGCACAATCTATAAACGTTCCTGCTGTTAAATTATTATACCTTTCTGGTATTTCATATTCACTTCGTATTGCCCGTGAATTGGGTATTGAGTCTTTAGATGACTCAAGTCGTTATGGGCTGACTTTAGTATTAGGTGGTGGTGAAGTTTCCCCACTTGATATAACAAGCGCCTATGGTGTATTTGCTAATAATGGTATTAGAAACCCAAGTGTTTCTATTCTACGTGTTGAAGATAAAAACGGTACTATTATTGATGAATACTTACCTACCCCTATTCGAGTACTTCCTGAAAACACTGCCAGACAAATTTCAGACATCCTCAGCGACAATGTGGCACGCACACCCTTATATGGACCACGTTCTTTACTTTACTTCAAAGAAGGCTCAGTGGCCGCAAAAACAGGGACTACTAACAACTATCGAGATGCTTGGACAGTTGGCTACACTCCATACCTTGCGGTTGGTGCGTGGGCTGGAAACAACGACAACACACCTATGGAGAAAAAAATCTCTGGGTTAATTATTACCCCACTTTGGCGAGCGTTTATGGACGAGGCTATGAAAGAATTCCAACCAGAGTCATTTATCCCTCCTTTGCCAGACGACCCAAGCTCGCTGAAACCAATCCTACGGGGTAAGTGGTTAGAAGTCACAGATAAAAACGATACAAAACTACACTCAATCTTATACTGGGTTAATAAAAATGACCCGCGCGGGCCAAACCCACTTAATCCACAAGCCGATCCACAATTTGACGCGTGGGAATACGGAGTCTCACGGTGGTCAATAAATCATCCGTACTTAAATAGTATGCCCAAACAAAATAACCACTAGCGTATATCTAAAAAAACTTGCTGTTGTTTAGATTTCAACATAGTGTTCACATTATCTAGAATTTTATTTTTATTTAACAAAACATCTCCCTTAACGGTTGGATGTAAATCAAGATATAAAATACGCCCTGAAACACGAACTGAAGAGATAGATAAATCCCTCTTTATAAACAAACCACAGGACTGCACCACACACTCACGGACATCTTTATTTGGTACCGTAAATTTTTTAAATTTATAAAAAAGAGAACCAAAATGATCCATACACTAAAACTGTATTATTTATTCATCGGCATTACTAAATAAAGAAACGAGGTGTCTGAAACTCCTCTAATAACAAGAGGCTTCGACAAACCACCAAAAGAAAATGACACACTGTCTGAGTGAATAGCCTGAAAACAGTCTGTTAAGTATTTATGATTAAAGCTGATTTCCAAACTTTCTCCAGAAATAGCCGCGTGGACAATGTCCACAGTTTCACCAATGTCAGTATTTTTTGAAGAAATAGTGAATCTTTTTTGAGCGACTTGTGTATTAAAACGTAATTGGTTAAAGGTGTCTGAAAAAATTGTTGTTTTTTTTAGAACACTAACGACATCTTGTTTTAACACTACAACTTCTGTTTTTATATCTTTTGGAATAATTTGTTTATAATCTGGAAAAGTACCGTCAATAAGACGTGATGTGATGTATACAGAATCATAAGAAAATGATATTTGGTTTTGCGTCATAGCCACCTCAACTTCCTCGTCAGAATTCTCAAGAATGCGAATTATTTCTGGTACATTTTTAAATGGTATTAAAATTGGATCGAATTCTGGTATTGAGTTTTTTATCGGAATATATTTTTCAGCCAAACGAAAAGAGTCAGTGGACACAAAATATATTTTTTTATCGTACTGATAAATATAAACACTAGAAAGTTCTGGCTTAATAGAAAGTAAAGACGCACTATACCAAACAGACTTTATACCATCTATAAAAACATGTGGGTCTATTTTGAAAACTTGAGCATCTTGTGGGTGTGGAATTGTTGGAAAATCCTCATGAGGTTGTGCTTTTATTAAAGTCTTACTATTAGTAGTGCTTACTAATAAGTTTCCATCTTTTATAGAAAGTGATACTGTTTTTCCTTCGTAGATTGAAGAAAGTGTGTGTTGTAAAACAGAACCAGATACCGCAACTTCTCCTTCAGAAAAAACCTTAACTGGGATCTTAATTTCAACACCAATATCTAAATTAGTTGATTTAATAATTAATATTCCTCCTTTTACTAAAAGAAATAAACAATTCAAAACAGGTAGTGTTAGATTTTTCCCACTAACTTTTTCAGCCAAAGACACTGCTTTTAGTAAACGTTCGTGTGGTACTTCTATCTTCATATAGTGTTGGTATTAATAATATTTATTTTAAAAGAAAAAGGAGAGATTGTAATACTATTAGGGGGTGTTGATAGGTGGATAAACGGATAATGTGGGCTGTTTACTTGTTTTTTTAATAAGTAAATAATTTTATTACATGGGGATATTTGGTGTTGTTTCTGTGTATATAATTTGTGCATATTAAAACTGTCTTAGTTTATCCCAAGATATTATTTGTTTTTACACAACAAATTCAACTTGTTATTAACTGTTTTTTTACAAAAAATCCACAACATTATCAACATCTAATTTATTAACATTCGTAACTGACTAAGGTCTTGCACAAGGAGGGGGTCATTTTTTAAGTCATTACGTATTTTTTCGCAAGAATGGATGACAGTTGTGTGGTCTCGCCCACCTAGTTTTTGTCCGATAGTTGGGTATGAGATATGGAAGTCTTCTCTTAAGATGTACATAATTAATTGTCTGGGCTTTACTATTTCCTTCCTTCGTGTTTTTTCATAAATGTTTTCCTCATCAATGTCGTAAAAATCAGCCACTCTTTTAATAAGGTCTTTAACAGACACTGTTTTTTGAGGGCGTGCGTTATCTTTTATTAAAGTTTTAATGTCGGTAAGTGATAAGGTTTTTCCTTTTATTTGAGATTGCATAATAATAGAATTTAACATCCCCTCAAGGTCTCTAATACTCCCAGAAACTTCTTTTGCTACATAATCTACAACACCTTCATCTAGCATAAAGTTGTTTTGCCTAGCTTTGTTTTTTAAGATAGCCATACGAGATTCGTGGTCTGGTTCAGGGATGTCCACAATCATTCCAGCAGCAAATCTTCCCTTTAAACGGTCCTCTAGGTCTGGAATGTAGTGTGGGCTTTTGTCTGAGGAAAAAATTATTTGCTTATTATTGTCATAAAGAGCGTTAAATAAGTGGAATAGTTCTTCTTGAGTTTTTTCTTTTCCAGCAAAAAACTGGATATCATCCATTATTAAAATATCATATTGCCGATATTTTTCCTTGAAAGCATTGGCTTTCATGTTTTGTACCGCATTAAAATAATCTACAGTAAATTTTTCTGAGGTCACATAAAAAACTTTTTTACTTGGGTATAATTTTTTAATCTGGTTTCCAACAGCTTGCATTAGGTGTGTTTTCCCATACCCTGTCTTCCCGTAAATATAGAGGGGGTTGTAAGCAATACCGGGTTTTTGTACAACAGCCTGTGCTGCGGCATTAGCAAGTTCATTAAAGGGTCCAACAACAAAAGTATCAAATATATATCGCGGGTTTAAATTATCATTTTTATTAATATAATAATTTTCAAGAGGCAGTTCTCCGTTTATATGAACAGGTTGTGGTTCGTGTGTGTAGTTATCTTGTCGTTGTGTGTTTTTCTTAACAACATATTCAACACCACGAACTTGGTCTGAATAGCTACGTAATGCGCGTAAAATATCCTTATGGTATTTTGTAGCAAGCCAATCTTTCACAAACTCATTTGGGATGCTGATATATACCACCCCATCTTCTACCTTAGATACAGATGTATTTTTAAACCAGGTGCTAAAGTTTGCTTTTGAGATAGAAAGCTCCACATCAACAAGGACGTTCTCCCAGAGTTGTTTTGTGTCGGTTGCTGCATGTCTTCCGTGTTGTTGAGATGGGTGCACAATAGTTATAAGTTTAAAAATTACTAAGTAGATTTTATCTATTGTAATCTGTCTTTATGTAAAACGCGCCTGTTCATAACCTGTTCATAACTTACTCATGTTTGCGTTACTATTATGCTCCACTTTTGATAAGCAGCCAGACTTGTTTTAGTGATGTCGTTGTGGTATGTTGAGATCCTCTTTCGAATTAAATCAAAATCAAGCAGTTTTTCTTTAAATAATACTAAAGTAATAATTATTTTTTATGTCTATTACGTATCAACCTAAAAAACGAAAACGTAAGAGAACACATGGTTTTTTAACTAGACAAAGAACTTCTTCTGGACGTTCTGTAATTAAAAGTCGTCGACAAAAAGGTAGAAGAAAGGTCTCAGTTTAGAGGTTGTTTTTTGCCTATACTAAACTAAAGTCATAAACAATAAAACTTTTTATAAAAAATGCTCAACCATCGTTTTAGAATGAGTCGGGATTTTTTCCAAAAAGTTTATTCTTCGGGGGTAGAGCGTCACAGTGCACACTTATTTGTACGAATATCTAGTCAGTTCGGTAAAAACAAAGGAAGCGTTGTTATTTCAAAGCGTGTTTTACGTGGGGCTGTGGCGCGTCATTTTTTGCGAAGACGAATATATTCTATTCTTAGGGGTATCTCCCCAAAAGTAACACAGCCAGTAGATATTATAGTTATAGCAAAGAAAAATATAGGCAAGCTTTCGTTTAAAGAGATTCAGAAAGAACTAGAAACCCTTTTGTTGTTATAAATCCATAGTTAGCGAGGATTTAATTAAAATTTGTGCCGTTTGCTTGGACCTTTTTGCTGCGTTACAATGGGCGAATGCTTTCAAACCTTTTTCATACTTTTATATACGGACCTCTTTACAATGCCCTTGTTCTTCTTGTTGACATTGTTCCTTTTGCTGATGTGGGGCTTGTTGTCATCATCCTGACCTTAATAGTGAAGCTGTTTCTTTTCCCACTATCTATTAAAGCTGTGCGAACACAGCTGGCTGTACGAAGAATGGAATCGGAAATTGCTACTCTTAAGGAAAAATATAAAAACAATAAAGAAGAACACGCTCGACAAACAATGGCTTTGTATAGAAAAAACGGAGTCAATCCTTTTTCCAGTTTTTTATTAATTTTAATTCAATTCCCTATTATTTTAGGGCTTTATTGGGTCTTTGCTCGAGGAGGGCTTCCTGTAATAAATTTAGAAATACTCTACCCCTTCACCCCTATTCCCGAAGTATTTAATATGCAGTTTTTGTGGGTAAGCGACATTGCTGGTAAAAGCATAATACTTGCTCTTTTGGCGGGCATTACACAATTTTTCCAAATCAGGCTAACCTTACCCCCCTTAAAAAAGAAGGGCGGTAAACCAAGTCTAAAAGAAGATCTTACTCATAGTTTTCATCTTCAGATGCGTTATGTTATGCCTGTTGTGGTGGTGGGGGTGGCTTATATGGTGTCTGCAGCGATTGCTATCTATTGGACAACGAGCAATCTTTTTGCAATCGGACAGGAGTTCTATGTGCGTCGTAGGATAAAAAATCAACAAGATGTTGGTTTTGAAAAAAATATTTCAAACACTACTATAGTGCAAAAAACTTAGAATTATGAATATTAGCGAAGCAAAAAAGATATTAGAGGATATTCTTAATAAGCTTGGTGTAAATGTGAAGCGTGTAGAGGTGGTTTCTGGAGAGCCACACCCATTACTTAGTATTACTACTGAAGATTCAGGGATTTTAATTGGTATGGGCGGAGAAAATCTACGAGCTTTAAATCATTTGGTTAAAAAGGTAGTAAGAAGTCGTTTTAGTAAAACATCTGACCAAATACCGTTTTTGATTGACGTGAATGGGTATCATCGTAAACGTATTGCAAACATACAGCAAAATGCTTCTGTTTTGGCGGAGCGTGCAAGGGTATTTAAAACAGATGTGGCTATGGATCCTTTAAATGCATACGAACGAATGATAGTCCATGCTACTTTTTCTAAAGATTTAAATATTTACACAGAATCTTCGGGAGAAGGGAGAGCTCGGCATATTGTGTTTAAATACCAAAAAGAAAAAAATAGCGTATCCGTGCCAGACAAGGTTCTTTTCTCTGAAGAGTAACCTTGTAAAGGTTTCCTGAGTGCAATTTTTAGTTTGAATCGATGTTTCCTTTTTGAGATAGAGTAATTCCCCACAGAGTAGAGTCTTTTTTGTTTATGAAGGTTAGGAACTTTCCATTTGGGGATAAGCTTAAGTTTTGAGCATCCATAGACTCTTGAGCAAAATCTTTAGGATTAAGTACCAATGTTGACACTTTTGTTTCCAGATCTGTTTTCCAAAACTCATCTGAGAAAGAGACCCTACCTTGGTACCATAAATCAGGGTATTGACCATTCTTAATTTCTGTTGGAACGGCGCAATAGATAGTATTTGAATTTAAACTCCACACGCACTTTTCTGCAAGTGTTTGAGTTGAGAGAGGGGTAACTTCATTTGTTTTAATACTGTAAATGTTAAGAGAAATTCCATTTTCAGAACTTTTACTAAAGAGAACAAATTTTCTGTCTGGACTAACTAACGTAGACAGTCCTGGAATATTCCCCAAGATATTTGTCATTATTCCTGTTGAGGTATTTAAGAAATACAGAAAACCAGAAATATCAGCAGAAGGTTTGGTAAGTAATGCAAGTTTTGTTTTTCCTAAATAGGAAGCCCTCCATTCCCGTAGGGGACTTAAGAACACACGTGATGTCTTCTTTCCTTCTGGAGAAGTTACCACTCCTTCAGAGCCATTTTGGGTGTTAAGTATATAGAAAAATGTAGTACCTGGGGAGTTTGGGCTGAGTGTGGTTATTCCTTGCGGGAAAAATGTACCAACAAGAGATCCCTCTTCTGTAGACGATGCGGAGTTGCTTTGTATTTTTGCAACAAAAGTTTTAAGTGTTTCGCGATCCTCACCAAGGTATCGAAGTGTTACGTATTTCCCATCTGCTGTCCATATAGCCTCTGTGACTCCTGGGATTGTGGTGTTTGAAATTCGTTGTGCGGAGGTGGAACCCATATGCATAGTAAAAATATGTCCAGTTTCTTGTTCAACAAAACGGATGGTGGTATTTTTTTCTTTCTCAAAAATAACAGATCCCGCAACTGAATATGGGAAAAGTTTCTGCAGTTCAAAGTTAACTGGCCCAGGGTTAGTTTGGGCGGAAATTTCTTTAGAAAAATCGCTGGAATCCAAAGGTTTCTCAATATTTTTAGACACTCCCCCAAATATAGATGAGATTTTTTCTACAGTACTTTGGTCTGGATTTTTTGTGAGAAAAATGTAACCCGTGATTGCACCTATTAATAATATAATTAAAGATACTGTGCTTAAAACAATTATTTTCTTCATCTTTTTAGATAACTTGATTACTTAGCGAAATAAATTAAAACTTAATATATCTGGATTTATAATTTGCAGAAGAATGACAGAAATTAAAATAAGGAATAGTCCGGAAAGAGCTGCGGTTATTGTTTCTTTTGCTTCCCCTTTCCCACTAACAGAATCGGTGGACATATATTTAAAACCTCCAACAACTATCATAAAAACAGCAAGGAATCCCGCAATAACAACTCCGAGTCTGAATAATGAATTGAAATATTTTACAGAATCATTGGTGTTTGTAATACCTGGGAGTGCCTCAAGGGGGACAAAGCCCTTCCCTGCTGCAAAAAGATACACAGGAGTGAGCACCAGTAGTAGATAAACCGCTATTAGTATATGCTGTTTGTTTATAAAAAATTTCTTTTGATATTTTTTTCTCATCTTTAAAAAGCGGAAGGTTTAGACTCTGTATTAAAATAAAGAGAAAACCCAGTCCGTGCTTGTTGAAGTATACTATTTATATTTTTTATGGATAGATTTATTTTTGCTTCTCCACCACCACCAACTGGGCGCAGAGTGATTAAACTCGGACTTTCTCCAGATGTATCGGTTTGTTTTTCATTTATTTCCCATAAATAAGTTAAATTGGAGTCGTTTCTACTGCTACCTGTAAAGAAGAATGGTATTGCTATAAGAGAAATTTCTTCATTTTTTAACTTAAACGAATCATTAATTGCGCGATTAAGAAGGACACCTTTTGTTGGGTGATTTTCATACACAAGAGCGAACGGCTCTTTAGATTTTATACGGACACTCTTCTTGGCGGTAAGTAACGGATTTGACGATGAAACTGTAACAGAAATATTCAAGCTGTTGAAAAAAGACGCACTTGGGAGTGTTATATTGTGTCTCCCTCTCCCAGATTTACTTCCGAGTATTCGTGAACCAATTTTCCATGTATAAATTAAACTTTCTGGTGCAATTTTTTTGCCGTTTGTGGAAATAAATTCTGGCACAGCGACTATAGTTACAGGGCTTTGGGAAGTGGCTATAGCTTTACCTTTATAAAAAGGGGGTGTATAAGTTCTTGCCTCCCATATCAGATCTACATTTGCCGGACGAAAAGTTATTTCTCGTGTAAAACTACCTCGGTCGGGCGTTTGGATTGACACACGTATTAATGTTCGACCACCAATACTTCCTGTTTGAAAGGATGTTTGTTTTTTACCAGTCCCCTTTTCTATAACTTTTCCATCTTTTGTCCAAGTAAAATAAGATTGGTCAATTTCAAAAGAGAAACTTCGAACAAGTATTGTTACATTTTCGTTAGGCCCAGGGTCTCTAGGATAAACATCAAATGAAAATTGTTCTGTTAGTGGGCTTTGTTGCGATTGCGCATTTGCTATAAAGGAAGATACAAAAAAAAAGGAAAAAATGAAAAACAAAAAAAGAGCAATTCTTATAGAAAAGTTTTGAAATTTACGTTGATTAATTGTTCCCATCATATTTACAGTATGTCTTTAAGTATGCCAAGAATAGAGAAGAAAGGGAACTCTTTCTATAGGAGATCTTATTAAGCTTTTTGGGTAGCCTGTTCCTTGTTGTAATCTTCAATGGTTTTACAGACTGCTATTGTAAAAAACGGGGCAATGTCTAAGAATGGGATTGCGAATTCCACTAAAGATGCTCCAAAGAAAATAAGGGCGCGTTTAGGTCGTGTAAAACTTACTCCATGTATTAAAAACCAAATATAGAAAATAATAAATGCTATAAATGCTATTATGTTTGGTATAAAAACACTCCACGCAAAAAGAAACTGGAGGGTGTCTACCATAATAGCAGTGGTTATAATAAGAACTGAGCTAGATTTACTTATGCGCATAATTACAAGGAGCCGTTACTGATAGTCGGACCTTCTTCTGTTGGTTTATTCATTTGTAACTCTTGTCTTGCGCGTTTAATTTCTAATATTTGAGAGGGGTCAGAGGTAATAATCTGATCCTCTGTATATGAAGCAATAACCTTAATGGCGACATGCTTAAGCCCCGCAAAGAATATTCCCTCCCCAACATCAGATTCAAGTAAAAGATATTTTTCCTCATCACTAAGGTTGAATGTGCTTTGGACAGCGTTAATTGAGGTTGGGGATTGTTTCAAGAGTATTTGTATAGAAGAGTTGGTTAACATTGGAAGCCCATAGGGTGATTTTAGAAAATCATCAACATCTTGTGTGATAGTAGCTATCCCTAAATAGTATTTACGCCCACGTTTTGCCAGTCCATAAAGAAACGAAGCTGTGTCTTCAGATTTCATCATCCACCATGCCTCGTCAATAACCAGAATTCGTTTTTTAAGATTTCTTCGTATCGCATTCCAAATATAATGAGTAACTATATACATAGCGACTGGCTTAAGGTCGTCTTCCATATCTCTCATTGAAAATACTACAAATTTTTTATTAAGATCAACATTAGTTGGTTTATTAATAAAACCAGCCCACGTTCCTTTTGTGTATTTAGAGAGTCGCTGTACAAGAGAGTCGCTTCCTTCCATACCAGAAAGTACAAGCTCAAAATCTGACAGAAGCGGGGGTTCTATATGAGAAAAATCGGAGTCTCCGGAAATATCCTTCAACGCATATGTTTCAGTAATGGCGCGATCAATTAGCGCGTCTTCTTCAGGAGTTATGTTTCCAAGCATAATACGGAACATCCCAACCAGATTTACAATGTTAGAACGTAAGATATCTGCTGCGGATTCTCCTTCTTGCGGGTTCGGCAAGTCAAACGGATTAATATGATGTTTTGAATTTAGAGAAATGTTAAAATATCTTCCCCCTGTAGCGTCTGCCATGTATTCATATTCACGCTCGGGGTCAATAACAATAACTTCTATACCAAACATTAGGCTGCGTAGAATCTCAAGTTTTGCAGCATATGATTTTCCAGAACCAGATGTTGCGAACATTACAGAGTTATAATTTTCAAGACTAAATCTATCAAATAAAACTAAAGAAGAGTTGTGTCTGTTGATGCCATATAAAATTCCTTTATCAGCAGTTAGATCAAAAGATATGAATGGAAAAGTACTCGATAGAGGTGCTGAATTTAATTTTGAATGCACGTTCAGTTCGTCGGTCGCTATCGGTAATGTGCTTTTATAACCTTGTTCTTGTTGGAATAAAGCGGGTTTTACATAGACAAGCTTTGCTTCAAGTATTGATTTAATTTCAGACTCTGTTTTGTCTAGCTCTTCTTTAGTGTCTCCATAGATAGTTATATATAACCCAACATCAAAAAGGTGCTCCCGTGCTTGTTGTAGTTGGTCGCGAAGTTGTTCAAGGTCTTGGTGCGCTGTGTCTAACATTGGATCACGCACAAGACCTCTGTCTTCCCGTGCTCTGATTTGACTTTCAACTTCAGCCACCTTCTTTTGAAATTTTCGTAGTGCGGTAGCGGTGTCAATTGGGTGTACAAAAATAGAGACATCAAACATTTTGTCCATATTAATAACCGGCGAGAACCAGCTTTCTGTCAAATATCTAGGGTATGAAATAACAAAAAAACTTCGGGCAATTTTATCTCCAAGCTCAAGTTCGCGAGGGGTAATTTTAAGAGCTGAAGGAGCAATAATATCTTGTAGCTCTAAAACACCGGTAGCATATATATCCTCGGGTAATATCGGAGCAATAATATTTTTATTTTTTTCTTTCTTTTTCCCAAAAAAGTTAATCATACTGTTTTTTAGTTTAAATTTTCTTGAAGAGATATTGGTTTCTCAAGCTCTCCTGGGTTAAATAGTTTGTAAAAAAGCTCAATCATTTCCTCAGTCCCAAGTTGTATTACACGAACACCTGTGCGGGAAATCCCTTGTTCAACAACTGAGACTCTTTGCTGAAGTTGTGTGCGGTTTTCTTCAAAAGATTGACTTTTTTGCTTGTCGCCAACAGCTTTTTTCTTATTTCGGAATGAGTCTAAAAAACTACTTTTACTTATTATTATAGATGGTGAAAAAGGCACTACAATAAAAAAACTTTTTGACATTATGTTAGAGTTTTCAGTAAAATTTTTAACAAAACCGATATATTCACGCACCTGTATGCGCATTAAGTCGTCTGTTTGAGCCTTGTAACGGTCTTCAAGTAGGTTTATATAGGGTCTAATATCAAGTGCTCGTGACTGTACAAAAAATTGTACAGAAAAATCTAATGAATTAAGAAAGTTTTGAAATTGAAAAAGTATAGACTCCTGTTCATCTTGTGACTTTAAAGCAAAATTAAGAGATGAGACCATAAGTGTGGCTCTCATAGAGCCGTCATTGAGGATGGCGACACCGTCGCGCACTTCTTTTATGGGTACGAAATCTTGTGCAGCTTTTGATTTTTTATTCATAAATATATGTGATACATGTATCTCATACCATCTTTGTAATTTTATTGATGGATTGTCTCTTAATCAATCGGAGATACAATCTATATTATCACGAAGGTTGTTTGACTCAGTCGTACTTATTAACGTATTTTGTAGCTTACTCATTGTTGTTGATTTTTATCGGAGTAGATACTCTCTTTAATATCTAGACTCCATGCTAAATCTTTAAGTTTGCTTTTAGATAGAGTAGGAACTATAAGCGTATTAAGATCTTTTTTATTTTTTCCTGAAGCAGAGCGGATGAGGTTATGTTCTCGTTTTTTCCAAATATAAAGATTGTTTTTTAAGGTAAAGGAAAAAGCTGATTCCAGAATGTTAATAAACGGTCTGTTGTTAATCTTTATAAATGACAACGCTCCTCCGAGCGCTGCAATGGGGGCTCCTATTAGAAAGACAAGAAATGTTGGAAGAACAGCCCAAAGCATTACTATTATCCCGGCTGTTCCTGATAGATAAATAAATTGTCGTAACGTCAACGGACCAAATATTTTATCTTCAACTTCAATAAATTGTGGGACCTGAAAACGCATAAGTGGATAGATATCAAGTAATAGTTAACAATATATTTTTTAAGTATACCATGACCTTTTTAAGACCAAATATAAACGTAGTAGGTTTTAGTTAATTGACTCGCGATATGGATCTATAGAATATGGGCGAGTTTTTTCTTTAGAAGTGGGTGAAGGTAGTAATTCTTTAGTTTGCTGAGTGTTTGCTAAAGATTTTATCTTTTGTATTTTTTGAGAGGCAGCATCTTCTGTTTTTGTGGAAGTAGGTAATGGTTTCTCTTTTGTATGAATTTGTTTAACATTGTTAGGAAATTCCTCTGTTTCATTCGTTCTTTCTTCTTTAAGTTCTTTCTTAAGTTTGCTAAATATCTTATTTTCAATTGCTAGAATTATTTGTTCTGCTGCTTCCTTAGATATTCGCAGGCGTTCTATAAGGTGTGTCACAAATTCGCTTTCTCTGGTAAATCCGAGCAGAACAAGTCCTACTTCATCGGCTAATTTACTAACCTGTTCATTACTTAATTGCAGGGTTTTACTAATGATACCAACGGCGTTTGCTGTATCTACGGAATAAAGGGTGTCCTGAGTGACTTTTGGGAGCTGGTTAAAACGTTTTTGTACTTGTTCAGTTGTTGGGTTGTTCATGTCTTAAAAAAGTTAAGTTTAGTTTTAGAGGGGGCCCTCTTTTTTCTTTATTACTTTTGTCCACTCATCTTCAGCAATCTCTTTTGCAGTTTTTTTATTTTCTGATGATGAAGAAGGCTTGTGGGTAGTATCTGTTCCTTTTCCTTGTGCCCATACACGCTGCGCGGGTACTGATCGGAAATAATCAGCAGCAGTTTGACGAGATCGTTTTGCTGCGGAAAGTTTCTCCTCATTCTTTTTTGGATCTGCATCTAGATTTATATCAAGCATTTTTTCATCAACTTTTTCAAGAAAATCAGCAATTGAAGAGAGGTCTTCTGTATCAACCTCTTCTATTCCGTTCTGACCCTTGAGACGTTTGGAGAGTTCTTTAATGTGTTCTATGTAACTAGACGTGAGCTCGTCTTTTCTCATACCTAAAGCAGCTGAATGACCCCCTGAGTAGGTTAGGACCATAGCATCTAACATCTTATCTACATTTTCTTTATTATCTCCTGTGTGTGAAACAATCACTTTGTCTAGTTTGGAGACGTCAGTAGCTCTTTGTTTGGAAACATTTGTTGCAATTTTTTCAAGAGAATCTGTTTCTGGGCGGAACTTATCAAGAGTGGATGTAGAGACTCCTGTATTTTTAGCCAAAGCTCTGGCCTGTTGAATTTGCTTAAAACTTAACGAGCCAAGATCTTCTTTTTTAGTAATAGCTTGAGTTATAGCAGCTTTGTCTATAGGAAGTGTGAATTTTCCAAGTCTTCGTTTTAATTCTGGAGTACTAAACTTTTCAAGCTTAGCTGACTTCTTTTTTATATCATCTCTATAAGACTGTGATACGTCTTGTAACCCTTCTCTTACTCCAGGAACATGTGACGCGGCTTTTCCAATAGGGCGGGCGACTTTCATTATCCCATGCATTGGGTTGAGGCGGTGGCGTTTTTGAGCTTCTCCACTCTCAATTTCGCGGGCAAGTGGAGCGAGACGACGTTTTGTCCACCTACCACCAACCTTAAAACCAGCCCCAACACCTTTTTGTGCCCATCCTGTTGCCTTAGATGCCCCAAATATACTCATTTGTTTTGCTATAACCAAAGAAGCAATAGTGAATGCCATTACGATTAAGAAATTTACCAAAATAACAACAGAACCTGGGTCTCCTGTTGTTAGTCCGCTAAATTTTGCACTCGTCATCGTATTACCGTTTGCATCTATAAGTCCAATACTTTGTCTAAAACCATCACCCTCAACAATTCTGAGAGTAAACCATGTAAACAGAAAAAAAATTGGAGCAAATAATGCGTTATTTATAAGGGCATTCCACCATTTAGAGGCAAGTCCGCTGAATTTTGGTATAGCCATAGCCACAAATGCGAGAGGTGACAGAATCATTAAAAAGATAAGGATTACAAATCTGGAAATAAGTATTAATGCCGCTGCAAAAAAAACAGCAGCAGTTATTATAAATAACAACGATGACATTATTCCTATTAAGAATATATTTTCCGTATTTAATCTATTAGAATTAATTTCTCCTGTTTTTGTGTCAAATCCGTATAGAGACGTTAAAGAAAGTGCCTTCATGTAGCGTGTTGCGATACCACCTCCCGCTTTTAATTTTTCAACTAAGGATGGGTTTGTGTTTGCGTCTATTCCAACTGATTTATAATAAAATTGTGTAGCCAGTATATTACTTACATCAATCACTATGTTAGTGAAGAACAGGCTGAAATTTATAAGGAGCGCTATTATAATTACACGCACTAAAAGATCTTTCATTCTGTAGCCGGACACTCTGAGAATAGTAGAAATTCCTATAATAAGAAGTAGGAAAATGAGAACTATGTTTGCCAAATCACGGAAAGTTGCCCAACCAACACTGATAGCTGTAATTTGCTTCACCATAACTGACATTTGCACCACTGTTTGGAAGGATACATAATTTAGAAGTAGTCCGCTTGCCCATACCAAAATGGCAAAGAAACCCATTATTGCCAGCATTAAATAAGCCATAGCGCTTTTAAACTGTCTCATAAACCACCCGTCTCCTTCTTTAGAGCTGTCGTTACTATCACTTCCCGAAGTGGCTTCTATGGAACTTTCTGACCCGGGACCAGATATTGGGCCATCTTCATCTACCCCAACAACTTTGTTAGCGGCCTCTATGTAAGAAGTATTCAATATTTGTTTAGAGTAATTAGCTGAAATAGGGGTAAAAACCCCAATAGAAAATATCACCATCAGTAATATTCCTAGCACAGTATTTTTTATTGGGAAATTCATAAGGAGTTCTGAGAGGTGTTATTAGTTGAACCACATTCGGCAATGGCGGTATTGATGTTGGTTTGAAGTGATTTCATTTCTTGGATTATACTAGCACTTTCTTTTCGTGCGATTCTAATATCTGCTTCTGTGCGCAAAGCGCCGCTGGTTTGTAGGTCAAGAAATGGTTGTATCGCAGTTTTAAGGTCGTTTGGGTTTGAAGCTGTTGATATTTCTGTCTGTATAGTATTAAGATTTTGAAGTCTTTGTTCTGAGAGAGTCGCTTTTTCTGATATGGAATTTTTTCTCAATAAAATAGTTGAGGTAAATAGCCCTGTTTTAATAGGGTCACATGTGCTTAGTGTCGCATTTAGTTTTTCTGTTGAGAGAATTGTACTTAAACTGCTGAGTACGGTGTTTTTGTAAGTCTCTTCAATTTTAATAGCTGAGCTAATCTCTTTAGAGACAGTTTCTTTAGCTTTGTTTAAAATCTTATTAGTGGCTGTGGAATCTGCTCGTAGTCGTGAGGTGTACGAAGGTTGTCCATTTTGGTTTTGGCTAAGTCCGAAGAGTCCACCTGACCCGCTAAGTGCTTGTTGTGTAAGTTGAGTAAGAAGAGCCCCTATTATTTCATCAATTTCATCTGCGACTATTAATCTGTTACGTCCTGAGTCAAGGGTGTCGTTAAGCTGTGACTCAATAACCTTGCCTGGGGTAACTACAGGACAGTTTGCTGTGCTGATGGAGTCGGTGGCTCCCGATCCGCCACATTCTTTCCAGGAAAGAAAACCATTTCCCCAGTCAAGGAGTTTTAATTCACGACCTCTTGCATTTACAATACGAGCATTAAGGCTTTCAGAAGCTTGAAGATATCTTGAATAAGGATTATCTTGCACAGTCAATTCATACCACCCATCCCACCCCCCTGATTCAAAGTTTCCGGATAAAAAATTATCTATATTATTAACCACATTACTAAGACGGCACTCTATCGTTTTGCCAAAAGAAGAATTGTAATTTATAGCAAGGGCTCGGCGTATCTGTAGTTGAAATGGGTCACACAATAAACCAAGCTCAGTTCCTTCTATGAAGGAACCAGCAACTTTATCTGAAATATCAGTAAGGAAACCCCCTAAGTCAGTAACAAATGCCGGATTACCGTCAAAACCAGAGTTTATCCAGTTAACAATATTATGAGACATTTCTTGTATCACAATATTTGCTATAGCCCACCCAATTTTATCTAAGGCATATTCTTTTACAACAAGTGTTTGGCTACCACTTGCAGAAATAGCAGTAAAGCCAGTAATTTGAGATATGAAGCCAAGTTGCGGTCCCACTTCAGTGGTGGGAATGGCCTCAGCTTTTTTGTATGGATATAGTAAAAAAACTGAAGTTAGTAGGGTTAGTGCCAGTAGAGAAATAAATTTTTGTTTGTGTGCAGAGTGTATCATCGTATTTAAAAAGGCAGATTGTTTAATAAGTATCCATCTTCGTTTTTATTGAAAGTTATATTTTTTTGCGTGAAATAGGTCTGCATATTTTTTAAAGATTGTGCTGTTTTTGCTGAATCAGTAGTATATTTTTTAAGCTTTACTAAAGCCTGCAACGGGTCAATAAATAGGTTTCTAAGGCTGGTTAAAGAATCATACAGAGAAGAAATATTATTTATAAGCTCGAGATGGATATTTACAGCACTATTTGGTGTAGGTACAGCAAGAAGATTGTCCACAATGTCTTTATAGCTCTTTAGGATAGAGTCTAGTTTCTTTAGCTCATTTGGTTTGTTCCCAATCACCGCTTTTTCAACAATATCAAGCGCTCGTTCTCTTCCAGAATTTCCATATATTTTCAATACAGAACCCATTTGATTTCCAAAAGTTCTTATAGTTTCTGGAGTTTCCTTAACAACTATAATATCATTTATATTATATATTGTTGGGGTGGTAGAGAGGATTTTTTTAGCTTTTTCTAAAAGAATTTTTGTTTGTGTAGGGTCTTTTAGTTTTCCAGATTTACGCAAACTCATATAATCAGTGAAAAATTGTTGTGAAAAAATCTCAGTAGAGTTTAAAGAAGTAGAATCTTTAGTAAGAGGTGCTACTTTTACATTTAGGTAGTCATCGGGACCTTTTTTGAGTGGGTTTCGATTTAGATCCACCTCTTCTCCATCTTTTGTGCCATCACCGTCTGTGTCGGGATTGTTTGGGTCTGTATTCCATAGTGTCTCTTCCCAATCAAGCAAGCCGTCTTTGTCACGGTCATTATTTCTAAGTTTTTTTTGGAGAACACCAGTTATATTTTTTTCCGCGAAATCTGTTTGAATATTTTTGTTGAGAGCAGAGCTTTTTGAAGTATGGAATGATAAATATAGAAAAATTGCAAAAACAAAGAGCGTTAACAGCCCCCCTGCGGCAAATATTCTAATTGTGCGTGGTAATAATTGCAAAATAATACCCCCTTATTACCTTTTTAGTATACCGCACCTTAGCATTAGAGCTATGTGTGATTAATAAGAAATGTTGAAAAATGGATGTAAAATATTTTATCTTTTTTTAAAATGGCGCGTAATTTGTATCCAATTCTCAAGACTGATATCCTCAGCTCGTACATTGCTTGGAATATTGAGTTTATGAAACATGGCTGTTAATAGTTCAGGTTTAATCAGAGATTTAAGATTACTTTTTAAAAATTTTCTTTTTTGTGCAAAACCTGTTTTAACCACTTCAAAAAAAAATCTCTCATTTATGTCAGCAAGTTTTTTGTTATTTATATCTTCTATCATTAAAACTGCAGAAGAAACGTTGGGTTCTGGTCGAAAAGCTTTTTTCCCCACAGTTCGTATGTATTTAGGAGAGCCGAATGCTTTAACAGATATAGACAGAACACTTTCTTTTTCACCTAATGAGTGCCCCACTATCCTTCTAGCCACCTCCTTTTGAAGAAGAAACACTATCATCGTTGGTTTTATTTTTCCACTTAAAAAGGTTCTCAGTAGTTCACCTGTAATATAGTAAGGAATATTCGCAATAAGTTTAAAAGGATGTTTGGAAAAATGATATTTTTTTAAATCAACATCTCGCACATCTGCGATTATAAGTTCTAAAAAGCCAGAATCTATTTCGTTTTTAAATTGCGTAGATATTTTTTCAGCTAAGATAGGGTCTTTTTCAATAGTGGTTACATGGCCTGCGTATTTTAAAAGCTCTTTTGTTAGCATCCCTTTACCAGGTCCTATTTCAAGCACATAGTCGTTTTTTTTTAATTTCCCTGCTGCCACTATAGAAGCTAGAACTTTTTTGTCTTTTAGAAAGTGTTGTCCTAGTCGGGCTTTTGTTTTCATGTCTTAGATTTAGTTATGAGTGTAATGTAATGAATATTTCAGATGTTTTTGGACTCTTATTAGGAGTGAAATGAGTATAATTAATCTATATATACCACGCTTCCACTCTCTTCCCCACTCCACTCTATAGTTTCTGTGTACACATCATCAATGTCGGTGATAAACTCTGACGGGATGTTTATTTTCCGTGACCCAAAGATAGTTCTTATAGATGTGTAAGTAAGAAAGAGCTTTTTCTTTGCACGGGTTAAGGCTACATAAAAAAGACGTCGTTCCTCTTCTTCGTCAATACGCTCCGCTGAAATTTTTTTGTGAGGGAATAAGCCTTCTTCAAGTCCTGTGATAAATACAGTATCAAATTCCAATCCCTTAGACGCATGGACTGTCATTAATTTTACAGCGTCTTTTTCTTCTTTTATTTCATCTTGGTCTGTCGCAAGAGCGGCGTCTTCTAAAAGTTTCTCCACTCCTTCTTCAGGGGTGAGAGTGTCGTATCGCATAGCAAGAGTTACTAATTCATGTATGTTTTCCAGACGTTCTTGTTCGTCACTTGTTCCTTTACGTAAAACTTCTTCCAGCCCACTCTTTTTAAGTACAAACAAAATAGTTTTAGATATCGGCTGTGTTTGTGCGCACTCTCGTATTTGAGTCAAAAGATTTTGAAATTCAGCTACATTTTTCTTGGCTCGTGGTGAAAGGAGGTCTTCTCTGTGGGTAGTTATTTTAAGCAGTGTTACTTTCCCAATACCACGCGGAGGAACATTTACTATACGTTTTATGTCACTTAGACTTTCTGGGTTAATGGCGACGCGTATAAAGGAGAGAATGTCTTTCACTTCTTTACGTTCAAAAAAACGGACACCCAATACTTGGTATGGGACCTCGTTTGCTAGAAAGGCTTCTTCAAGTGCGCGTGATTGAAAATTTGCTCTATACAAAACAGTAATGTCTTTTGCAGAGGTACCAGCGCTGATTTCTTTCAAAGATTGTTTTGCTATAAAAATAGCTTCTGCGTTTTCATCGTAAACAGATACCAAGGCAACTTTCTCCCCTTTTGGGTTGTCGGTAAATAATTTTTTCTCTTTCCTCTGTTTATTTTTTTGTATAATAGTATTTGAAACTTCCAATATTGTTTTGGTGGATCTATAATTTTGTTCTAAAAGAAGAGTTGTCGTTTTTGGATATTTTTTTTCAAACGCAAGGATATTGTCAATATTGGCTCCCCGCCAGCTGTATATATTTTGATCTATATCTCCAACAACACAAATATTATTTTTAGGTGCTGTAAGAGTATGTGCTATACGGCATTGTACCAAGTTTGTGTCTTGGTACTCATCGATATGAATATATTGCCATAGACTTCTATAGTGGTTTCGAATATTCTCATTTTTAATAAGCAGATTCAATGTTTTTAGAAGAAGGTCGTCAAAATCAAGAGCTTTTTCGTTAAATAAGATTTTTTCATATTCTTTCCATACTGAAATAATTGTACGGGGGTAAAAACCACTATTATTTTTTTCATATGATTCTAATGTTAAAGCGTTCCCCTTAGCTCGTGAAATAGAGCTTAATATTTTACGTGGCTCAAACTGTTTAGGGTCTACCCCAACAATTTTTGTTGCTTCTTTTATTGCGCGGATAGAGTCATTTCGATCAAAGATCGTAAATGAGCGTGGGAGTCCCAGAATCTGCGAATTAGACCTGAGGATTTGTACACCCAATGCGTGGAAAGTTGAAATGAAAGGAACCCCTCTTCTTTTTTCAATATTTTCATGGGAGTTTCTTGACTGGAGTAGTTCTAATACTCTTCCACGCATTTCTTTTGCCGCTTTGTTTGTAAAAGTGACAGCCAGAATGTTTTCTGGAGATACACCATTGTGGACAAGATTCAGGATTCTGTGTGTGATAACTCTGGTTTTTCCAGCACCAGCACCAGCTAAGATTAGAAGAGGTCCGTTTCTATGCAAAACAGCCTTTTTTTGTTCCTCGTTAAGGTTTTTCATGTTTAATATAGAGACATCATACCATGTCACTTTTTTAAATTATTTTTATTAAAAAATATAGTTTTTACCGCCTTGTTAAGCCATTTAAGCGGAACTCAATTGTTGTCCACTTAGGGCTATTTTCTTGTTCTTGACTTCTTCGCTCTCATCGGTAGAGTAGGTAGCATATTACAGAGATACAGAGCAGTAGATAGTCCTCCTTTAGGAGGCTTCAGAGTGACTCATTCCTTTAATTAACGATTTGACTTATTTTACCAAGTGAACAAGATTCTGACCCTTCATATAAGAAATTTCTCGGTCGGAAAAGCATACAAGCCACAAGTCGGCGATATTTATTGAGCTTAGTTTTATTGAGCTTCTTTTTTGTATTTCCTGTGTCCGCTAATGCAAATATTTTTTCATACATATCTTCTTTTTTGTTTCCCAAAGATCAAGCGGCTCAAACAAACACCGCAGCTTCTTTAAATTCTCAAACTATTCCGCTTTTGCGCGCCGCTCTAAATATTGACCCAAATCCATCAAAAGGAGGAGGGGGTATCCTAATTGTAGGAGGAGTTTCTCTTTTATCAGAGACAGGTCCTTCAGGTACTATTGCTGATATTGAAGAAAGTCCTGCAACTTCAGACCAAATAAGTGTTTATGTTGTTCGTGAAGGAGATACTCTGTCTCAGATTGCGAGTATGTTTGGAGTTTCTGTAAATACCATAAGATGGGCAAATAATATTCGTTCTTCAAAAAGTATTCATGAAGGACAAACTCTTGTGATTCTTCCTATTTCTGGTGTTAGACATACTGTGGTAAAGGGAGACACTCTAAAGAGTATTACAAAAAAATATGATGGAGATTTAGGTGATGTGCTGAGTTATAACAATCTTACTAAAGATTCCCCGCTTGTAATTGGAAATATTGTAGTAATACCAAACGGAGAAGTTCCTGCACCAAAAGGTTCTATATATAAAAAGAAAAGGACTTCCCGCATTGTTTCTAATGGTCCATTATATAAAGGTTATTACATAAGGCCTGTTAAGGGGGTTCGCACACAGGGGATCCATGGATATAATGCTGTTGATATGGGGGCACCAAAAGGTACGCCAATCGTTGCTTCTGCTTCGGGTAAGGTTATCGTGAGCAGAAATGCTGGGTGGAATGGTGGATATGGAATTTATATTGTAATCAAACACAGCAATGGTACTCAGACACTTTATGCGCATAATAGCCGTAATATTGTATATACGGGAAATTCAGTGATCCAAGGACAAGTGATTGGATACATTGGCTCAACAGGACGTTCAACAGGACCTCATGTTCATTTTGAAGTCAGGGGCGCACGCAATCCATTCTAGTGAGTAGTTTTTATTTTAATAAATAATCTGAAAGCCAGGTCTTTTATAAACTGAAAAGAGTTTATTTTAAGAAAAGTAATATAAAACATAATTTCCACATTTCATCAAAAATGATATGTGGTTTTCACATCACTTGGTTATTTTTTGGGCGATACTGCAGGGCTTCAAGCATATGGTCCGTTTCAATAGAATCTTTTTCACTTAAGTCTGCAATAGTTCGCGCAAGCTTAATGACTCTATGATAAGCGCGAGGAGACAGATCAAGTTTAGTTGCTGCTTGGTTAAGTAGCTCGCGAACCTGTCTATTTAAGATAATAAAATTATCTATATTTTTAATTCCCAGTTCACTATTTGTGTTGATGTCTTTATTTAAATCTGTAAAACGTTTTTGTTGTAAAGCACGGGCTTTTACAACCTGATTTGCCATTTTAAAAGACTCTCCTTTTGTTTTTTCCTCAGAAAGTTTTTTATAGTCAATAAGTGAAACTTCAATCCACATATCTATGCGGTCTACTATTGGCCCAGATATTTTTTTTCTGTAGCGTTCAAGTGAAAGAGGTGAGCAGTTGCATTGTTTGTTGCTACCAAAATTACCGCAAGGACATGGGTTTAGAGCAGCTATTAGAATAAAATTAGCGGGAAAGTGAGCTGTCCCTTTTGATCGAGCTATTGTTATAGATCTTTCTTCTAATGGCTCGCGTAGAGATTCAATCACCCTTCTGTCAAATTCTGGAAATTCATCAAGAAAAAGAACTCCACGATGTGCCAGAGTGACCTCTCCTGGGCGTGGTACAGTACCTCCTCCTACTATTGATACGTATGAAGACGTGTGATGGGGTGATCTAAAAGGAGGAGATGTTACGAGGTTGTTTTCTAATGCTCCGGCAATAGAGTGGATACCTGTGGTTTCAAGTACAGCTTCTAGATTAAGGGGTGGAAGAATTGATGTAAAAGCGCGTGCAAGCATTGTCTTTCCAGTACCAGGAGGTCCATAAAGGGCGATATTATGGCCGCCAGATGCGGCAATCAGAAGACCCCTTTTTGCAGTTTCTTGCCCTCTAATATCATCCATTTCAACAGAGTAAGGTGGAGTAATATAGGATATTTTTGTTTTCTTATGTGGAGAAAGTATCTTTTGTACACCTTCCCCATCTTTCTTTTTTAGATTTAAATGATCAATAAGTTCACGAAGTGTCTGTACTCCGTAAACTTTGATCCCTTTGACAAGAGATCCTTCCTTTGCATTTTTAAAAGGTAGGAATATTTCCTTGAACCCATTCTTCTTCGCATTTAAGACAAGCGGTAAAATCCCACGAATAGGTTGTAATTCTCCATCAAGAGAAAGCTCCCCAAGGAATATCTTTTTTTCTGGATCAAAGGTTATATCTCCAGTAGCAAGTAGATAAGCAAGAGCTATTCCAACGTCAAAAATCGGACCTTCTTTTTTAAGATTAGCGGGAGCCAGAGAGATGACTACTTTTTGATTTTTACTTTTAGGAGAATCATAACCTGTATTTTTTATTGCAGCCGAAACGCGATCTTTAGATTCCTCAACAGCTTTATCAGGAAGACCTACAAGTGAAAAAGCGTGGAGTCCTCGCGAGAGGTCAATTTCTATAGAAATGGTTTGAGCTTTAAGAATGGAAGTCTGCGCACTGTATACTTTTGCAAAGCTCATTTGTAAATTTTGTACGCTACTTTATTCTTCTTTGTGTGTTATGCAGGTGTTTGCTGCGGGATTTGCGAAAAGACGTTCTTTTTCTATGGGTTTATTGTCAATTTTACATACCCCATATGTTCCCATTTCTATACGGGAAAGAGCTTTTTCTACCTCATTAAAACGTATCTCGAGCTCCTTTAAAGTAGCTGTGTTTTCTTCAAAAGCCTCAATACGATCAGCTGATTCATTACTGTCTGCTTTTTGAGTATCCATTTTCTCAGGAACAGGTTCCCAATCTGCTGGATTGGTAGGATTTCGTTGGCCAATACGAGATAACTCCTCGTCAAGAATCTTTCTTTCTGTTTTTAATTTAGAACGTAATTCGTTAAGTTCTTCTGATGATATGTGTGTCATAGTTCTAGTTTAGCAGACTGCTTACTTGTAGTCACTATCGCGATACACGTTTGGCACTCATGCGTTCAAATATTTCAATCAAGGCTTCTTTACTTGTTGTGATTATGAGAGTTTTTTTGTCTACAAATGAATAAAGGAGAATTATTTCTCCTAGAGAGTTATAAAGAATTCTAGTGTCTTTATTTTCAATAATTTTGTCTTGAAAATTTGATCGTGATATACGAGGAGAGTCATCCTTATTTTTTATAATTGAGATTCTAGAAAGAGGAGATATAAACAGAGGAGAGAGGTCTTTAGCTATGTACTCTTCCCACACTAGCATGTCAGCAAAAACGTTTTCAAAGAAAGTTGGTTTGAGAATTAAAAAAATCTCCACACGATTTTTTTTGTAAAATCCGAGCATGTATTTGTCACTAAAAGATCGAGAAAGAGATTTAGGTGCATGAGTTCCAATCCGTAAAAGAAGATCCGATACAGTGAGGTTTGCATCTTCGGACTCCCCAACTTTTAATTGTAAATTAGTAATTGAGTCTGTTGGTATGGAAGTTTTGTTTTTTTTATTTATGATAGCCTTCTGGAAGTCTTTACCATAAAGCTTCTTTATAGATAGGTCTATATTTTTTTCAGCAAATACGAGGGTACTGATTTCAAGAAAAGGAGGCTTCTCTTTTTCGGAGAACAAGAAAATATATGCTCCATAAAGAACACCAGAACCTACAACAATAAAGAAGAAACTCAACAGAAGTATTTTTAGTGCAGAATGTTTATTATGAGAATTAGAAATTTCTACTGGGCGAAGATTTGTTTCGTCCTCACGCCGTTGCTTAAGTAATTGTTCTGCGCTTTTTGTCTCACCTTCTTTCTTTTTTGGCGGTATTATATCTGCGTATTTAGGATTTTTTTTAATTGGTTTGAGAGGGTTTTCTTTTGTCCTTGTAATAAATGGTTTTTTAAACTTAGAAGATGCTTGCAACAGATTGTCTTGTACACGTTTTTTTTCTTTTTGTATACGAGCTTCTTCTGTTAAGTTTTTGTTATCTTCCGTTAGGCGCTTTTTTGTACGTTCCGTTTCTTTTTGTTTAATTGAAATTTTAGATCCGCCAGATTTTCGAAGAGCTTCAGCAATGTCATCTTTGTAGGTACGTAAGGGGCGTAATATATTCCATTGGTTTTTTGCCTTTTGAACAGTAGGTGCTGTTTTGTCAGATTTTTGTGTCACAGATAAGCCACCGCGCATGAGTTCTTTTTTTATTTCATCGGCATTTGGAATTTTGCTTGGTTTTTCTTTAAATTTAGGAACAAAAGAAACTCCGCCGACAGCACCTTGAGTGGGGGTATTTTTTTGCGGTATTTTTTTGGGTTGTATATTACGTTCTTCCATTTTTTGTTTACTTTGTGCTAAATACTAGTTTCTTAATCCAAGGTCTTTTTGTTTGTTGCAAAATCTGGATCAATTTTTTTAATAGAAAGATTTATTCTCTTTTTTTCATCAATTTCTTTTATTACAACTGGCACCTTTTCTCCAACAGAAAGAACGTCGGACACATTTTCAATTCGGGAAGGAGCAATTTCAGAAATGTGAACTAGCCCTTCTGTTCCTTCTCCTATTTTCACAAATGCTCCAAAATCAAGTATGCGAGTTACTTCCCCTTCAAATTTTTCTCCAGCAGAATATTCCCTGGTCATTTCGCTGATAGCTTGTTCTGCTGCTTTTGCGGTACCATTTTTGCCTGTTATATAGACAGTGCCGTCATCTTCAATAGTAATATCATCTACAGCGGTATTGTCGCGTATCTTATTTATAGTTTTTCCACCAGGCCCAATAACAAGACCTATTTGTTCAGGTTTGATGGTAAGTGTGATAATTTGTGGAGCACGGGGTGAAATATTTTCTCGGGGAGCGCTTATTTCATTTTCCATTATATCAAGAATGTGTTCCCGTGCTTTTTTTGCATCTACAAGCGCTTTTCTAAGAATTGAAATAGGAATTCCGTCAACTTTGACGTCCATTTGAATTGCGGTAACTCCGTTTCGAGTACCTGCTACTTTAAAATCCATGTCACCATAGTGGTCTTCAGGGCCTTGGATATCAGTAAGGATTTTGTATTTTAGTATGGAGTCTTCTTTTTCTTGCTCCAACATCATAAGTCCCATAGCGATACCTGCAACAGAGGCTTTTAAAGGCACTCCACCGTCTAGAAGGGCTAATGTTGATGCACAAACAGAGGCCATAGACGTAGATCCATTCGAGGCCATACTTTCAGAAACTACCCGTACTGTATAGGGGAAATCCTCTTTTAAAGGCATTACTGCTTCAAGCGCTTTTTCTGCAAGAGCTCCATGACCTATCATGCGACGATTGAAACCGCCAACACGTCCTGTTTCTCCAACAGAAAAAGGCGGGAAATTATAATGATGTATAAATCGTTTTTGACCATCCTGTTTCTCCATACTATTGATGAGTTGAGCGTCTTCTGGTCCGCCGAGGGTAAGGGCTGAAAAGACATGTGTTCCTCCTCGGTAGAAAATACCAGAACCATGAAGCGCTGGAGAAATATTACCTGCTTGCGCTTGGAGCTTCCGGACCTCCTCCATTGCTCGCTTGTCTGGTCGGAGATTGTTGTTTATTGCTTCAGTGTGTAGGATTTCGTCAATTTTATCTTCATAATAATCATCTGCAAACGAAGAATTTTCTTCAGGTAAAATCTCTTTATACAATTTCAACCACTCACTTTTAAGTGTATTAATACCAGCCTTTCCAGCAGTTCCAGAAAAAACAGTGTTAAAGAGCCTAGGCTCGATGTGTTTAGCGAAGAGAGGCTTCATTTCTTCTGGAGAAGTAGGGATAGTTATAGTGCGTTTTTCTTTTCCAATTTCTTTTCCAATTATTTCTTGAAATTCTTGCAGACGTTCAATTTCTTTTGAAGCTTTCTCAAAGACTTCTCCAAGCACATCTTCACAGATCTCTTTTGCGCCCACCTCAATCATGTTGATGTTTTTATTTTTACCGCAAAGGATAGAATCCAGAATGGTATCAGTGTCATCACGGTTTTTATAACTTGGGTTGATAAAGAGTAAGTCACTTCCTTTTTTCTTTCCAATACGGACTGCGCTTGCTGGTCCACCCCAAGGAATATCTGACGTTAGGATTGCAAGTGAAGCGGCGTTTACTGCTAGAACGTCTGGATCGTATTCGCCCAAGGAAAGGACTGTGACAACAACCTGAACTTCATTACGTATTGAGTGGTTAAATAGAGGTCGTATGGTTCTGTCTATTACACGACCGGAAAGTACTGCTTCGTCTGAAGGCCTACCTTCTCTGCGAGAAAACCGACTGCCTAAAATGGCTCCAGTTGCATAGAATTTCTCTTCGTAGTCTACAGAGAGGGGGAAATAAGAAAGACCTTCTCGCACAGAGTCTGACATTACTGCTGTTGCTAAGACGGTAGTGTCGCCACAGCGGAGTATTACAGATCCGTGTGCCTGATCTGCAAGGTCGGTAAATTGGGCGGTGAGGGTTTTTCCTCCAATCTCAATTGAGTATTCTTTTTTCTGCATGACAAGATATTTGATCTTCAGATTTTAGGCTTGAAAGAAATTTTCAATCCTACATATCCAAAGATCAGTATATTACTAAGTAATATACATAGTTTATATCAAGGAAATGGAAAAGGAAACCATCTATCGCTCTATTTTCAAACGAGAATAAATTATTCGGAGTCTTTTGAGGAAAATACTTTACGCAGAGATTTATTTCCTATTAAAAATTTCTTAGGGTCATCACACATATCAATAAAATCATCAGTAACTTCTCGCAGTTTCCCAGAAGAAGATCTTCCAAATGATATTACCTCTACTTGGCATCCGTGCATTTTAAGATATTCAACAAGTGGTATAAAATCTCCGTCACCAGTAGCTAGTACTACCACATCAAGCTTATCAGATAGTTTTATAGCATCTACAGCAATTCCAACATCCCAGTCTGCTTTTTTTGATCCCCCATAGAAAATTTGGAGATCTTTTGTTTTGGTTTCAATATTAAGTTTATTGAGAGCCTCAAAGAAGGTTTGTTCTTCCCCAGATTCTGTAGACGCAACGTATGCGATTGCGCGAACCAGTTGACGATTGCCAAGCGCCGCCTCAACTATTTTTCCAAAGTTTGCCTTTGCTTTATAAAGATTTTTTGCACTATGATATATATTTTGTGTATCTATAAAAATACCAACACGTTGATTGGGTTGTTTAATAACAGCCATAAAAAGTAATAGGGTCTATTTAAAGTTGGTGTTGTGTTTGCTTTTACACCGAAACTAAAGATCCCAGTTAAATAAATTAAATGTATAAAATTCCCTATTTACAGTATACCACGCGAGAGAAATGTATCTGTGTGGGATTGGTGTGAACAATATATAATTTTGAAATAGAAAGTTAGGCTTTAGCTCTTACTTTTTCAATTCCAATTTTTTAACAAGCGTATTATATCGACGCTTGTTTTTTTTCTCCAAATATTTCAAATGTGTTCGGCGGTCTGCGACCATTTGTAAAAGACCGCGGCGAGAATGCCGATCTTTGTGGTTTTTTTTCAAATGAGCTGCAAGTTCATTGATACGTTTGGTCAGGATTGACACCTGCACTTCCGGAGACCCTGTATCAGTTTCATGAATTTGAGTTTCTCGGACTGAATTTTGCTTCTTTCGCTTGGTTAACATAACAGGACAAGCTTACCACACATTTGTTAAATACACAAGTGCTATTATTTCACCAATTTTAGCCATATTTATATGTTAGCTAACGTTCCAGGTTTATTAGTTGATTTACTTATATAAAAACCCCCTAGCGATGCGATATCGCTAAGAGGGTTTATTTTATAGCAGGAGAATACACAACTGCTAGTTGGAAACGGGCACACCTTGTTTGCCTTTGTCCTCGTCGCGCTTTCTTCGAATGAAGGTGCGAACGAAGTAGACTGCAAACTCCAGCGAGACCAGACCAACGCAGAATGCGATCCACTCAAGGAGTGCTGAATTTGTAACATCATCCATTGCAAAAATTCCAGCAAATACGGTAATGAAAAATCCAATAATCCAGCCCCCAAAAATTCCAGCAATTACGCTGACAGACCTCGCAGTAGCTGGACTTATGACATTTCCGGCAGCGGTTGCTACAGATACACTTGCAAAAATTCCAGCAATTACGCCTGTAAGCATCGCAACTAGTGGACTCACGACAGTCCCAATGAGAACCCCAACAATGATCCCCACAACAATTCCAAAGCTCGCAGGTCTCCACACTAAGGATTTTCCAAAAGTTCCTGAGATGAATGTTGCTATGACCATTAGAATCATAATTCCTTGGAAGTCGTTCCTTGCGCTTATAGATGTAAGGGATTTACTGCTCCAGTCACCTTCGTCGTAAAAAATCGTTACCGTAGTCAAGGAGTTTTTCGGAGGGAATATGCTTGAAAGCGAAGATTCCCTACTGACTTCTGGTGAATAATACCTAATGGCTCTCCTCAGCTGAAGTGAGTTTAGCTCTATTCCCTTCGAGCAGAGCGTTTTCACCAACGTCTTGAGACTGTCTGACGCTGGTATTGCCGTTGCGGACATTTTTAACTGTGCTGTAGGTGGAGATAAACATGCTTCTGATGTTCTTGCCATTGTTGGTGTTTGATCAACAGCAATGGCAGGAGTGTTCACCAACACTCCCCCAACCAAAATTATCGCAATTCCTATGGATTTCCACATAACCAAATACCTTTCTTTGTAAGTAAGGTGGGTGTACTCTTTTCGTCTACTTCTAGTAGAACACATCTGCACGTATTATGCAACCCCTGTGGTGTTTACCATTGTGCGACATTGTAAAATGTCGCACAATGTAGAATGTATGGACTTAGAAACACTCAAACGAGAATTTTTAGAACATCTTGAGATTGAAAAAGGACGAAGCTTGAAGACTGTTGAAAATTACGACCGCTATCTTTCCAGATTTATTTCATACTCTAAAACTAAGAAACCATTTGATATCACGGATGCTCTTGTTCGAGAGTACAGGCTCTGGTTGAATAGGCAGAAGGCACTTGGTAATGACACACTCAAACGCAATACGCAAAACTACCATCTCATAGCTTTACGCGCTTTTTTGAAATACTTACGTAAACGTGACATTGAGTCTCTGTCTCCCGAACGAATTGAGCTTGCAAAGGTTGGGGATCGCGCTTTAGACCTGATTACTATAGAAGAACTTGAACGCCTGATGCATGCTCCGGATGGAGAGGATCTTTCTGCTTTACGAGACAGGGCAATATTAGAACTTTTGTTTTCAACCGGATTGCGTGTTTCTGAGCTATGTTCTCTTGATAACGACATAGATCTTTCTCAGGATGAGCTCTCAGTGCGCGGTAAGGGGGAAAAAGTGCGTGTTGTTTTTCTCTCTCCGCGTGCGAAAGATCGAGTGAAGGTGTATTTAAAAAAGCGTAAAGACATGGACGACTCTTTATTTATACAGTTTGGTAAGAATGCAAAGAATTCTCAATCTTTACGTCTTTCCCCCAGATCAGTAGAGCGAATTGTTAAAAATTGTGCAATAAAAGCTGGGATTTCTAAAAAAGTAACTCCACACATAATACGACATTCTTTTGCCACAGACCTTCTTTCTAATGGAGCAGACTTACGTTCAGTACAGGCGTTATTGGGGCATGCGAATATTGCTACAACACAGGTTTATACGCACGTTACTGATAAACACCTTCATGATGTGCACCGTGCTTTTCATGGCAAACGTAGGAAATAAGTGTTACGTAGAGGCTTTCTTTTGTGTGTATAAAAAGAAGTGCTTTTAGTATTTGTTTCGTCTAATATTAAAAGTGAATAATTAATGCACTTTGGTCAGGTGTATTTTGTTAGAAATCTAATAATAATTATTAATTTATATGGACACCACTTTATTTCTTGCTCAAGTATTAGGGGTTTATATGACGGTAATTGGTATATCTATTTTGATGTACCCAAAGCGTACAAGTAAAGCTATTCATGAAATGGCAAGCGATTATTTTCTTCCCTACTTTGGCGGTACAATGGCTCTTGTCTTCGGTCTCTTAATTGTTCTTACACACAATGTGTGGGAAAACTTAACAACAAGTGCAATCAGTTTGATAGGTTGGGCTGCTCTTGTGAAAGGAATGCTCTTGTTTCTACTCCCCCATGATTCATTTGCGGAATTTGCCGAGAAGTTTAATTCGCGACACGCAATGACTATCTGGGGAGTCATTGCGTTGGTTATAGGTGTATATCTTTTGTATTCAGGGTTTATTGCGTAATATATAAAACATATTTACAAACTTTACCCCTTCTTTAGTAGATTGGGGTGAGGTTTTGTGTATGTATTATGTACATAATGTGGTTAGTTATTCTAAGACAATAAAAACAGTATAAAGAAGCGCTAGGAGTGGTGTGATATTATTAATACTTAATGAAACTGATATCTTGGAATGTTAATGGTTTGCGCGCAGTGTACCGCAAAGATAACTTGAAGGATGTTTTTGAGCACGATCCAGATATTCTTTGTCTTCAAGAAACCAAATCTTCTCCAGATCAGTTGTCTCCAGATCTCAAAAACATTAAAGGATACACTAGTTATTTTTCGTCTTCTGTGGTGAAAAAAGGTTACAGCGGAGTTGGTTTTTATATGAAAAAAAAGCCTGATTTGATTAAGTATGGTATGGGCATAGAAGAATTTGATCAAGAAGGACGTTTTATTGAAGCTCGATATGGGGATCTCGTATTTCTTAATATATATTTTCCTAACGGAGGGCAAGGCGCAGTCCGTTTAGAGTATAAGTTGCGTTTTTATGATGCATTTTTCGAGTATATTCAAGAATTACGAAAACAAAGTAAAAGTATCGTTTTTTGTGGGGACGTAAATACAGCTCATGAAGACATAGATCTTGCTCGTCCAAAAGCAAATGAAAAAAATACAGGATTTCTTCCAGAAGAGCGAGCGTGGCTCGATGAAATAATTCGCAATGGTTACTCAGACTCTTTCCGTTATAAATATCCTAATAAAAAAGAAGCGTATACCTACTGGGATCTCAAGATGCGGAATAGAGACCGTAACGTTGGTTGGCGACTTGATTATGTATTTATATCAGCCGATTTAGAGGACAGCCTTAAAAAAGCTTTTATCTTAAACGATATATATGGCTCAGACCACTGTCCTGTGGGGATTGAGACGGAGCATAATCTGTAAAGGACATATCCACAGACATGTCCTTTACATGTCCTTTACGTTACTTATAATGAATACAGATTCGGAGTACTGTTTATTCTGATATAAGTTCTTTTTGTTCTTTGCGAAATCCCCCTGTACTACTGCATTAGGAAGTATTGTGCATATGTAATGAGTCACTCAGTTGTGCTATAAGCCTACATCTTCAATTAACTTTTATCTTTAGAGGCTTTAGCTCACACTCATTAGATTTGTAGAATTTCTTTCTAAAAAATGCAGAAAAGCCGCCTTATGACGGACACAACTCTCCACATTTTGTTGTCTGTATTACGAGGCGGCTTTATTTTACCCAATATTTATCACGTATTTTTTTTACCTCAACTTCTTCAATTTGTTCTCTTTTTTCCTTACCCTTTTCCCCAAGTTTTTTTAGATTAATTTCAGATAATGAAAGTAATTCAAGAGCTCTTTTTTCCATATATTCAGCCGTATTTTTGGAGGGATCATCCAGTACTTCCTCAAGGAGAGCATGAAGAACATGCCCAATTTTAGGTCCAGGTCTTTCGTTTGAAATTTTAATTACCTCGTCTCCATCTATAGCCAGCATTGAGACATTGATAGGGTCGCGTAATACTTCTTCAACCATAGATTTATATTTTCTAAATCTAAAAGGCTGTTCTTTTGGTCTTCCTGTTCCGATACGATCACAAATACGTAGATCTAATAAGTTCCAAATATTTTCCTTACCAATATTTCGGATAGTTCGCCGTACTGCAGACAGTGTAATTTTTTCTGGATCGGAAAAAAACATGTGCCAGCGTATTAATTTAACCACGGTGTCTGTAGTGTTTTTTGGAAAATGTAGGTTTTTGAGTGCGGAATGTGCGACTCTGGCGCCGACTACTTCATGTCCGTGAAAGGTCCAATCTTTTTTTTCTTCTGACCATCTTCGAGTTTCTGGTTTTGATATATCGTGAAAAAGACCTGCAAGACGTAGCTCAAATGACCATTTTTTGTCTGCCGCATGTTGAAGTGTTCGTAGGTTATGTTCAAATACGCTGAATTTATGTGCTTGATTTTGATTTATATCAACACCACGTTCTATATCTTTTGATATATATTTCAAAACCCCTAATTTGTGGGCTATGATAAGCGCCTGCATTGGCTCATCGGAATTTAAGATTCGAATGAATTCATCACGAATTCTCTCTTTTGATATACACCTTAACAGATCTGCGTTTTTTTCAATAGCATTCATTGTTTCTCCTTCGATAACGAAACCGAGTTCTGCAGAAAGTCTAATTCCTCGTAACATACGTAGAGCATCTTCTTTAAATCTCTCATCAGGATCCCCTACTGCTACGAGAAGTTCGCGCTCCAGGTCTTCCTGTCCTTTATAAAGGTCAATAATTTGTCCTTTAGAAACGTTGTATACTATTGCATTTACTGTGAAGTCCCTTCTTTTGAGATCGTCTTTTAGACTTTTACTAAAAGAGACAGAATCGGGATGTCTGGAGTTTGAGTAACCAGTTTCTACTCTGTATGGAGTCACTTCTATTACCTTAAGTCTTGAATCACTAACATCTTCGTTAATAATACCAACTGTTCCATAATTATTTTCATAAAAAGTATTATGAAATATGCTTTGAATATCTTCTGGATGGGCATCTGTAGTAATATCCCAATCCTTAGGTTCTTTTCCCAATAATAAATTACGCACACACCCTCCGACTAGAAACGCCTCAAAACCGGCCTTTTCCAGGCTTTCTGTTACTTGTGAAACCTCTTTTGGGATAGAAAATGGAAGCTTTTTTAACATTATCTATAGTGTAGTACATATTTTGCTCATTAGCCAATAATAGCGTATTATTAATGGGTACCTAGCGCCCGTGGTGAAATGGATATCATGACTGACTTCGGATCAGTTGTTGCGGGTTCGAGTCCTGCCGGGCGCACCAGAGAGTAAGAGAAGATTTATTTGGAAACTGGGAAATGACAAGTATCTCAAGAAAGATGCTTAAAATTGGGGGATAAGTTTTGAGTAATTAGATATATAAAGTGGTGTATCTGTGGATTATATAGAGCAGAAATGAAAACACTAGATAAGGTATACGTAGAAAGTCTGTAATAGTGCTATTTTTCTAGTGTATATGTGAATGAAAATAGAAATGAGGGTTGTTTAAAAGTAATTTCTCCTAGAAATGAAGTTCCTGTTTCTTACAGTCTTGGTAGATTAGAGAATTGGTGTCCTCAAAACAGTCGCTATAGATCACTAGTTTTTTAATATATTTTTTTAATTTAAACTTGACGAAAAAAACGTCAAGTAATATACTGCTAAATATAGTGTATAGAGTTATGATTTCAAATTCAAATTCAAATTCAGAAGAAGATGTCAATAAAAAGGATGGCGAAACAGGAGATTTCTCTGCAGAGCGGTTAAAAATCTTTGGACTAACAGATATTGAGATAAAAATAGTTCTGTGTCTACTGAATGTGGGTCCGTATGGAGTTAGTAAGATTTCACGTGTAACAGATATTCCGCATACTTCAATTCATTCCGCTATTCGCCGTCTTAAAAAACAAGGGTTGGTTAGGCGGGTCTCGTGTGGGTATTCTAGTGTATGGGAGGTTGTTGGTTTGGAGAAAATATATAAGAATATTGCCCACTCTCTTGAGTTATTCGAACATTCTCCACCTCAGGAGAGTTTGAACGAGCAAACAGACGCTAATGTTTCAGGTGAAACACCTTTTCAAGTATTTAAAGGGGTGGAATCTGTCTTGAGGGTATATCAGTGGTTTTTTCTTAACCATTATGGCGAAGTCGTACGAGAGGTACAGGATTCAGAGTCGTTTAAGAGCCTTACTACAGTTCTTGGAAAAGAAATGATGGTTCAACTGAGTGATTTTAAGATAATAAACCATACCCGCTCTGAAATCATTGTCGAAGAGCCCTTTTTGGATGTATTTAACACATACGCGAAGATAAATAGCCTATGGTTTGCGAAATTAAAGAATAGTGATTTCTTAATAAGGACTGTCTCTAGAAAAAATCTTGAAAAGAATGTGCATATGATAATTGCCCATAATTCAGCGATAATTATAGATTGGGATAGTATGACCTTAGAGCTAGTTAAGAAATCTAGTTTACATAAGTTATTATGTGTATTTTTTCAAAATTTAAATACAGTAAGTGAGCCTCTTAACCAGCCTTATTCTGGTTATCTATTTGAGGAAAAAGAGTAAGCGTAGTATAATCAGAGTCGTTTTTGTGTGTTTATCTAGGCGGCTATGGTTAAGTGGTATAACACGTCCTTGCCAAGGATGAGTCGGGAGTTCGATTCTCCCTAGCCGCACAAAAATGATCATAAAAGACAAAAAATAGAAAGTTGTCCTTTATATCCACAAGGTTATCCACAAATCGGTGAGTTTGCTCGTATAATAAGTGGATAAAGCTGTGTATTATTAAAAAGTCACTCAAAGTCAAACAAGAACCTGCCGTTGTTTATTTTTTGACTAAATGGCTTTAAATATGTGTAGAATCTAGATTCTGGAGATTTTTTAATGTCTTTTATAAAAACATTCCATTATAGAGGATTGATTTAATTATATTATGTTACACATGAAAGCAATAATTATTTTCCATGGGGAATAACTTTATTTCTACTGCAGAAGTGGGTGATTTGGGGGAGAGTATAGCTTGTAGATTTCTTACAGAAAAGGGTTTTGGTATAGTTACTCGCAACTATTGGAAAAAATGGGGAGAAATAGACATTGTAGCTGAAAAAAATGGAAAAATACATTTTATTGAGGTAAAAAGTGTTACATGTGAAAATGTTTCTTTGCAGGTAATGTTGAAAGCTTCAGAATATAGACCTGAAGAAAACGTGCATCCAAAAAAGCTAAAACGTATGCGCAGGGTTATACAATCCTACCTAATAGAGAAAAATATAAAAGAGGAAAGTTGGATTTTTGATGTTTTAATCGTAGAGATGGATATGAAGAATAGGGTCGCGAAGTGTCGTATGTTAAAGGACATTATCCTTTAGGGCTACTTTTTGCAGAGGTCTAACCTTTGGAATTTTGAATCTTAATATTGTAGTGAATCCTATTAGCGGAGCCACACATAAACACTAGCTTAATAGGCGACCCCTAACTGGGCGTTTGAATTTTTGGTATGATTTGAGTATGAAAATTTTTATTACTGGTAGTTCAGGTTTTATAGGAGAGGAATTAGTCAGACGTTTGTCTGGAGAGCATGAGGTTGTGGAATATGATTTGGCAAACGGCCAAGATATTTTAGATTACTACAAGTTAAAGAAGGTAATGAGCGGGTGCGATACCGTAGTTCATCTCGCAGCCATTCGCGGTCCTGACGAAACTAAGACCTTTCGGGATTATTTTGAAGTCAATTGTCAGGGGACATTCAATGTAGTGCAATCTGCAATCGAAAACAGCGTCAAGCGGATGGTATACTCCAGCTCAACTGGATATTATGGGCTAGAGAGAGGGGTGCCCTATATCAAACCGATTAGGGAACCAAATCTTATAATTACGCAACATTTAAAAGCAGAGCAGTTAAATTGTAGGGATTGTGATGTTGCTTATTCAACTAGTAAGGTTATCGCTGAGCAAATCCTTGCGAATTACGGTCTGAGAAAAAAAATAGAGGTGGTAATTTTGAGGTTGGGGCCAATCGGGTCTGAACAACATGAAAGCTGGGGGGTTGATGGAATTACATTAAAGATAGACGGCGCCCTGCAGGCTATTGAAAAAGCAATAATGACAGGTAAAAAGATATGGTATGAAGCGCTTACTATTACGGACAAATCGAATGAGGTTGATCTTTCTAGAGCTGAAGAAGTTTTAGGCTATAGTCCGCTTTAACTGTCCAAACAGGTATAGCAGCCTCTCGTTTTTCATGTAATAGGTTCGAATAGCGTCTACGACCCGGACAGATACTTAAGACGTGCTACAAATGATAGATTGAGTTTATGGGATTAAACTGGTACTATTCGCACATTGTATAAACGGGGCGTAGCATAGTGGTAGTGTACTCGGTTTGGGACCGAGCGGTCCGAGTTCGATTCTCGGCGCCCCGATGATTTGATTGTACTTATATATGTTTTATGGCTTTTTAAAAAAAATAAAGACATTTTCAGAAAAGTTTGGCTTGAAAAAAAGTCTCGTTGCGGGGGCTGTTTTGATTATCTTAGTTTATTTTTTAGTTGGGTCTTTTAAGAAGAGTTTTGTTGAGTTGCCTGTAAATCTACCTGTCGTTGTGAATATAGCAAGTGTTCGTAGTTTAAGTGAAGAGAGGGAAGCATTGTCGGTTCTAGGAAAGGTGATGTCCCAAACAGAAGCAAATATTCAGACAGAGTCTCGTGGGCAGATTACTCGAGTTCTATACACTTTGGGGGATAATGTATATGCTGGTGCTGTGATTGCTGAGCTTAGAAATGTTTCAGAAAGAGCAAATGTGAGACAGGCCCAAGCTGTGCTGGATAATTTGGTAAAAAGTTCTTCGCGGGAAGAATCAGATGCACGTACTGGAGCCATTAATGCATACAGAAATATTTTCACTTTAGCTTCAGACGCTATTTTTAATCGAGCTGATCAATTTTTTGATAACCCCCAAACATCTGCTCCAAGAATAAACATAAGTTTTTTTGGTGTTGGTGATATCAACAAAAGACGTTCTAAGGTTGGTGAAATACTTACAGGTTGGCAGAGAGGTCTCAAAAATATTTCACTGGAAAGTGATCTATACAAACAGATTGATCAAGTAAAACAAGATTTGTTTATCATACAAACTTTTTTAGTAGATTTGTCTGGTTCGGTGAATAGACAAAAAATATCAAGCTCTTTATCTCAAAATTCGCTTGATTTACAGAAATCTTCCATATCTATAGCTCGGTCTAATATAGACGCTGGTATTATAAGTCTTACAAAGTCTGAAGACAGACTAAATAGCACGAGATTGCTTTATGGTAAAGAGTATGTGAGTGAGAAAAGTGAAAAAATTGCTGTTGCAAAAGCAGCTTTGTCCTCAGCTCAGGCATCTCTTGAAAAAACTATTGTTAGGGCACCGATAAGCGGTACTATTAACATGCTGAAGCTTGAATTGGGAGATTTTGTATCGGCATTCACACCAATAGTGACTATTGCAAATAATGATGCGTTACAGATTGAGTCGTTTATTACAGAAGATGACAAAGCAGATCTAGCTGTTGGGAGTAATGCCCTCATAGACGGTCGTTATAAGGGTATCATTATACGTATTGCTCCGGCACTAGACCCTCGTACAAAAAAAATCCAAATTAAAATTGGGATTAAAGATAAAAATACGAATCTTATAAATGGCGAATCAGTTGAAGTATTGTTAGAACGTAGAGCAGGTGTTTCAAATAGAAAAGAGGTTGAGATTGCTATTCCTCTCTCTTCGCTAAAGGTTATGTCAAACTCAACAATAGTTTTTACAGTGGATAAGGATAGCCGTTTGGTCGCACACCCTGTCCTTGGGGGATTGATTCTGGGTGGGAAGGTTATTATTAAAGAAGGGATTACTCAAGATATGTTTATTGTTCTTGATGCTCGTGGGTTAAGGTCTGGACAAGAAGTGGAGGTTGTTTCTAACTAATTTTATGTATAACATCTGGAGTTTTTTTATACACAAAAGTCGTTTCAGCTATTTATTTTTAATTACATTAGTTGGTTTTGGATTTTTCTCAGTATTAACTATCCCAAAAGAATCTGCTCCTGAGGTTCAGATACCTGTTGGTACAGTTACCGTCACTTTTCCAGGAGCTTCTGCCCTGGATGTTGAGAAGCTTGTTACTAACAAAATAGAAGAAGGATTAGAAGGAGGCCTTGATAATCTAGATAAGATTGTTTCTTCTTCACAAGAGGGGGTTTCTGTAGTAACAGCTAAGTTTAATGCAGATGCTGACATTGATGTGTCTATTCAGAAGCTTCGTGAAGAAGTTGATAAAATCAAACCAGAACTTCCTACTAATTCTAACGATCCGATTATTTCGGAAATTAATTTTGTTGACCAGCCTATTATCACCATAGCAATTTCTGGCAATCTCTTACCTCAAGAGTTTGTTCAGTTAGCGCGAGAGGTTAAAAGTAGAATTCTTAGTATTCAAGGTATCTCAAAAGTGAATATTTCCGGTATGCGAGATCGGGAAGTTCAGGTGATTGTTAATAAGGACGCCCTTAATACATTTGATTTACGTCTAGTTGACGTTGTTGGGGCTATACGGTTAACAAATAGTGCTTTACCAGTTGGGTCTATTACGGTTGATGATGTTAAATATAATATTGAATTTGCTGGTGATATAAGGGAGCCGTCGGAAATCGCCGATATCGCTGTGCTTTCGTCTGCAGGGGAACCCGTTTATGTTCGTGATTTTGCCTCAGTGTTTGACGGGCTAACAAAAGTGACCACTCTCTCTAGAGTAAGTGTGAACGGCAGTCCGTCGCAATCCGCTCTTTCTCTTAATGTTTTTAAAAACACAGGCGGAGATATAACAAAATTAACAAAAGAGGTTCGTGGCGCGTTTGAGAATATGCAAAAGGAAGGAGAGATTCTCAGCGATACGGATGTTTTAGTTGTTTTTGATAGAGGGAAACTTTTAAAGAAGGATCTTACTAATCTTAGTCGGTCGGGATTACAAACCATTGTTCTTGTGATGGTAATTCTTTTTCTTACTATTGGGTGGAGAGAAGCTTTAATTGCTGGAAGTGCCATACCATTATCTTTTCTGATAGCTTTTATTGGGTTGTTTAATTTTGGGAACACTCTCAATTTTGTCAGTCTTTTTGCTCTTATTTTAGCCATCGGAATTTTGGTTGACTCAGCTATCGTTGTTGTAGAAGGTATTCATACTCACATGAAGAAAGGTGTGGGGAAGAAGGAGGCATCCTTACTTGCTATAAAAGAGTTTCATTCACCTCTTACTTCTGGGACTCTTACTACTGTGGCTGTGTTTGCGCCACTTTTTTTAATATCAGGCATAACTGGAAAATTTATTGCAAGTATTCCATTTACTATTATTTTTGTTTTACTGGCTTCCCTTTTAGTAGCTTTAGGTCTCGTTCCTCTAGTCGCTTCAGTGGTCTTACGTAGAAGAACAATAGGTGCAGTTGAAAAGTGGCAAGAAGTTTTTATAACTAAACTACAAATTTGGTACAAATATTATCTATTGCGTATTTTGGGGTATCGAAATCGCGAGTATATATTTATGGGCAGTCTTCTTATTGTATTTACCCTGACCCTTATGTTTCCTTTGGTAGGCTTGGTGAAGGTGGAGTTTTTTGGACAAGAGAATGTTGATTGGGTTGTTGTTGGAGTAGAGAAAACACAGGGAACAACCTTAGGTGACAGCGATTTTGAGGTTAGAAAGGTTGAAGAGCTTCTTTATAACAAACCATACATTGAATCTTTTTTAACAACCGTTGGTCGCTCCAGCGCTTTTATTGGAGACGGAGGTGTCTCTAGAGATTCTAAACTTGCTAATATATTCATAACCCTGCGTCCAAAACGAAACCTTACAAGTACTGAGATAGTTAATGATTTACGTCGCACACTTTCTTCTATACGCACGTCTAGTATTAAAGTCAGTCAGCCAAATTCTGGTCCGCCTGTCGGCGCACCAATATCAATTTCTTTTTTAGGAGATAATTTAGAAGAGCTTGATAGAGTTGTTTCTAACGCTGCGGGTTTGTTGACAACGATTCCCGGCACTACAGAAGTTTCAACAAGCGCACGTAATGATAATACAGAATTTGTAATTACTGTAGACAAAGCGCGGGCAACAGAACTTGGACTTAATTCAAATATTCTAGCTCAAACGTTAAGAGCTTCTGTGTATGGGGCAAAAGCTACAACAATAAAAAATTTTAGTGAAGATATAGATGTTGTTGTTAAGTTAAACCTGAACTCGGCATATCGTAACCCCCACGACACTTCGCGTACGACAATAGACACTATACGTCAGATGGGTATTGGGACAGCTTCTGGTCCAGTGTTGCTCGGCTCTATAGTGAACATTTCTCTTAAAAAGAGCAGTGCTGTGATCCAACATGAAAGACGTAAACGAGCGGTCGTTCTTTCAGGGCAACTTGTTGAAGGCGCGAACACTCGGGAAGTAGTTGCGCAATTTCGTTCACGATTAAACGAAATTAAAGTTCCAGATGGAATATCTGTTATTGTCGGCGGGGAAGATAAAGAAGAGAGTCAGTCTTTTCGTGATATGTTTTGGGCTTTGGTTCTAGGAATCATTCTGATGTTCACGATTCTTGTGCTTCAATTTAATTCATACAGATATGCTATCTATGTATTAATGATAGTTCCATTTTCTCTTATTGGTATTATGTTTGGGTTGGCATTAACCGGCAAAGCTTTGTCGTTTACTTCCATTATGGGTTTCATAGCTTTGTCGGGGATAGTTGTGAATAACTCCATTATTCTTATAGACAAGATGAATAACTTGCGAAAAAAGAATCCAGAAAAACCCTACAAAGAATTAGTTGTAGAAGCTTCTACTGCACGCTTGCGCCCGATCGCCCTCACAACCTTAACGACAGTTATTGGAGTCATTCCACTCATTTTTGTTTCTGAGTTATGGGCACCGTTGGCTTACGCTATTATGTTTGGGCTCTCGTTCTCTGTCATTATTACTTTGTTTTTAATCCCTGTTATCTATAATCGTTGGCCGGGTGGGGGGCGGGAGGACAAAAAAATAAGTTAAGTTATTTTATTCGTCAATATGTTTTTTTATTGGGCATACGTGTTTCTAGTAGAGTAATTCAGTTTGCAGTTTTTCTGATTAGTAGAGGAACTAATGTGAAAACATTAGGAGAAGAGGAGTTTGTAGATAAATTTGTCTTTTTTATTTCTAAATTAAAAATAGAAATTTGTCCTATAAGTAACGGTATTAGAAATCGCGCACGTTTCACTGATGTATTTTTAATATAAAGAAGTTTTTATCTCATTGAGACTTTTTATTGAGAGAGTTTAATAATAATTTTGTTAGGAGAGGGGCAGTTGTTAGATTAAAAGCCTGTGATCGTAATAGAAGATTCCCTGCGAGAAGTTGTTCAAAAGTTGTTCCATTTTCTTTTATAAGATTTCTATTTATATAGGCGGGTGTGAGTGCGCGTAGTTCACGGTTTAGCACTAGAGCGTTAGTTGTGCTGGTAACAATGAGCCCAACTAGAGAATCGTCTTTATTTATTATCGCTCCGCCTGAAGATCCTCGTTGAGCAGCGATGTTTCCTAGCATACCAAAGAGATCAAGAAAATTGTCTCCAAATGTAAAGAGTGTTCCCACTGATGTCTCTGTTGATACGAGATACAGGCTGTCTTTTACAGCCTGACTCTCTGCTATGATTGCAGGGTAACTTATTACAAATACTGAATCTTTTTTCTTTACAACTTCCTCACGTGTATTGATTTGAATATATGGAAAAGAAGAAGGAACCAAAATATCTTTCTCAATTGATTTTGTAATATAAAGCAAGGCATAATCTTCTTTTCCCGTTCCGGAAGGGTTTTTTAGTGTAAGACTGTCTGAATTAGCTTGTATCCAAGTAATAGGGATGTATAGAAGAGAGGCCTCGTATGTATCTCTGGCAGGATTACCTGTTCGAATGGAGCATTTTGTCGCATCTTTTTTTGGATAATCAGTGAGTAGGAAATATTGGGCGATATGTGCGTTGGTGAGAATAACTCCTTGTTCGCTTACAATGACACCACTTCCAGTTACTGTTTGAATAGATCTCTCTTTTCTCGTTTCGCAAAATATATTTACAACAGCAGACCGAGCTTTTTTGTTAATAGTAGCAGGAAAGTTTACCGTTTTTTGTGGTTTTTTGCTCACTGGAGCAGTTATAGTTTTTTTTGTAGGCTTTTGGTTTACTACTGTTTCTTGTTTTTGTTTAGTTTCTAGCCCTTTTGATTTAATTTGCTTCGGGTATTCTGTGGATATATTAGTTTCAGCTTCTGGGGTATGTTCCTCTGGCAGAGGTGCTTGTAGGGGGGCGTTCTTGTTTGTTTGAGAGACATCTCCACTAAAGAAGGCTGAGATGGTAAGAAAGACAGCCGCTACGATAGAAAGAACCCCTTTTAAGATATTAAAAATAACAGGCATATAATTTTTTCAGTATACCATTTCTGTATAAAGGGATGTTTCAGTTTTAGTTGGTCTAGATTAAACAAAAAGTAAATTATATAAGAGAAAGTAGTGTTTATTTAATTCATTTCAGGAACAGGCAGGTCTTATTTTTAATTATACAATTTTGCTTTTTAGAGGTTGACAATTATGTCACAAAGTGTATACTCTAGTAGTAGAACTTGGTTGGTTTCAGCCGAGTTTTTATATCGGCATCTTTTTTAGGTGCCATCTATTATCAGGATTTTAACTGCTTATGTGGTTGGAATTAACTGAATATTCATTATGAATCCAGAAGAGAACACAACTCCAGAGGGAGGTGAGGCTACTACTACTCCTGCTGAGGGAGAGACTACTGAAGCTCCTGCTGAGAATAATGGTGAGGCAGCTGCCTAACTATTAGTTCACAAACAAAAGCCCTGTCTTATGACAGGGCTTTTGTTTTTTACTAAATTTCAGTTACTATATACAAACTGCGGGTATAGTTTAGTGGTAGAATGACTGCCTTCCAAGCAGTATACGGGAGTTCGATTCTCCCTACCCGCACAAGATATTCCCTGTGCTTTCAGTGTAAAAAGTTTCTGCACGGAGTTTAGTATTTAAAGTCATTACTAAGTAGTGAGGTTGCTAATTTGTGTGGAAGGACAGTGAGTTTTTTATTGAGATTAATTTATCTAAATTTATATAAGCACATAAAAACCGCCCTTTATGGGCGGTTTTTATGTACAGTGACAATACCTTACTTAACAGCATCTTTCAAAGCTTTTGCGGCACGGAACTTTGGTACGCGCATAGCTTGGATTTGAATGCTTTCTCCGGTACGAGGGTTACGACCCTGTCGTGCTGGTCGCATTTTGGTTGAAAAAATACCAAGACCTGCGATAGAAACTTCATTACCACCTTTGAGATCCTCAATGATGGAATTTACCATTGTGTCAACAGCTCGCTCAGCGTTTGCTTTTGTGTCGCCAAGCACTTCGTGTACTTTGTCAACAATATCTGCTTTGTTCATAACAATATATGTGGATTTAGTATGAGTAAATCTCGACCTTATTAATCAACGAGCCCTTGTTAGCCCTAAGCTTGGCTACAAGTTCTGGAATTAAGTATATAGACTGCCATTTTTTACGCAACTTGAAAGTCTTAATAACCGTAGCGTTGTATTTGAACAATGTTTTTCTGGTGTGTATGAACGGGTTTTCTTTTTAGTTAGACAGACTATTTGAATATAAGTAGTTTTATACTGAATAAGGCTGAATTATGGTCATAAAGGAGGGTATATGGCAGTTTTTCGTTGCTAAGAGGGGTGTTTATCTAGCGTATTGGAGTGCCCGTGTTTCTCGAATTACTGCAATTTTTATTTCACCAGGGTATTTTAATTCACTTTCTATACGTAAAGCTATATCTCTGGCAATCTGAAGGGTTTTTATATCAGATACTTTCTCAGGTGTTACAAATACACGCACTTCTCGTCCTGCTTGGATTGCAAATGATTTCTCAACTCCCTCAAAAGAATTCGCAATATCTTCAAGATCACCGAGACGTTTAAGATAACTTTCAGCGGTATCGTGTCGCGCGCCAGGACGTCCTCCAGATATGGCATCTGCTGCTTGAACAATAATTGACTCTGGTGTTTCGTAAGGGTACTCCTCATGGTGGGCCTGCATAGCCTGTATGATTGTCTCATCTACATGAAATTTCTGAAGTACCCTTCGTCCGATTTCAACATGCGTACCTTGGACTTCATGGTCTAGAGCTTTTCCTATATCGTGTAGTAAAGCTCCAGCCTTAGCAGTATTAACATCAACCCCTAACTCCTCGGCAATTATCCCAGAAATATGTGCCATCTCGATTGAGTGTTGAAGCACGTTTTGTCCGTAACTAGTTCGAAAATGTAATCGTCCAAGTATGGTGAGAAGTTTTGGATCTAAGTTTAGAATGCCACATTCGTAAGCAGCTTGCTCACCTTTTTCTTTCATAACATGATTTATCTCTTCTCGCGCTTTTTCAACAAATTCTTCAATTTTAGCTGGCTGTATTCGGCCATCTATAATGAGATTTTCAAGCGCGACACGTGCGATTTGTCGTCGAACGGAGTCAAAAGATGAAAGAGTTATAGCCCCTGGGGTGTCGTCAATAATGATATCTACTCCAGTAGCGCGTTCCAACGCTTTTATATTTCGCCCTTCTTTACCAATGATTTTACCCTTCATTTCATCGGATGGGAGCGAGACTACTGTTGTCATTACATCGGAAGGGACTGAGTTACTTAGTCGATGTATCGCTGTAGTCAGTATCTCTTGAGCTTTTTTTTCAAGACGTTCCCGTCCAGCGTTCTCTAATTTTTGCAGTCGAGCCATAATATTTTCTTCTTCTTGTTTCTCAACTACCTCCATAAGCTCTACTTTTGCTTCTTCTGTAGAAAGTCGAGCAATTTTCTCGAGTTCTTCATTTTTTCTTTCCTCAATTTCTTCTGCTTTTCTTTTAATCTCTTGAATTTCTTCAGTCTTATGTTTGACTATTTCAATCTCTTTGTCGATATCAATTTGGCGTGTATCAAGAAATTCTTCTTTTTTAATCAAACGTTTCTCATTTGTTTTTATCTGGACGTCTCTTTCTTTAAGTTCTTGTTTTCTTTCTTCCACTACTTTATTTGCTCTAGATTCCGAACTTTCTTCTATAAGCTTTGCTTTTTCTCGCGCCTCAAGCATCATTTGTTTGATCTCAAGTTCCATGGAGCCACGTTTACCCAACGAAATGATCCAGCGTAGAAAATAACCAAAAGCCGTTCCAAAAAGTCCAGAGAGAAGTAGAAGCACTAGTGCTATTTTTAATGACATAATAATTACTGGTTTGCTCATTTTCATTGTGTTCAACAAGAAAAAAGAGCAGGAAATCTTACCCCTCAGTACCTATTTTATAGCTTAGTTGACGTGTTTGTTTTCTGAAAGAATCGTAAAAATGTTTTAAAAAGTATATATTTTATGTACGTTTTATTATCTATCTATTCAGAGTCAACTTACGAACAAGGTTGTACCAAAATGGGTGAGTTTCAAAATATTAACAACAAATAATGAAGTATGGTCTCACTGTAACAGAATTGGGCTTACACAGCAATCAGCGCTCCTTAAGGAGCGCTGATTGCTGTGTAGAGCCAATATTTATTATTATTTAGTTTTTAAGATTTCATCCACGATTCCATATTTTTTTGACTCTTCAGCAGTCATAAAGAAATCGCGCTCAACATCTTTTTCAATCTGTGTCAGTGATTTGTCAGTGTGTTTGGCAAGAATTTTGTTGAGACGGTCTCGAACAGAAAGAATATGTTTGGCAGTTATCTCAATATCAGTTGCTTGTCCTTGAGCACCGCCCCATGGTTGGTGTATCATCACCTCGGCGTTTGGAAGGATAAAACGTTTCCCTTTTTTGCCAGCTGCAAGAAGTACTGCAGCTCCAGAAGCGGCTATTCCCACACATACAGTCGATACGTCTGGTTTAATGTAGTTCATAGTGTCAAGCATTGCCAGAGTGGCGGTTACAGACCCTCCTGGTGAGTTGATATAGAGACTGATACCTTTTTTAGAATCCTCAGATTCTAGAAAAAGGAGTTGTGCAATTATCAAGTTTGCTGAATAGTCTTCTATAGGTCCACTGAGAAAGATAATCCGGTCTCTTAGTAGTCGTGAATAGATATCAAATGCTCTTTCGCCAAACTGTGATTTTTCCACAACAACAGGAACAAGTTGGTTTTGTATAATATTTTTTTTCATAGATTGATTATAACGTGCTTCTATATTTTTTAAAATAAATTATTTTTTATCTTTCAATTCTTTTGTAATTTCTGTGTTTTCTAATAGCTGGAATACTTTTTCGTTAGTTAATATTGTTTCTACATATACAACTACTCGATTAGGGTCTGCATCCTTGTGGTGTTCCAAAATATGTTTAGATTCTTTATCTATTTCATCTTTTGGAATGTGGATATTTTCTTCCGCAGCGATAGCATTTAATATTAGTTGTAGTTTTGCGCGTTTTTTTGCATCTATTTCAAATTCTTTTCTAATAGCATCTTCGGTTTTTTTAATATTTTTAATATAATCTTCAAATTTCATTCCCATTCGTTCAATGTCACTTTTTAATTGGGAGACCATTTTATCCAATTCACTTTCCACAAGGATTTTGGGGAGAAGGATTTCTGTTTTTTCTATTATTTTTTCTCCTATTTCGATACGAGTTTTTTCTTTCGCTTTGTGTTCTTTCTCGATTTTAAGATTTTCTTCAAGCTTTTTTTTGAAATCATCTATATTCTTAAAATCTCCAAATGATTTTACCAATTCTTCAGTCAAGACGGGTTTGGTTTTTTGTGGTTCATTCGTTCCAGTGTCTTTTTCTTTTTTTGTTTTATTCTGTAAAATTTGATTTATTACCTCGTCAATGTCTTGTTTTGTTACAAGAATAATTTCTTGTTTCTTGGTTACTTCGCCAGAAATTTTTTTATAATCTGGTAATATAATTTCTGGTAACACTGCAGTTTCAATAGTGAATCCTATTGGATTCCCAGGAGCTAATTTTGTTATTGTTACTTTAGGGCGTCCTATGGCTTTGATTTTGTGTTCCTCGATTATCTGTGGATAAATGTCTTGTAATGACAGTTCTGCAATTTGGTTTAGAATTATTTCTTCTGCTACATGTTTTGTAAGAATATGATCCGGAATATGTCCTTTTCTAAAACCAGGTATTTTCGCATCAGCACCTATTTTTTTGAGTACTTGCGTTCGATAAGTAGAAAAAACATCTTTTTGTATTTCTCCAGTAATTTTTAATTCAGAATCATCTTTTTTTACTATGGAGATATTATTATAAATAGACTTTGTAGACATGTGTTTTAGAAGGATATGTAATAATCACGAATATTTTACTATAACACAAAAAACTTTCGTCTGCAAACGAAAGTTTTTTGTTATTTGTATTTTTGTTGGACTATTGAGTAAATACGGAGTCGATATTAGAAAGGTCTTCGTCAATATTACCTAAGTCTGTTGTTCCTAAATCTTTTTCAATGGAGCTTACTTCATCAGAAGTTCCTTGAGTTTTCAGGCTCTTTACTACAGGATCTGGTTCTGTTGCGACGTTATTTTGTTGTGGATTTACAATGTCTGCTTTTTTAGAGTAGTATTGATTGCCCCAGAAATATATTCCTCCTAAAGCAAGTACAGAAATAATAATAATAATTCCAGCAACTTGACCTATTGTGTGTTTTTCTGGCTCAGGGTTGTTAGAAGTTTCTGTTGGAGTTTCTTCTGTCGTGTCGACATTAGACACATTTTCGTTTTCATTATTTTGCTTCTCGTTTTGTTCTTCTTGTGTGTTCATATAAGTCAATATATTTATTTCTAATAGAGATTATAATTTTATTATTACCTCTCCTTAATTTCTAGAATCGGAATTATTATTGGTAGTATTTTCATCTCTATTATCCGACCTAATCTCACGTAGAGCCCTTACTGTTTCTATGAGAGTTTCGCGCGCTTTTAGAATTCCGTTTTTTGCGATAGTGGCCATCTCGCGCGCTTTTTGGAAGGAATCTTGTGGGTTTTCGGTTTCAATTGCTGAAAACGCTTCATCAAGGAATTGTTTAGTCGCTTCTCGAGCAGTTTCAAGCTCATTTTGCGATTTTTCTAGAAGATCGCGCTCCTCAGTCATATCTTTTCCCTGAGCTTCAAGTTTTTCAATACGAGATTGTACACGTTTACCGATTTTGTAAATTCTATTTATTGCCATTTCAAATCTGTTCCCAAATCGTTTAAGATGTTTTTTTATTCGCTCTTTTGATTTATTCCCAAGCTTTATTTCTCGTTTTTGAAATTTTTCACGCAGACCACCTTTCCTTTTTTCAATTTTTTCAATTCGCTCTTTCATATTTTCACGCAACTCAAGTCGTTTTTTATCTAATCGCGCGCGAATTTTATCTCGTCTGGAAGAATACTCCTCTCTTGTGTTGTCAAAACGTTCTTTTAATCTTTGTTCTTTTTCATCTATTTCCTTACGGATTTTATTATGCCGCCTGGGTGTTACGGCAGGGGCTAATTTTTTAGCCTTAATATTCTCTCCCTCAACTTCTTTTGCGGTAGATGCTGATGAGTCATCGGTGTGGGCAAGAGCAGGATTTGCGATAAAAAACAGAGCAAAGGCGAATATTAACAATAGTATAGAGTTCTTAACGTTTAAGATTTCTTTAAAATGAGTTATTTTCATAGACTGTTGTTTTGTGAGGTTTATAATTGTATCTAATTCAGATAGGGAAGGATTTTATATATCCTACGTATTTTATAAAAAACCTATATATTTTTAAGTATACACAACCCAGCTCTTTTAAAAGAGCTGGGTTGTGTATATCCAGATCAATAATCTGGATATTTATGAGAATTTCTTTTGATAGAGAGCGCGTGCGCGATCAAAGGCTTTTTGAGCCTCTTTAACACCCTCAAACCCGACAACTTTTACCTCTTTATTTTGAAGTTTTTTGTAAGTTGAGTAGAAATGTTCCATCTCTTTAATGGTATGGGGGTTAATATCACCTATATCTTTAGTAAGATCCCAACGTGGGTCTTTTATGGGAACTGCAATAACCTTATCATCAGATTCTCCATCATCTATCATTTTCATGAGAGCCACAGGTCTTACTCGTACTAGGATACCTGGAGCTAGTGGGAATGTTGCAAGTACAATAACATCTAGTGCATCATCATCATCCCATAGAGTTTTAGGGACAAACCCGTAATCATATGGGAAGTCTTGAGCTGTGTGCGCTGCCCGGTCAAGAGCTATCAGACCTGTTTCTTTGTCAATCTCATATTTATTTTTTGAACCTTTTGGTATTTCAATGATAACGTTTATTTCATCATGCGTACCGGGTTCAATGTCGTGCCAAAGATTCATAGACTTATTTTGTTATTTAATAATAAAGCAGATTGCTCGTTTTTTTTATTTACACTGTGTCTTTTCCGTCCAGTTCTTTCTGGACATCCTTATCATTTACAATAGTCTTTTTATTTTCAATTTTTTCTTTCACCACTTCTTTCTCTGAGGTAGAGGCTTTTGCTTTTTCTATTGTAACACCGTCTTCATCTGCTGTAGCAACATTATCTCCTTGTAAAGATTGGATGTCTATTTTCCAACCAGTAAGTTTCGCAGCCAATCGAACATTTTGCCCACCTTTGCCTATTGCAAGAGATTGTTGGTCTTCAGAAACCTCAACTCGAGCCTGTTTATCTTCTTCTGAAATTTCTACACTAATAATCTTTGCAGGTGAAAGAGCGTCTTCAATAAACTCAACTTGATCTTCAGACCATTCAATAATGTCAATTTTTTCTCCAGCAAGCTCACTCATTACTGTTGAAACACGAACACCGCGTTGTCCAACCAAGGAACCTACAGGGTCTATGTGTTCATCGTGAGAAAGCACAGCAATTTTAGAACGTGACCCTGCTTCACGAGCAACAGCCTTTATCTCAATAGTTTTATTTGCTAGTTCGGGGGACTCCATTTCAAACAATTTTTCAAGAAATTTTGGATGAGAGCGAGACAGTCTTAAGAATACGCCGCGATGACTATCATCAACTGCAAACAAGTATGCTCGTATACGTTCGCCTTGTCGGAATCGTTCGCCTGGGATTTGTTCATCATAAGGGATGACTCCTGTTGTGCGACCAAGGTCAATAAAAACATTACCCCTCTCTATACGTTGAACTGTTCCATTCACTATTTCTCCTTGTCGTCCACCAAAATCTTCCAGGACAGAAGTTTTTTCCGCTTCACGAATTTTTTGAATAATGACCTGCTTTGCTGTTTGGGCCGCTATACGCCCAAAATCACCCTTTTCTTCCAAAGGGAATATTATTTCGTCGTCAAGCTCTGTATTTTTTTTGATCCTTTTTGCATCTTCAAGAAGGATATGATGTTCAGTATTAAAACGAATTCTTTCATCATCTTCTCCTTCTTTTTCATCTTCTTCCATTAGTACAGAAGATGGATCAACAACTATTTTTACTTGGAAGAACTCTGTTGAGCCAGTGCCTATGTCAAAAACTGCGCGTACAATTTGTCCTTTTTTCCCGTATTCTTTTTTGTAAGCAGTTGCTAGAGCGGATTCAATAGCCTCAATCATTTTTTCACGAGGGATACCGCGTTCTTCTTCTAATTGGTCTAGTACTGAGTTTATTACTTTTAAGTCAAACATGTCTTAGATTTAGTTAACGAATGATAATGAGTTTAGTAAATCTTAGATGCCCTGTAGCTCTCGTATAGAGCGAAATGGGTATAAATTAGATTTAGTTAACGAATGATAATGAGTTTAGTAAATCTTAGATGCCCTGTAGCTCTCGTATAGATAGCTCTCGTATAGAGCGAAATGGGTATAGATTAGATTTACTTAGTGGGCGTATAGTGAGCTTAGTAATTCATCATCTTCCGAATTTTTTAAAAAAATGTGCCCGCACAAAGGCGGACATAACACACAGTAGTATACTGTATAGATGTCTCATGTCAAGTTGCTCCCTAGGTGGGAATGATCCATCCATGTGGTCATGTTCCAAGAATTAAGCTTTTCATTATATTCACAAATAGTTATGCCGGTATTTCTTGTTTTCATAAATAACCCTAGATGTGTGTAAATGTTTGAATCAAGCTCTTTGTCGAATATCATAAGTGAGATTAACATACGTAAAAAAACACCATGTGTAATAACAGCTATTTGAGAGTCAGGTTGTGTTATAAGGAGTTCAAGTGCTTTAAGCGCGCGATTTTTCAGATCATTAAAATTTTCTTCATTGGAATAGTGCCAGTTTGGTATATGAAAATTCTGTAAGATTGTATCTTCTATTTTTTTGCGTTTCGGATCTTCTCTGTGGAGCCCTTTTATTTCTGAAGGACGCTTTTGTTCTATAAATAGGTCAGAGTAAGTAGACGGTTTGTTAAGAAGTTTGTTGAAAATAATCGCAGTTTCTTTTGTGCGTACAAAAGGACTTACAATAATAGAATCAATGGGGATAGATTGAAAACGTTGTGCCAAGAATGTTGACTGTTCTATTCCTTTTTGTGTTAGCTTACCTTCAGCTCCCATGTAAATTCCAGAAGAGTTTGACTCACTTTCGCCGTGTCGCACAAAGTAGAAACGTTTCATATTGAAGCTAATATAACATGGTCTGTTGAGAAGTTAGGTAGTTAGTCGTGAGTTTCTTGATATAATTAAGACACTTATGCTTATTGGAGCAAAACAACTCAAGCGTTTTCTTGTGGATGCTGGTTTGGTATCTAACACTCAATTTGAGACAGCTGAAAAAGAAGCGAAAAAACATGACACAAGTGTGAGTGAAGAACTGGTGTCAAAAGGAGAACTTTCTGAGAACGACCTGAGGAGAGTTGAAGCTTATGTGTTGGGGATTCCTTTTGTTAGTTTAAAAGATCGCAAGATAGAGTTTGAAGTACTTTCTCTTGTGCCAGAACCAATAGCTAGGAATAATAATATTATTCCTTTTAAAAAAGGGGATGGGGTGCTTGAGGTAGCGATGCTTAACACTGATGATTTAGAATCCATTGATTTCATAAAGAAAAAAACAGGGCTAAAGATCTTACCTAGATTAACCGACACTGAGTCTATAAAGCATGCGCTAATTCAGTATCAGAAAACTCTAAAAGATGAATTTGGAGATTTGATTGAGAGGGAGGCAGGAGAGCTTAAAGAAATTCCTGAAGGTGAGGATAAGGAAATGTCTGAAGGCGATCTAAAAAAGCTCGCAGAAGATGTCCCTGTTGTGCGCATTGTTGATGCCCTCCTTAAGCATGCAATTATACAAAATGCTTCTGATATTCACATAGAACCGATGGAAAAAGAAGTTTTGGTAAGATACCGTATAGATGGAATATTGCATGACGCAATGACTCTTCCAAAGTCTGCTTCATCTTCAGTTAGCGCTAGAGTAAAAGTGCTTGCAAATTTAAAACTAGATGAGAAACGTCTTCCTCAGGACGGTCGGTTTAAAGTTGAGTCAAATAGTGAAAAAGTTTCTTTTCGTGTATCAGTTTTGCCAACATATTTTGGAGAGAAAATAGTAATGAGGCTTTTAAAAGAGAGTGTCTCTGGTTTTACACTAGAGAGTCTGGGTTTCCATGGGGAAGGGCTAGAGCGAATTTATCGAGCAACGAGGAAAAAAACCGGATTGATTTTAACTACAGGTCCGACTGGGTCAGGAAAGACAACAACTCTTTATACAATGCTTGATATTTTAAATACTCCAGAAGTAAATATTTCAACAATTGAAGATCCTATTGAGTATCAGATGCCCCGGATAAACCAAACACAGGTGCGTTCTGATATAGGGTTTTCTTTTGCGCAAGGCCTACGTTCTTTAGTTAGACAAGACCCAGATATTGTAATGGTCGGTGAGATTCGAGACACTGAGACAGCCTCTTTGGCTATTAATGCTGCTCTTACAGGTCATCTGGTTTTTTCAACACTTCATACGAACTCTTCTGCTGGAGCCATTCCACGTCTTTTAGATATGGAAGCAGAAACTTTTCTTTTGGTATCTACTCTTGAGGTTATTATAGGTCAACGTCTTGTGCGACAATTATGCAAAGGGAAGATAGAACACAAACTTTCTGATGAGGAAATTAAAGTGCTTGGAGAGTCTGTAGATTTAGATGCCGTTCTGAAGACTCTAAAAGAAGAAAAAATTATTTCAAAAACTGCAGAATGGGAAGATGTCTCCTTTTATAAGCCAAAAGAGACAGCAGAGTGCAAAGATGGTTTCAAGGGACGGATTGGTATTCATGAAGTTCTTGATGTAACGCAGTCTATTCGTAATTTAGTTATGAGTGGAGCTACTACAAAAAAGATAGAAGAACAGGCAAAAAAAGAGGGAATGTTGACTATGATTGAGGACGGTATTTACAAAGCAGCAAAAGGGATCACTTCTATTGAAGAAGTTTTGCGAGTAGTGTCCGAATAAGAGTGGTAATAAACTTTTTATTTTTATGAAAAAATTTATATATACGGCAACAAACACTAATGGAGAAGCTTATACACGTACAGTTGAGGCGAAAGATAGATTTGAAATATATGATTTGGTCCGAAAGGAAAACGGGACGATTGTTTCTATTAAAAAAGCTGGAAGCTTTTTTGGAGGTGGTTTTTTTAGCAAAGCGGATGCTTTTTTGGGGACAGTAAAAGAGGCAGAAAAAATAATCTTTGCAAGGAATGTTTCTACTATGATCAAGTCTGGGTTACCGCTGTCTAGGACCCTAGATGTTATGATACGCCAGACAAAAAATAAAAAATTTAAAGAAATCTTACGAGCTATTATTAAGGATATAAATGCAGGAGAATCCTTATATACTGCTCTTGGGAAATTTCCAAAAGTATTTTCTCCGCTTTTTGTATCTATGGTTAAGGCTGGTGAAGAAAGCGGAAAGCTCTCAGAAACTTTTTTAGTAATTGCTCACCAAATGGAAGAGGCTTATTCTCTAAAACGTAAAATACGTGGGGCACTTATATATCCATCGATTATATTAATAGCGATGTTTATTATAGGGATACTAATGATGATGTTTGTGGTACCAACGCTTTCGTCAACTTTTGAAGAACTCGGAGCAGACCTTCCGAAGTCTACCCAAGTAATTATCTTTATAAGTGGTTTTCTTGTAAATAACACATTGATATCGTTGCTTAGTATTGTTGCTGTGTTTTTTGGTTTAATTGTGGCGTTACGCACAAAACGTGGTAAACGTATGGTAGATTTTATTATCTTGCGAGTGCCAGTTATTTCGGAGTTGGTTAAGGAGACTAACTCTGCTCGTACAGCTCGGACACTTTCCTCTCTATTATCTGCGGGAGTTGGAATTGTTTCTTCTTTTTCTATTACACAAGATGTTTTACAAAATTCTTACTATAAGGATGTTCTAAAAACCGCAAAAACTAACGTAGAAAAAGGTAGCCCCATTGCCCAAGTTTTTGTGGAAAATACTGATATATATCCAGTAATGGTGGGCGATATGATTTCAGTAGGTGAAGAGACGGGACAACTTTCGCAAGTTCTTATGGAGGTAGCAGATTTTTACGAGGAGGATGTTTCTCAGAGGACAAAAGATCTTTCCACAATTATAGAGCCTTTTCTTATGATAATAATAGGTACAGTGGTTGGTTTTTTTGCTATTTCAATGATTACTCCTATTTATTCAATTTCGGGAAGTATTTAAGAGAATGACTGGAACATATAAACACAGTCAAGGTACGTCGTTTATAGATGTGTTAATAAGCATAGCTCTTTTAGCTCTTATATTTTGGGGAATATTTGGAGTATTTCAATTGGCTTTAGAACTTGTCGGTAACTCTCGTGCTAAGGCTGGTGCTCTCGCACTCGCTAATGAGCGAATGGAATTTCTGAGGTCTCTCTCTTATGATTCAGTGGGGACTGTTGGTGGGATACCTTCTGGCAATATAGCTCAAACGGAGACAGTAGTTCTTAATAGTCTATCTTATACACGACGTACTTTTATACAGTTTGTGGATGCTCCAGAAGATGGTATAGGGGCTCTTGACTCAAATGGAATCACTGCAGATTATAAAGTTGCAAAAGTCGAGCTTAGTTGGAATACCCGTAGCGGTATACGACAATTCTCATTAATATCAACGATTGTCCCAAAAAATATTGAAACGGTGGCTGGTGGAGGAACCCTACTTTTAAACACCATTGATGCTTTTGGTCTTCCTGTAGCAAATGCTTTAGTGCGGGTACAAAATTTTGCCACCACTCCAACAATTGATGTTACTACTTTCAGCAATATAAACGGGCAGGTGATTTTTCCAGGTAGTCCTGCTGCCGGGAGCTATCAAGTTACGGTTACAAAAAATGGTTATAGTACTGCGCAAACATATGATGTAACTACAGGGAACCCCAATCCAGTTCCTCGACATTTTACTATAGTTGAGGGTGCCACCACCGCGGCAACTTTTGCTATTGATAGTTTGGTAAGCAAAACGATACGTACGTTAGAGCCTATAAAGGATGCTGAATTAGAAGATCTGTTTAATAACCAAAGTTTAATTGAGACACTCTCTCAAACAGTTGTCGTTGGAGGCGGAGTCACTCTTCTTGATTCCGGGTCAGGGTACCCTGCAAGTGGTAGTGTGATTTCAAATAGCGTGACCCCTGCGTATCTTAATCAGTGGACGCTTCTGTCTTGGAATGACACAGTACCAGTAGGAACGGCTATTTTATACCAGGTGTATTTTGAGGTGAGCCCGGGGGTGTGGCAGTCTATACCAGATAGTGATCTTCCTGGTAATACTGCAGGATTTTCGACTTCAGGTGTTGATCTAACTTCGTTAGCAACTAGTACGTATAGTTCTGTAAAACTTTACGGTTCACTTTCAACAAATAATGCTTCCTCAACTTCTTCAATAGAAGACTGGAAACTTGATTATAAGGTTGGCCCCACCCCTATCTCTAATGTGGCGTTTTCAATGAGCGGAGCAAAGACGATTGGCACAGACGATGCAGGTAATCCTATTTATAAATATGAACAAGTTCTTTCAACAGATAGTAATGGAATATACGCAACCTCAACTCTTGAGTGGGATGTTTATAATATTACTATCGATGGCACAACAGAAGGTTTTGATATTTCTGAATCTTGTGATCCACAACCAAGGTCGCTTTCGCCAGGCGGTAGTATAGACACAGATCTTTTTTTGTTACCACACACAACAAATTCGCTTCTTGTGGTAGTTCTTGATGGTATGGGGGCAATTATTCCAGGGGCGAGCGTTAACCCTGTATTAGGGTTGTTTAACCAAACAAAATCTACCTCGTTATGTGGACAGGTGTTCTTTCCGTCACTTTCTAACGGGACATATAATGTAACAATATCCGCAAGCGGTTATCAGACTGAAATAACTACTGCAGATGTAAGTGGGACGACTCAAATGTTGATAACACTTATTACACCATAGTCATATGTATAAGAATAAAAAATCTACCAATCCGCGTTTTTTACTTTTCTTTGTAAAAGAAAGGATGTCTTCTATAAGTATGGTTAAAAAAACAGCATTTGGGTTTACTTTGATAGAAACAGTCGTTACTGTTGGTATTTTTGCTTTAGTAATGCTCACTATCACTTCTTCAGTTCTCTATTTTTATCGAGTGAACGCAAATGCGATTGAGCAGGCTTTTGCTATTAATAGTTCTCGCAGAGGGATTGAATTTACTGTACGTGATATTCGCGAAATAACCTACGCTGACAATGGAGCATATCCAGTCATGTCTATTGGAAGCACCACACTCTCTTTTTATAGTGATATAGATCGGGACAGCAGTGTTGAGTTAGTTCGTTATTTTTTAAATGGTGACATATTGCAAAAAGGGGTAACAAAAGCAACGGGCGATCCGGCCGTATACAACACCCTCAACGAAGTGGTGTCTGTTATTTCAACTGATGTGCGAAATGTTCCAAACGCTATTCCTATTTTTAGATATTTTGACAATACAGGAACGGAAGTCACTAATTTTACAAAAGTGACTGATGTTGCTTTTGTAAACATTACGCTTATTATTAATATAAACCCATCACGTCTACCAGAAGATTTTACACTTCAGTCTAGTGCGACACTACGTAACCTCAAAATAAATCTATGAGTACATACCCTTTAGTACATAATAATGCGAGGGGGTATTTAATGTTGTTAGTTCTTGTATTTGGAGCAGTTTTTCTTGCGGTGACCTCTTCTCTCACTGGTTTTATTTTTTCACAACAGAAATTACAACTTGCAAAGGAGAATCGTGAAAATGCGCTTCAAATTTCCGAAGCAGGATTAGATTATTATAAATGGTTTCTAGCGCATTTTCCTGACGATCTCCAGAATGGTACTGGTTTACCTGGTCCTTATGTGGTTCCTTACAATGATCCTGAGGGTGGGGAGTTGGGAAAATTTTCACTTGAGGTTTCAGGAAATAGCAAATGCAATGCTGTTTCTTCAATTGACATAACATCAACGGGTTGGACCAACGCAGACCCATCTTTTACCCAGACTGTTTTTGGGCGTTATGCACGTCCTTCTGTCGCAGAGTATGCATACATTATAAATAGTAATGTATGGGCGGGATCAGACCGTAATATCGTAGGGCCTTATCATTCTAATGGAGGGGTACGGATGGATGGCACAAGTAATTCAACAGTAACGAGTGCAATTGATCAATGGCTATGTACCTCGAGTTTTGGCTGTAGTCCAAATCAAAATCAGCCGGGAGTGTTTGGTAGTGGTAACAGTGAGTTGTGGACATACCCAGTTCCACAAATTGATTTTGCTGGACTTACAGTTGATTTAATAACTATGAAATCACAAGCACAGACGGGAGGTCTTTATTTTGGTCCTTCTGGTCGTGGATATAGAATTGTTTTTAAAAATGACGGCACAATTGATGTATATAGAGTCAACAGTACAGCTTGGGTGTGGGGGTATTCATCTGAAAATGGATGGCAACGTGATTACCATCGAATAACGAGTGAAAGTTTCCAGGGAAATTTCACCCCACCCGCCAGCTGTCAGCTCGTTTTTGTAGAGGATGATTTATGGATTGAGGGGAATGTTAGTAACAAGATTACTGTAGCCTCAGCTGATGTTACTAGTCCTAATATTGACACTACTATTATATTGAATAATGACATAACTTATACAACTACTGATGGATCTGTAGGATTAACAGCAATTGCTGAAAAAGATGTTCTTATTCCACTTGTTTCTCCTGACAACATGACTCTTCGCGGCATTTTCATGGCTCAAAAAGGTCACTTTGGTCGTAATTATTACACCACTTCAGGGTCAAGGGATGTTCCTAATTGGCTTAATAATTATGTTAAACAAAGCAGTCTTACTATGACAGGCACAATAGTCTCCAGTGGTCGTGTAGGTACTAAGTGGTCGTGTGGATGGAGTGGTTATTTTTGTTCTGGATATGCAACTCGTTATAATTTCTATGATCGAAATCTTGCGAACGAACCTCCTCCTTTAACGCCGTTTGTCTCAACAGATTTTCGTTTTATTGAGTGGAGGGAGGGAATGTAGACGGTACTTAGAAGCTCTGTGTTACAATGCTTTTATGAAAAAGAAAGGGTATGTTATTGCCAATTGGAAGATGAACCCAGATACGGTAGCAGATGCCAAGGAGCTTTTTTTTGATATAAAAAGCGTTGTTGGCAGACTAAAGAATTTAAATGTTGTGATAGCCCCACCTATTATTTTTCTCGCTGAGCTTCGTAGGCTTTACTCAGGTCGCCAACTTGAATTTGGAGCACAAAATATTTCTTTTGAAGAAAAAGGATCTTTTACTGGCGAAACGAGTGCCAAAATGGCTAGAAGTATAGGAACCACTTATGTGATAGTTGGACATTCGGAACGTCGTTTAATGGGAGAGACAGATAAAGATGTAAATAAAAAAATTGTAGCCGCTCTTCTTCAGAAATTTACCATAGTTCTTTGTATTGGGGAAAAAGAAAGAGATTCTCAGGGGAGTTACCTTTCTTTTTTAGAAGAGGAGTTGCGGTCTGCTCTCACTGGAGTTTCTAAAAAGTCACTCAAGCATATTTTAATAGCATATGAGCCAATATGGGCTATAGGTAAAACTGGTAAGGAGGCGATGAGTCCTCGTGATGTACATGAGACTTCTTTGTTTTTACATAAAATTCTTATGCAAATTTATGATAGAAAGTCAGCCTTTGCTGTGCCTATACTTTATGGAGGTTCGGTTGAACCGGAAAACAATGAAGAGTTGCTTCATGGCGGTGGAATCTCAGGTTTCCTTGTTGGGCATGCTAGTTTAGAAACATCTTCATTTTTATCTATTCTTAAAACATCAAATAATTTTTTCGGAAATTCCTAGTATGAAACTTCCACTTCTGCGAGAAATTAGTAACCTTAAAGGTAAGCGAGTATTAGTACGGGCTTCGCTAAATGTTCCCTTAGAGAAAGGAGCTGTTTTAAGTGATTTTCGTCTTGTGCGACTGTTTCCAACAATAGAATACCTTCGTGAGCATGGAGCACGAATTATAATCATTGGACATATAGGTCGTGATCCAAAAGAAACACTCAAGCCTGTGTGCCAGTATCTCAATAAGAAGTTTGATATTACTTTTGTAAAAGATAGTATTGGGTCGTATGCGAGTGATGTAGTAGCTAATATGCAAAATGGGGACATTGTTCTTCTTGAGAACCTAAGGCAGAAAGATGGAGAGTATACTAACGATGAAAGTTTTAGTAAGCGCCTCGCATCTCTCGCGGATATATATGTTAATGAGGCATTTGCTGTTTCACATAGGAAGCATGCGTCTATAGTAGGAGTTCCAGCATATTTGCCGAGTTACGCAGGTCTGGCTTTTGAAGATGAGGTTGAAAATTTATCTAAGGCGCTTAGTCCTAAAAAATCGTCTTTATTTATTCTAGGCGGAGCAAAATTTGCAACGAAAGAACCTCTCATTAGAAAATTTCTTAATGTATATGACTGTGTGTTTGTAGGAGGAGCTCTCGCAAATGATTTTTTTAAAGCGAAGGGTCTTTCAGTAGGGAAATCCTTGGTGGCAAAAGCTGATCATCATCTTAAAGATATTGTAGATCATCCAAATTTGGTGTTACCGAAAGATGTTATTGTTCAAAATTTAGAAGGTCGTGTTATAAAAAAGCCAGATAGTATAGAGGAAGAAGATTCTATTTTAGATGCTGGTCCTGAAACTATAGAAGAGATTTTTTCTCTCCTAAAAAAAACCTCTTTTGTTTTATGGAATGGCCCTCTTGGAGATTATGAGAAAGGTTTTAATGAACACACAGAACAGCTTGCTGAGGGAATAGTATCTTCTGGTATTGAAAGTATTGTAGGGGGTGGGGATACTATCGCAGCTCTTTCAAAACTTGGGCTTTTAGATAGATTAAGTTTTGTGTCCTCGGCTGGAGGGGCGATGCTTTCTTTTTTACTTGAGGGTACCTTGCCGGGGATAGACGCTCTGAAGAAATCTAAATCACCAAGTTCTTAAAATTACTCTATAAGCCTCCGTATTTTTTCAGCAATATCTTTTTCTTCGTTGTTTTTGTAAGAGATATGTTTTGGCTGGGAGTAAATATTGTCCCCTTCAAATCGAGGAACTATATGTATGTGGGCATGCATCACTTCTTGTCCGGCAGCTTGTCCGTTATTCATATGAATATTTATACCGTCTGCGTTTAGAGCTTTTTTAACGGCCAGTGAAAGTTTCTTTGCGGTTTTTATCATGTCACAGAGAATGTTCTCAGGGATGTCTAAAATATTTTGATATTTTGTTTTTGGTATAACCAGTAGATGTCCTTTGTTGTGCGGGTTAATGTCAAGAATAGCAAAAGTATTTTTGTCTTCAAATATTTTTGTAGATGGTATTTTCCCAGCTAGGATATTAAGAAATAGATCTTCCATTGTTAAATGATACCAAAAACCGCAAAGAAATAAATTACTTCGAGTGTCTTTTGGGGTATTTGGTCATGTTATAGTATGTTTTATGCAGCAGTATACAGAGAGACCTTTTATTGGGGATGATAAACGTAAAGGTCTAAAAATATATCCAGAACTTCTCCAAGAGCTTTTATTGGCTCGAGAAATAGAAACCGAAGAAGAGGCAGAAAAATTTCTAAATATTGACTATGAGAAGGGAATACATGATCCCTTCCTTATGAAGGACATGGATCGTGCTGTGTCTAGAGTTTTGTCAGCTATTTCAAAAAAAGAAAAAATAGTTATATATAGCGACTATGATTGTGACGGTATCCCTGGAGGGGTACTTTTACATGATTTTTTTAATCTCATCGGGTATCAGAATTTTTCTAACTACATTCCACATCGTCACAAAGAAGGATATGGAATAAATATACAAGCAGTTGAAAAAATAAAAGAGGAAGATAAGGCAGACCTTATTATTACTGTTGACGTTGGAATTACTGATGTTGACCAAGTAGCTCGAGCTAATGAACTTGGAATGGATGTGATTATTACGGATCATCATTTACCAGGAGATGTGTTACCACCTGCGTATGCAATCCTAAATCCAAAACAGAAAGATGATTTATATCCTGACAAAACGCTTTGTGGTACGGGAGTGGCTTTTAAGTTAGCTCAGGGAATTTTAGCGAAGGATCGTTTTGGTGTGAAAGAGGGAAGAGAAAAATGGTTATTGGATTTAGCAGGTCTGGCAACTATAGCAGACATGGTGCCTCTGGTCGGGGAGAATCGTGCATTTGCTTATTTTGGCTTAAAGGTTTTGCGTAAATCTCCTCGATTGGGGCTTCAAAAACTTTGTCGCAAAATACGCATTAACCAGCAGTACATAACCGAAGACGATATTGGTTTTATGATTGCTCCGCGTATTAATGCGGCAAGTCGTATGGATGAGCCAATGGAAGCTTTTCATCTTCTTGCGACTTTGGATGAAGCAGAGGCTGATGTGCGCGCAAAACACCTCAACAAAATTAATGATCAGCGCAAGGGTGTGGTGGCCTCAATGGCTAGGGAAATTAAAAAAAGAATACTTGAACGTGAGGTTCTAAACAAGGTGATTGTTGTCGGAGACCCTCGTTGGAAGCCTTCTCTTTTAGGGCTTGCTGCGAATAGTTTGGTAGAGGAGTATAAACGTCCTGTTTTTTTATGGGGACGCGAAGGGGATGATCGTATAAAAGGGTCGTGCCGTTCAGACGGTAGTGTTGATTTGGTCAAACTAATGAAAGGGGTTGGGAGATTTTTAACAGAAAGTGGCGGACATGCTTTTGCTGGAGGATTTTCTGTGCTTCACGAAAATGTTCATTTACTTGAAAAGAAACTTTCAGAGGTTTATGTGAAAATTGGACAAAGTGAAAATTCTATAAAAAGTATTATTGTTGACCGCCGTCTTTCTCTTGAAGAAGTTAGTTGGGAGACATATAAAATAATAAATAGACTAGCCCCTTTTGGTATAGGGAATGAAAAACCAATTTTTCTTTTTGCTAATGTTGAGATAGAATCTTTGCGTAGTTTTGGTCGAGATGGGGCACATCTCGAGGTTTCTTTTTTAAAAAATAATAATAAAATTATCAAAGCGATTGGTTTTTTTACTACAGTAGACCAGTACAAGAAAGTTCCGAAAAAGGGAGACAAGATAAATCTTATTGCTAATATTGAAAGGTCTATGTTTAAGAATTATCCAGAATTACGTTTGCGGATTATTGATATTAATTAAGAATTTTATAATTTTTTATGGAAAAAATAATTGTTTATACGGATGGTGGTGCTCGTAATAACCCAGGTCCAGCAGGCGCGGGTGCATATGTGGTTGATGAGTATGGAAAAATGCTAAAGGAGGCGTCGCAATACTTGGGTGTACAAACTAATAATTGGGCAGAGTACGAGGCGGTTGCTCTTGGATTAAATACTATAAAGAAAATTTTTGGTAAAAAGACAAAAAATATTTCTGTTGAGGTTAGGTTAGACAGCCAGCTAGTTTCTGAGCAGCTTTCGGGCAGATATCAGATAAAGGAAGAAACCTTATTTCCACAATATATAAAAGTGCATAATATGCGTGTCAGAGATTTTCCAAATCTATCCTTTACTCATATTCCACGAGAGAAAAATAAAGAGGCAGATCGTCTGGCAAACGAGGCGATGGATTGTGGGCAGGTTATTCACTAGTGCTTTTCCAGTGATTTTGTTATAAAAGTGAGAGGAAAGAGGAAAAATGGAGGACTAAAGTAATGTCTGACAACGCTGACAACAAAAACAGAAGTAAAACTCTGGATTACAGAAGGATCACGGCTCGGCTGTTTGTTGAATCAATTAATGAAAGTGGAGGCTTGGACACTTTCTGTATTAGGTGGAGTTGTTTAGATCAACCTCCCGACCTTCCCAAATTGCATTCGTTTGTAGAAGCCGTTGAGAGAAAGTCAGGTATAGAGGTTGTCGATGTGGAATTGTCTTACTTTGTTTTTAACAGAGACGTTGATTTTTTTCGAGTCTTTAATTGTGGAAATAATCTAGTTCAATAAAATTTAAATAATAAAAAGATAGTCACAAGATTTGTCGTATGTCATATAATGAGAACACTTCTCATTATATGAACATGCGATACATTTGGATCTATTTTTTTGTTGGAGGATTCGGAATAGGAGTGCTTTGGCGCTCCTTTTTTTATTTGGGAGTGGGGTTTTCTGTTTTTGTTATCGTTCTTGCTGTAGCTTTATTTCTTCTCTATTTGGGATCTCGTCACGCGTTACATTTTTTTTCGGCGCTTGTTCTTCTAGGTGTCGCTTTTGGTGTTATTCGTTTTGACATCGCTGATTTTTCGCAAGGAAGTTTTTATTTTAATGAACGAGTTGGGGTGGAGAGTTCATTTGAAGCTGTTGTTATTGATGAGCCTGATTTTCGAGATACTAATACAAAGCTCATAGTTCTTGCGGGAGGTGCTGCAGTTACGAGTAAAGAAAAAATATTAATCACGACGGAACGATATCCGCGGTATTCATATGGTGATCGTCTGGAAATTGAGGGTGTGCTTAAAAAACCAATTGCATTTGCAGGCAACGATGGGAAGGTGTTTGATTACCCCGCGTATCTAGGGAAAGATGGTATCTATTACACAATGTTTCCTAGGTCTATTAAGAAAATAGGAGAAGGTGGTGGGAATGTTGTAAAACGAACTCTTTTTAGATTAAAATCCGCATTCCTTGAACGTATCGGGCGGGTTATACCTGAGCCGCAGGCCTCTCTTTTGGGCGGTTTGGTGGTTGGAGCGAAGAGGTCTTTAGGGGGTGATTTGCTTGATAAGTTTCGTCGCGCTGGAATTATACATATTGTGGTGCTCTCCGGCTATAACGTTACTATTGTTGCGGAGTTTATAATGCGTACACTTTCATTTTTACCGAGTGTTTTGACTCGGTCGTTTGGAGTTGGTTCCATTGCTCTTTTTGCGGTGATGACCGGTGCGGGGGCAACGGTGGTGCGAGCTTCTATTATGGCGATATTGGTAGTTATAGCTCGTGCGACAGGACGAACGTATCAAATAACACATGCGTTAATTGTCGCAGGGTTTTTTATGGTTCTTCAGAATCCAAAAATCATTGCTTTTGATTCGTCTTTTCAGCTTTCTTTTATGGCAACTGTAGGACTTATTTATCTTGCGCCTAAACTAGAGTCATATTTTGGGTGGGTGCCAACTAAATGGCAGTTACGAGAATTTGCTACCGCTACTATTGCAACTCAGATTTTTGTTCTTCCTATGTTGCTCTATAAAATGGGTGCGTTGAGCATTGTCGCATTTCCAGTCAACCTTCTCGTCTTACCAGTTATTCCCATCACTATGCTCCTGGGCTTTTTTACTGGAGTAGCTGGTTTTGTGAATACATTTTTTGCACTTCCTTTTTCATTTGTTACAACGGTTTTACTTTCTTATCAGTTATTTGTAGTTGATATTTTTGCTCGTTTGCCGTTTGCTTCAGTTACTATTGAACACTTTTCTCTTTTTGCGACGGTGTCTACATATGTCTTGTATGGAGTAATTTTATTTTGGTTACATAAAAATATAACTAAATAATTTTTTTAAATTGAGAGAACCGAGATTGATTTTGATTGGTGTTTATAGGTAAATAGAATCGTTTTGTCTTGTTAGGTAATTTACTTTGCGTTTTCAAAGCGTTTTTCTATAACTCCCCAGTTTAAATTCTTGAAGAATGCTTCAATATATTGTCTTTTCTCTGCAGGCGTGTAGTCCATCATGTATGCGTGTTCCCACATATCCATAGCAAGAATAATAGGAAGCCCTGCAAGCTGTCCTAGCTCATGGTCTCCAACCCAAGAGGTATGTAGAGTCTTGCCCCGCGGATCAAAATAAAGAATAGCCCACCCAATACCTCGTGTACCACCCCCGACCATTTTAAAATGTTCTATTCCCGCCTCAAGACTTCCATATTTTTCTGAAAAAGCATTTGCTAAAGAGGAAATCTCTTCTATTTTTTGGGCTTTCTTTTCCCACTGTTCAAAATAGTATTCATGCATACGCATTCCGTTGAACTCAAATCCAAGCCGTCGGCGTGTTTCTGTTTCTGCGTATGCGAATTTTCCGGGACCGGAATCTTTCATCTCATGCAACTGCTCGCGGAGCAAATTAACGTGTTTAACATAGCCACCATATAGCCCCAAGTGGATCTCTACTTGCTTTGAAGAAATATCTTTTAGTTCCTGCAAGTTAAATTTTTTTTCTTTATACTCCATATTGATTTTCATACTAAGCAGTTTTTTGCTAAAAAAGAGGCTACTCAGCTTCATTTTACATGATACCATGTGGAGATATGATGCGTATTATTCTTTCATTGGTTGTTGTTATGGCTGTTGTTATTCTAGCTCTCGTATATTTAAACGGACATTCTATTTCAGCACCAAAAAATTTAAATGATGCCACAAAAACAGAGCGTTGTGCAAAATTTAGACAAGTAGACGAAGAAGACAATGGTGTATATTCGCTCGGGTACGGTGGACGTATACGTCAGCTTATTCATGGTTGTTTTTAAAAACGCGACTACCTGTGTGGTGTCGCGTTTTATTTTTTTTGTACCACAGTTTAATTTGTCGCACGCACAAATGCTCTTAAGGCAGCCATTCCTATTCGTCTAAATTGTTCAAGTGTATCGGCGGCTGTGGCCTTGATAGCGAGATCTTTAAGGAGGGAGATTGTTTCAGTTCTTTCTACTTCACCCTTCGTTCGTTGCCCAGTCATTCCTTGGGTGGTTTGTTTACTCATGAAATAACTCCTCTCCAAATAACAAACAAAAATCTTTATCAACTCTATTTTGAAATATATCATAAGAAATTATGATTCACAATCTTTAGGTCATTTCTTTGTTTGTAGTGTCGTAATTGATGTGAGGGTATACTTTTTCTATGTTTGGTAATAAAGAAAAAATGAAGCTTGGGGTTCTTTTTTTTCTTTTTCTAACAGCAATAGTTATTTGGACGGTACTTCTGAATAATGAAAAAAGATTACTAACAGTGGCATTTTTAGATGTAGGTCAGGGTGATGCTGTTTATATAGAGGCACCTAATGGAAATCAGATGCTTGTTGACAGCGGTTCTGGCCCTGTTGTTTTGAGAGAGCTTGGAAAAGTAATGCCTTTGTATGATCGCTCTATTGACGTGTTGGTAGCCACGCATCCAGACAAGGATCATATAGGGGGACTTCCAGATGTATTGAGACATTATAAAGTTAATTTATTATTGCGTTCAGGTGCCAAGAATGTTACAGGTGTATTTAAAGAGTTGAATTTACTTTCGCAAAAAGAAAGTATCCAAAAAATTTTAGCGCGAAGGGGAATGGTTATTCGGTTTGGGGGAGGAGTATATGCTGAAATTCTTTCTCCATTTCGTATAGTTCCGTTCGCTGATTCAAATGATGCCTCTGTTGTTATTCGTCTGGTTTATGGAGGCACGGAGTTCATGCTTACTGGTGACGCTCCACAAAAAATTGAAAGAAATCTTGTTTCAAAATATGGGAAACATCTTAGGAGTAACGTATTAAAAGCAGGCCATCATGGTTCAAAAACCTCTTCAGCAATATCTTTTATTAAATCTGTCTCTCCTAATTACGTGGTGATTTCTGCAGGTAAAAACAATAGATATGGGCATCCACATAAGGAGACATTAGCTCGTCTGGCGCAATTTGATGCATCAGTTTTGAATACAGCGAAAGAGGGAACAATAATATTTACTTCTGACGGAGAGGCAGTTTTGTATAAAAAGTAATGGTTTGTGCTTAGATCTTTGTGAGTTATATTCTGAATAAGAATTATCTAAGAATTTTTTTTAAAAAATATGGGCAAACAGTATGAAGAATGTTTCCGACTCAGATTTAGAGTGGCAATGTCCTATTATTCTTTAACTTTTTAACGAAAAATTATAACAGCTAGTTTTCATTATTATTTTTTTTGGTAACTGTGTAGGTAGTAAGGGCTATTTTTTATAAAACTGTCTAAATATAAAACTCTATTCTTTTAAAAGAATAGAGTTTTATATAATCCACCATTGCTTATTTTTTAAATAAGACCCGCTTTCTTGAGAGTTTTGTACGCTCCGTTTTTATTGAGTGTTTTTAATCCCTTAGTAGAAATTTGTACTGTCACAGTTTTTTTTATCTCTGGCACAAAAATTCTTCGTTTTTGAATATTGGCTTTACGACGAACCTTTCCTGTGGGGTTGAACTGAGTAGCACGCGTACGGTTTGAATAACCGCCCGCCATCTTAGTAGATTTTCCTGTGATTTTACAAACTTTCGTCATATGTTCGCGCTATGGTAGCATTGTATTATAAAACTAGCAACCAAAATATAATTTTATGGATCCTGTCATTACTACAATTATTGTAGCCATCTTAATCTTTTCTGTCATTCTTCATGAACTTTCTCATGGATACATGGCTCTGTTTTTTGGCGACCCTACAGCAAAATTAGCAGGCAGACTTACTCTAAATCCTATTTCTCATATAGATCCTATTGGATCTATATTAATTCCAGCGATTCTTGCGCTTACTCCAGGAGGTCTTATATTTGGATGGGCAAAGCCAGTCCCCTATAATCCCTATAATTTAAGGAACCAGAAGTGGGGAGAGGCAATGGTTGCCCTTGCTGGACCAGTTTCCAATCTTTTTATCGCTTTAGCTTTCGGGTTGTTTATTCGTTTTAGTGGAATATTTCTATCTTCTTCTGTAATAGAGATTATGTCTATAATAGTTTTTATAAATATCTTACTTGCATTTTTTAACTTAATACCAATTCCTCCGCTCGATGGGTCAAAGGTACTTATTCCATTATTACCGCACAAAGCTTGGGTTTTTTATAAACGATTGCAGGAAAAAATAGAGAGTTATGGCTTTTTAGCAACGTTCCTGTTTATTTTCTTGTTCATATACATATTATGGCAACCTTTTATTCTGTTTGTTTCCATTGTTTTTACGTTGATCACAGGTTCTCATTTAGGTCAGCTTTAGTTTCTTTCAATTCTGTCTAATATTATTATGTAGTCTAAGGTGGAAGAATATTTTGCTTATTGCAATTTTTCTCATCAGATAGTACAGTAATGGCGCTGTGGGAAGTCACAGTTTTTGTTTATGGTAACAATCAATCAACTAATAAAAAAGAAAAGAAAAAATGTAACCAGAAAGCCCAAGACACCAGCAATGGGTCGTGGTTTTAATACATTGAAAAATCGTCCCACATTTTATCCATCTCCTTTTAAGCGTGGTGTGTGCGTTAAGGTAACCACTAAGACTCCTCGTAAGCCAAACTCTGCTATTCGTAAGATTGCGCGCGTTCGGCTTACTAATGGAATGGAAATAACAGCTTATATTCCTGGGGAGGGGCACAATCTGCAGGAACACTCTGTTGTTCTGGTGCGTGGAGGGCGTGTAAAAGATATTAATGTACGCTACACAGTAGTTCGAGGTAAGCTTGATGCTGGAGGAGTTGAGGCGCGTAAGCAGAGCCGAAGTCGTTATGGTTCTAAGCTAACAAAAGGAGATTCCTAAAAATATAAATTTTTTCATAAGAAATAATTAATATGCGAAGACCTATAAAAAAACGAAACATAGTCAAGCCTGAGGGAATATATAACTCAGTACGTCTTGCTCAGTTCATTAATTATGTAATGAAAGATGGTAAGAAAAACACAGCTCGTAAGGTTGTCTATGGGGCTTTTGAGAATATAAAAAAGAAGACAAAAACGGATAACCCTCTTGAAATTTTTGAGACGGCTATACGGAATGTGAGCCCGTCCATGGAGGTTCGTTCCAGGCGTGTGGGAGGGGCCAATTATCAGGTACCGCGTGAAGTTCGCCCAGAACGAAAGCAGGCTCTTGCTATGCGATGGATTTTAATAGCAGCAGGGTCAAAAAAAGGGTCTCCAATGCATGAGCGTTTAGCAGACGAGCTTATTGCGGCAAGCAATGAAGAAGGAGAGGCAATGAAGAAGAAAGAAAACACTATAAAAATGGCAGAGGCCAACAAGGCGTTTGCGCACTTTGCTTGGTAAATTCAACTCTCTTTAAAGAGTGTTGAATAGTAGCATAATTCTCCTTTTACTAAGGTTCTCTAAAATAATTTGAATAACTTGCCAGATAGTGACTGGTGATGTATTCTTTATTTTGTTTGTTCTGACAATGTGACGTTTGTCGCATTTTTATTTTAACTATTTGATAAATATAAATTATGGATCGAGATTACCCATTGGAGAGAATTCGAAATATAGGGATTATTGCGCATATTGACGCTGGTAAAACCACTACCACTGAGCGTGTTCTTTTCTATACAGGGATTTCACATAAAATTGGCGAAGTGCATGAGGGAGAAGCTGTTATGGATTGGATGGAGCAAGAGCGAGAAAGAGGTATTACTATTACTTCTGCTGCAACTACAGCTTTTTGGACTCCTTCTTATGAAGATGATCGTTTAAGTGAGGACAAAAAATATCGTTTTAATATTATTGATACACCTGGACATGTGGATTTTACAGTGGAAGTAGAACGCTCCATGCGAGTTTTAGATGGAGGAGTCGTTGTTTTTGATGGTGTTGCTGGTGTAGAACCACAGTCTGAGACTGTATGGAGACAAGCAGATAAATATAACGTACCCCGTATTTGTTTTATTAATAAAATTGATAGAACGGGAGCTTCTTTTGATAGATCTTTTCAGACTATTTTACAACGTTTAACAAAAAATGCGGTAAAGATGCAAATTCCTATAGGGGAAGAAGAGAAACTTGAAGGAGTTATTGATTTACTTTCTATGAAAGCACATTATTTTGATGGGGAGCGGGGAGAAAAGGTACGTACCGAAGATGTGCCTGCAGATCTTAAGCCTGAGGCTGAAAAACTTCGTGGAGAGCTTATTGAGAAAATTGTTGAGAATGATGAGTCCGCTATGAACGCTTACCTTGAGGGGAAAGAACCTGAGCTTTCTGAACTTAAGCGAATATTACGTTCAGCAGTTATTGATAATCAGCTCGTGCCAGTTTTTACTGGTTCGGCTTTGAAAAATAAAGGCGTACAGTTGGTGCTCGATGCTGTAGTTGACTATCTTCCTGCTCCTACAGATGTCCCGGCTATTAAAGGAACTAATCCAAAGACGGGAGAAGAAGAAAGTCGTCCATCGTCTGACTCAGAGCCTTTTGCAGCTCTTGCTTTTAAAATAGCTACTGACCCCTATGTAGGACAGTTGACATATTTCCGAGTTTACTCCGGAGCGCTTGAAGCAGGTTCGTATGTGTTGAATACACGTACTGGTAATAAAGAACGTGTGGGGCGTATTGTACGTATGCATGCTAATAATCGTGAAGAAGTTAAAAAGGTGTACGCTGGTGAAATTGCAGCGGCTGTTGGTCTTAATGATACAAAAACAGCGGACACGCTTTGTGACGAAGCGCATCCCATTGTACTTGAGTCTATAGATTTTCCTGATCCTGTTGTTAATCTACGTATTGATCCAAAAACTAAAGCAGATCAAGAAAAGATGGGCAGTGCCTTGCATAAACTTATGGATGAAGATCCGACTTTTCGTGTTTCAACAGACGAAGACACCCTCGAAACTATTATTTCTGGTATGGGAGAACTCCATTTGGATATTATTGTAGATCGCATGAAACGAGAATTTGATGTTGAGGCGAATGTTGGTAAACCACAAGTTTCCTATAAAGAAACCATCCAATCTGAAGCTGAGGCAGAGTGTAAATATATAAAACAATCTGGTGGCCGTGGTCAGTATGGACATGTCAAAATCAGAATTAAGCCACTAGCAGAACTTTCAGAAGAAAAATTGGCGAAATTGCCTAAAAACACAAAACGTTCTGATGGGTTTGAGTTCGTCAACAGTATTAAAGGCGGTGTTATTCCAGCAGAATTTATTCCAGCAGTAGAAAAAGGAATTAAAGAAGCAATGGAGCGCGGTATTGTTGCTGGTTATAAATTAACAGATATCTCGTGTGAATTGTATGACGGTTCGTATCATGACGTGGATTCCTCGGAGATTGCTTTCAAGATAGCCGGTTCACAAGCTTTCCAAGACGCGGCAAAACGAGCCAAACCTGTTTTGCTTGAACCTATTATGAAAGTTGAGGTAGTAGTACCAGAGCAATTTATGGGTGATATAAATGGGAATCTTTCATCTAAACGAGGGCAGATTGAAAGTATGGAAGATAGAGGTATGAACAAGGCGATTCACGCTAAAGTGCCACTATCTGAGATGTTTGGATATACCACCATCTTGCGTTCGATGACAGAAGGTCGTGGCACAGCAACTATGGAATTTGATCACTATGAAGTAGTTCCGCAGAATGTTGCGTTGGAGATAGTGGAATCTAGAAAATAAGCGGCTCAATACTCATTGGGCCTTCTAATCCATATATAAAAGTTTTTATTTTTAAATCTTGACTATTGTTGTTTGAACGTGTAGGATGATGGTCATCGCTTAGCGCGTGTTTTTTATTGCACGCACGAGTCTTTTTAAAAAATGAAAAGAAAGGCGATGTATTTATAAAGGTTTTTAATTTGGCTCTTAGCTTTGAGAATTGAGGAAATAGTTCTCGCGCCTTCAATTTTCCAGGGTAATCCAAGTATTGCATTAATTATGGCTGATAAATTTGATCGGTCCAAAGCGCACGTTAATGTGGGCACAATTGGACACGTTGACCACGGTAAAACTACTTTGACGGCGGCTATTTTGCATGTACTTCATGCGAAAGGAGATGGATATAGCGCATCTGAAAAGGATGTTGCACAAATTGATAGCGCACCAGAAGAAAAAGCGCGTGGTATTACTATTGCGCTGTCTCACTCTGAATACGAGACTCCAAAACGTCACTATGCTCATATTGACGCCCCTGGACATGCTGACTACATTAAAAACATGATTACTGGAGCAGCTCAAATGGACGGTGCTGTTCTAGTAGTAGCTGCTTCTGACGGAATGATGCCTCAGACTCGCGAACATGTTTTGTTAGCAAAACAGGTTGGCGTTCCCAAAATTCTTGTATTTATTAACAAAGTTGACGCAGTCGATGATAATGATCTAGTTGATCTTGTTGAGGAGGAAATACGTGAGCTTTTGGATAAGCATGGTTTTGATGGCAAGGATGCTCCTGTTATACGAGGTTCCGCCCTCAAGGCTCTTGAGGAGAGCTCCTCTGATGGTGAGTGGAGTAAGAAAATTCTTGAATTAGTTGATACTATGGATGAATATATTCCTCAACCAAAACGTGAAATTGATAAACCATTCCTTATGCCTATTGAGGACATCTTCTCAATTGAAGGACGTGGGACTGTTGTAACTGGACGAGTTGAGCGTGGAGAGGTGAAGGTAGGTGAGGAGGTGGAGATTGTTGGTATACAAGACACTACAAAAACTACCGTTACGGGAGTTGAAATGTTCAACAAACAACTTGATGCTGCAATGGCAGGAGATAATGCTGGAGTGCTTCTTCGTGGAACAAAGAAAGAAGATGTTCATCGAGGACAGGTTTTGGCAAAGACAGGGTCAGTTACACCCCATACTGAGTTTGAAGCCGAGGTATATGTTCTGGGCAAAGATGAAGGTGGACGTCATACTCCTTTCTTCACAGGATACAAGCCGCAGTTTTACATTCGAACAACTGATGTCACTGGGGAGGTTACTTTGGCTGAAGGGACTGAAATGGTAATGCCTGGTGACACCGTCACCTTTAAGGTAAAGCTTGTAGGACCTATCGCGCTAGAGGATCAACAGCGATTTGCTGTTCGAGAAGGTGGTAGGACAGTTGGAGCGGGAGTTGTAACAAAAATAGTCGCTTAAACTTAGCTACTTGAAAATAGTAAAAAGCTACTAAAGATAGAAAGAGGGTGTTGTTTAAATACATTCTTCTGACTATCGCAAACATACACTGGAATGGTTAAAAAAAGTACATCTACAACAACAAAAGCGATTTCGAAAAAAGGGAAGGAAGTTTCTGCTGAGAAACTGCGCATTAGAGTTAGGGCTTATGAGCATAAGCTTTTGGATGCATCTGTAAAACAGATAATTGACACTGTCACTAGGCTTGATGCGACAATTGTGGGTCCAATTCCTCTTCCAACAGAGATTAAAAAGCACACCGTTAACAGGGCGTCATTCGTATTCAAAGATGCGCGAGAACAATTTGAAATGCGAGTGCATAAGCGTGTAATAGATATCTTGAATCCGAATCAAAAAGTTATTGAATCGCTCACAAATCTATCACTCCCCTCAGGAGTGAATATAGATGTGAAGATGGTTTAAGAAGTTGCAATTGACTATTTAAAAAAAATAAACTGATTGCAAATGTAAAATGGTCTGCTTTTCACTGAAAGGTGAGCCTAGTAGAGTGTTAGAGTACGCTATATTCACGCATGTTCGCATGCGATTACGTATAATATGAAATTTCTTATTGCAAAAAAAGAACACATGACCCAAGTCTTTGATGAAGACGGTACAGTGCATCCCGCAACCATCCTTTCGGCGGGCCCAGTTGTGGTCACACAAATGAAAACTCCTTCAGTAGATGGTTATTCGGCTGTGCAGGTGGGCTTTGGAATAAAAAAAGAAAAAAATATAAATAAACCACAGCGTGGCCACACAAAAGCCCTTGATGCTTTATTTGCAGGCTTTCGTGAATTTTCAAATAAAAATGGTGGTGAAGTTGAGGGAGTTTCAGTTGGTTCAAAACTTGATGTGTCAGTTTTTGTTCCAGGAGATGAAGTGACCTTAGTGGCTGTTTCAAAGGGAAAAGGTTTCCAAGGTGTAGTAAAACGGCATGGGTTTTCTGGAGGACCTAGAAGTCATGGACAGAAGCATTCTGAACGTGAACCAGGCTCGATAGGAGCCACAGGACCACAACGTGTACTGAAGGGCGTTCGAATGGCTGGTCGAATGGGCAGTGATCGGGTAACTTTGCGTAATGTAAAAGTTTTGCGTGTTGATGTGGCAAATAACAAGCTACTTGTTCGTGGTTCAGTCCCAGGACATCGAGGAACTGTGGTTGAAATTCGAGGAATGCAGGAGATGTCTCCAAAAGTGAAGTAAGTGTTTTATTGAGGTTATAAATATATGAAAGCAAAAATATACAGTCAGGAGGGGAAAGAAAACGGGAACATTGAGCTTCCTGGAGAGGTGTTTGGGGCTTCTTGGAATGCAGACCTTGTGCATCAGGTTGTTGTTTCAATGCAATCAAATGCTCGTACCCCGATAGCCCATACTCATGATCGTGGGGAACAAAGAGGAGGTGGTAGAAAGCCTTGGAAGCAAAAAGGAACAGGACGTGCTAGGCATGGCTCTAGACGATCTCCTATTTGGCGCGGTGGAGGTGTAACTCATGGTCCTCGCAACGAGAAAGACTACAGTAAAAAAGTTAATACTAAAATGCGTACCAAGGCTTTATTTTCTGTTCTCTCTCAAAAGCTAAAGGACAATGAAGTATTGTTTCTAGACTCTTTAACTATAAATGAGGTTAAGACTCGTGATGCAAAAAAAGTACTTACATCTTTAAGCACAATATCTGGCTTTGAAGGTTTAGCTGGTAAGAAAAAAAATGCTGCCATCTTTACTTTGCCTAAGACAGATGAAGTAACAAAAAAGAGTTTTCGTAACATGGGGAACATCTCTCTTGATGGAGTTCTTAATCTTAGCGTTCTTAGTGCTTTAACATATAAATATTTGATAATTTCACAGCCGTCTGAGTCTATCGCTATCTTACAAAAAAAGAGAGGAGCTCAGTCTGGTTCAAAAAAGTTTGATAAAAGAGATGTAAAAGGATTTGTTTGTACGCCGAAACAACAAAAGAATCCAACTAAGAAGATAATAAAAAAAGAAGATGTGAAGACAGTCAAAAAGAAGGTTTCAGCTAAGTCCACAACCAAAAAATCATAAAATATAAACAATATGGCTTTATTTAATAAGAAAATAAGAAAAAAAGAAGAGGTGTTAGTGGAAAAGACTACCAAAGAAAAAAAGAAGAAAGTTGATTCTTCACCCTCTTCACCGATTGTATTTTTGCAGAAAGATTATTCTGGCGTGTTACGTTCCCCGCGTATTACGGAGAAAGCCACTATCCTTTCAGAAAAAGGAGTTTATGTTTTTGAAGTAGATGTGAAAGCTACTAAATACGACATAGCTCGTGTAATAGAAGATTTGTATAAAGTAAAGCCAGTTAAGATAAATATTGTACAAATTCCACCGAAGAAAATACGCTTACAGAAGCGCGGAGTGTTTGGAACGAAATCTGGAGGGAAAAAAGCTTATGTCTACCTCAAGAAGGGAGATACAATTGAGATTGTTTAAGAAATTTTATGAAAAAATATAAACCAACAACACCAAGTCGTCGACATATGAGCAATCCTCTATATAAAGAGGTTCTTTCTGCTGACACCCCTCACAAATCTCTTGTAAAAGGTGGAAGACGTGGATCTGGACGTAATAGCGCAGGTCGTATTACGACACGACATCACGGCGGAGGGCATAAACGTAGATATCGTCTAGTTGATTTCAAATATAATAAAGAAGATATTTCCGCAAAGGTAGAGACTGTAGAGTATGATCCTTATCGTTCAGGTTTTATTGGTTTGATTTGTTATAAAGATGGCGAACGACGATATGTGCTTTTACCGCAAAGTGTGGCGGTTGGAAGTACTGTTATAACTTCTAAAGAGGCTCCTCGAGAACCTGGTAATCGTATGCCGCTCTCTCGTATTCCTGTTGGGACATTTATTTATAATGTAGAGCTTAAACCTGGTAGTGGTGCAAAGATAGCACGTTCAGCAGGGAATTATGTAGAGATAGTTGCGCAGGACTCTGGTTATACTCATTTAAAAATGCCGTCAAAAGAGGTACGTAAGGTGTTAGACACAGCTTGGGCTTCCATTGGGGAGGTTTCAAATGGCGAGCATAGATTGCAAGTTATTGGAAAGGCGGGACGATCGCGTTGGCTTGGAAAACGTCCGACTGTACGTGGTTCTGCGATGAATCCAGTAGATCATCCGTATGGTGGTGGAGAGGGTAAGGCTGGGCGTGGCAGACGGAGGGCTGTATCCAAGTGGGGTAAGCCGACTGGTAAAGGGCAGAAAACCCGAAGGAAGAAGAAATATTCAAATGCTCTTATTCTTCAACGGCGTAGAGTAGGTAAGAAAAGATAGTAAGGTTTGACTTTAGTGCTTATTTTGCGTACTATTAGTCACCAAGCTCAAACGGGCTTTTGTTTTTGTATATGGCACGATCACTTAAAAAAGGACCATACGTCTATCATAAGCTTCTCAAGAAAATTGAGGGCAAAAAGCCTGCTGAAGCAGGGACTATTAAGATGTGGGCTCGAGGTAGTCAAATAAGTCCAGAAATGGTCGGTTTTACATTTGGAGTCCATAATGGAAAGGAACATGTGGAAGTTTTTGTTTCTGAGGAGATGGTGGGGCATCGTTTTGGAGAGTTTTCTCCTACGAAGAAATTCATTCGACATGGAGGTAGAATGCAGAAAGATCTTGAGCAGAAGAAAAAGGAAACTGAAATTGCAGCCGCAAAAGCAGCTAAAACCGCAGCAGAATAGTAAATAGATATTTTAATTATGCATGCATCTTTAAAAAATTACCGTCAATCACCTCGCAAGGTTCGTTTAGTAGCTAACCTTATACGAGGTAAGAATGTATCAAATGCTTTGACTACGCTTTCGTTTCTTCCAAAACGAGCGGCTTTGCCGATGAGGAAGTTGTTGGAATCTGCAGTATCTAACGCAAAACAATCTCATAATAAAGACAAAGAATCGTTGATTGTTAAAAAAATTAGTGTTGATAAGGGGCTAACTTTTAAAAGAATAGAGTATAGGGCACGTGGTTCTTCAAACTTGATTAAAAAGAGAACCAGTAGAGTTTCAATAGAGTTGGGTTCTTCTGAAGAAAAGAATGGAAGTGTACAGGAGAAACTTAAAGAGACCGTAACAAATAAAGAATAATCAGAGACTCTTTTATGACACATATTGCACATCCTTACATACAGAGAATTGGTATATTGCGAGATTGGAAATCTCGCTGGTTTGCCCGTGACCAAAAACAGTTTAGAGATTTTTTGAAATGTGACACGGTTATTCGCGAGTTTCTTGAAAAACGTTTACGTGGGATGTATGTTAGCGATATAGATATAGAACGTAATGATAAAAGACTTAGGGTCATTATAAAAACATCTCGTCCTGGTATGGTAATAGGAAGATCTGGAGAAGGGGCAGCAAAATTGAAAGTTGAACTTGATCGCAAGATTAATAAACTTTCATTACCTGATAACCCCGAACTTAAACTTGATGTTGAGGAGGTACGCTCACCAGAATCAAATGCTGCTATTGTAGGGTCAATGATTTCAGAAGGCCTTGAGAAAAGAATGCCGTTTCGCAGAGTTTTAAAACAGACTGCGGATAAGGTTATGGCCAATAGGGACGTAAAGGGGGTCAGAATTGCTGTTAGTGGACGTCTTGGTGGTGCAGAAATGAGTCGGCGGGAAGAAGTAAAGAAAGGAAGGGTTCCTTTACAGACATTACGTTCTGATATTGATTTTGCGCGTGTTCCAGCCCATCTTCCATATGGAGTAATTGGAATTAAGGTTTGGATTTATAAAGGAGATGTTTTTTCTGAGAAACAACGAACAAGATAATTTTTAGTAAAATCTGATTATGTTATTTCCTAAAAAAGTAAAACACCGTAAGTGGCAAAAAAAACGCAGGAACCCGTTAAAGAAAACTGTGGCAACGCGCGGAGTAGATATTTCTTTTGGTTCTCATGGATTGAAGGCTCTTTCTTATTCACGAGTGCGTTCTAATCAGATTGAAGCGGCTCGACGTGTGATATCACGAGCGATGGGGCGATCTGGTAAGGTGTGGATTCGAATTTTTCCAGATCGACCGTATACGCAAAAAGCAGCTGAGGTTGGGATGGGTAAAGGTAAAGGTGATTTAGCTGGTTATGAAGCAGAGGTGTTGCCTGGTCGTATTATGTTTGAAATAGATGGTGTAGATGACGCTATGGCGCGGGAAGCTCTTAGAAAAGCAGGGGCAAAACTTCCCTTGGCAACCAAGGTTATTGCAAGAGGTAATTAGAAACGATTGACTAATAGAGAAATATCACTATTATTACGATTTACTATGACGAGTATTGAGAAAAAAAACGAAAAGGATATTATTCAGGAAATTGAAGAAAAGCGTACAGAGCTTAGGAATTTTCGTTTTAGTGTCGCAGGGAGCAAGACTCGAAATACTCATGAGGGGCGGTATGTTCGCAGACAAATTGCTCGTAATTTGACAGAGCTTAATAAACGGCATTTAAAATCAAAGATCTAATTTTTAATATGGGAAAGAACTTATCAACAGCACAAAAAGGAAAAACAACTCCACATAAAAGGGTGTTTTCTGGAGTGGTAGTATCAGATAAAATGAAAGATACCGTTGTAATAGCTGTGGTCTCTTATGTTAAGCACATTAAGTACGGCAAGTATATAAAAAAAGTAAAACGTTATAAAGCTCATGATGTTGGTAATACCAAACAAATAGGTGAGAAAATTAGTATAGAGGAAACTCGTCCGCTTTCAAAAGACAAAACGTTTAAAGTTATTTCTTAATTATGATTCAACCACAGACAATAGTACGAGTGACCGACAACTCAGGTGCAAAGATGGCACGTGTTTTCAAGGTTCTTGGTGGATCAAAGAAGCGGTATGCGCGCATAGGAGATTTAGTTGTCTTATCTGTTCAATCAGCTGAACCGCGGAAACAAGTTAAAAAGAAAGATGTTCTTCATGCGGTTGTGGTTCGTCAGAAGCAACCTTTTCGGCGTACAGATGGTTCTTATATAAGATTTGATGAAAATGCTGTTGTTATAATTGAGAAAGGTAAAAAAGACCCGAAAGCTGGGCGTATCTTCGGGCCAATTCCTCGAGAACTCTCAGAGCTTGGTTATCAGAAGATTTCATCATTAGCCCCAGAAATAGTATAGAAAATAGGGAGTTTAATGTCTGCTAAAAAACTAATATGAAAATTAAAAAAGGAGATACTGTTATTATAATTTCGGGAAAAGATAAAGGGAGAACGGGCAAGGTATTGCGCGCTTTTCCTTCTGCGAGTAAAGTCTTGATTGATGGAATTAATGTGAAAAAAAGACATCAGCGACCCACTCGTCAGAACCAGCATGGACAAATAGTAGACAAATCTTTACCAGTTCATATATCCAATGTTGCATTTATTGATCCAAAAACAAACAAACCAACTCGAGTAGGATATAAAGTAGAGGGTGATAAAAAAGTCAGAGTGGCGCGCAAAAGCGGTTCAGTGATAGGATAATTTTATATTTATGTCAGGAATAAAAGAAAAACAAAGTACGATATTTAAAACATTTAAGAATGTTTTTTCCTATATCAATACAATGCAGTCACCACAAATTGTAAAGGTAGTGGTATCAACAGGCACTGGTAAAATTACAGACAAGAAGAAGCTTGAACTTATTCAAGACAGATTATCGAAAATTACGGGGCAGAAGCCTTCTGCTCGGAAAGCTAAACAATCTATCGCTGCATTTAAACTGCGCGAAGGGGATGTTGTAGGGTATCAGGTTACTATGAGGGGAAAGAGAATGTTTGATTTTCTCAGTAGGCTCATAGATGTAGCTTTACCACGTACACGTGATTTCCGAGGATTGCCGATTACGTCAATTGACGAAATGGGGAATTACACGATTGGAATTCGAGAGCATACTATTTTTCCTGAAACTTCAGACGAAGATCTCAAGGATGTTTTTGGTTTTGCTATTACTATTGTTACAACAGCAAAAAGCAAGAAAGAAACAGAGGCATTACTTCGTCATATAGGTTTACCTCTTAAAGAAGTAGAGAAGACTGAGAAATAAAAATCAAATGAAAAAACTCGCGAAATCAATAATATCTAATTGAATACCGTGAGTTTTTTCATTTGACTTTAAGTGTGTATCTGGTATTCTTGCAATAAGCTCATTGAGCGGTTTTTTGTACCTCATAGGAGTAATATTTGTCTAATCCACCCTTCTTCTTCTGTTCCTGTTTTTGGAGGGGTTAGAAGAAAAAGGGTGCGATATTGGCAGATTCATTAATTAAATGAAGAGAGAAATCTTTTCATATTCTTATTTATAATGGCAAAAAAATCAGTTATAGCTCGTAATCAAAAGCGCGAACGTCTTGCAGAAAAGTACGCAGAAAAGCGGACTCTTTTGAAGGCGGAAGGAGATTGGGAGGGGTTGCAGAAACTTCCCCGTAACTCTTCTCCAGTTAGAATTAAAAATAGATGTAGTATTACTGGTCGTGCACATGGATATATGCGCGCTTTCGGCCTTTCTCGTATTAAGTTTCGAGAGCTTGCAAATGAAGGAAAAATCCCTGGTATAAAAAAATCATCATGGTAAATGATCCTATCTCAGATTTCATAATTCAAATTAAGAATGCTTCTATGGTGAAGAAGGAGAATGTTTCTATTCCATATTCCAAACTAAAACATGCTGTGGCGGAAAAACTTGAAGAGAAAGGATATGTGGGTATTGTGTCAAAAAGAGGGAAAAAGACTCGTAAATTTCTCGAGATAGATCTTCGTTATGAAGAAGACGGAGCTTCTTGTATTCGAGGTATTGCGCGGGTGTCAAAACCTGGTCGACGTGTATATGTGGCGCTTTCTAATATTCGCCCAGTTCGTTTTGGCAAAGGATCTCTCTTTATTTCAACACCAAAAGGAATACTTACTGGAGATGAGGCAAAGAAAGAGCATGTGGGAGGAGAAGCTTTGTTTAAAATTTGGTAAAAATCATGAGCAGAATAGGAAAACAATCAATAGTAATACCTGAAAAAACGGAAGTGAAAGTCTCAGAAAGTGAGATCTTTGTAAAGGGTCCACAGGGGGAGCTTTCACGAATGTTTCGTGGTGCTGACGTTGAAATCAATGTTAAAGACAAAGAGGTTTTTGTTACACCAAAGCGTAGTACCAAAATTTCTCGCTCTCTGTGGGGTACATACGCGTCTCATATCAGGAATATGATAAGTGGAGTAAATGAGCCTTTTATAAAAAAGTTGGTAGTTGAGGGGGTAGGGTATCGTGTTGAAGTTTCTGGAGTAAATATTGTTTTGTCGGTCGGATATTCGCACCAAGTTATGATACCGATCTCAGAAAGTCTTACTGTTTCAGTAGAAAAAAATGAAATTACGATTACGGGTAGTGATAAAGAGGAAGTGGGTGAGTTTGCGGCTAAAGTTCGAGCTGTGCGTAAACCAGAGCCATATAAAGGGAAAGGTATTCGTTATATAGATGAAGTGGTGCGTCGTAAGCAGGGCAAGCGAGCTGTAGCTTAATATAAAAGAAGTATGAAAGAAGGAAATATCAAAAAAGAAAAACGTGATAGACGACACAAACGTGTTCGTTCAAAAATTTTTGGTACTGAAAATCGTCCCCGCCTTGCTGTGTACCGTTCAAACAAAGCTCTTTATGGGCAGCTTATTAATGATGAATCTGGATCAACTATGGTAAGTGTGCGGACAGATATTTCTACAAAAAAATCGCCAAGGGAAAGAGCGTTTGATGCTGGTAAACGTATAGCGGAAGAGGCGAAGAGTAAAAAAATCACTAAAGTGGTTTTTGATCGAGGTGGTTTTTTATACACAGGGGCTATTAAATCTTTCGCAGAAGGTGTTCGTGAGAGTGGAATATCTTTTTAATATGATTCAATAGAATTCAAGAAGGTTATAAAAATTATGAATACAACAGAAGATAAAAAAATAAAACAGGAATCGCAGGCAAGTCCTACTCAGAGTGGAGGACAAAATACTACGTCAGAATCAAAAGTTTCTAGTGTTGGTGCAAAAAAAAGCATGACACGAAATCGTATGCCCCAGGGGAGACGTCGTAGATCCACAAAAAGAGAGGATCGTCGCCCTGAATTTGATAGTAAAATAGTTAGTATTCGTCGTGTGACTCGAGTGGTTGCAGGGGGGAGGCGTTTTAGTTTTAGTGTTGCGTTAGTTGCCGGAGATCGTAAGGGTAGGGTTGGGGTTGGGACAGGTAAAGCGTCTGATACTGCTCTTGCTATAGAAAAAGCAATGCGTAGTGCTAAGAAAAACATGGTGCGTATTCGTCTTACTGAAGATAAGTGTATTCCTCACAACACAGAGGCAAAATATTGTTCTTCTAATATTATTTTAATTCCTGCGAAAGGGAGAGGGATTGCAGCTGGAAGTGCTGTTCGGGTCGTTCTGGAGTTTGCGGGTATTAAAGATGTAACAGGAAAAATTTTATCTCGTAGTAAAAATCAACTCAATAATGCTCGAGCAACGATAAAAGCATTAGAAAAGCTTCATATATAAAATAAATATTATGCAACTTCACGATTTACAACCAAAAACAAAAAATCAGTCGGCCAAGCGAATTGGGCGAGGAGGCAAGCGCGGTAAGACATCTGGTCGCGGAACAAAAGGACAGAAGGCTCGCGCGGGACATAGTATTCGTCCAGCCATTCGTGACATTATAAAGAAATTGCCAAAGTTGCGCGGGCATGGAGTTAATAGATCTAGGACTATTAATGATTCGGTTATATCTAATGCAGTAGTAAACCTTACTGTTCTGGATGAGATTTTTAGCGCTAATGAAAAGGTAACACCAGAGACTCTTAAGAGTAGAGGAGTAATTAGTATAAAAAAGGGAAATAAGAAAGGTGTTGTTAAAATACTTGGTACGGGCGAGCTTTCAAAAAAACTACTATTCTCTGGGTGCGAAGTATCAAAAAGCGCAAAACTAAAAATAGAAAAGGCCGGAGGTTCTCTTTCTTAGTTCTTAAATACAATATATATGATTCAGATTTTTTTTCAAAAACTAAAACTTGTATTTACAGACGAAGCCCTTCGCAAGCGGATTTTTTTTGTACTAGGAGCTCTTGTTGTTTTTCGTATGCTTGCAGCCATCCCTATTCCTGGTGTTGATTTATTTCAACTTGAACAATTTTTCTCAAACAATCAGTTTCTAGGTCTTTTGAATATTTTTTCTGGTGGAGGTCTTGCGAATCTTTCTATTGTTATGCTTGGTGTGGCTCCTTATATTACCTCATCTATTATTATGCAGTTGTTAACTATTCTTTCTCCTCGTCTTAAGGCGCTTTACCAGGAGGAGGGAGAATCTGGACGTCGTAGATTTACAAATTACTCACGTCTATTAACAGTTCCTCTTTCTCTTATGCAGGCCTTTGGTTTTTTGGTTTTGCTTGGACGACAGGGTATTGTGCCAGACTTAACCACTTTTGGTTTAGTAACAAATGTGATAGTTATTGCCGCAGGGTCGATGCTTTTGATGTGGATTGGTGAGCTTATAACAGAGTTTGGGATTGGAAATGGTGTTTCTTTGATTATTTTTTCTGGTATTGTGGCCGGACTCCCAACTACTATCAGTCAATTACTATTTACTTTTGATCCTTCTCAAATTCCTCTCTATATAGGTTTTTTGGTTATAGCTCTTTTGATTACTTTTGGAGTTGTTGTAGTAACAGAAGCAGAGCGTCCAATACCTATTACATATGCAAAACGTGTGAGAGGTATGAAGGTGTATGGAGGGGTTTCCACGTATTTACCACTTCGCGTTAACCAAGCTGGAGTAATTCCGATAATTTTTGCTCTTTCAATCCTTCTTTTTCCTCAAATGATTTTAAATTTTCTTGTTAATATAAATAATACGGTAATCGTTGCAATTTCGAACTTTATTTTGTCAGGTTTGAATAACCAATGGATTTATGGATCTTTTTACTTCATTTTAGTATTTTTGTTTACGTATTTCTATACGGCTGTTACTTTTGATCCTGATTCAATTGCGACCAATTTGCAAAAAAGTGGAGCATTTATCCCAGGAGTTCGTCCAGGACATACCACATCTCAGCATATAGGAAAGATTCTTACTCGTATCACGCTTGTAGGGGCTTCATTTTTAGGTTTTATTGCAATTCTACCTCTCATTATGAAAGGAATAACAGGAATTACTTCACTGGCTATTGGAGGAACGGCACTTTTGATTGCAGTTTCTGTTATTTTGGACCTTTTGCGTAAGATTGATGCTCAAATTTCCATACGAGAATATTAATTTTTTAATTAGTTGTAGATGGTACTTCATTGTCTAATGGGCTGGTGTGTGGGTATACTGTAAATATGGAAAATCCTCGTACATTTATATTATTTGGTATATCTGGGGCAGGGAAAGGAACACAGGCGAAACTGCTTACAGAATATCTGGTTAAAAATGACTCGGGAAGAGAAACTGTCTATCTATCAACTGGGGAACTTTTTCGTATTTTTATGGAAAGTGGATCGTATACTGCTATTAAGGTAAAAAATATTCTTGACGAGGGGGGGCTTCTACCAGAGTTTCTACCGATATGGATTTGGACTAATTTTTTTAATAAAAATATTAAGACAAATACGGAGCATTTAGTACTTGATGGTATAGCACGTAGGGCGCCTGAAGCGCCTATTTTAGAGAGGGCTCTTTCTTTCTATGGACGTAATATTTCAGACATTGTTTTAATTAATGTGTCACGAGAGTTAGCAATAAAAAGACTTAAAGAGAGAGGAAGATATGATGACAATGATAAAGATATTTCTGTGCGATTAGATTGGTATGAGACTAACGTTATTCCTTCAATTAACTATTTTAGAGAAAGTGGAGACTTTAAAGTTCATGATATAGATGGTGAGAAATCTATTGAAGAGGTTCATGAGGAGGTTCTTAAAAAGACTCAGCTAGTATGAGTATCATTACAGACAATAAAGAGATTGAAATTCTGCGAGAGGGAGGGCGTCGTTTGGCTCGCGTGTTACGCGTGTTAAAGGGCGAAGTATATCCTGGGGTAAAAACTAGCGCTCTTAATTCTCTTGCTGAACAATTAATACGTGAATCTGGGGATATTCCGTCTTTTTTAGGGTATCATCCAAAGTTTGCTTCACGAGCTTACCCATCAGCGATTTGCATATCTGTAAATGATGAAGTCGTCCATGGTATTCCAAGTGAAAACTCAATTGATCTACAGGAAGGAGATATTGTAGGTCTTGACCTTGGAGTAACACATAAAGGGCTTATCACAGACTCAGCTATAACTATTCCTGTAGGAAAGGTAGATAAAAAAATTCACAATCTTCTGGAAACAACACAAAAATCTTTAAGTGCTGGTATAAAAGCAGCTCGTGTAGGTAATTATGTTGGAGACATAGGCAGCGCTATTGAAGAGTGTGCTCATAAAGGGGGATTTAATGTTGTTGAAGTTTTGTGTGGTCATGGGGTTGGGCGACATGTTCATGAAAATCCAGAAATTCCAAATTTTGGCAAAAAGGGAGAGGGAGAGAAGATAGTTCCCGGCTTAGTGATAGCTCTAGAGCCTATGCTGAATGAAGGAACTAAAGAAGTGGTCTTAGATGATGATGATTATACTATTCGTACAGAGGATGGTAAACTAAGCGCCCATTTTGAGCATACAATTTTAGTAACTTCAGAAGGTCCAGAGATTTTAACAAAAGAATGACGTGGGAAGTGGAGACTTGTCATTGTTGAGAAAAACGATGAGCAGTGATATAGTTGTGCAACTTAGATTTTTTAAAAATATTATTTGTTATGGAAACAATACTTCAGAAAGAAAGAACTCTCGTTATCATTAAACCAGACGGAGTCCAAAGATCTTTGATCGGAGAAATTATACAACGCTATGAGCGATTAGGTTTAAAACTGGTTGGATTAAAGATGATTGTTCCGTCTGAAGATATGGTAGAAAAACATTATCTTCTCGATCCTTCTTGGAAGGAGAGTGTTGGGAAGAAGGCTATTGAAAGTTATGAAAAAAAAGGAGAAACACCCCCGTCTACTGACCCTATAGAAGTTGGTAATAGAGTACTGGCCGGATTGAGAAAGTATCTTACTTGTGGCCCAGCTATTTTTATGGTTTGGCAGGGGGTACATGCTGTAGAGATTGTTCGAAAAATAACGGGAGGAACGGAACCTCGCACATCAGATGTGGGAACTATTCGTGGAGATTTTGTTTTAGATTCGTATAAGATGGCTGATACAGACAGTAGGGCTGTACGAAATCTTATTCATGCATCTGGCTCGGTTCAGGAATCAGAGCAAGAGATAAAGCATTGGTTTACTGACAAGGATCTTGTTGGGTATCGACTTGTTCAAGAGCAGATTTTATATGACGTAAATATAGATGGGTTACTTGAGTAGAGTATCAATAAAATTTGCTCTTTTTAAGACTTAGGCCTATACTATAAATAGGGTTATTGTATCGCATTACTCCTTAGTCTCTTCGTTAGGGAGTCTTACGAACCGAGGTTCAAATTGTCATATTTTCGTGAAAATTTATTAGATTTTCTAAAAAATATGTACTGCGGACACCCACCTGGCTTTTGCCAGTAATGCATCAGTAGCCCTTACTAAAAATCCCGTATTACGGGTTTTTTAGTATCTGATTTTTATTTTAGTGCGAACCGTGCTTATTGACAGATTCTAACTTATTAAAATTACGGTATACTGTTAAATGTGAATAGATTTGCTTTTCTTTTTTTAATATTCTTAACAACTATTGTTGTCGGGGCATTACATTTTACAGCACTAAAGTTTTTTCTCTATTGGGTGTTGCCTTGGTTTGACTTGCTTGTGCATTTTATCGCAGGCTTCCTTGTCGCCTTAATGGGTGTATGGTTTTTTATTTATATTGCGCGTATGCATGCGTGGGTCTGCTTTAGTAGTAAAAATATCTTACACACAGTACTTTTCAGTGTATTTATTATAGGAGTTGGTTGGGAGGTGTTTGAATTTTTAGAAGGGTTACGAGTCGCTCAGAATTATGCTGTTGATACGGCCACGGATCTTATCATGGACTTTTTTGGTGCCTTGCTTGCATATAGAGTTATAATATTTTTTAATATGTGTCCTAAGTCACGAGAACTTCTATGAACTCTTCCACACTTTCGTTTTATGGTGGGGTTGGTGCGGTAACGGGGGCTAATTTTTTACTGGAAAGTGGTGGTAAAAAGATGCTAGTGGATTGTGGTTTAGAACAGGGCGGTAAGTTTTGTGAAGATGTAAATCGCAAACCTTTTTCATATGACCCTGCTTCCGTTGACGCTCTATTTGTAACCCATGCTCATATTGACCACATTGGGCGTATTCCACTTTTAGTTCAAAAGGGTTTTCATGGTGTTATTTATTCTACAGCTGCTACTTTGGAGCTTTCTAGAATTATGTTGATAGATAGTATGAAAGTTTTAGCTAGAGAGTCAAAACACGAAGGTCTCCCTCCTTTGTATGAGAAAGGGGATGTTGAAAGAGCCTTTTCCTTGTGGAAAATTATTCCTTATAAAGAAAAAACTACTGTCCTTAATACATTTGAGGTTCTCTTTAAAGATGCTGGGCATATTCTTGGCTCTGCCATCATAGAGTTTACCAGCGTGGAAACGGGGAAAAGTATTGCTTTTACGGGAGATTTGGGTAATTCACCCTCTCCTCTTTTACGTGATACTGAGACTGTGAACGATGTTGACTATTTAGTAATGGAGAGTGTGTATGGAGATCGGGTTCATCAGCATAGAGAAGAAAGAGGGTCTCTTTTGCGACATGTAATTGAAACGACTATCTCGCGTGGCGGGACTCTGATGATTCCAGCTTTCTCCATTGACCGTACACAAGTAATTTTGTATGAAGTCAATAATTTAATTGAAGAGAAAAAGATTCCCCCAGTCCCAGTTTTTCTTGACTCTCCTCTAGCGATAGCTGTTACTGATATTTATAAAAAAAATACAAAACTCTTTAAGAGTGATATTCAAGATGAGATAAAATCTGGAGATGATATTTTTAGTTTTCCAGGACTTAGGATGACCAATTCTACCGAAGAATCAAAAGAAATAAACAAAGTAAATGGTCCTAAAATAATTATAGCAGGCGCAGGTATGAGTCACGGAGGAAGGATTCAACATCACGAGCAGCGCTACCTTCCTGACAAGAATAGCACCTTACTTTTAGTTGGTTATCAGGTAGCTGGGAGTTTAGGACGTGCTTTGCAAGACGGAGCCAAGGAAGTATATATTAATAGAAAAAAAGTTTCTGTGCGAGCAGACGTGGCTGTTATTAGTGGGTACTCTGCTCATAAAGATCGAGATGGTTTGGTAGATTTCGCTAGTCATCTATCTAAGCGTGCTAAAAAAGTATTTGTCACTATGGGTGAGACATCTGCATCTCTGTTTTTAGTACAACGTCTGCGTGATTTTCTTGAATTAGATGCTGTCGCTCCGGAAAAAGGGGAAACAGTAATATTGCAATTATAAAATACTAACTATCTTAAACAACAAACTCCGCTAGAACGGAGTTTGTTGTTTAAGATAGTTTTTTTACGATTCGTTCAAAACTCTCTGGATAGTCTTTTGCAATTGTAGCAAGCACTTTACGATCCAATTTTACTTCCTTAATACTTAGTAAGTGTATAAATTTGCTGTATGTTGTTCCTAGGTTTCTGACTGCGGCATTGATGCGCACATTCCACAATCGTCGAAAGTCATTTTTCTTATCTTTGCGATGAGCAAATGCATGAGAACCCGCATGGAAAATTGCTTCACGAGCCTCTTTCTCCTTACTTCTGCGTCCGTGGCGATATCCTTTGGTTTCCGCAAGTACATTGCGACGTCTTTTTAATGATATAGTTCCTCTTTTTACTCTTGTCATGTTTTTAGTTTTAAATGTTTAAACCGAATTAATGAAATTTAAATACCGCTAATATAAATCAGTGTAGTGGTTTTTATTTATTAGGTAGAAATCTCTGGATAGTTTTGCTAGAGAGTATCACTTTCTGAGTTCTTTTTTTATTTAATTCGCTTGTTCGAGACATTTTTGCATTAAAATGGTTTAGCCCTGGTTTTCGTGCCATTATTTTTCCATTCTTGGTTACCTTAAGACGTTTTGAAAAAGATTTATTAGTTTTCATTGTTGTTGGTTTGTTTTATTTCGGAGTTTCCTTTTTTATCATGCTCTACAGTAACAGAAAGTCCTTTTGGGCTTTTTTTTATTTCATCAGCTACTTTGAAAGGTTCTGTGATTAGGAGAAGAAAACGCTCCAATCTTTCTTTTAAAAAAGAGAATTCCATATATTTGTATCGTCCCCATAAGAACAAGTCTATTTTTGCGCGATGTCCTTCTTTTAGCCATCCAGACACTCTTCGAGCTTTTAGCATAAGATCGTGCTCGCCTGTTCCTATTTTTACCTGAACAGTTTTTGTTTCAGTGATGTGAGTCTTTGCCTTTATGTCACGTCTCTTTTTTTTCTGTTCGTACTGGAATTTACCATAATCCGTTATTTTTGCAACTGGTGGATTTGCTCTTGGTGATATTTCAATAAGATCTAGTCCGGCTTCCTCAGCAGCTCGCATAGCTACTTCTTGTGAAATAACACCTAAATTAGCGCCGTCGGCGCCAATAACTCGAAGTTCTCGTGCACGTATTTGATTGTTAATTCGTACTTTTTCAGTCAAATCTATCTCTAACAACTTAGAAATGAAGTATACCACGCTCTTTGCATAGAAGCAATGTAAGAGCCTAGGTTCCCTGTTCTATATAATATTTATTTTATGTCCGTGGGTAAATATGTATCTATCCACCAGAGAACCTCATCATCTCTTTTCTTTTAGCAATAAAGTCGTACAATAATGACTAACTAAGGGGATTATTCGTTTGTTTTATTGTTCTAATAATTTAGTTAATATATGCGTTTTGAATCATACACACTTCCTGTGATTGCTCTGGCGATATTTATCGGAGTATTTAGTGTGAATGCCTCCTCATTTATAAATTTAAATGAAGATGGAGTTATATCAAAAAATATTACTAAAAAATTAAAAAGCGATATCTTTTCTCCGCAAGTAGCTAGTGTGGTTAAAAGTATAGATAATGATTCTGCACTCTCTGCACTCTTTTCTTTTAATGAGGGTGCTGGAGTTACTCTACTTGATCGTAGTCAGTATGGCGCCGTCGGCATTTTGCATGGAAATCCAATATGGTCTGATGGGGTAGATGGATCCGCTTTGTATTTTAATGGAGTGGATGACTATGCGTCCATTAAGGATAATCCAGCTATTAATACTCCCCACTCATTCACATTAGCTTCTTGGGTAATGCCAGACGAAATTTCTGGAGGAACTGTATTGAGTAAGGATGGGCAAGGTGTTTCTGAAGGAAGTTTGTATACCATATCTGTGTCTCAGGGCAAGATGCATTTTAGCGCAAACAATAGTATTACTCTTTCAACCAGCGAGGTTGGTATAAAACCTCAACAGTGGTCCTATACGGCTGTTACTTACGACAGTGAAACTAAACCAAATACTAAATTATATGTAAATGGTCGCCATGTCCTTTCTAGCAATATCCCGTCTATCGCGCTGGGTGCAAATACAGCTGATTTATTTATCGGGCGTGACTCTGTGGGGAATTATTTCAAAGGTCGTATTGATGAGATTCGTGTTTACTCAAAAGCCCTTTCTGCATCTGAGATAATAAAACTTTTTAATGCGGGAGAGACAAAAATAGTTGAGCAACAGCAGGCTGAAAAAGATAAAGTTTCTATAAATAACAGAGAGAGTATTTTTACCTCATTTTTCAAAAAAATAATAAGCATATTAAAGTCAGGAGGATAGTTTTTTGGAGATAGATAATTATGTAGAAAAAAGAAAGCCGCACATGCGTTGCAGAGGTGCGACTACTAATTAGTTAGGTGAGAAGCTACATCACAGCTCTGTCGTTTTCTATGGCTTGTACCATCTCCTCGGCCATCTTCATGCAGGCTTTTTCTTCACAGCAACGCACCGAGGCGTTCTCGGTCACCGCTTGGATGGTCGATGCGTTCGTGCAACTGTGATTGATGCAGTTTGGTTTTTGCCAGTTGCTTTTTGCTTGAAATACCACGGAGACGTTCTTGTTGCTCATACGGACACCTCATTTTGTTCTGGGGTTGTTAGGAAATTTGTACCAAATACTTATACTAAACTATAGTATATGTCATTTCAGCAGAAATGTCAAGTACACCAGAAAACTCTTAAAATGGACCATTATTCTTCCATATACTTCACCCTTCGTTAAGCTCAGAATCTTCGACATACTTCTATTATTCGGGAGATGGCGAGAATCGGGGGTCAACTTTCTAAGTTCGCAGTAGCTCGCTAAGAACTTCCTAAGCTTTGCACTCGATTCTTTAATTCGTTTTTCATAATAGAATCTACGCCCGGATTCAACACTTGATCCTGTTCCACAGGCGCGCTTCCGTCTTTCGATTCTCTCAGTCATATTTCACAGAAATTAAAAATACCCGGCAGATAGCCGAGTATTTTTAATTTTGTGGAGATGGCGAGAATCGAACTCGCGTGCAACGAAAGCTTTTATGATGATTCTACAAAACCTAGTTCGTTTTTTTGTTTTTAAATCTACATAGTATGAAATGAACAAAATCTACACAGATCGAGCTTCTAAAGTCTAAAGTATTCAATGAAGCGTTTGTATACCTGAGCCCGAAGTTTATGACATCATTTATATCTTATCGGACGTTGGATATATTGACGGTCGCTTAGGCCGTAGCGTAAGCGAACTGGAAATCCTTCATCTGGAAAGGTGAAAGAAGTCCTAGTGCTACTTTGTTTGCACGTATTTGATTTCAGGTTTTTGGAGAGTCCTGAACTCTCATTTTGCACACCACAGAAGTATTTTTCATTGTCTAGGCCGATCATCCCCGGACTCAAATAGTCCTTAGACAATTTGAGTCCGGGAACGGCCGACAAAATTAATTGTCTGAAAGTAGGGACAACCGAGGTTGTCCACAAGTGAGTTTAACAAGAATTTATTTATGGAACAAAACAGTGAGATCAACTGGATCTCCACCACCATCCCTGTCGTTGTCAATGGGCGGAGCTTCCTGGGCCCATTCCAACTCAGGTACTGGTTCGTTGTCGAAATTATATCCACAGTCTTCGGTAGTATTTTTTATGCCTTTCTTCCATCTCCACTCACGCATTTTGTCTACAGACATTGCTCGCATATCTTCCTCCCTATTTAAAATCCCACTTTTAGACAATTAATTTCTCTATTGGTTTTTCAAGGTTCTTTCTATATCTCGCCTTGCTGTACGTTTTTTTAAAACCTCACGTTTATCGTATTTTTTCTTTCCCCGGACAACTGCGATCTCTATCTTCAAATGACGACCCTTACTATACACTGAAATAGGTACTATTGTCAACCCTTTTTGTCCTTCAGATCCAGCAAGTTCTCCTATTTCTTTTTTTGTCAGCAGTAATCGGCGGTTGCGCGTAGGGTCATAATTTGCAGGAGTGTTTGATGGTTGATATGGGGGAATAGTGGCTCCCAAAAGATAAGCTTCTCCTCCTCGTACAGTAATATGACTTCCTTCAAGGGACCCTTTCTTTGTGCGTAATGCTTTTACTTCAAATCCCAGTAAATCCAAACCAGCCTCATGTGTACTGAGTATTTCATAATTAAATATAACTTTTTTATTTTTGATTAGCGTTGTCATACATGAATAGGTTATTACATTTTCACTATACCTTTTATTTTATAAAGAAAAAGGAAGTTTATAAATAGGTTGCTAAATATTAATTAATAAAGAGGTCAGGGGTTAAATTATATGGTATAGTGGCACGACATATTATGAATCTTCTTAAGAAGAAAAAGAAAATTTCTACTCAAAAGAGTAAAAATAAAAAAAGTTTTAGAAAAATAGATATTTCTAAAATGCCGCATTTGTCAGAGAAAGGGAAGCCTTTTTGGAGTAATTTAATTACAACCTTCCTTATTTTCATTACGCTTATTTGGGCGTATTCCTATTTTGTTGAGCATAAGAATAAAATAGAGGAAATAGCTTTTTCACAAATGGCGCAGGATATAGGCTCGGGACTGGTTTCCTCTGTTGTCGTTCAGGGAGAAGATCTAACCATCAAATACAAGGATGATTCGAAACGTAAGTCAAAAAAAGAATTTGGTACAGCTCTTACTGATACATTGGTAAATTATGGTGTGACAACAGAGGGGTTAGGAGGGGTAAAGATAGAAGTGAAGGGTCCGAGTACTTTCAGAAAATTTCTTTTAAATGTTGCTCCGTTTCTTGTTCCTATATTGGCGATCATTCTTATCTTGTGGTTTCTTTCCCGTCAGGTACGAGGTGCTGGAATGCAAGCTTTTTCTTTTGGGCAATCAAAAGCTCGTTTTATAGATCCAAATGATAAAACTAAAAAAGTGACCTTTAATGATGTCGCTGGAGCCAAAGAGGCCAAGGAAGAACTTATTGAAATTGTTGATTTTCTTAAAAGTCCAAAAAAATTCTTAGATATTGGGGCGATTATTCCTAAGGGAATAGTGCTAATGGGAGCTCCTGGGACAGGCAAGACTCTCCTGGCTCGTGCTGTTGCAGGAGAAGCAGGCGTGCCATTCTTCTCTATTTCGGGTTCAGAGTTTGTGGAGATGTTTGTTGGTGTTGGGGCCAGTCGTGTTCGAGACTTGTTTAAAATGGCGAAAAAGACGGCCCCTTCTATTATATTTGTAGACGAAATTGATGCTGTTGGGCGAGTGCGAGGCACTGGAGTAGGAGGAGGGAATGATGAGCGAGAGCAGACACTCAATCAAATATTGGTTGAGATGGACGGTTTTGAACCAAATGAAAAAGTGATAGTTATGGCCGCAACAAACAGGCCAGACGTGCTTGACCCAGCTCTTTTGCGCCCAGGTCGTTTTGATAGGCGAGTAACGATAGATCTTCCTGACCGAAAGGATCGTGAGGCTATTTTGAAAATACATGCCCGAAAGAAGCCTCTTGGAGAAGATGTTAATCTTGAAATAATTGCGCAACGCACACCTGGTTTTTCCGGTGCCGATCTGCATTCGTTGATGAATGAGGCAGCTATTTTGGCAGCAAGAGAAGAACGTAAAAAAGTTGCCCAGTTTGATTTAATACGTTCTATTGAAAAAGTAATGCTCGGCCCAGAACGTAAAAGCCATGTACTTTCTGTAGAAGAAAAAAGAATCACTGCTTACCATGAGGCGGGCCATGCGTTAGTTTCCTCCATATTACCCAATGCTGATCCTGTGCATAAGATTTCTATCATTGCGCGAGGGAGAACTGGAGGTTATACATTAAAACTTCCGTTTGAAGAACGCAGGTACAATTCAAAAAAGGAATTTCTTGATGATATAGCAGTTTCTTTAGGTGGATATGTTGCTGAAAAGATGATTTTTGATGATGTAACTACTGGACCTCATAATGACCTGCAAGTACTGACGGCGCTTGCTCGTAATATGGTCACTAAGTATGGAATGTCGGACAAGATGGGGCCGATGGCGCTTGAGGGAAATGAAGGGCGGACTCTTTTTGGAAGTGGAGTAGGTGACCGTGAGTATTCAGAGAAAGTTTCTGCTGACATAGATGCTGAGGTGCGAAGTATTATAGACACAGCGTATAACAAAGCACAGCGTATTCTTGTTGACCACAGAAAAGTCTTAGATGCTATCTCAGACAAACTTATAGAAGTTGAGTCCTTGGAGCGAGAAGATTTTGAAAAGATTTTGATTGCAAACGGTATTGTTCCGAAGAAAAAGAAAGAATACGATAATAAGGTAAATGACATGCGAGCTGTGGCAGGAGAGGAGAGTCCAAGTGTTTAAAATTAAATAAAGTAATATAAAAATATTAAACAAAATAATGGGCACTTCCTAACAAAAAGGAAGCGCCCGATTTAGTTTCTTCGCAGAAAATATATCTAAGTACTTTCTGTTACTTGCCACTGAAGTATTTCTCCGGCCATGAACGGAACGACGGTTGAATGCTGTTCGATTACTTTCCATGGCTGTTTTTTGAGAACAATTGTTTCTTTGTTCGCCGAAAGGCCGTACAAAGCACGTCCATGTCCTGAGAGAAAATCAGACAGCTGATCCAATGCACCTTCTTCCTCAAATATCTGAGTGTAGACTGCGAGTGCGGTTGGAGCGTTGAAGATGCCAGCACAACCGCATGCATTGTATTTATTGCGTCTTTCATGCGGTGCCGAGTCTGTGCCTGCAAAGAAGAAAGACGATTCTGATGTTGCGGCCAAGCGTAGCGCCTTCATATCTTTAGCACGTTTTGCAATAGGAAGGCAGTACTTGTCTGGACATATTCCACCACGGAAAATATCATTGCGATCCATCACTAGATGATGCGGGGTGATTGTTGCATACACTTCATGCCCTCGCGAATGAAGGTCACACACAACCTCTGTGCCAAAGCCTGTTGTGACATGCTCCAGGACCACCTTTAACCCTGGGAATTCTTTCTCGACCAAACAAGCGAATGTTTGTTCCAAAAAGACTTTCTCCCTGTCAAAGATGTCGACTTCTTCGTCATGGTGAACGAGTTGTTCACCATGCATAAGCAGAGGCATATTGATTGTTTGCATCACTGCAAGTACTGGATAGATGTGTTCAATACTGGTCACGCCTTCTGCGGAATTTGTCGTTGCACCGGCAGGGTAGAATTTTGCTGCAGCCCAGATTCCTCGCTCAAAACCTTCCTGTATTTCTTTCGGGTTGGTGTTATCAGTGAGGTAACAGGTCATATGTGAGTTGAAGTGCCCACGGTCGCTCTCTGGTATTGCACGATTAATTCTATCTGCATAGGCTTGTGCTTGTGCAATCGAGGTGATAGGGGGTTTTGTATTGGGCATAATTATTGCATCGCCCCAATATTTTGTGGTAAAAGGGAGAACAAGACTCATCATCCTGGTATCACGCACATGTAGGTGTGCGTCAAAAGGCCTTGATATTTCTATCTTTTCCATTGGAACCTCTCAAAGATCTTGTTGTCATATGTGACAACGGTTGAAACTTGCTCAACCGTAGCATTTTCATATCATTGAAGCAAATAAAAAAATGGCAGCCGCGTAATGGCGGCTGCCGAATCTAATTAACAGAAAGTGAAATGGTTAAGTTGGCTCTGTTAAGTCCACAAACTCTCGGAGGATGTCGCTAAAGATTTGTGCGCTGGAATTAAAGAATGCTGTTCCAACCTGAACTGCGTCTGCTCCAGTATTGAAGAAATCCAGCATATCCCTGCCGCTTGAGATTCCACCCACGCCTGTTATTCGGATAGCTTCTGGCAGAACGGAACGGAATATTTTTATATTTTGTAGGGAGAGTTTCTTGACCAAGGTACCGCCCATGCCGCCCGCATTAACTATGTTTCCGTCAGGAAGGATGGCTCGTAGTAAGAATTTACCATCTGTGTTTGTTGGGCTGAAGTCTGGTTTTGTATTGCAGAGCACAACAGAGTCATCTTCCGAGAGGCATTCTTTTATAAGTTCTGCCATCATCAAAGAGAAACCCATATTCTCATACGGTGAAAGTTTCACAGCAAGTTTAGCGTTCCCCCATACTGTTTTTACTGCGGTTACAGCAGAACGAGTGAGTTCCAGGTTATATGCGAAAATAGGTTTGTGTTCGCCTTCGGAATGCACATTGGGGCAGCCAAGATTTAGCTCAAGTGTATCCACACCATGACCACATGCCAATGTGGCAAGATTTTTAGCATCTTCAATCCCAATTGGAGCAATGTTGAGACGGAAAAGTTTACCTGCTTCGTGAATGACATTGGCGAGCCTAGATAATTCCTTTCCGAATCCCACGATGCCTTGGTTTGGTATACCAAGTGAGTTGGCTGAAGTGCCATCCGGAAGTATGACAAAAACTTCCCCGGAGTTTCCTGGCCGTTCGTCCATAGTCAGAGATCCAATTGTGATTTCAGTTACTGCTGAGCGGAGGAGATCCTTGAAGTCTTTGTCATCTTTTTTAATCCTACCCGCGGCATTCATAATATGTAGTTCTTCCATCTTTCGTATCCTTCCATTTTCAAAGTTCAAAGATCAATTGGTTATAAGTTTAAAAACAATAACCTCTAAAGCTGGCACAACCGTAGCATTGAATTGGATACAGGACAATGTACACTCGTTTGCTTTTTGTTCGTGGACTAGTTAAAGTATGTCTACTGTGTGGTTTACACACGTATGCGCGCGTAGCTCAGTTGGTAGAGCGCGGAGCTTATACCTCCGTGGTCCTTGGTTCGAGTCCAAGCGCGCGCACTAAAATAGATTTTGTTTTTAATCCAATTTTATTTTCATAAGGAAACTAATGTTATTATAAGGAATTTTGATAGGTTTTAGAAAATTTAATGAATTTTAACATATGATCAACATTGCTATGAAAACAATATTAGTAGACGCGATCAATACCTTTGTCCTAAAAGAAGTTTTTTCAAATTTTTTTGTCTTGAATTAAATATATAGCCTTAGCAAGGCAAAAACTTTATTCAAAATGTAGACGTTGTCTTTTTTCTCCCACCACTTTGTAGAGCAGGGGGTGTTTAGTAAGTTTTGGATCTTTTTTTATCAAATTTACTGCTTCTTTTT
>CAZNKJ010000002.1:0-77919 GCA_964574145.1 uncultured Candidatus Saccharibacteria bacterium
GTTAGGACATCGCCTTCTCAAGGCGGTAATCGGGGTTCGATTCCCCGTAGGGTCATGCGAAATGAAGGAACTCCCGTAAGGAAGTTTTTTCGCATGACCCTACGAGAAAAGTACTCGTGCACTTTCTGTGGGAATCGAACCGCCGGAGCAATGTGCGTAGTGCAATCACTAGCGCAAGCACTGCGAGACGTGTCCCGCGCACTTATTGAGCGTAAGCGAATTAGTGACGGTCAGGATCATTCCCCGTAGGGTTATGACTAAGCTCCAAAGGTTAAACCTTTGGAGCTTAAATTATATCACAATATGTAGAGTTTAGGTATTGAAAATCAGCATATATTATATTAGTATTATGGTAGATACAATACGAACAAAAGAATACTCGCGTTTTATAAATAAGTTGCGCGAAGCGCGACACGAAGCTTGCTTGCGACAAATTGATGTTGCAAAAAAGTTAAAGCGTACACAGTCGTATGTATCACGAGTTGAGCAAGGCGAACAAAGGTTAGATATTCTAGAATTAAAAAAGTTTGCCAAGCTTTATAAAAAAGATATAAACTATTTTATATGAAAAAATAAATATTATGTTCTGTACAAATTGTGGTAATAAAAATAAAGACACTAACGAATTTTGTTCTGATTGTGGTGCCAAAATAGTAAATCAAAAAAGAAAACATACCCCAGTAACTATTTTACAATATTATGGTCGTGATTGGGGGAAAAAAGGTATATTAGGCACAACAGCAGCACCTCGTTTTGACCTAATGGCTGATGACAAATATTTTTACTTACTTAAATTACCAAAATTTAAAGGCACAATTATTGGCTCAATTGTCGGTCTTTTATTTTTAAGTTTTGTTGGTTTGATCATAGGTAATATAATTGGTACAAACAGCGATTCAAAAAAACGAAAATACTATAGAACTGCTTGGATTGATTTTGATGACAATATAGTTTCTGATATTTATAAAAATCATATCTTTCTTCAAATTCCACTTGGTAAAATCAAAACTTGTTTGATTCAAAAAAATAATGCACTTTTCTTTTCTTATGGAGATATAAAAGTGGTATTAAAAAAGAATAAAAATGAGTATACTAAATTTGATAATTTTTTAAATAAATATGCATTGTAAAGATTGTGGTAAAAAGATAAATAATAAGGCAAAATTTTGCGTACATTGTGGCAATGCTATTGTTTCAAATGTAGTAAAAAATGCAGATTACCCAAAACCACCAAAACAAAAATGGTCTGCTTGGCGTATTATAAAAATATCAGCGATTGTTTTGATTGTCGGAGCTTTAATTTTGCTAAAAATTGGTATTACCGCATACAATTCTATTGAGAGCGAATCTGTAACTACAAATAACGAAGCTCTTTCGGCATTTGTTGATGGAAATTCAGAAGTGGCTATACAGAAAATGCAAAAAGCTTCACAAGACGCGAGTTTTGATACAAACAAATTAAATACACTCAAAAATTTGGGTTATATGTATTCGTCTGAAGGGCAAAATGATAAGGCATTATCTTCCTTTAAAAAAGCACTCCCATATACTACAGATAAAACATTTGAATATTACTTAGTATCTGGAGAAATAGCCATTTTAAAAAAAGAAATGGGTACCGCACAAGAGCTTTTTAAAAAGGCTTATCAACTTCGTCCAAATGATTTTCAAATAAATAATACGCTTAATTTATTTTATCTTGATTTGGAAGATATTGCACCAAAGTATGTTAATTATAAAAAAGCACTGCAATATGCAAAGCAAGCGCTTGACGCGAGTGCTTTAGATGTAAGAAGTATAGCTCAGCAAAATTTAGCCATTGCATACTTTTTTAACGAAAATTACACAGAATCAATAAAAATACTTTCAAAATTTGATACGGATAAACAGCCGTATTTAGCATATTGGCTAGGGCTTTCATATGTCAGCATTGAAAATGAGAAAATGGGAGTATTTTACTTAAGAAAAGCTATCAATGCTGGGGCTGAAGTACCTCAAGAGATTCATGACTATGTGTCCTCACATTAAAATAGTATTATGTATTGTGAAAATCGTATAAGCTCCAAAGGTTTAACCTTTGGAGCTTACCTTTGAAGCAGAAACACTTGCGAGATGAAACCAGTAGTCGCATCTACACAAGCAAGTAAGTGTATTTTAGCATAAAAAAGGACCTCCAACCGAATAAACGGAGGAGGTCCAGATTGAGTGAGAGCTTCGCCCAATAAAGGTTCAAGAATACGAGAGGTTCAAGACCTCAAGTATCCAAGGTTCATTTCCGAGCAGACGAAACGCCGATGTCACCGAGACGGCAGCCGTCCCAGAAGTAGTTGACGTCGAAACCGTTCTCATCAGGGTTACCGACGACGACGAAGTTACCGACCGCAGAAATGGAACTGGTGCGAACGTACTTACCACGAAGTAGATAGATGCCACGAACCTTGAAATAGGCGGTGACAGCGTAGCTGACTTCGGGAGCGTTCGGAATGTGCTCAACCTCGGTGATGAGGGCTTGCTGTTCGGTCCCCGTCTTGCTGAACGAGTTAGGCACTTCATCCTTACGGATTGCGAGCCATTTGTCAGCTCGGACAATGTCGTCTTGTGCGAACTTCTCTTTAAGCTCCAAAGGTTTAACCTTTGGAGCTTACCCTTTGGAGCTTACATGCCAGACCGCCTAACTACGTTGAGCCGTCTCGGTTGAGTATGCGTGTGGATAACTATCAACAGCAATAGTCATCAACGGTGGTTGCTCTCCAATCGTATTTATGCTTTACTTAGTGTTGGTTAGAGGTTCTTTCTTGTTCCGATATTTTTTTGCCAGCGTTTTATACAGGCGACGTGTTTTGTCCATGGCGCAAAAGGCCAGCCGATTCTCGAATTGCGATACAAGGTCAGCGCATTTTTTTTGGATGCGTTTAGGGGTACGAATTAATAGTGCGCCCACAAGGGGAAGTATTCTCAGCACGATTCTAATAAACAAGAATAGCAATATGGCCTCTGCAATGAATGTTAGCCATGGATGCAGCGAAGCATTGATTATTATGCCGAGACCTGCAAGGAAAACGTGTAGTTCTTCAAGTTTTGTGATGATTGCTTGCGACATGGGATCGATCCTTTTAAGCAAGTGGTTTTCACAAGCCCTGGTGTTTGTTCGTAGCAAACACCAGGGCAACTCATTAGCCGCGAAATTGGGGTAGATTTAAGCAATACTCTATAAGCTCCAAAGGTTTAACCTTTGGAGCTTACTTTTATGTGTTGTTTTTTCATATTTAATTCTTGACCTTATCGAGTTTCTTGCGAACCTCATATAGCGGATATTGCGTAAGCAATAAACTTGTATGAAATACCAAAGGTTAAACCTTTGGTATAGAGGCAAATGACAAATTTGTTGTTTATTTTTTCTTCAAGTCTCTAAACTACCTCATTTTGAGGTTCTGTTACAGGATTCTGTGCTTCTTTTGGATTTGCTCCAAAACGATTTGAACCCTCTTGGCTTTCTAGGATCATAAAGAAAAGGATTACCAACATTCCTATCATTGGTATAAGGTAAATAAGCATCCACCAACCACTTTTGTCAGTATCGTGGAGTCTGCGTACCGCTACTGCTATACTTGGAAGTAATACCGCCAAGCTGTATATTCCTCCTAGGATGCCCATTCCAAAATGTGAGGAGATACCGAACACTCCTTCAATGAGATTTAGAGCTAAAATAATTGTTAGATTAACAAGTGTGAACATCCAAAATTCTTTTCGTCCAGCTCGTCCTTCAAAAACTGTATATTTTTTTAAAACATCAAGATACCATTCCATACATTTATTTTTTATAATTAGTATTTAATACGTTAATTATGTCATAAAAACAGTTGTAGTATAAGAGTAAAGTGTTCATAAAAGGATAATGTTTCCAGTAGTTCTAATTTCAAGCTGTTGTTATATGAAGAGTACGTTTTATCTTGTTTAATTATTTTTGTATTGATATTGTAAACAATGAAATAAAAAATAATGTAGTTTTAGTATGGATTATAGAAATACAGAAGAAATTATCTTAATAGACAAACCAAAGGGAATTACATCATATGATGTAATTCGTAAGCTTAAATATAAACTTAGTTTGCAATCAGCAGAGTGTCGAATACGTATTGGACACGCCGGTACTTTAGACCCACTTGCCACTGGACTTCTTATTATAGGTATTGGGGCTGGAACTAAAAAATTAAATGAGTATTTAAAGCTTCCAAAAATCTATATAACAGAAATTTTACTTGGTATACGTACTGATACAGGAGATTTGGAGGGGAAGGTATTAGAACGTAAGGAAATTTTGAAACTTTCTGATACTTGTGTGAAAAAGGTACTTAAAGAAATGGTGGGGAAATTGGAGCTTCCTGTGCCGGCTTACTCTGCCATAAAAAGGGGAGGGGAAGCGCTTTATAAAAAAGCTCGGCGAGGAGAGCAGATAGAGTTGCCTATTAAGGTTATGAAAATAGACCGAGCTAGCTTCTGTGACATGTCGCCAGAATCAGATGGAGGATATGTCGTTGAAGTTGAGTTTGCTGTAGGAAGTGGTACTTATATACGTTCTCTTGCCGAAGAGTTTGGTAAGAGGCTAGGATATCCAGCGACAGTTAAAGAGTTGCGTAGAACAAGTGTTGGAGATTTTGATATTAAAGACGCTAAGAAATTAGAAGATTTCTGATATGTATTAAAAAATAATAGCGGATTCACTTTCTGTGATTCCGCTATATTGTGAAGGCATACTGTCCTTTGCGTTCTAGGATCACCTTGCCGACGGTAGATTTTTTTGCCCCTGACCGTTTCTTCTTCTTTGGAGTTTTTGTTTGCGCTCGTGCGCTACGTGTGCGGGCACTCATTATTGAAAAATATTTTCCTGCCGCACATCTGTAAATCGAACGTTTCTCTTCGTGAAGATATAATTCATTCAGAGAGTATCTGAGGGCCTCTTGAAACTCCATCCTTTCTTTTTTGTCGTAAATTTTGTAGATAAGGGATTCAAGCAGATCATTTGAAAAGCCATACCCCTTCTTTTTTCCTGCATAGTCGACAGCCTCGTCAAAGGCTGTTTTTTCGATGGAATACATCACAACCTCCGCTGGCAAGATTATTACGCAAATGTCTATACACTTTATAACAAAAAAAGACTAGATTGTCAATATTTTATTAAAAAATAAAAACTCGTCCGGGAGCATGTTAACGGACGAGTTTTTTATTTGTCTAGATAGTTCCTAAGGAAGGGAATGCTCTGATGAAGTCCTTCTCCCTTATATGTTGCACAGTAAATGATTTGATGTGTCTTTTAATCACTAACTTACAGCGACGGACGAAACTTTCGTTACCGCTGAGACATTTTGGACACACGATCATGGCGTGTGCACATCCATTACTGGATACTCGACACACTTCTGTCGTTCCGTCAGTTTTTTTGTTGATTTTTTCGATTTCACACCGAAGGGTATCGATTGTTTCATTCGTCACAATGCCTGGTATCCAAATGAATACTTTGCATTTTTCCACCACAAGAATTGCAGCGATGAGAGTTTGATCTTCTTCCATCACGGTTTCTAGTTTTGGTGGCGGTTGGTCTTTTGAAAAAAAACTTGGAAATAGCTGTTGCAGTATTTCTCGGTCCTGCAGATCATTTTTGGGCATCATGACCCCCTATATCTATAGTTTAAAGAGCTCCATTTAAGAGAATACAACAAAAGAAGCATCTATGCAAATTTCACCAAAAGGATTATATAAATGATTTTTCTACCACGGATTTAACGTCAGAACCATCTGCTTTTCCTTTAAGTTCTTGCATGATTGCTCCTATAAGTTTACCTATTTGTTCTTTGTCGGATATACCAAGTTCTTCCTTTTTTGCTAGAACTACTTTTTCTATTTCTTTTATGTTCATCATTTGCGGAAGATAGCCCTCTATGATTTTCAATTCCTCTTTTTCTTTCTCCGCTAGATCGTTTCTATTACCTTTTTCAAATTGTTCTATGGAATCTTTACGTTGTTTAGCTGCGCGCGTAATTACTACAAGAGCATCTTCATCAGAGAGTTCTTCATTTGGCTTTCTTTTTTTAGCCACTAGTTCGTTAGTGAATGAGGAAATAAGTCCGCGAATTGTGGTCAAGCGTATAGAGTCTTTGGCACGCATTGCTTCCACCATTTCTTTTCTGAGCTGTTGTTGAATCATGTCTTATGAAAGTATTTAGGTATATTTATTCATGGTATCAAAAAGCTCCATACATTCAAGCTCTTTTGCTATACTTAGAGGCATGATTACAGGAGAGTGGGAGAAATTGGATACAGAGGGAGTACTCAGAGCGCTTTCCAGTACAAGAAAGAATGGATTAAATGAAGATGAGGTACTGGTTCGTCAGAAACGAGACGGGAAAAATGTACTTCAAGATCAAAAGAGAGAGAGTTTTGTTGGAAAAGTGGCAAGACAATTTAGAAGTCCTCTTGTTTTTATATTATTTGTAGCTGGAATAGCTACTGTGTTACTTGCTGAATACATTGATTCAACAGTTATTTTCATCGCCCTTCTTATTAATGTTGTTATCGGTCTTTTCCAAGAGGAGCGTGCTTCTCGAGCTTTTACAAAACTTAACGAATCGCAAGAGTATTATTCTGTGGTTATTAGAGGTGGTGTAAAGAAAAAAGTATTGTCTAAAGAATTAGTACAAGGGGATATTGTGGAGATAGAAGGGGGAAAATATGTTTCAGCAGATCTTAGAATTCTTTTAGAAAAAGACTTATCGTTAAACGAGGCAGCTTTAACTGGAGAATGGGTTGCCGTTTCAAAAGATACAAAGGAGCTTTTACAAGGAGTACCTCTTGCTGAGAAGCGTAATATGGTGTGGCGTGGCACTCTTGTGGCTGAAGGGTATGGTGTTGGGATAGTTGTTGCTACTGGAGATAAAACAGAAATAGGGAAAATATCTCGCGAGCTGGGTACTATTGAGAAACACGCCACACCTCTTCAACAGAATATTCGCAGTATTGCTCGTTTTCTTTCCTATATTGTCATTGGGTCTGTAATAACCATCTTTCTTCTCGGGATCTTACGTGGGGAGACAATAGGGGAGATGCTTCTTGTGACTATTGCAATAGCTGTTGCGACTGTGCCTTCAGGTCTTCCTGCTGCTGTAACTATAGTTCTCGCTTTAGGTATGGAAAAAATCTTAGAGCGTGGAGGGTTGGTACGTAATTTGTTGGCTGCTGAGACACTCGGAGCAACTACAATTATCCTTACTGACAAAACAGGAACTTTAACTGAAGCAAAGATGAAACTCTCTTCTATTTTTGTTTCTGATACGTTAAATAGAAAGAGAAAACTTTTAGGGTGGACTGATGATGAGAGAAAAGTTTTAGCAATGGCTGTGATGGCTTCAGACGCTTTTGTTGAAGAGAAAAAAGAAGAGGAAAATATTCCTAGTAAATTAGTAGTTCACGGGAGACCTATAGAACGAGCTGTAGTATTGGCTGGGCTAGAGGTGGGGATTTCACAGAATGTTATTTCTAAGGAAATGCCACGTCTTGATTATTTGCAGTTTGAATCAAAAAGACGTTATGGTGGGTCGCTACATAAATTTCCTGAGAAGAAATCTAACCGCTTTTATATAACAGGATCACCAGAAATGTTGCTTGAAAAAGCCACATATATTTATTTAGATGGAAAACAAAAAAAACTCACCGATGCTGTGCGGGCTCAATTTACTAAAATTCAACAGAAATATAGTAAAAAAGGAGAGCGTTTTATTGCAGTGACATATAAGGATGTAAAATGGGACACCATTCCTAATTTAGAAGATGATAAGTTAGACGAGGAGCTTATTAAAGGTATGGTGTTTGTTGGATTCCTTTCTTTTAATGATCCTGTACGTGCGGATGTACCTGATGCCATAAAAGAGGTTAAACATGCTGGAGCTCGCGTACTCATGGTTACGGGAGATAACCCTCAGACTGCGTTAAATATTGCCATAGCAGTAGGTATAGCAGAGAAAAAGAGTGAGGTTAAGACTGGGAAAGATATTGAAAAATGCAATGATGAGGAACTGTATCAGCTTATAAAAGAAAATAAAGTGTTTGCTCGCACTTTACCAAGTCAGAAATTACGCATAGCCCGTATTTTGAAGAATAAGGATGAAATAGTGGCTATGACTGGGGATGGTGTCAATGATGCTCCAGCTTTGCGTAGCGCTGATATTGGGATTGCTGTTGGGAGTGGTACGGAAGTTGCGAAAGAGGCTTCGGACATTATTCTCCTCAACAACAGTTTTTCTATAATCGTTTCTGCTATTGAAGAAGGAAGAAGGATAATAGATAATCTTAAGAAAATCGTAGCTTACTTGCTCTCTACTAGCTTTAGTGAAATTTTTGTTATAGGAGGAGCTTTGGCTATGGGAGCGCCTCTCCCTTTATTACCGGCGCAGATTTTGTGGGCGAATATTATTGAAGAGGGTTTGATGAGTTTTTCATTTGCGTTTGAAAAGAAGGCGCCAGGAATAATGCGTCGTGACCCGCGTGAAAGCGCTTCGCGAAACATAATGACTCCTCGTCTACGTCAATTGATAGTGATTGTTGGGGTTACTACTGGGATATTTTTAATAGGTCTTTATTTTTTCTTACTTTCTTTTGATCTACCTATAGAAGAGATTCGTACTATTATGTTTGTGGCTCTTTCGCTCGACGCATTGTTTTTTTCTTTTTCATTAAAGAGTTTGAATAGACCACTTTGGAAGATAGACTTATGGTCAAACAAATTCTTACTCATGGCTTTTTCAATGAGTGTTTTACTTCTTCTTGCTGCTGTTTCTCTCCAGCCACTTAGAACGCTTCTTTCCCTCACGCCACTTTCAGTTCTTGATATTTCATTTCTAGTAGGAGTGGGGCTTTTTAATCTATTGACTATTGAATTTGCCAAATATTTTATATTTGAGCGGGGTATGCGTAAATGATAGAATTGAGATATGAATATTTTTCTATTAGTAATACTTTTTCTAATTCTTGCAGCCAATGGTATTTTGATATGGTTTTTTTTGTGGGAAAGAAGGTTAAAAAATCCTAAAGGCGATGGTATGGTTTTGCTTCAAAATCAACTCCAAGACCTTTCTCGAGTGCTGGATTCTAGAGTGGGGGATATTTCAAAACAGATGCAAAAGTCTGTGGAGACCCAGTTCAGTGAATCACAAAGAGTAATAAGGGATACTAACGATCAAATGGTTAGGCATCTAACCAGTGTTGCCAAGGGCGTTGCTGAAGCTGCAGAGGCGAGTAAACAGGTCTTTACTATTGCAGACCAGCTAAAAAATCTTGAGAGAGTTCTTACTCACCAAAAACATCGTGGAAATTTAGGTGAAGCAAGCCTAGAGCTTATTTTGAGCAATATTCTTCCAGCTACTGCTTATAAATCACAGTATAAATTTGAAGATGGTGATATTGTAGACGCGGCAATTATGACAAAAGAGGGGGTAATTCCTGTTGATGCAAAATTTTCATTAGATAATTACAATCGTCTCATAAATGAAGTAGATAAAGACAAAAAAATTCAATTGGAAAGAGATTTTAAGAACGACCTTAAAAAACGTATAGATGAGACTGCAAAGTATATAAAACCAAAAGAGAACACTCTCCCGTTTGCTTTTATGTTTATTCCAGCAGAGGGGATTTATTATGATCTTTTGGTAAACGAAGTAGGGTCAGTCAAAGTAAATACTCGTAGTTTGATAGACTATGCATACAAAGACAGAAACGTTATTATCGTTTCTCCTACTACATTTGCGGCATATCTACAATCAGTATTGTATGGTTTTCGTGCTTTTAAAATAGAGGAATCGGCAAAACAAATCGGCAAACATGTGGAAGACCTTTCAAGACATTTAAAGAGTTATGATGAATATTTTAAAAAAGTTGGTAGTTCACTAGGAACTACGGTGAATCATTACAATTTTGCTCAGAAAGAGCTTGGAAAAATAGATAAGGATGTGGTTCGTATAACTGGGAACTCTATGGAAGTGGAAAATTTGTCACTTGAGCGTCCCGAGAAAGAAGGCTAGATCATCAAATGTCTTGTAAAAAAGATATGATACTTCAAAAGTATCAAAAAATGTCAAAGAAACGTGTCGAAGTCCGCCTTTGACATCTATTGTCAAAGGCGGACTTCGACACGGAGACGGGCTTCGAAGGCGTGTCAAAGGCGGACTTCGACACGGACATTGATACGTTTCGACATACGTTTTTTGGAAGCGAGTTAACCTTTTTTTGAAAAAGGGGGTTTATAATAAAAACTATCACCATAAGGACATCCTGCGGTGGCTTGAATTTTTATTAAAATACTGTACTATAGTGCCACTATGCAAAAAATTGCTGTTATAGCCACAGGTGGAAAACAATATGTAGTCTCAGAAGGAGATCTTATTACTATTGAGAAACTGAGTGGAGAACCCAAGGAAGGGGATGTGGTTACTTTTGATAAAGTGCTTCTTATGGATGATGGAAAGGATGCGATTGTTGGAACTCCATACATAGAGAATACTAAGATTTCAGGCACTCTGGTGGGCTCTGGTAGGGCTTCTAAGATAACTGTCATACAGTTTAAGTCTAAGAGTAGATATTTTAAGAAGAAAGGACATCGGCAGCCTTTTAATAAAGTAAAAATAAATTCATTCAAATAAGAATTAAATATTTTGTATTTTCTTTTATTTGAGATACAAAACCGCATGACTTGTATGTCATGCGGTTTTGTGTAATCTATTAGATTTAGACTGTAGACTTTGTTTAATTACGGTTTTGCAAAGCATTTTTTATGGTTTCAGTATCTGAATATTCAAGTTCGGTACCGGTGGAAAGTCCTCGTCCAAGTGTTGAGATTTTGAATCCATATTTTTCTCTAAGAGGGGCTAGGAGTTCATTTAAAAAGTTGGCTGTATTGTCGCCATCAGGGTTATTTGAGAGAGCGAAAATAACCTCTTCGCACCTTTTGTTTTTGCATTCTTTTTCTATGCGCGATAAAAGTTCTTTACTTCGTATATAACGTTCTGGTTCTTTTTCTAGAATAGGCACAGTACCCCCTATGACAAAATAGTATCCTTTGTATGCACTACTTCGTTCTATATTTTCCAAGTCAACATCTTTTTCTACTATCATAATTTCAGATAAGTTTCTGTTTTGGTTATTGCAAATAGCGCAGAGCTTTTCATTTTCACTATGTGTTTCAAAAAAGCGGAAACACTTATTACATAGAGATACTTCATTTCTTAATTCCTTTAAATTAGAAGAAAGTTCGTCTAGAAAGTGAGAATTACGCGTGAGCAAAAAATATACGAAACGTCTAGCTTGTCTTGGACCAATGCCAGGGAATTGTCTAAAAGACTCTACCAGTTTTTCTATAGAACTCATTTTTGTCTATTGGATTAGATATTTAAAATTCATTTTCTGATGAAGATGGGCTATCAAAATCTCCAAATTCACTCTTATCAACAGATAGGAATGATACTTTTTGCTCATCAAAATATAGTTCAATTTTGCCAACTGGACCATTGCGGTGTTTTTCAATTAGTATTTCCGCAATATTGTTATTTTCTACTTCATCATTCATCTTGTCTTCGCGATGAATAAACATGACAACATCTGCATCTTGCTCAATAGAACCTGAGTCACGTAGGTCAGAGAGTCTGGGGCGTCCTCGTCGTTGTTCTACGGCTCGTGAAAGCTGGGAGAGCGCAAGAACGGGGACCTCAAGTTCTCGTGCCATATGTTTTAAAGAACGTGAAATTTCAGTAACTTGTTGGACAAGAGAGTCAGATTTACGGCTTGCTGTCGGAGCCATTAATTGGAGATAGTCCACTATTATAAGGCCTAAACCTTTTTCGCTTTTTAGTCGGCGGGCGACTGAACGCATTTTCAAGATATCACTTCCTGGTTTGTCATCTATATAAACAGGAGCTTTAGAGAGTTTGTCTAGTGCTACTCGTATTTGGTCAAATTCTGCGTCCGTTGAAAGATTCCCTGTGCGTAACTTCCAAGCGTTTACTCGTGATTCTGCAGCTAACATTCGGTCTACTAATTGTTGAGAGCTCATTTCAAGAGAAAAAATACCAACAGGAGTGTTAAATTGAGTCGCAGCTTGGCGAGCTATGTCTAGCGCCAGAGCAGTTTTCCCCATTGAAGGGCGGGCGGCCAATATTATCAGGTCTGATTTTTGAAATCCGGCAAGCATATTATCTAAGTCACGGAAACCACTACGAACACCTCGAAGCTCATCTTTTGTTTTATGTAAATTGTCTAGACGCTCCCAAGCTTCTCCTAATGTCTCTTTTAATTCTACAAATTTATGCAGAGTAGGGGAGTTAGTCACTTCGTACACTTTTCTTTCTGCTTCATCTAGAAGTTCCTCTATGTCCTTACCTTCATCGTACCCAAGTTCTGAGAGGTAATCAGCTGCGTTAATCAAATTACGCATCATTGATTTTTTCTGGACTATATTGGCGTAATGCTTAACATTTCCTGCTGAAGGTACGGCGTTAACGAGTTCAGCTAAGTAAGTTCGCCCCCCTATTCTTTCAAGAAGTTTCTTTTCTCCAAGTTTGGAAGACATAGAGAGTAAGTCTATAGGTTCACTTTTTGCAAAGAGGTCAAGCATGGCTTCATAAATAAGCCTATGTTTATCTGCGTAAAAAGAGTATGGGGATATAATATCAATGATGTCATGCATTGATTCTGGCTTGATCATAACAGAACCCAAGAGAGCTTTCTCCGATTCTATATTATGCGGAGGAATGCGTAGCGTTTGACCACTAGAGAGACGTTCTTTGGTTGTCATAAATTAATAATATCATATTTGTAGGTATACAAAAAAACATGTTTTGTTATGAAATATGTGCTTAAGATGTGTATAAAAAAAGACCCTTTGATGTTATCTTAGGGCCTTTTCTCTATATATTCAGAGAGAGTTGGTTAATGTCCACAACAATTTAGATTTAAGATGGCGCGAATGCGATTTCCCTGGTCGTCATAAGCACTGAAGATGTCATCTGTGTTACTGGAACGATTCTCATTGTGGTTATCGGTAACTCCGCAAGCCTCGTCCTCATCTTGGTAGTCGCCAAACAGATAGCAAGTATTTGTGAAGAGGTCTGTTCCGATCACTCTGGTTTTACCTTCTGGAGCTTTAAACATTGCAGAATACATAGGTTGCCCCTTTCTTTTTCAAAAAATTTTTTGGAACGATGTCCGCATATAATTGTTATATGACTTCTCTAAGATGTCAACTTCTAGTATTGCTTAACTGAAGGTCCGTCTGGTGTGTCTAAAACTGTATATCCCGCAGATTCAATTTTCTTTCTTATCTCATCCGCTATTTTCCAATCTTTATTTTTGCGTGCACTTTCTCTTTTAGCTATTAGTTTGCGTATTTCTGGAGGAGTTTCTGAGACAGATATTTTTTTTTCTATTCCAGTGAGTAAAGTTTTTAATTTTCTATGTCCTTCAATGAGACCTAGTCCAAGCACTTTATCAAAATCCAGAAGAGTTACACGTTTATCTTTTTTATTTATAGAATTGTCTTTGATAAGTTCCCATAGGATCACAAGGGCTCCTGGTGTGTCAAGGTTGTCATTTATGCGTTCAAGAAAACGTTTCTTGAATTCCTCATTTATCTTACCGTTTTTTATACCTAATTCATCAACAAAGATGCGCAATAGTCTTGAAAATGCTACTTGCGCGCCCTCTAGTGCTTCCCATGTAAAGTTCATTGGACTTTGGTAGTGTCCAGTAAGTACCCAATAACGATAAGCTAGCGGGGTTATTTCTTTTTTTTCAAGTTGTCTAAGTAGTATGCCGTTGTTTGCTGATTTAGATATTTTTTTCCCGTTCATAGTAATAAAGGCATTATGTAGCCAATATTTTACGTATTGTTTTTTTGTTACAGCTTCGGCTTGTGCAATCTCGTTGTTGTGGTGAATAGAAATATGTTCGATACCTCCTGTATGAATATCTATTTGTTTTCCAAGTTTTGAAAAAACCATAGCTGTACATTCTAAATGCCAGCCAGGGAAACCAACACCCCAAGGCGATTCCCATTCTTGTTGACGTCTACTATTTTTCTTTTGTGAAAATTTCCATAAGGCAAAATCAGTGGGGTTTCTTTTTTCTTTATTTATTTCAACACGAGCTCCTTCTTTTAGAGATTCGATATCTATATTTCCTAGAGCTCCATAGGATGGGAAAAGGGAAGTGTCATAGTATATTCCGTCTGTTGTTTTATAAGCGTAACCTTTTTCTTCTAGGGTTTCTACAAGAGCGATCTGTTCTTTTATAAAGTCTGTAGCGCGTGTAAAAATAATAGTTTCTGTATGTACATTGAGCTTATTGAGATCTTTTTTCCATGAGTCGGTTATTAAAGTGGCAAGTTTTTTAGCGCTTACACCAGCACGAGATGCTCCTTTTTCCATCTTATCCTCTCCGCTGTCGGCATCTGACGTAAGATGTCCAACGTCTGTAATATTAATTACTTGTTTAACGGTATAATTGTTGTAAATAAGAGTGCGTTTGAGTATGTCGGCAAAAATATAAGCGCGGAGATTGCCTATATGTTGATAGTCATACACAGTAGGGCCACAGTTATACATCTTCACTATACGTGGATTAATCGGAACAAACTCCTCCTTTTTTTTAGTTTGAGTATTAAAAAGAAAAAGAGAGTTTTTTCTCTTTATATTTTTTTCTTTAAAATATGTATTTTTGAATAGTTTGAAAAAGCTGAAAGTCATATGTATTTTTTTCTACAACCATTTTTTATATTTGAAAAATATAAAGAAAAATACAGCAGCCAGCAACATAATTCCAAGAATTACCCAGAAATCGCCGTAAAAGCCAGTTAAGGGTAATGTTTTTGTATTCATGCCAAAGATGGAAGCAAACAGGGATAGTGGAAATGTGACAAAGGCCATTATTGTCAGTACTTTTATAGTCTCATTTTGTTTTGTTGTAAGAAGTGAATTATTTGTTGCGCGTAGTTCTCTCAGTAAATCCATTTTAGCTGCGACCGAATTTTGTATTCGAAAATATTCATTGATAATTTTTTTTGATTTGTTCATATACTGTTCTTCAAAAAACTTCTTGGAAATTGCTTCAAATGTTTCAAGAATCTCGCGATGTGCAGAAAGAGTTTGTTTAAAATCCAAAAGCTCTCGGCTGATTTTTGAGAGATCAAAAACCATTTCTCTTTCCCGCTCTTCAAAGACTTTTTGTTCTATCTCTCTAAGTGAATCACCAATATATTCTAATTCATGTTCAATGGCGTGATAAAGTTTTTTGATCATATAGTAGAACACATGTCCAGCGTGTTTATCGGTGTTATTTTTGTCTAAGATTGAATCAACTTCAAAAAGTTTTGCAAATTTGTGTATGGGGTCAATCGTGTCATATCTGGTAGTAATAAGAAAATTTTTACCTATTATAAAATCTACTTCTTGGTTTTTTTGAGAAGTGTGAGTATGTTTGAAAGCGGGGAAGTGCAGAATTAAGTAGATTACAGAGTTCCCCCAAAATTCTATATGTGGTTTTACAGAAGGAAGTAAGAGCTCTTCAGCTACATGTGGATGAATTTCATATTCTTCCATTATTTTTCGCACCTCTTCGTTTGTTGGAGATTCAAGATCTATCCAAGTGACGTTATTGTGTTTATATCGGGTGAGCATTACATAAGACAGTATAACATGCAGTAATTAAGGTGTAATATTTTGTCCACCATTTTCGGGATAATAAATATTAAGTACTGGATATATCAAACTTTACCATTTAGACAAAACCTGCGATAATGGTTTTAAATTTTAGAGCCATGAAAGAAAAATTTCTAGACATGATAAATAAGCGCAGATTTATATTTTTTAGTGTTATAACAGTTTCTCTTCTGCTCTCTTTTTGGTTAGGCTTGAATGTAGGATATACAAATAGCAGACAGATTGAATCTCTGGCTATTTTGAGCAACAAAGATTCTTTACCCCCAGAAAATATAGATTTTACGCCGTTGTGGAAGGCCTGGAATGTGTTGGAGGATAGATTTGTTCCAGCAACAACAACTTTATCAAAAACTAACCAAGATTATCTATGGGGAAGTATTAGAGGGCTCGCTGCTTCTTACGGAGATCCTTATACAGTATTTTTTCCACCCGCAGAAGCAACGATTTTTGAGGAAGATATAAATGGGTCTTTTGGAGGAGTTGGAATGGAGATTGGTGTTAGGAATGGAGTATTAACAGTTGTATCTCCTTTGAAAGGTACGCCGGCAGAAAAAGCTGGCGTAAAGAGTGGAGATTGGATAATGGAGATAGACAGTAAGAGTACTGATAAAATGTCAGTGGACGAAGCTGTACAAAAGATTCGCGGGGAAGTGGGGAAAGCTGTAGTCCTTACAATCTCACGAAAGGAGGATAGTGAGTTAAAAACTATAGAAATTACCCGAGCTATTATAAGTATCCCTACTATTGATACAAAAATGAGAAAAGATGGGGTTTTTGTTATAAGTCTTTATAATTTTTCTGCTCTGTCACCAAATTTATTTCGTACCGCGCTTAGAGAGTTTGTTCAGTCAAACAGCAATAAACTTGTTCTTGATCTGAGAAATAATCCTGGAGGTTTTCTAGCAGCTGCTATTGATATGGCAAGCTGGTTTTTGCCTGCGGGGAAGGTTGTTGTCACGGAAGATTTTGGTAAGGGGGTTGAGCCAAAAATTCACAGAAGTAAGGGATATAATATTTTCACAAAACAGCTCAAAATGGTAATTTTGGTTAATGGAGGAAGTGCTTCTGCTTCTGAGATTTTGGCGGGAGCATTGCAAGAACAAGGTGTAGCAACACTTGTTGGACAGAGTACCTTTGGTAAAGGGTCAGTGCAGGAGGTGATAAAGATTACTCCAGATACTTCGCTTAAAGTAACAATAGCGCGCTGGTTGACTCCAAACGGAATCTCCATTTCAGATGGGGGTCTTACTCCAACAGTGGAGATAAAAATGACTGCAGAAGATGTTGAAGCTGGTAGAGATCCTCAGCTGCTGAAAGCAGTTTCTGTATTGTTAGAAAACTAGAATTAGTAGATGTATTAATTAAAGTAATATTTGAAAATGAAAGTTATACTTCTCAATGATATTCCAAAGATTGGAAGAAAGGGTGATATAAAAGATGTAGCAAGTGGTTATGCTACAAACTATCTCTTGCCTCGCGGGTTAGTGGAGGTTGCGACTGAGAAAAAAATACAGGAATTGGAAGAAAGGAAAAAAGAGTCAGTCGTAGAACAAAAAATACAAGAGAATTTGTTAGAAAAAAATATACAGGCTTTGAAAGGAGTAGTGGTCGAAATATCTGCAAAAGCAAATGAAAAAGGACATCTTTATGAGAGTGTTCATATTCTAGAAATACTACATGCTCTTAAAAAACAAGAACATGTAGATCTTAATGAAGAGAGTCTTTCTTTAGATGGTCCGATTAAGGAAATAGGTGAGCAGACTATTTCAGTAAAAGAGGGAAATTTTGTCGGATCTTTTGTTGTGTCTGTGAAAGCTCAATAATTTTAACAAGATAAACAATTAACTAACTATGTCTTCAGTAGACAAAAACAAAGCTTTAAGTGTTAAAACTCAAGACATGAATAGAGCTATCGACTCGTTAAATGAAGAGATGAAAGCTGTAGACTGGTATCAACAAAGGGCTGATGTTACAACAGACGAGAACCTTAAAGGTGTCTTATTGCACAACATGAATGAAGAGTTGGAACATGCAGCGATGTTGATAGAGTGGATACGTCAACAAAGTCCTCAATTTAGTAAGGAACTAAAGAAATATCTTTTTAGTGATTCTGAGGATATTTCTAAAATGGAGTAGACAAAAAACGCAAAATAAAAACTTCTCGTGTCGAGTATCGAGAGGTTTTTATTTTGCGTCTATTGATTTTAATTTCCGAGTAGCTTCTTCGAGTTTGTTTTGATGTTCGTGTATTTTGCGTTTCAGTTCATCTTTTTCTCTTACCAGCCTACGCTTACTGTCTTCTTTTTTTGGAACAATGCTTCGTGACAGATTTTTTATTTCGCGTTCAAGTTCATCGATCTGTCTTTTATCTGTAGATATTTCTTGCTCGGTCTGAGATATTTGAGACTCCTTTGCCCGTAAGTCATTTTCCAACTGTTGAATTTCTCTATTGAGAGAGTTTAAGAGGTTGTTTATATCAGACATATTGTAATGTATTCACAAGAGATAATCTCTTTCTTTAATTTTTTATTCTTGCGCAAAAACCATTGTATTTATGGAGGTTAAGATGTGACAATGTTCACACATTTTTTGAGGTTAGTGGTGCCATCAAATTTCTTTTTGCGATGTTGTGTGAATTTAACTATCCCATCCTTAAGAGCAAAAAGCGTATGATCCTTACCCATCCCCACGTTGTTTCCTGGGATAATGCGAGTGCCTCGTTGACGTATGATGATAGAGCCTACCTGAGCTGTTTCTCCATCATAAAGTTTTGTACCCAAATATTTTGGATTGGAATCCCTTAAGTTTTTTGCTGATCCTCCTGCTTTTCTGTGTGCCATAGATGTATTATTTTATAGTATATTCTGTATATCTTTTGATATACTAGTGAATACAGATGAGGAGAAGTATACCAGAGGTTATAGATATGATCAAGAGATTTTTGCTAGGAGATTTTTTCATGGTCTTAGTTATTGTCTTAGTTGGGACTGCCAGTTTTGGTTTAGGGAGATTGTCTGTAAAAGAGGAAAGACGAGAGCCAGTAAGGATTGAATATCCGAATGTTTCAAATACTACCCCAGTAAGTTCAGATACTCAAAATACTTTGAAAAAACCTGCTTCTGAAGAATATTTTGTCGGGTCTAAAAATGGAAATAAATACCATTATCCTTGGTGTTCCGGAGCTAAACGTATAAAGTTAGAAAATCTTGTACGTTTTGCTACTCAAGCAGAAGCTGAAAATGCCGGCTACACTCCAGCGGCAAACTGCAAGGGTTTATAAAAAAGAAGAGTAATTAATATAAATTAAAACTTTACGTTTAATAACGAAGGTTTAACCTTCGTTATTTCCTCTGAATATTTCGTGTCATAGAAAGAAAATTGCGGTATACTTATTTTATGATAGTTGTTGACGTAGAAGCGAGCGGAACTGAATATCACAAGCACTCTATTGTTTCCATTGGAGCGCTTGACCTTGATAATCCACAAAACCAGTTTTATACAGAATGCCGTATTTGGGATGGTGCGCATATAATGGAGGAAGCTTTGGGAGTAAATGGTTTTACTAGGGCTGAAATTACTGATCCTGGTAAAAAAGACGAAGCGGAATTATTTCGGGAGTTTGTTGCATGGGCAGAAGATATAGAAGACCGCACTCTTGCCGGACAGAATGTTTCTTTTGATAGAGATTTTATCAAAGCTGCTGCAGAGCGCGCGGGGGAAAATTATTCTTTTGCGTATCGTACCATCGACACTCACACACTCGCTTACATGCATATTATTAAACGCGGGAAGAAACCTCCGTTTGATAAAAAAACACGGCATAGCGCTTTAAATTTAGATGCTGTGTTGAATTATACGGGTATTCCTGATGAACCAGAACCACATAACGCACTTACGGGAGCATTTTCACATGCCGAGGTAATTTCACGGATTTTGTATGACAAACCGTTATTACCAGAATTTGAAAAGTATCCAATTCCGTGGATAGAGTAAACAAAAGAAAAATGAGTAAACTTACTCACATACGAACAGTATGTTGTTTGGTAGTTTTTAACGTACAATAATACAGTACTAGAAAAATTTGAATAATAAAGATATTTATCATGCATGATGAAAGTGAAGAAAAAAAGAAAACTCCGCATAATAATGAAAATAGACAGATAGAAAAAGCTCTTTTATGTGAAGAAAATAATGCAGTGGAATCTTGGCGAATTTTTAAAATCATGGCAGAGTTTGTTTCTGGTTTTGAGGTGTTGCGACGGTATGATCTTGCTGTAACTTTTTTTGGATCAGCTAGAAGTGAATTAGGTGATAGAATTTATGAACATACAACAGAGTTAGCATACAAACTGTCCAAATCAGGCTTTACAGTTATTACTGGAGGTGGTGGGGGAGTTATGGAAGCTGCTAATATTGGTGCTACTAAAAACGCAGGTAGTAATTCAGTCGGTCTTAATATTAAACTGCCAAAAGAACAAATCCTAAATAAGTATGTGACTGACTCTGAAGGATTTCATTATTTTTTTACACGTAAGGTAATGCTAGCCTTTGCTTCAGAAGTATATGTTTTTATGCCGGGTGGTTTTGGTACATTAGACGAACTTTTTGAATTAGTAACTCTTATTCAGACTAAAAAAATTAAAAGATTGCCCATAATTCTTTTTGGACGTGACCATTGGGAGCCATTGATTTCTTGGGTAGAGAAAGAACTATATTCTCACTTACATGCTGTTGATAAGGAAGATATGGAAATTTATCATCTAGTTGATTCAGTTGAAGAAGCATATGATGTAATAATGGAATTGACCGAAGGTGCTCGAAAAAAAATAGGAGGGAGACGTAGGCAAACTGGGACAGAATAGTCGCTTATTTTTTTTTAGTTTAAATTTATCATGTTACGAGTGACAAAAGAAAAACGATGGTATAAAGATAGACAAAATATTGCATTGATAACGGGGTTTATCAGTACTATAGTAACTCTTTTGAATTTTTGGATTTCAGTAAATTAAACAGTGAACCCAAAGCCTTTCTACGGCTGAGATGAGCCGTAGAAAGGCTTTGGGGTGAGAGCCTTGCTTTTAAATTTCTTAGTGTGTTACGCTAATGTGACGTTGTGGTATGTGATATTGACATAGTCGATTTGACGTGCTATGATAGAAACAAGAATTCGGTACTGCCGGATTTTTCTTTTTGTTATTTTTTCTGTATTTAAATAAGTATAGAGAAAGAGCAAAAAGTTTGTCATCTAATAATTAGCTTATTTTACACATAGCATTTGCAATAAGTGCCATTCTGTCAACAATGTTTGTTCCTGTGTCTGACGGAATGGTAGTAGAAACATCTTATACTTTTTCTGAGTCACCAACGATAGAGGAGTATGTACAAGAGTATTATAAAGAAACCCCTATACTTGCTGATATAGCGCGGTGTGAGTCTCGAAACCGACAGTTTACAAAGAACGGTGATATTTTTCGTGGGGAGGTAAACGACAGAGATGTCGGAGTTATGCAAATCAATGAGGATTATCATCTTAAGACATCCAAAAAACTAGGGTACGATCTGTATTCTTTGGAGGGGAACCTTGCATATGGTCAATATCTCTACAATAAAAAAGGAGTGGCTCCATGGAAAGCTTCATTTAAGTGTTGGAAAAAGAGTAATCATTTGGCGCGTAAATAAAAAAGAATGAAAATAGAAGAATACAACACCCACCAGTCTAGCCAGACTGGTGGGTGTTGTATATGTATTTGGTTTTAAACAAATGACTTTTGACGTAGTCGCTTTCTAGTTTTTAATAGGGGAGTATACCCAACTTTCTTTCTTAGCAGAATCAGTAATCTTTTAAATAAGGTTCGCACAATATATCTTTTGCGACACTTATGCAAACACTTTGGACTTTAAATATAAAAAATAAAATACTCAGACTTTTGCTTTTGCTACTATGTGTGTATAGTTAGTTTTTTATACACCACCTTCCTTCTCTGTCCGAGATCTCAGTTAGACTCCTTACAGTTTTTTCTATAAATCTTATTAAAAAATGAACTCTGTCCCCTACTGATACTAGATTAGAACATTTAAGTAAATGGTGTCAATAAAATCTATTTGGTATCAATTAAAATACAAAGAGACTGTCCGTTTTAACTTTAACAGGCAGTCTCTATATTCTATGGTATTCCTTTAATTAATCCAATGTACAGTTCGCTGGTCGAGTCTTGTGCGGACAGCGATGTTTGGGGCAACAACACACCCCACAACACAGAGTTAGCGCATCCCAACCATTATCAAATTCATACTGTTCTCCTAGTTTAAAAATTCTCGGGAAGGTAAAAAAGAATTTCTTTTGTCCCACTGACTCTTGTTTAAAAAAATCAGTTCTTCTTCTTAAGAAAATTTTCTTATACATGAGAATCTTTCCTTCTATTCGTTAGGTTACTACTTAGAGCTTAACACGTTATCCTTTATTTATTAGTTGTCAACGAAGAGTGTCGGCATCTCGTAAGTAGTCTAATGGATTGAGATAAGCTTCGTATGGGGCTATTGGTATAGTAACTACTTTTCCGTTACTTTTACAGGTGTATTTTGTTAACACAACAGCGTCTGCTATGTAGGTGGTAAAGTGTAGATGAGGACCTATTGAGTATCCTGTATTACCGGAAAATCCTATAACATCTCCAGTACTAACTGTCTGTCCAGCTTTTACACTAACTACTGATAGGTGCGCGTACAGAGTAGAAAGTCCATTGTTGTGTTGTATTAGTATCCATTTCCCATACTGGCAATAGCGCACAGAGCCAAGATTTATAGCCTTAACTGTCCCCCCTAAGGATGCATATACAGACGTTCCTTCTGATGCTCTCAAGTCAACACCGTTATGTCCCTTCCCATTGTATCCTCCAGATCGGGCAAATGGAGTATTTCCAAAGTACTGAGTAACCCTGAGTCTATTAAGAGGCCATCCGAGTACCCCCTGACCTACAGAAGGAATGGAGTTTGGGTTAAGTGTGAATTTAAGTTGAGATTCCAGGTCTTGCAAATCTTTTTCAAAACGTTTTTGTGCAGCGCGTTTTGTAGTAAGTAACTTTTGATAGGAGGTCTCTTTGCTTTTGGTAATGGTCAAGAGCTGGTTTTTTTCAGAACGGTTGTTGTCCAGCACCTTTTTCTTGCCAGCAAGTTCTTTTTTATAAGTAGAAAGTTTGGAGCGCTGTCTCTCAGATTCTTTTTTCCTTGTTTCTAACTCTTTTTTAAGTAGAGTTAGTTTTTTAACATCTTCTTGCATAACCAATTGAAAACGTTCCATAGTTGTTACTTGGTCCCAGGTTTCAGAAAGATTCTTATTGGCAAGAATTGTTTCTATAGGTGAATTAGATTCTATTTCATAAATAGTACGTATGGTTTTAGCTATAGCTTTCTTGTTTTGAATTACTGTTTTTTCTTTATTAACAATTTCAGTCTTAATTTCTTCTAAAGTAAGATCCGTTGTTTTGATTTTATATTTTGTCAAAGAAATATCTGTTGAGATTTTTTTTCTGGAGAGATCCAAAGTTTTAATTGCTCTTTGTAAAGTTTTCTTTTCTTTCCCTACTATTCGCAGATCAGCTTCATGTTTATTAATTTCACCTTCTAGTTTTTTGATTAATTCATTTCTGTTCTCTATCCTTTCTTTTATCTCTTTTTCTGTTGCTGGTTGGGCAAATACATAGTTATTTACCCATACAAATTGTGTAAATAGAATAATAATAACTATATATATAGTTTTGTTGAGTTCAATTTTCATTTTTTAATAATTCGTGGGCAGACAGGAGTCTTTTAAGTGTCTCTTGTTTCCCTATGATAGCTGCAATAGTAAATGGGTCTGAGGATCTTTCTTTACCTGAAAGAGCTACTCGCATAGGCCAGAGAACCAACCCCCTTCCCTCTTCGCTAGCATAATCCCATAAAGCATCTTTAATTTTTTCTTTATTGAAGTGTTCTGTCGGAATAGTTTTTATGTATTTCTCAATTACGAGTAGTCTCTTTTTAGTGTTCTCCACATTCTCTTCTTCTTTTTTAGGAAGTAAAAGATTAGAGCTACTCAATAAAGGAGCTTCGAAGTAATAATCTAATTCCCCCTCGTCTGTCGATTTTTTAATCTCACTGAAGTGAGTTATTCGTTCCCTAAGAACAATGGCTACTTCCTTAAGTCTTTCTTTAGTATATGTTCTTTTTTCCTTTATGAGATCAGGCATATGTTCTTCAATGTTTTTTATGAGTTTCTCTATTGGCATGATTTTAATATACTCAGAGTTAAACCAATTAAGTTTTTCTATGTTAAACACAGCTCCTCCTTTTTGTATATGTTTTAGAGAAAATTTTTCGATGAGATCGTCCAATGTAAAAAATTCTTGTTCTGTTCCAGGATTCCAGCCTAACAGTGCTAAGTAATTTATCAAAGCCTCTGGAAGATATCCTTCTTTTTTATATTCTTCAATACTGACTGTGGTATTTTTTCGTTTTGATAATTTAGAACGGTCTGCGGCCAAGATAAGAGGTATGTGAGCATACAGATGTCTTTCTATGCCTAATGCCTCTTGAATTAAAATTTGACGGGGGGTATTTGAGATATGATCTTCTCCACGAATTATATGAGATACATTCATGTCATCATCATCTATTACTACAGCCAAATGGTACAATGGTTCATTTATACTCCTAGCTATAACAAAATCTCCTAACTCAGATGTGTTGAATGTAACATCACCACGAATAATGTCTGTAAAAGTTATATTTTTATTTTGATTGCGTAAGCGCACTACTTCTACCTCATTTCCAGACCCATCTTTACTTATTTCTTTTGAAACAAATGCTTTGTCTGTGTCTAGTAATTTTTTTATAGCGCTGGTATAAATATCTGCTCTCTCACTCTGTCGATAAAATTCATCGTGAGTGAGTCCTAACCAAGCGAGCCCATCTAATATTTCTTTTTCATATTTATCAGAACTTCTTTTTACATCTGTATCTTCTGAACGAATGATAAATTTGCCTTTATTTTGTCGTGCGAAAAGAAAATTAAATAAGGATGTGCGAGCCGTTCCTATGTGTAAATTTCCAGTAGGGCTGGGGGCGATTCGTGTTACTACTTCGGTAGATTTTCGCATTGTAATTTTATTTATTTTCATGATTTAGAGCTATTTCCATTACCGCTTCGGCAATAGAACGGGCTGCTCTTGGTGTAGCGAATTTTTTTGCGGCTTCCGACATTTCTTTCTGTAATTCATTATTTTTCATAATACGTTCAATTTCTGAAAGAAGAAGATTTGGAGTAAGGTTTCTTTCTTCAATAACGTCGGTTGCTCCTCCGCGCGCGTAGGTGTAAGCATTTTTTTGTTGATCATGAGAAATTTCTTCTGGAATTGGGACAATTATTGACGGTAGTCCCCAAGCAGCTATTTCAAAAATAGCCACCGATCCTGCTCGTGATATAACCAAAGTTGAAGCTCCTGCAGCCATACGCATAGCTAAAAGATCTAAGTAGTTAAAAATATTATATCTATTTTTGTATTTATTTTCGCGAAGAATAAATTCTGATGTCCTCTGAACTTCTTCAAAGTTTTTCTTTCCGGTTTGATGGATAATTTGGTATTTTTCGATTAATTTAGGTAAAGCGTCTAATATAACATCATTGATACGCACGGCACCTTGTGAGCCCCCAAGTATTAAGATAGTAGGTATTTTTTGGTCAAGTTTTAAAAATTCTTTCCCACCTTCTTTGGCTACTGTATAAAGTGCATGTCGAATCGGCTGGCCTGTTAAAGCAACGTTCTCATTTCCTTTGAAATACTCTGCGGTTTCAGGGTATGAAATGGCTATTTTTTTAGCAAATTTACCTGCCCAGGCGTTAACTCTGCCTGGCTTCACATCTGATTCATGGATAACTACAGGTATACGCAAGATTCGCGCGGCAACAAGAGTTGGAAAGCTGGCGTAACCTCCTTTACTGAATACAACATCTGGATATATTCTATATAGACGTAATATTGAGCGTATGACTCCGTACATTGTTTTTAGCAGGTCAAATAAATTGAGAATTGAGAAATATCGACGTATTTTCCCTGCAGAACTTTGTTGAAATTTAATATCATTTTCATACAGAGCTCTAGGGTCAAAAGGTTCTGGACCAATATAGTAAAGTTTAGGTTCTAGAATCTTTCTTTCCTCTACAATAGAATGTATCTCCTCCGCAACTGCTATAATAGGGTAAAAATGCCCCCCACTACCTCCTCCTGTAAAAACGATTTTCATTACATTTTTTATTTACTAAGATGATATCTTATTTTTTGTGGCATATCGTGACACATTCAGGATAATACCAACCCCAATTAAGGCAAGAAATAGTGCACTACCTCCGTGACTTACGAACAATAGAGGTAGCCCTGTTAATGGAAATATTCCAACTAGTGATCCTATGTTTATAAATGATTGAGATGTGATAAGTATAACAATTCCGACCACAATGAGTCCACCAAATTTATCAGGAGCACGGCTTGCTATTCTCATTCCTCGCAAGGTAAAAAATATAAAAAGAGATATCAAAAAAGTTACTCCAATAAATCCAAATTCTTCTGCAAAGACTGCAAATATGGAGTCTCCTATTGGTTCTGGTAGGTAATTAAATTTTTGTACACTTTGACCAAACCCTCTGCCGAACATTTGACCTGATCCTATGGCTATTAATGCTTGTTGTATTTGGTAGCCACTGCCTAGAGGGTCTAGGGCTGGATTTAAAAAAGTCAAAAGTCTATCCATAACGTAGGGTCTGACGCTTGCTACTACTGCAAATGCACCCACTGATAGGACTCCAAGTCCTACTATGTCGCGAACACGAGCGCCAGCTGCCACAAACATAGCCAATGCTGTAGAAAAAATTACTAATACGGTTCCTGTGTCTGGCTGAAGAAGTAAAATGATGCTTGGTAAGCTTAATAAGCCGACAAACGGCAAGATCCCTTGTTTCCAGGAATAAAGTTTTTCTTTAAGAGAAGATAGAAAAGATGCTAAGTAAATAACAAAACCAAGTTTTAATAATTCAGCTGGTTGAAATGTCGTGAAGCCAATGTTAATCCATCGAGTTGCTCCACCGTAGCTAAATCCTATACCTGGTACAAAAACTAAAAGTGTGATACCTAAAGATATAAGAAATATATAAGGAGCGTATCGACGATATATACGATAATGAATACGTGTGGCGAACAGAAGTCCAATGAAACCCCCAATAATTCCAAGAAAAATTTGGCCGAGTGCTACAGAGGTAAATGTAGCCCCGTTACGCGCTAAAAGTCCCAAAGAAGCTGATGAAAAAATTAAAAAACCGACAAATACTAGGACTATTACAGAGATAAGAAAGGTACGGTCAGTACTATTACGTGGGCGTAACATATACTTATCCTATAAAAGCAAGAATTATTCCTGACAGTGCAAAAACAACAGAAAGGATCCAATATCTCATTACTACCTTAGGTCCAGACCACCCTATAGCTTCAAAATGATGATGAATCGGAGCAACTCGAAAAATCTTTTTTCCGCGGATTTTTTTTGAAAGTACTTGCAAGATATTTGAACCTACTGTGATGACTAAAAGAAAAGCAATGATAGGAAGAACAGCTATTCCAATCCCCCCTCCAAGGGAATCTGTCATAAATGCTATGACAGCTATGGTAAGTGTGAGTCCCATTGTTCCCGTTTCTGTCATGTAAAAACGTGCAGGAGGAATATTAAACCAAAGAAAAGCAAGAATAGCGCCTGTGATCATCGCAGAGAAGGCTGCCAAATTAATTTGATCTTGACTGAAAGCTATAGCAGAGTATGCAGCAAAGATGCTCGCGAATACTCCTCCAGAGAGTCCGTCTATCCCATCTATTACACCACTTGCATATAATGCTAAGGAGACTGTGATAAAAAATGGAATAATAAGCCAACCAATTTCAAAAATACCACCAAAAGGAATTCCTATACCTGTAATATCAAGTTTTGTATAAAACCACCATCCTATAAAGCCGGATATTAATGTGATGAAAATGAGTCTACGTTGTAGTGAAAGTCCGTCTTTTCCACGTATGTCCATTAGATCATTGAACAGACCCACTAATGCTCCGAGTATTAGTGTAAATAAAGGTATCCAAGTTTGTTCTCGTGACAGAAAACTTAATTTTATAGTAGCAGTGCTTGGAAAAAGTTGAGCTAAAAAAGCAATGCCTATGATTGTAATAATAGCGCTACCCCAAATAACAATCCCCCCCATTCTAGGTATATAGCCTTCTTTTTCTCTATGTAGTTTGTTAAATTCTTGCGCGTCTGTTCCATCAAGGGCTATTTTCCCAGGTATCTTTTTCCAAGCTTTATATTTATAGAGATAGTGAGTTAGTATTGGTGTAATTAAAATACCCACTAAAAAAGCAGTAGTGGCTGGAAGCATTATTTTAACAACGTCAATTATCATTTTGTTTAGTATAGTCTAACGAATCCTTATTCTTTCTGCAAAGCAAAAAAATCTAACGTTTTTTGAACTAATAGTTCGACATCTTTGAAGCGTCCTTCAAAGGTTGACCCTAGGACTGAAATTAAAATCGGGCGATTAATTCCAGCGTCAAATGCCACAACTAAATTTCCACCAGCAAGATCTGTAAAACCTGTTTTTGAAGCAATAAGGCCGGGAATATTTTTGATAGATTTATTAGTGTTATCTCCATCATGTAATTTGTTGTCAAGGGATAGATAATATACAGAGGTCTCACGAGTTGCATCTAACGAAACCGGGGTGTGCAAGAGAGAGTAATAAAGTAGAGTAACTACATCTTTTGCGGATCCATAACCTCCGCTTATGTATTTGTTTGTATCAAGTCCTGTTGGATTGAGAAAATAGGTTTGAGTTAATCCTATTTTCCCCGCTTTTTTATTCATCAGATTCACAAAAGCTTTTCCGGCTTTTATGTTTGGATTTTTGTCTATAGATCCAGCGGCATAAGCAAGTGCTCGCGCCCCATCGTTAGAAGAAACAAGAAGGGTAAAACTTATTAAATCTTTTACTTTCCATTCTTCTCCTTGTATAAGTCCGCTGTCCCCTTCCGCAGATAGCGCTTGTTTGTTTATTAGTATCTTACTTTCAGGAGATAGCTTTTCTGTTGAAATAATAGCTGTCATGAGTTTTGTAAGAGAAGCTAGAGGTAGTTGTGTTTCTTTATTTTTACTATAAAGAATTTTCCCACTTTGCGCATCAAATACATATGCTGCTTTGGCAGATATAGAAACTGAATCAAAAGGATTAGATTCCAGAGAAGTTTTCTCTGCACGTTTGGTTTTTCCTCCTCCTTCAATTTTTTGTGAAGAAAATGAGAGGGTGTAAATTGTAATTATTGTAAGAAAAAGAAAACTAGAAATAATCAAAAGAAAAAGAAAACGTTTAGAAAAAACTTTATCTTCCTTTTCTATGGGTGTTGTTGAATTTACTTCTTCGTACATATTTATTTAATTTAATAAGCTTTCCTATCTATGAAATGGTCATTGAGTCAGTATCCAAACTTTCCGATTCAAATTTTTTCAGTTCGGATAATATTTTTTGGTATTCTGGAAGATCTGTAACAGAAGTTACTCCAAGAAAAGAAAGAAGTTCTGTGGTGGTTTTATATATATAACTCCTGCTGTCATTAGGGTTGGATGTTTTTTCTATGAGTCCGCGTATAAGCAAGTTACGGAGTATAAAGGTGGAATTAACTCCGCGGATGTAGTCTATCTCGCTTCGGGTTACATGGCCTTTATATAGGATGATAGCAAGCACTTCAGACCCAGCTTTTCCTAGGTCGCGAGAAAGCTCTTCTCTACGAATATTCTCTATTAGATTCGCCTCTTCAGACGCTGTGCGAAGCTCTAGTTTGTCTCCAGAAATAACGAGATTGATACCGCGATTTTCAAGATTTTTTCCTAGTATTTCCACAGATTCTTTTATCTTTTCTTCAGAAGATTGTAGAAGTTTAGAAAGTTCTTTTATTTTCATTGGCTCAGCTTTATAAAACAGCAGAGCTTCTATTTTTTGTTCTAATCGCATTTTATTAACTTGATTTAAGTATAGCGCGGTGTGCTGACTGTTTCAGTTTTCATGTTTATCTCTCCAAACTGAGAATCTTGCTTGACTTCCAAGATCCCTCGTTTAACAAGTTCTAGCATCGCAAGAAAACTTATAATTATCGTCGCCTTTTTTTCTTTTGTTATTTTCTCACTTCTGCCAGCAAAATCATGGAAAGAGATAGAAAGATTTCGTGAAATTTTATCCGATAATTTTTCTATCATTTCCTCTAAACTAATTATTTTTTGTACTACCGTTTTTGCCAAAAGTTCCTTTTTTGGCAAATTTGTTAAGACTGATGAAATATGTGCATAAAGATAAGGAACAGAACAAGTTTTATATGGAGAAAATACAGGCTCAACTTTTTGTAAGGATGATCTGGAAAAAAGAATAGTCTTGCCAAAATTTTGAATTAAGAACGGAGTAGTCTGCTTGAAGAGTTTATACAATTTAAGTCGTCTCTCCAGGTTTTCTATATCACCTTGTTCTTCTTCTGTGAGAGAGAGATTAGGTAATAAAGATTTGGACTTAATTAATAGAAGAGTAGATGCTACTAGAATAAAATGAGCAGACTCCCCTACTGGCATTTCTTCTTTTTCCTTAATGTGTGAAATATAATCATCTGTAACCGTAGCAAGAGAGATGTCGTTGATATGGAGTTTCCTTTTTTCTATTAGATGGAGGAGAAGTTCAAGAGGGCCTTCAAACACTTCAGTTTTTATCTGAAAATTTTCCAAATCCATACATAAACTATACGTTTTTTGTGGCTTTGATTCAAGGGATAAAAGATCAAGAAAACCTTCTTAAGAAAGTTTTGAATAATAAACATAAGAAAATTAAATAGCGCGGATTCTTATTGGAGAATCCGCGCTATGGAAGCTTGAAACTTCCATCTAGTTTGCAACCAGGCGCCATGTCCCGTTGGACTCTTGGCATGCTGTGGATGTGACATCCACAGATTTGTTGTCTCTGGACGAATTTTGTCCGAAGAAAAAGGCGTGGCTGTGAACTTTTTTACACGTTTTGCCTGAGGCAGAACGTCCTTCGTCAATTGTCCTGGAATTTCCATAAGAGCCCGTACGTGGGTTTTTCCACGTGATGTTGTTTCCAACGGAGGATTTGTAGGCTCTTTCCGCCGTTTGTTGGGCGTACAAGGCATCCGCCTTGTCGAGGGTATCTCCAACAGAGTTACCTATGCCAGCACCCAAGAGGGTCCCGATGGCGACTCCGACCAACTGACCTTTTCCGCCACCGATGAAAGAGCCAGCAACAGCTCCACCGACAGCTCCTAAGACAGTTCCGACAGTTTGTTTTTGGCCCCAATTAGAGCCTTCATTTGCGCATCCTGCCAAAAAAAATGCCAAAATGCCAACCATCAAAAAACCAGACTTTTTCATCTCCTTATCCTTTCATTTCATTTCAACCCAGAATCAAAAAACTCGAGTACCGTTCAATAGCTTGCCATATTTAACATGAAAAGTCAATACTTATGGTCTTATTAGAATGTCCTGAAAAAAAATAATCCTATCTTTCTTATCCAGCTTTATCCCCTCTTGCTGATAGAGTTTTAAACGTTTTTTGCGATATTTTTCATTCATCCAAACACGTCCGTCTGCATATACGATTCTATGGAACGGAATATCATGTATTCCTCCATCATACGCTTTCCCAAGGATGGTAGTGATACTCTGTGCCGCCATAGCTCCTCCACCAGCAGCTCTCGCAATACCACCATAAGTCATCACATGTCCCCGTGGAATAGATAGTGCAATTTTCAGAATATTTTCGGTAAAGGATTTTTGTTTCATTCGGTGAATACTTATTTAGGTTGCCTTGAAATCTTTTTATATAAACAAGCGCGCTAGGCGGAGGTCTTCGTAGCTATATTTACCTTTTAGTTTTTTGTGTGCTGGAGAAAGTTTTGTTTCTTTTAAAGATTTAAATACCGACCTTATCGCCTTCAGGTCGGCCAGCTTTGGTGTATGTGGTTTTAGATCCACATCGTACTTCCCTACTTTTAGTTTTTCTAGGTGAGAAATAACAGTTCCCAAAGTCATCCCTCTTTCTTTTGCTACTTCTTTCAGACTTTTTCCTTCTTTTAAAAGAACGAGAGTTTTCTCATGTGATGGAACTTTAGGCGTTAGCTTCTCAGCGCTGGATGTTTTGTTTTTTTCAATTTCTTTTTTGTCGTTTGTTCCGCTATTTTTCGTTATAAAATCCTCATGCATTTTCTGAAAATCTTCGGCACTAAATTTTTGTATCACTTTAGACCATTTTGTAGATTCGCGAATAAGCCGTTTGTTTAGTTCCAAAACGTAAGGGTCTACAGAGAGTGCCATATTGTTTAAACCAAGTAAAGTAAGCCCATCCAAGCTTTTTAAACGTGAAAGAGCCACATAACCTTGCCCGGGTACAAAAGATTTAGAAAGGTCAATTTCTGCCGCATCAAGGCTCATTCCTTGGCTTTTATGAACTGTAATAGCCCAAGCAAGACGTAGTGGCAGCTGCTCGGCTGAAGCAAGTACCTTGCCATCTTCTTCTATTTCCCATGTAGCTTGTGTTACAGATATTTCCTTTCCAGAATGAGTCTCAACCACAGGTACTCCGTGCTTCAAAGAGGTTACTATACCCAGTGTGCCATTTACATACCCCTCTTCAAAATTATTTTTAACAAACATAACAACAGCCCCCTCTTTAAGCTTCAAAGTTTCAGGTGCTAAAATGCTTTTACAAAGTGAAGCTACTAGACTGGATTTCCCTCTTGTAGACATTTGGTATTCAAATTCCTCTTCCTCAAGTTTTTCTAATTCCTTTTCATTTACAGAATCAACGTCAATGTTATGTGTGTACAAACGTGTGGGAGTTACTTTTGATTTTTTTCGCACACCCCTCATCTCTTCAAATATTTTTCTAGTAGTAGATGAGACAGCACCGGAACGTATTTCATTTAAAATCTTTTCAAAAGAACGATCATCATTTTGCCGATATTGTTCCTCTAAGTAACATATACGTGCATTCATTTTCTTCCATGCTTGTGAGCTGTCTACGTAAAAAACAGCATCTTCTCCCTTCACGATAGGTGGAAGTTGGAAGAAGTCTCCAGAAAGCACAATTTGCATACTACCAAATGAGTCATCATTTCCTTTCATAGCTCTGGCTAGTCTATCCAGCGCATCAAACATCCTTGGATTTATCATAGAAGTTTCGTCTATAATAAGAACTTTTGTTTTGTCGTATCTTTTCCAGAGATGTTCTTTTTGGGTGAGCATCTCAATATCGTAGTCAGACAGGTCGCTTTTTATTCCAATCCCACTCCATGAGTGAATAGTCATACCATTGAGATGCGTAGCTGCAATACCTGTGGAAGCTGTCACGGCCACAACCACCCCTCTATCTTTCAAATATTCGGTATATTTGTTTAGTACGTGAGTTTTACCACTTCCTGCAGCGCCAGTAAGGTATACATTACGCCCAGCTTTAAGGATATCAAGAGCTTCTTTTTGTATCATGAAAGATATTTTAACATATTAGACAAGGACCCAACTTAACAGGTTTCCAAATAAGTAAGTTCTTTATACGGGTTTTTGTTGTGAGATGTTCTTATCTTGAGATAAATTTGTTACGTCTTTTATTAGTCCATTTGATATATAATATGTCTCTCCTTCCTCATTTCTTAACACTGTTGAACGCATAGTAATTCTGGATACTTTTCCTTCGAAACTTCCTATTTTCACTGTGTCTCCAATGCCATATTGGTTTTCAACTAAAATAAATAGTCCTGAAACAAAATCTTTTACCAATGACTGAGCGCCAAAACCAATAGCTAAACCTATCACACCAGCTCCTGCCAAAATTGGTCGTATATCTATTTTGAATAGACCCAAGACCATTAGTAAAACTATTCCGTAGATAATTATGTTTCCAGTTGTAACAATAATTTCTCCAAGAGTTTTAGCCCTTTTTTCTTTTTGTGAAGTGTGAGAATCATCACCGTCGTCCACTATTTTAACAAGGCGGTTTACTACTAGTCTCAATAGAACTCTACCAAGAAAAAATAGAGTGGAAATTCCAATAATATCTACTGCATTTGCTTTAACAATATTGATTATAATTTCTTGCATAGTATTTAATTTATTTATTAAAAATTCTCAACCAATTTAAGTAAAAACCGCACGGGCTCGCCTGCGGCGCCGGGAGCTAAATTGTCGCTTGGAATACTTTCCATACGAGGCGCGATATCAATATGTACCCACGGTAAGTCTCGTGCAAATTCATGTAGAAAAATTCCGCCATTTATAACACCGCCATATCTAGATCCCTTATGATTGAGGTTAGTCACATCTCCCCTGTTTCCCTTTACCTCTTCCTCATATTCTTCCCAAAGAGGAAAAGGCCACATGTAATCCCCTGTTTTTTCTCCGAGGTCTACGAACAGTTCTTCCAGTTTTTTATTTTTTGTCATTAAAGCATTTGTGCGTTGTCCTAAAGCAACAAGAGCAGCTCCTGTGAGGGTTGCCACATCTACAACAAGCCGTGGTTTGTATTTTCGAGAATAAGTAAGAGCGTCTGCGAGGATCACCCTTCCCTCTGCGTCTGTGTTCATCACTTCAATTGTCTTTCCGGACATTGATTTGAGAACATCTCCAGGTCGATAGCTTTCCCCTCCTGGCATATTTTCAACAGCAGGAATAAGACCAATAATATTTTTCTTTACTTTCAATTTCGCAGCCAGAGTAATAGCGTTTATAACAGCAGCTCCACCTGACATATCTAAATGCATACCAAGCATGGAATCTCCTGGTTTTAAACTTAACCCCCCTGTATCAAAAGTGACCCCTTTCCCAATCAAGACTATTGGCTTTTCTTTACTCCCACCGTCGTAGTCCATGATTATTAAACGTGGCTCTTCTTTAGAACCCTTAGAAACGCCCAAAATGGCCCCCATTTTGAGCTTTTTAAGCTCTTTTGGTCCAAGCGAGGTTACCTTGATCTTGGTGCCTTTTACCGCCTTTTTAGCTTCTTCGGCGAGGATTTTCGGAGTCATGTCACTTCCTGGAGTGTTTGCCAATTCTCGACAATTATTAACGCTGTTTCCAATTATTTGTCCCTTTAGGAAACCTGTTTTTATGAAGTCGCTTATTTTGCCAGTTACTACAATTTCCAATACTGTTGGCCAGCCGTCTTTTGGTTTTGTGCGAAATGTTGTAAATTCAAAATTCGCCATTTCAAAGTTTTGGGCAAGGAGAGATGCAATTTCTGTTTTATCAATTTTCTTGAGTTGAGGAAATAGAAAATCATCAAACGAAATGGCGATTCTCTTAATCTTATTTTGTTTCGCAGTTCGAATTATTTGACGTGCCAGCAGGCGTAATTTTCTGTATGTTATTTTCTCCTTTTTCTCTACGTTAATCTGTAAAACCGTCTGATCATTTTTCTCAATGAGTTGTGTGTTACCACTTTCTGTTATTTTTACAGCAGGGATGTTTTTAGTTTTTTTATTAGAAAATAAGATTTTCATACTACTCTTTTTCTTTTAAGTTCTCATCTATGCTAATACCAAGCTCAGTTAAATGTTTTTGTAATACTTTAGAAGGTCCTTTCATCACAGAAGTGTGACCACTTCGTGTCATCGGGAAAGCCTGAACCTCTCGTAAGGAATTTTCTTCAGTTAAATTCATTATGATACGCTCTATCCCAAGAGCTAGACCTCCATGAGGGGGTGTGCCGTATTCATAAGCCTCAATCATATGTCCCACACTTTTTTCTACTTCTTCATCGCTATAACCCATTGTCTTGTAAACTGCACGTAAGATATCTGGATCATGTGAGCGAATACTACCACCACCTATTTCGTAACCATTACATACTAAGTCGTATTGTGACGAAATTATTTTCTCAATATTATTCCCATTCTTAAGCCATTCTATATGATTCTCTTTTGGCATTGAAAAAGGATTATGACTAAAAGTCCACTTACCTTCGTCTGTTTTTTCAAAAAGAGGAAAGTCCACCACCCACGCATACGCCAATACCTTATTTTTCTTTTCATCTTCTGTGCGCAGATCAAATTTATCAGCTCCATATTTTTTTATTGCGTCACTATATGGAATTTTTGGAAAAGGTTTTTCTTTTATAACATAACCCATATTTTCTACCGTTTTGGTGATCATGTCTTCAACTAGATCCATCACATCTTCTTCTTTCACGAATGACATTTCTATGTCTATCTGTGAATGCTCGAACCCTCGATCTGCTCTAAGGTCCTCATCACGTATAGCACGGGCTATTTGAAAATATTTTTCAAAACCAGATGTCATTAGTAGTTGTTTATACTGTTGAGGAGATTGAGGAAGAGCATAAAATTTACCAGGATGAAGACGTGAAGGCACTATGAAGTCGCGTGAACCTTCAGCAGTGGATTCGGTGAGAAGTGGTGTTTCTATTTCTGTGAAATTTTCTTTAAACAAATATTCCCTACACTTTTGTACAAAGGAACTTCGTATCTTGATATTTCTTTGCATACGTTTTGTTCGCAAATCGAGATATCTATATTTTAAACGTGTTGTTTCCTCTACATCCTTAGTGTCCTCGGTAATTTCAAAGGGTGGGGTTTTTGATTTATTAAGTACAGAAAAAGAAAGAGCTTCTATTTCAAATGAGCCATTAGCTTCATCTTTGTTGACCATTTTTTCTGGACGTTCATTTACTTTTCCAATAATTTCTATTACCCATTCAGGACGAACGGAGTTTGCTGCTTTGTGAGCTTCTTCGTGGTTAGGAAGAACAACTATCTGCACTTTTCCGCTCATGTCACGCAAGTCAATAAAGATGAGTTTACCGTGGTCACGACGAACATCTACCCATCCTGCTATAGCTATCTCTTTGCCTATATTATCTTTCAGATCTTTTATATACGTTCGTTTCATAGAGTTTATTTTTTATAGAATGACGCCTATTTTTTCACGCACCTCTTTCATTTTCTTTGCAGCAGCTTCTTTTGCTTTTTCCCCACCTTCTTTTAGTACTCTTCTTGCTTCTCCCTCATTAATACTTTTTCTTTTTTCACGAAATGGTGTGATGTAAGAGTCAATGTCTTCAATGAGAGCTTCTTTTAATGCTTTGTAATTATTTTTATTATCTTTATAAAATGATTTTAATTCTTCTTCACTTTTAAATAATTTATGGATAGCATATACGTGTTCTGGAAAATCTCCAGAAGAGTCAGTTTTTATACTCATAACTTTTTTTTCTATTTCTTCTCTTTTTGCGAAAAGAGGAATTGTGTTTCCATAACTTTTACTCATTTTTTGTCCGTCAGTCCCTGGGACAATAGAGGTGTCATTTAGTATTATTTCTTTTGGTAGTTTGAAAGTGTTTCCATACGTTCTGTTAAATTTTTCAGCAGTATCCCTTGCGTATTCTATATGTTGTTTCTGATCTTGTCCGACAGGGACAAGATCAGTGTTATAGAGAAGGATGTCGGCTGCCATTAGCATAGGGTAGTTAAATGTCCCGACAGAAACTTCATTTCCCTTAGCTTCAGCATCTTTATAGGCATGCGCGCGCATTAGATAGGGCATAGTTGTTATTGTTTCAAAAATCCACGCAAGTTCAGTATGTTCTGAAATATCAGATTGTTTAAATAAAATTGTCTGTTCAGGGTCGAGTCCTATGGCTAGATAATCTATGGCTACATTCAATATATTTTCCTTTAATTCATTCTTGTCTTGAATAAAATTAAGAGCATGGTAGTCAGCTATAAAAATATAACCGACATGTTTTTTTTGGAGGTCAACAAATTGGCGCATGGCACCAAAATAATTACCAATATGCGGTCGTCCAGTTGGTTTAACACCTGAAAGCAGAATAGATACTTGTTTTACCATTCTCAAAATAGTACCAAGATTCAGGATGTTTTCAAAGTGGCTCTTTCTGAGGCATCTAGAGGAATTTCTATGTTGAATATAGACCCCTTCCCCTCTCCTTCCGAGGTTGCCCATATACGCCCACTGTGTGCTTCTATAAAGAAGTGTGCTACATACAAACCAAGTCCAGTTCCCATAACATTCACCTCTTTGGCTCCTGGTGCTCTGTTGTATTTTGTAAACAATTTAGCGATATCTTGATGAGTAAGTCCTATTCCTGTATCTGAAATACTGATATGCACAGTTTTTTTGATATTATCTCGTTTTAACGAAACAGTAACTTTTCCCTTCAAGGTATATTTAATGGCGTTATCAATGATATTACTAATTACTTGTTTTATTTTATTTGAGTCGCCAATTATTGTGCAAGACTCTTCACTTTTTATAAAATTAACAACAGTGCCTCTTTCTTTGGCAATGTACATTTGTTCTTTTATAATGGATTCTATTAATCGTTCAATATCAAATTCACCCATTGAGTATTCCATTCTGCCTTCTTCTATGCGAGAGACATTCAAGAAATCTTCCACTGTGTTGGCTAGAGATGTGCTCGCTTTTAATATGCGACCAACAGCTTCTTGAACCCCTATGGGCACTCCACCAAAAGAACCTTCCAAAATCATAGAAGCGTATCCTTTAATGGCAGTAAGAGGGCTTCTTAGTTGATGGGAGGCTAGAGATACAAATTCTGATTTTTGTTTTTGATCCCAAGCGTCATGAAGTTTACTTTCTGCTAATGAAAGTTCTGCTTTAAAAGCATCGCGTTCATTTTCCATTTTTTTCTTCCACTGTATAACTACATAAACTGTGGCTATGGATACAAGTAAAATCCAAAAGAATAGTAAAGAAGTTAGTTCCTTACTAACAGTAGATTCCGGGAAAAAAATTTTGACAAAAACAGACGTTACTAAAATAGCAATTGTGGAAATGAGTGTGTAGAGAAAAGAGCGATGCATATAAATAATATATCAGCGTTTAGCTAAAAAGAGAATACTTAAAAGAGGTACTGAAAGCCACCAGAAGAAAAAATCAGAAGAAGAAAACAAAAGTTTTATAGGTGGGGCAAAAGAATAAAAACTAGCTATAGGTAATACATTATAAGCAAAAGCAATAAGTAAAGAAGTTGCAGCTAGAGATAATAACGATGCTTCAATAAAACGCCTTATTCCTCTATCTGGATAATCAGTAAATATTACACGTTCAATGATTATATATACTCCAATAACAAATGCGAAAAAAATTATAGCATTTGATAATAATATTTTAATATCTGACCCTGTGAATAGAGAAAATTTGTCAGTATATGGGAAGTGTATATAGATAAGAAGACTAATATATAGAGAAAAAATAAGGGCTATCATCCGATCTTTTCCATATCTAATCGCAAAGACAAAAAGAGCTGTTGCTGTTAGGATGGCGACCAAACTAGCTATAGAAAGCTCAGAAAAGAAAAACGAAAATTCTTTTATGTATGAAGAAACAGTACTCACTATATTCATGATAGCTTTTATTATATACCTTCATCACGAATATCTTCAATCAATTTCTTCACTTTCTTAGATAATTTTTTTGGAAGCGTAATTTCTATTGTGATTAAAAGATCGCCTCTTTTGTTTTGTCCAAGAGACACGCCTTTTCCTTTTACGCGTAATATTTCACCATGAGAAATGCACGCAGGTGTTTTTACAAGAATAGTCTCACCTAATACCTCTATGCTTTGTTCGCTACCTAACAGAGCGTCTGAAAGTTTAAGTGATAATGTCATACGCAAGTTGGCTCCTTCTTTTGTAAATACAGAATCTTTTTGCACATGAAGTTTTACGTATAAATCACCAGGGACTCCTCCAGGCACAGCTTCTCCAGCTCCAGTCAAACGTATCATTTCTCCATTATTTACTCCTGCGGGGACAGTTATTGAAATTTCTTGTTCCTTACGTGCAACTCCAGCCCCTTTACAATCATTACATTTAACTTCGGGTACCTTCCCGGATCCGTGACATATTTCACATGCTCTAACGCTGGTGAAAGCTCCAAGTATTGAGTTTTTAGTTTCGTGTATTTTACCACGGCCATTGCATGTTGAGCATGATTTTAATTTAGTGTCAGGTTTTGCACCACTTCCTGAACATGTTTTACAAGTGGATGATTTTGTTAAAAGTACTGAACGAGAGGTTCCAAGTACAGATTCTTTAAAAGAAACCTCAATGTCTATTGAAATATCTCTTCCCCGGCGAATAGAATTTCCGCCCTGGCCTCGAAAAAAATCACTAAACTCGCTGAAAATATCGCTGAAATCCCAATCTGGTACTGATCCGCCCTGAGAAGAAAATCCTCCAAATCCTGAAGGACCTCCTGTTTGGCCGTCACTAAACACCCGACCATAAGCATCGTATTCGGCACGTTTCTTTTCATCACCTAATACGCTATAAGCTTCACTGGCTTCTTTGAATTTTTCAACATTTCCTCCAGGCTTATCTGGATGATATGAGTGTGCTAATTTTCTGAATGCTTTTTTAACATCTTCTTTGCTAGCACTTTTAGTTATACCAAGTATTTTGTAGTAATCTTTTTCCATTAAGCGTTTGGTTTGTCATTGTCTTCTTTTTTCTCATCCTCAGCTTCCACATCATGTATTTTTTCTTCAGTTTTCTGAGAAGAGTCATCCGCTTGCTTTTGTTCAGGTGTATTTTTTGCAACTTCTTCACCTATTTTTTGCATAGTGACAGAGAGCTGCTCAGTTTTTTCTTTAAGTACTGATAAATCATCTTTATCTTTAACTTCTTTAACTTCTTTAACTTTTTCTTCTACTTCTTTTTTGACTTCGTCTGAAATTTTGTCTGAATTGTCTTTAACAGCTTTTTCAGCTGTGTAAATAGCTTGATCAGAGAGGTTGCGAGCTTCTGCAAGTTCGCGTCGTTTTTGGTCTTCGTCGCTGTGTGCTTCGGCATCTTTTTGCATCTTTTCGATGTCCTCTTCTTTTAATTCGGAAGATGCTTCTATGCGGATGGATTGAGTTTTGTTTGTCACTTTATCTTTTGCTGTTACGTTTAAGATTCCGTCTGCATCAACATCAAAACTAACTTCAACTTGAGGAACTCCTCGTGGTGCAGGAGGGATACCGTCTAAGATAAAACGTCCGAGACTTTTATTATCAGTCGCCATTGCCCTTTCTCCTTGTAGTACATGGACTTCAACAGAGGTTTGGCTATCTGCTGCAGTAGAAAATACTTGGGTTTTTGACGTGGGTAAAGTGGTATTTCTCTCTATAAGTTTAGTATTCACTCCGCCCATAGTTTCAATTCCTAGAGAAAGAGGTATAACATCGAGAAGAAGAACATCTTTCACGTCTCCTTGAAGGATCCCGGCTTGAATGGCTGCGCCCATAGCTACCACTTCGTCTGGGTTAATAGAACGATTGGCTTCTTTTCCAAAAAAGTCTTTCACTGCTTTTTGAATAGCTGGCATTCGAGTTTGTCCTCCAACAAGTACAATTTCATCAATATCTTCTTTTTTGAAACCAGAAGCTTCTAAAGCGCGTTTTGTTATACTCATAGACTTCTCTACAAATTCACTAGCTAATTCCTCTAATTTAGCGCGATTAAGTTTCAGTAATAGATGTCGAGGCCCTGTTGAGTCAGAGGTAATAAACGGTATATTTATTTCTGTTTCTGTTGTAGTAGAAAGTTCTAGCTTAGCTTTCTCCGCTGCTTCATCTAAACGTTGGAGTGCTAGTGGGTCTTTAGAAACGTCTATTCCGCTTTCTTTTTTAAATTCGTCAGCGATCCAATGAATAATTTTTTGATCAATGTCTCTGCCTCCCATATGAGAATCTCCATCTGTAGATTTTACTTCAATTACGTTATCTCCGACTTCAAGGATAGAAACATCAAAGGTCCCTCCACCAAAGTCATAGACGGCGATTTGTTCATTTTTCTTTTTATCAAAACCATACGCAAGAGCAGCTGCGGTTGGTTCATTTATAATTCTTTTTACTTCCAGTCCTGCTATTTTCCCTGCATCTTTGGTCGCTTTTCGTTGAGCATCATTAAAATATGCAGGAACGGTAATAATTACTTCGGAAATAGTTTCTCCTAATTTAGCCTCAGCATCTTTTTTAAGTTTCTGTAAGATCATCGCGGAAATTTCTTCAGGACGATAATCCTTATCTCCCATAGTAACCACCACTCCCCCACTTTTACTAGAGTTTATTTTAAATGGAACTATTTTCTTATCATCTTTGATAATATCTTCTTCATAAGAATGTCCAACGAAACGTTTTATACCAGAAATTGTATTTTCTGGGTTGGTAACTGCTTGACGTTTTGCGAGAAGCCCGACTAAACGCTCTCCTGTCTTGGACATTGCAACAACGGAAGGAGTTGTGCGAGCCCCTTCATCATTTTCAATGATAGTAGGGTCAGAACCTGTCATTACCGCCATTGCAGAGTTAGTTGTTCCTAAATCTATTCCTAGTATTTTTCCCATAATATTTTGTTTACTAAATTATATTCTTCTAAAATAAAATAAGCACTTATTTAATTTCTTGTTTACTATAGACCATCACTTTTACCTTTGCTGGTCGTATAATACTATTGTTTGTGCGGTATCCTTTTTGTAGCACGCTTACTATCTTTCCGTCATTTTTTTTCTCTTGAGTTTCTGTGGTTTCTAAAGATTCGTGTTCACTTGGGTTAAACAACTCCCCTTCTTTGGGTTGAAATGTTGTGAACCCATTTTGGGTAAGCACAGAAAGTAAGTGTGAGTGTATATATTCTATTCCAGTACGCCATGTTTTGTCCACTTTTTTCCAAGCTTCTTTATTAGCAAATGCCATATCAAAACTATCTAAAGTTGGAATAAGGTCTATTAAGAAACTTTCTTTAGAAGCGGAAGAGATACGAGAGCTTTTTTTTTCAAAATCTTTACGTTCGTTTATTAAATCAGCTCTAGATCGTTGCCACCCTAAGAGATACTCCTGGCGCTCTTTTTTGCATTCCTGTAATTCTTTTTGAATTTTTTTGATTTTACTGGAGATTTCGTTAGAATTTGCATCAATTTCTTCATCTCCCATTGTGTAATCAATATCTGTATCTGCACAAATATTTTGTTCGTTTTTAGAAATTTTCTTGCTCTTATTTTTCATAGTAAACAGGTATTACAAAACGGTTAAGACAAGAACGCGCTGCGATTTCAGTTACGTGGAAAAAACGGCTAACGTTTTGACCATTGTGGTGCACGCCGAGCCTTACGTAATCCAAATTTCTTACGTTCTTTTTTTCTTGCATCGCGCGTTAGATATCCTTCTTTTTTTAATATCAACCTCAGGTCTTCTTTATACTTAATTAAGGCACGAGCTATTCCGTGTCGGATAGCATCCGCTTGTGCAGCTACTCCTCCTCCTCGAGTGTGTACCTTAACGCTAAAAAGTGTTGATAATCCAGCAGTGGAGAATACATCAGTGACAGACTTTCTTAATTCGTCTGTTGGAAAATATTTTTGAAAATCTCGTTCATTAACTTCTATTTTTTGGGCAGAACTTTCAGTTATACGAACTCGAGCGGTAGCTCTCTTTCTTCGCCCGACGGCCTCATGGTATTTAGTTGTTTTTTGTGTAGTAGTCATAATTATTCATGTATAGAAAGAAGCTTCATTCTTTGGCTTCGTAATTTATTTGAAGGAAGCATTCCATATATCGCTCTTGAAAGAACTTCAGATACCCCTTTGTCTTTTATTACTTTTTCTAGCAATTCTTTTTTTAATCCACCTGGGTATCCAGAATATCTCGTGTATTCTTTTTGCTTTATTTTTTTTGGATCAATAAGCATTAGCCCAGCGTTAGTAACAGAAACCCCCAAAGAAGTAACCTTATTTCGGACAAAAGAAGGATCATCTTTCCCCATTAAAACATGAGCTGCTTCGGAAGCCACTCTTCCTAATCGTTTTCCTTTTGCGTCTATGGTTTGTATATTTTTAATTTCCATAAGTTTTAAACAAATTCTATTTGAGCTGTTGAACGAGCATCATCTGAGTAAGATGTAAGTTTTGTAATACGAGTGTATCCTCCAGATCTATTTTTGTATTTAGGTGCCAGTGTTGTAAACACTTTAGTTATGATTTGTGGTTTACCATTAAATTCTCTTTCCAAAATACGCCTATTTGAAAGAGTGTCATTTTTACCACGAGTGATCATTTTTTCAATGTATGGACGAAGCTCCTTTGCTTTAGCTTCTGTTGTTTGGATTTTTTCATGAAGGATTAATGCATAGGCAAGAGAACGCATCAATGCTTTGCGTTGGCTTCGTGGACGTCCTAATTTTCTATTTGAGTTATGATGCCGCATACGTTTGCTATTTTAGAGTTATTCCGTAGTTTGAAAGAGCTCGCTTTATCTCTTGCAGTCCTTTTTGCCCAAGTCCCTCTATGTCTAGTATATCTTCTTCCTTTTTACGTGCCAGTCCTCCGACAGTACGTATATTAGCTGTATCAAGAGCGTTGACAGTTCTAGGTGAAAGGTCTAGAGACTCTACTCGAGTTTTCAAAAACTCTGTATCCACCTCCGTTTTCTTTTCAGTATCTTCAGTATCTTCTTTTATTATATCTTCCTCAATTGTCTCGGGTTCTTCTTCCTTAAAACCAACAATAGCTTTCAATTGCATAACCATTATTTCGATAGATTTTTCTAAAGCTTCTTTTGGCAGAAGGGTACCATCAGTTTCAATAAATAAACGCAGTCGATTAAAATCAGTACGATCACCTACACGCATATTTTCAACTTCATAATTTACCCTTCTTATAGGGGTAAAAATAGCATCTAATGTAATGATTCCAATATTTACCTTATCTTTTTCTAACACGTCTCGTGAGACATAACCAAGCCCTCTTTCCACCATTATTTCTATTGAAAGTTCCGCATTTTTTTCTGTTAAAGTAGCTATTAACTGTTCAGGGTTTAATATTTCTACTTGTCCAGAAGCGGTAATGTCACCAGCTGTAACATTTTTTTCTCCTTTTATAGAGAGAGTAAGAGTTTGTGGCTCTTCTGACAGTAGTCTAATACGTACCTTTTTTAGATTAAGAAGTATAGTCACCACATCCTCTTTGATACCCTTGATTGTAGAAAATTCATGCGAAACCCCCTCAATTTTTACAGAGGTAATGGCTGCTCCAGGAAGAGAAGAGAGGATGATTCGACGAAGTGAATTTCCTAGAGTGTGTCCATATCCAGGATATAGCCCATCTATTTCATAAATTCCTGTGAATTCTTCTTCTCGTATAATACGAGGCTTAGATGGCAATGTAATATTATTTTCTATCATAATTCTTCTTTAAAATGATTAGTAGCGAGTTATTAAAATTAACGACTATAGTATTCAAGCACTGTACCCAAATCAAACGGCATTAGAGTTATGTCAATGTCCGGAGTTCCTGTTATTGTACCTTCCATTTTTTTTGAATCAAAATTTATCCACTTAGGCGACTGATGTTCTTTCAGTTTTTCGTCTAAATTTTCAAATAATATCTTTGAACGACTTCCTTCTCGAACAGCTATTACATCTCCTTCAGAGAGACTGTATGAAGGTATAGTCACCTTTTTCCCATTTACTGTAATGTGTCCATGAGAAGCTATCTGTCGTGCCAGGGATCGTGTAGAAGCGAGACCTGAGCGATAAATAGTGTTATCTAATCTAGCTTCTAACTTCTTAATAAGGACTCTGTCAGGCCTTTGTTCTTTTTGAGAAGTTGATTCTTTTACATACCTGGCAAGTTGTTTTTCAGCCAGTCCATAAGTAAAACGAACTTTTTGTTTTTCTAAAAGTTGTCGTCCATAGTCAGATAAAGCTCGTGGACGTGAACGACCTCGGACACGTCCACGACGCTCTTCTGCAAGTAAAAATTTTTGTGTTTGGCATTTTTCAAATACACCACTGCCTAATCTTTTACATATTTTATATTTTGGACCTGTTTTCATAAGATAATATTTCTATACTCTACGAGGTTTAGGTGGTTTTGGACCATTGTGCGGTACTGGAGTAGCATCTTTTATACTCATAACCTCAATTCCTTTTCCAGAAAAAGCCCGCAAAGAAGACTCCCTACCACTTCCGACACCATTAATGACTACTTTTACATCTTTTACACCCATACGCAAAGCTTTTTCAGCTACGATCTCCCCCACTTTAGCTGCTGCAAAAGGTGTCCCTTTTTTAGCCCCCTTAAAACCCAAAGACCCGCTAGTAGACCAAACAACAACTCCCCCCTTAAGGTCAGTTAAACTTACGCGAGTATTATTATAAGTTGCCTCTATATGGAGAATTCCTCTCTCTAGCTTTTTTTTAGGAGTTCTGGCAAGAGAGCGGGATTTTAGTCCCGAATCAGCTTCTCCTCCAGATTTTCGTATAATTCTTTTTTTACCCATATTTATTTTTTCTCAACCTTACGTCTGCCGGACCCCATAGTTTTCTTAGCCCCCTTGAGAGTACGAGAATTTGTTTTAGTTCTTTGTCCGCGAGCAGGTAATCTTTTGGCATGTCTTGAGCCACGATAGCTTTTAATATCCTTTAGGCGTTTTATATTTGTTGAAATTTCGCGGCGAAGATTTCCCTCTATTTTCTCTGATTCCACAAGTTGTCGAAGTTTCCCCTCTTCTTCAGTTGTAAGTTCCTTTGCTTTCTTTCCCATATCTACAGATGCCTGAACTAAAATAGCCTGAGCTTTTACACGTCCAATACCATAGACGGCTGTTAGTCCGATCTCTAGTCTTTTTTCATCTGGAATGGTGATTCCTGCAATACGCATAATTAAAATTGAATGATATTAACCTTGTCTTTGTTTGTGCCGAGGATTTGAACATATAACATAAACGTACCCTCTTCGTCGTACTGTTTTACATTTCGCACACATTTTTTTTACTGAAGATCTTACTTTCATGACACATCTAATTGACTATAAGAAAAAGCCACTGGATACAGCGCTTTTGAGCTGTAGAAACGAATACTACAGACGTTTAGTAATTCTTGCTTTCCCTCCGTAGGGATCAAGGACTAATCTAACCTTGTCTCCTACCAGAACCTTTATTCTATACATTCTCATCTTTCCTGCAAGGTACGAAAGTATGACCTCTCCAGATTCAAGTTTTACTCGAAATAACGTGTTTGGCAAAGACTCTTCTACCACACCTCCCACATCTTCTATATCTTGTTTTTTATTTCCCATTACAAATCGGAGTTCATTTGGAATACTACAAAACATTAAGTTGAAAGTCAACCTGATACTCTATTTTTTTAGCTGTATTTCAACTAAAATCTTCTCTGGGTCGTTTCCAAATGATTGTCTCCAGAATGGATTTATGGAGGCATGAGCTTTGTAGATAGCTGGATAGCCTTTTAATATAGTATTGACTGCTGATTTAGGACGATTCCTCAAGTCTTCTTTCAGTCTACTTTCATCAAAAGTCCATACTATGCTGGCCGTACCCTTAAGTGAAAAGGTAAAAGAATCTTCTTCCCATGGTTGAGAGATTTCTCCTGTGGGTTTTTTTAGAGTTAAATCTTTTGTAGATAAGATATACACTGGGAGACCTTCATAATCTGATATAGTTTCTTGAGCAATATATTGTGCAAAATCTTTTCTTTTAAAAATAACAGCGTACACTATTCCACTACTTTCTATGCGCGCCTTGTTGTCACCGTCATCAAAAATTTGCGGCTCCGAAAAATTAAAGAAAGTTCCACCTTCAAAAAAATAAAAATCTGATGGAATGTCTGTATAGACCTGATTAAGCATTTCCTCACGTAACTTTTTTTCTAAAGATTGTTTTGTTTTAGAAAACAAACCATCTTCAACCTTGAGTCTCTCACCAGCAAAACCTCCAGTCATAGGAGTCTTTGATCGAGCGTAAAATTTACTATATTGAGGAGAACCTTTAAAACCAGGAATAGTAAAATCTTTAAGAGGAATATTATATTTTTCTCCTGGCTCATCTCCGTAAACGGTCACTTCCACACTACCTGGGGTTATGCTACCATCTGAATTTTTTTTCTGTCCTGGAATAGATACCGACTCATTAATTCTGTAAATTAGCCCTTCCGGAGTTTCAAAACGAGTATTAGTCACTAGTCGCTGTTTTTTAGAACTGAAATTATTGAAGATTAAAATTTTTCCAGAAGATTTTTTCTCAATTTGCTCTTTGTCAGTAGCAGAAACAACTTTAGATACGGTTTTCTCAATTTGCATTATTTCATAAGAAAGTTCTCCTATCTCAGGCTCTCGTAAGGCCGTAAATTGACCATCCACAGTAACTTCCTTTTGTTTTGGGTTCACTATGATTTTAGAGTAAGAAAAAATAAGAGAAAGAATTATTACAGCAACAACTAGCAACACTACTGAGATGATCCACGTACCATATTTTGAAAAGAAATTAGTTTTACTGCGATCGGGTGGAATTGGAGGAGTGTTATTGTACTCATAAGACTGCCCTACTTTGGACTTTGGGACATTAGAGCGACTTATATTGCGAATACTTCTGCGTTTAGGGGGTACTATATCGTTGAATGAATTCTGTGACATGCGATTTTTAAAATCTATGACCTAAGTACTTTCTAGTGTAGCACAAGAAATATCTACAACAAGTAGAGAGATTACGAGGATTTATTAATAAGTGATAGATGAATTATTTGAAGTAAAAGAGAAGAATCGGGAGCTATTTTTTGATCAAAAGAGAAAAAATTTCCCATCATCCCAGCAGTTAGTACCGTAATGGTATGATAATCCTGTTTATCTTCATTGTCATTATTAAGATATGACTCTAATAATGATTTAAACCAATAAGAGGTGTCAGACGGTGCCGTAATATAGATATGTTTAGGAAGAGGTGCTGTGGAAATAAATTTTCCGAGGGTTTGGTTTAACTCAACACTCCATTCCTTACTTACTTTTTGGATCAATTTGTATTCTTCAGAAGTTTTGTTGAGGTGGGATTCTTTTTCTGTCATCATACGTATTAAAGAAAGAGCTTCCGCTGGAGTACTGTTGCGTTTTTCGGATATTATTCGAGCCAGGGTTAATACTCCTATAGGAAAGGGTATCGTCTCTTGTATGACATCTTTTAACACAAGAGTTAAGTTACTAACTTCCCCACTTATATTTATAAGTAAAAACTTGTCAGATTTTGAGTAACAATCCCTAACTACTGTATAAGTAGAGAGAGAACGTGAATAAAATGTTACGTTTATATTTCTAAAATGGTTGTCTAGAACGTCACAGATATTTTTTTTAACCAAGGCAGACATAAAAGCCATATGAAGAGATAAACTAATGTGTTTTGCTTTTTTCCCATAGGGATTGGCAGTTCTGTAACCATTTAAATCAACACTAAGTAGTTTTTTATCAATTAGAGAAGGTTCTTTGATATGTTTGTTTTGCCACAACTTACCTTTTTCTTTCTTCGCATGATCTTCTGTACGTTCTAGCATCTTTTCAATAAAATGCGGAGAAATCACAAAAGATTCTTTTCTTTGAAATGAAAGAAGATGTGTTTTTGAGACATACCAGATAGAAGAAAGTCCACAAGAAACGGTCTTTATATGAAAATTAACAGAAGAATTTGCTATAAATCTATTTACTTCTTCACTTATCTCTATCAAACCTCTAAGCATTTCTTTTATGAAACGATCATATCTTAGGTGGGATTGAAAGATGAGCTGAACTCTGGTAGAAAAATATATATGTATTTTCCCATCTTTCTTAAAGCCAGAAATTGAACATCCTATTGATGAGCTCCCTATATCAAAAACAATATCAACTTTTTTACCAGATCTTTTGTGCCACGACGATATCCATCTCATGTACTTAGTATAGATTTATATGCGTCAAATAGGAATAGGATACGGTCATAAACTGTTGAATTCTTTTATTCAAGAATCGCTTTTATTCGACGAACACCTGCTGAACTTGCTTCTTCCTTTTTAATTTTAAAATGTCCAAGTATTTTTGTGTTTTCTACGTGAGGACCACCACAACATTCTATACTGTAGTTTCCAATCTTATATACTTTAACAATATCGTCATATTTTTCTCCAAACAAACCTATTGCACCAAGAGACCTTGCTTTTTCTAAAGACATTTCCTCGCAAGTAACTTTAAGGTTGTCAGAAATTTTTTCATTAACAATGTTTTCTACTTTTTGTTTTTCTTCCATAGTTAATTTTTTCTCATGAGAAAAATCAAAACGTAGACGTAAGTCGGTAATATTACTGCCACGCTGTTCAACAGTGTCCCCAAGTACATCTTTTAAAGCTTGGTGTAGTAAGTGTGTAGCAGTGTGATATTTTATAGACATTTCTTCATGATCTGCTAGACCTCCCTTGAATTTTTGTTTAGCTCCTAATCTTGAAGTTTCTTGATGCTTGAGCATTTCTTTTTTGAAACCTTCTTCATCAACTTTTATTCCCTTTTCTTGTGCTAATTCTCGAGTTAATTCAAATGGAAATCCATAAGTTGAAAAAAGTATAAAGGCGTTTCTGCCCGTAATATCTGAATTTGAAAATTTATTAAACTGTTTTAACCCCAGATCTAGTGTGATAGAAAATCTTGCTTCTTCTTCTGATATAATTTTATTTATTTTAATTTCTTGGTCACCAATATTTGGATACTGTTTTTTGTATTCTTCAGCTATTACATTTACAAATGAACCAATAGTTATATCTGGTTTTAACTTATGCAATTGAAGAATCGCTCTTCTCAGAAGTCTACGTATAAAATACCCTTGTTCCGTATTGCTTGGATACACACCATCTCCTATCATAAAAACAGCTCCACGAATATGGTCTGCGATTACTCTGAAGGCAAATTTGTTGTCAGCATACTCTTTGCTTGTTAATTCTTCTATTTTTTTTATTATATTCCACAAGCTATCTACTCTAAAAACATCCCCGTCATTATTTGCAGCCGCTGTGATCCGTTCTAGACCTCCTCCAAAATCAACATTTCGTTGTTTCATTTCAGCAAATGAATCATTTTTATTTTTTATATATTGCATAAAAACAGAATTTCCTATCTCCATAAACCTCCCACAATCACAATTTGGATGACAGTGTTTGCCGAAAGATTTATCGTGAGGAATATCAAATTCATAGAAAATCTCAGAATCTGGCCCTCCTGGTTCTCCTGCAGGCATATTTTCAGGAACCCCAGTTCTTGACCACCAGTTTTTTTTAGCATCATAGTAAAAGATACGTTCTCCTTCTTTCATTCCCCGATCTCCACCATTTTTTTCACTTCCTATATAGATGTCTTTTGCAACAATCCCTTTACTGATGAATAATTGTTTCCAGATAGAGGCTGATTCAATATCTCTTGGTATATTATTTGATTTATCTCCAGCAAAGACGGTTACATAACACCTGTTTGGGTCTAATGAAATTTTTTCAATTAAAAATTCAAAACACCAACTAAGTTGATCTTCTTTAAAATATTCTCCTAAAGACCAGTTGCCAAGCATTTCAAAAAAAGTTGTGTGACGATTATCCCCCACTTCCTCTATGTCTTCCGCTCGAAAACATTTTTGTGAATCTACCAACCTTTTTCCTTGAGGATGTTCTTTACCCAATAGATATGGTAATAAAGATTGCATACCAGATCCAGTAAATAAAGTGGTTGGGTCGTTTTCTGGCACTAAAGAGGCTGATGGTATTACAACATGTTTTTTTTCTTTGAAGAAATCTAGATATAATCTTCTTATTTCATTTGTTTTCATTTTTAACTTTCTATAATTTTCTAAAAAAGAAAGACTCTTATTTGCACAGAGTATAACGAAATGGTTATTTTTTCAACAATTTTATTTTGGTTAAAGTAGTTTGTCTAATTTTTTGATATCGTTTTCTATACTCTCTATTCCTTTTTTGAAAAAATTTGGATTTCTGGTGTCTATTCCAATATTCATAAAAATTTCTTCTGGTGAGGTACTCGCTCCAGCAGATAAGAAAGATTTTATTTCATTTTTGAAATTTTTATTTTCTCTATATTTTTCTACCATAGCTCTACTTATTATTTGACCGTAAGCATATGAATATACGTAAAAGAATCGTCGAAAATGAGACACAGCTACAAAAAAATATCCATCCAAGTCTTTTAAAGAAAAAAGAGGACCTAGGTATTCTTTCATGTGTTTATTTAGTGTCTTCGCTATCTTTTCTTTAGACATGAACCCCTCCTCTCTTATTTTTACATGTAATTCCTCTTCAAAATTAAAAAAGGCTATTTGTCTAAAAATAGAATTGACATCATCACTTATTTTGTCATGTAAAGCTATCTTTTTTTCTGAATAAGACAAGTTTTTAAATATTGCATCAAAAGCTAATTGTTCAAAAAGAGTACTTGCTGTCTCTGCGACAGAAGTGCTGTGTCCTTGGTAGAAAGCAGGCTGTTTTTTAGACATCTCAGCGTGTATAGCATGACCCATCTCGTGTGCGAGAGTTGTGTAAGATCTAAAATCATTTGTATGATTAAGTAGCACCATAGTTGGTACTCCAACAGAACTAGAACAATAAGCTCCACCTGTCTTCCCTTTTTGTGGGTACACATCTATCTGCCCCTTTTTTAGAAAAGAATTAAATATATCTAGATACTTAGGATCAATGTCTTTTAATACGTCTCGATAAAGATCACAAGCATCTTTGAATAAAATTTTATGTTTTGTTTTTCCTACAGAAGCATTTCTATCAACATATTTCAGTTTTTTTAAGCCCAACATTTTACTTTTTACTTCGTAGAAACGATGTGCAACATTGTTCATTTCAGTTACACACTTTACAAGACCAATTACACTTTTTTCTTCATTTTCGTAACCTAATATAGTAGAACTATATGGTTTTTTAAAACCGCGCAATTCGTCATCTGTCTTTTTATTTAATACCACTGCATTTAATTCACTTTCAGCAAAATCACTGATCTCTTTAAACTTACCGAGAATAGAATCGTGCAGACTATGTCGATCTTTTGTTTTTAAAGAAGGGAGGATACCCATTGCTTCTGCAATAGGTAATTTTTTTTTCTTGTAAGTAATTATTTGAGTAGAAATCAATTTATCAACTCCATCTACCCATAAGGAGTAACTGGTCTGTGATTTTAGGTTTAAGATTTTCTCTTCAGGTTCGGATAAATCATATTTACTTTCTTCAAAAATTCTTTTCAGGAAATAACGATACTTGCCCAGAGTTGGATTGTTTAGAAAACTTTTTTGTAACTTGGAATCAATACGACCAAGCCTTAACAGAAAAAACAAAATTTTATTACCTAATTTTGTAAACTCATCTTCCAGTTTAGTAAGTTTGGAGACAGCGTCCGAATCCGATGAATTAAGTTCTTTTAAATATAGATAATAAAACAAAGCACGCTCCCCAGAGGAGTCTGCTTCTAGTTTTTCATAATCCTCTAAAGCATGTAACAGTTTATTTGCATCTTTAAGATAGTCTGTTTTTGGTTTGTACTTTTTTTCAAAAGCAATAATTATTTTTTTCTCTTTTTCAACGTCACTCTTTATATCTTTAGAATTTCGTGAATTATAAAAAAGCTGTAAATTCCACTTTGTTTTCATATTAATATCTGCTGTATTATGTATTAATAGATCTGACAAAGCAATGGATTGCTAATATCATAGATATTAAATTTTGCGTAAAAAGAATTTATAATCACTGAAAACTTTTTCTAGTTTTTTTACGATAGGTGATTTTAATTTTGATTTAATTATCTCTATTATTTCTTCATAAAATTCTATTCGGGTTTCAACAGTTCCTGAAAATTCTTTAAGAAAAGAAGAAGGTACTTCCTTGTACCCAATTAGAATAGAAGCAAAATTATGTATTTTATCCGCCGAAGCAACAAGCAAGGATTCTGTAGGCGCAGACTTTAATCCTGTGATATATCCCTTTTTTCTCTTCCCCCAAGACTTTGCATTTTTAGGTTCAGTAACACCAACCACTATATTTCTTACTTTAGCTCCAAAATCCTTCAACATTTTTTCTTCTGTATATTCGGTGTCTTCTAAGGTGTCATGCAAAAGTGCTGCGATAATGATATCTTCATCATTGGTGTAATTAGAGACTATCAAAGCTACAGAAAAAAGGTGGGTAATATAAGGAAGCTGAACAGAACCCTTACGTTTCTGTCCTTTGTGAAATTCTCCTATAACACAAATAGCTTTTTCTATTCTGTCGGAATATTTCATTAGCCCACCTTGTTAAGAGTGGCTAATACTTTAAAATCTTTCTCCAGAGTAGTTATTAGATCTCTATTATATATAGCTGCCGCAGGATGATATTGAGGTGCTATGAGTACAGGTCCATAAGATGTTTTAGTTTTATATATTTTGCCATGAGCTGTGCTGATTGGTTCAAGTTCAGACTCAAGATCAAATTTCTTCATGATATAAATCATTGAATAACGACCTAGGGTTGCAATAACAGAGGGTTGAATTATCTCTATTTGCCTATCTAGGAAAGGTCCGTATATCTCTATTTCAGAAGGAAGTGGGTCTCGGTTTTCAGGAGGACGATCTTTTACTATATTAGTTATATAAACGTCTTCTCGCGCAATTTTTATAGAAGCGAGCAATCTATCTAAAGTTTTTCCAGCCGCGCCGCAAAAAGGTTTCCCTTGTTTAGCCTCATTTCTTCCTGGCGCTTCACCAATAAACATAATATTTGCATTATGATCACCTTCTCCAAGGACAGGATAGTAATTATTTTCTGTACGAAAATTATATAGCGGAGATTTGTTTAAAGTAAAAACCTCATCTCGTATAGATTCCATCTCTTTTGTTTTGTTTTTCATAGAGCTTTTTCTTTTTTAAGCATCTCTATTTTCTTTTGTCTACCACCATTATATCCTCCTGGGGTGCCATTCTTACGTATGACACGATGACATGGTATATCTGGATTGTGGTTCGCTTTCATTATATTTCCAACAGCTCTGTGTGCGAGAGGGTTACCTGCTTTCTCAGCAACTTCTTTGTAAGACATTGTTTCGCCTGAAGGAATAGCTTTTACTATAAAAAGTACCCTGTCTTTAAACCCTAGCTGATCTAAATATTTAAATATCTTACTCATAATCAATTAGGTTGTATTAAAACAAGGTTGGAGTATCGCTCAAACTTTCTCTACACACGTCTTTTCTTTGTCTTTTCTGCTTGGTTCGACCTTGATCCAGATACATTTTTTGTAATTTTTTCCCGGAAGCCTCTCTATAAGAACAAAATTCACAATTATTACCTGAGATGGGAATATTATTACTCTCAAGACATTTTTTGATTTTCTCCAAAGTTGGTTCTATCCATTCTGTTTGTCCATCACATGGAACGACTGTTATTTCAAATTTTAATTTTCCATCAAAAACATCCTCTTCGGCACGAGCATTAGCATAAACAAAATATCCAGTTTTACTTACAGGAAAATTATTTTGAAGAAGAAGCCATTGATATACTCCTATTTGTCTCTTGTATTGATCTTCCCAAGAAGAATCAGATAAAGATTCTATTCTTCCTTTTTTAGAAGTTGATTTATAATCAACTACAATCAGCTCCCCTCTTTCATTTTGCCATATATCATCTACGGCTCCTGAAACAATAAAACCTGTAGGTTTATGTGTAAACTGTAAACCTTTAAAATTTTCTCTCCAAATATCCATATCTTTATGTTCATACGGTATTGCTTTAATAGAGTTTTGTGTCATTAGAGGGTGTGATTCCTTTTTTGCACGATAAATATCAAACTCTTTTTTAAAGAGAGTATCAACTGCTATATTTATAGTAAAAGCAGGCCCTCTTGGGCGGGCTGTGCCTAATTTATTGTTCAAATAGAAACAACGAGGACATTCTATAAAAAGATCTATTTTTGATCGAGAAAGCCTCCATTTTTTACCTCCATAATTCCAATCTGAAGAACGGTTTGGGTTATATGCCATTGGCAATACTATATCACAGACATAGCAACATCTGGTATAGAGATTCAATCTTCGTCTTCAAAATCATCATCTACTACACGAGTATGGTTTCCATCATAGGAAAAAAACTTCAAACGACTCTCGACAAACCAAAGAATAGAAAAAACAAAAAGAGTTAAAATGGTTGTGAAAGTTGCTAAAATATATAATTTATAACCAGTAGCTACTCCAACACCTGCAGCTACCCAAAGACCTGCTGCTGTTGTAATTCCGCGCACTGATGATTCTCTGACAATAATGAGCCCTGCTCCGATAAAGCCAACCCCTGTAATAATTCCCGACATGACACGAAGAGGGTCCACATTCGTAATACCTATCAAAGTTTGTGCAACTACAGTTGAAATTATAATAAACAAACAAGCTCCTAGAGAAACGAGTGCGTATGTACGCATTCCCGCAGTTTTTCCAGCTATTGCTCTTTCGGCTCCCAAAGACATACCTAATATCATAGCGATAAGTAGTTGTAAAAAGAGAGATATTTCTGAGCTAATGGATAATATTTCCATTGTATTTTTAATTTAATCTAATGCTACTAAATAGTTTCAAATGTAGCCATTATTGGTTGCTGGTCTTTATCAATAAGAATAGAATCCACACCTAACTCAAAAGCTCTATCTCCATTGTCGCTATAAAGTACAGCATAATATATATTACCGGGGGTAGTGTCTCGAAGAAGCTCTACACTACCTCGCGAAACACCCTCTGGGAACAAGTAAGCCCCTAGTACGTTACCTAACTTACCATTAAGGTCTTCATGTATAGCAACCCATCCTGAGTGTTCAAGAATTACATTAGAAACACGAACATAACTTCCCGCCTCTTGATTAACAATATCTACTCGTGCTGTTTCGCCAGAGAGAACAGGAAAACCTTTCTTTGTTAATGTTCTTTCTTCTTTTGTTATCACCTTTTCTTCCTTTTGGTATTTTTCAGAATTTTTAACTTTAGTATCGATATTCCATATTAAAACAGTACCGATTCCTATAGTAAATCCAACAAAAGCAGAAATGAGAATTTTTTGATTTATTGAAAGTGTATACATAATTCACATTTTTTTAGACTTGATTAAAATATTTTCTTCTACGAAAGTCATTATACCCCTTTTGGAGTCTTACACAACAAAAGCCCCTCAGCTACAACTTTTTCTAATTTTTTCTCCGAAAAAACCTCTTTTAGTACTTCGGGCTTTGTGTGCAGCTGTTTACATAGGATAATTCCTTTTTCAAGCAGAAGTTTTTTTTCTTGATTAGTAGGACTAACAAGAGCTGTGACTGGCTGGATACCAGTTTCTTCAATGAGATCTTGTAAAGATCCACCCTCAGGGTAACTCCAAGACATCATGGTTAATCCACGACAAGTACCATATTCAACAGCATCTTTTGTAAAACGTGTATTGGTGATAAGCCATCCTTCGTCAACAACTTTTGGTTTTAAGTCAACGAAACGGGCATCTACATAAAGAGCTACTTTTAAATCGGAAGTTAGAGAAAGAGAATTATGAAATTTCATTTCTGCACCTATTCGCACACCATCTTTTTCTGCAATAAGATCTACTTCATGATTAGCGCACTTACCATTTGTAATAACTCCTGTTTTTGTACTATATCCCCGCGCTTTAAAAATTTCAGCGACAAAATCTTCAAAAGGAAATCCACTTGGACCTAGCTCTTGAACTGCTCTCTTCATAGAATAGCGAGCTGCAGGAATATGTGCTTTTCTTTTTTTTAGAAGAGAGAAGGCGTGTTTATATATATGAGAAGTGGTATCATTTTCTTGTACCTCTTTTTTTACATGCGCAACTATTGCATCAGAAATTGTAGGATCAGCCCCAGATCGTCTGAGAGAAGATCGGAGTTTTTCTGGAATAAACGGTTCAGTGTCACCATTCTGTTTTTTAATATTAGGATACTGATTATTCATTGTAACTATTAGTATAACGTGAAATTAAATATTTCAGACAATAATACCTCCCCCTAAACACCTTAATCCTTTGAAACCCTTAACTGACCCTTCTTCATATAACACCACAGATTGTCCACTTGAGACCAGAGGAAGAGTGTCTTTAAAGCATACTTTTGCAGTATTTTCGTCTTTTATAGCTATCAAAACACTAAGCAAGTTACCTCGTAATCGTACCCTTGCTTTATATAGTTTATTTTTTTGCGGGATATCACCTATCCAATTGGTGTTCTTTATATTCAATTCATCAGATTTTTTATTCAAAGATACTGGTTGGTTAGAAACTATTAAGATGTTTTCTTTTATATCCTTACCAACCACATAGAGAGCTTTGTGTAAAGATGTATCAGTTATATGAAAACCGTGTCGCTCCCCCAAAGTAAAAAACTCAACTCCGTCATGTGTACCAACCTTCTTACCTGTCTCAGAGAGAACCACACACCCTTTTTTACCAACAATGTAGTGGTGTAAGAAGTCTTTCATATTTATTGACCCAATAAAACATAACCCCTGACTATCTTTTTTCCGGGCAGTAGGTAAAGCATGCTTTACAGCGATTCGGCGTGTTTCTTTTTTATTCATTCCACCAACAGGAAACTGCATAGACAGGAGGCTAGCATTTTCAACCGCCCACAGAAAATATGATTGATCTTTCTCCTTATCAACAGATTCCCAAAGAGTTGGAGTTTCGTTATTAAAAATTTGAGCATAATGCCCTGTAGCAACACCATCAGCCCCCATCTTTTTTGCCCACTCAAGAAAAGCTCCAAATTTCACTTCCTTATTGCACAAAACATCAGGATTAGGAGTAAGTCCTTTATTATAACATTGCAACATTACCTCTATCACGCTTTTTTTATATACAGCCTCCAAGTCCAATGTTTTAAAAGTTATTCCAAGGTGAGCACAAACACGCATTGCGTCAAGTCTATCTTCTTTCCATGTACATTGAATAAAATCAGGTTGCCATACTTTTATGAACACACCAACTACCTCATAATCCTGTTTCTTCAAAAGTAACGCGGAAACTGAACTATCTACTCCACCAGAGAGTCCGACATATATCTTTTTTCTTTTCTTATCCGAGTTAGTCACATTTGAGAGAATAGCAAAATTTTTTATTAAAATAAAGAAAATTATCTCAGATAAAGAAATTTTTTACCCCTGTGCTCTTTGAAAGTAACGCTATAGTGCACATTCCCTTTCTTATCTGCAAGAAAATACAAATAATCTGTTTTTGTTGGAAAGATTGCAGCTTCTATGGAATCCAAGCTAGGACTTCCGATCGGCCCAGGAGGTAATCCTGTATATTTGTATGTATTATATAGCGAGTCAATGTCCAAATCTTTTTGTGTTAATTCAAACGTATTTTTACCGTTTATATAATCAAAAGTAACATCAACCTGCAAAGGCATCCCTATTTTTATTCGTTCCCACAATATACCAGAAATAATACGACGAGACTTTGAAGTGTACGCTTCTTTCTCAATGAGAGATGCCATTGTGATTATATCCTTAAGTGAACGCCCTGAATTTTCTATATCTTTTTGATATATTTTTATTTTTTTATAAAAAGTTTTTTCTAAAGAATCCGCTATTTTTTTTTCGGAAATATTGGGTAAAAAATAATAAGTATCTGGAAAAAGATACCCTTCTTTGTTTTTAGTCAAATTTAAAAATTTTTCAGAATTAAAATTTCTAAATCGCTTAGCTAGTTTAGTGGCCATATCAACTCGAGAAACTCCTTCCTGAAGCCTTACTTTAAGTGGCTTTAATCCGAAATCACCTACCGTGACCATATAAGCTATCTTAGGAATACCATATGGATGGCTAAAAAAATAATCTCCTGCAGAAAAAGAACGCTCACCTCCCATAATTCTTACCAAAACAGAAAACCAAAAACTAGAGCGGATTACATTTTTTTGTTTAAAAGAATCGGCTGTTTCTTGAAGAGAAGCTCCTTTAGGTATGGATATTATTTGTTCATCTGGGAAAGACAAAGGTGGTATAAAAAATACTAAAAAAATATACAGAAAAAAAGCAGATATTGCTGTTACAACATAAATATGATTTGTACGTTTTTTATTTTTATATAATAGTAAAAATATCCTACTAAAATAGTTAAAATATTTTTTATATATGCGAATGGCTTTCTGCAAAAAATTCATATGACTCAGAGTGGTATGTCCGGGGGAGCTATTTTCTGCCGAGAAGTAATTCTAGGAATTGTCGGCGTTTGTACAACTTGTCCAGGTAAATGAAATACTGTGGCTAGCTCCTCGGAACTCAAGACAAAATAGTCACGCTCATACGGAGGTGAGAGATAGGAGCGTAAACGGTATCCTTCATAAAGTTCATGTTTTGCAGCTTTAGCACGCCAACCAAACGGATCCTCCCAAGGATATTTAAACATTGTGGGAAATTTTGGTTTAAAGTTATTAAGTGAATGAGACTGAAATGTTCGCATGATAGTAGGAAACCCATTACGTTTTCTGCCATCAAAATGTTCCTTATCAGCCATATAGATCATGCGAATGCCAGTATCAAAAGGTTTTTTACTAGTATTTCGTTCAAGAGCCTCAATTGTTTTTTGTTCACTTTCCGTAAACATACGGAAAGAAGATCCTTCGCCTCCCTGAGCTTTACTTATAATATTCTCAACTTCCCTTTTTGCTTCATCCTGCCAATCTTCAGTTTGAAACCAAGTACCATGTTTATGTTTTTCCGCCTGATGAGCTCTAATAATAATTTGAAAAAAACCATATTCTCCTTTTCCAAAAGATCCAAAAAATTCAATGATAGCCGCCATAGGATCTACTTTGTATTCTTCGTCTGTCTCTTTATCCAACCCCCAATCCACATAGGTTTTTATTGGATATGGATCAGGTTTTGCCAAAACCTGATACAACCCAAACAACTCTTGTTTATCAGGATTGTAAGGAAGACGAGTAATATAATCAGGTACTTCCTGAATTTCAATTGTTGGATATTGACTATAAAACTGTGATTCTACAACAGGTTTTATTTTTGAAGGAATGCGAATATAAAAATGAATCTCTCCCTCTAAAGAAACTATTTCTAGTGAAGATTGCTCGCGTAATTTTCCTTCTACATACTTTTCATAACTATGTTTAGGAGTACCTGTGTGGAAAAAAGCATTCAAAGCTGTTTCCATCGCAAGAGGAGACTGAGTTATCTCCTCTGGTAATTTTATCTCCAGAAGAATATTTTCAATTTGCATGAAAGCCTTCGTCCGCACATAGTGCATCCATAAATGTCCGAAAATAAAAATAAAAATAACAGTGAGCCATAATGGTGCGTAAGGTGTTAAAGTCTTATATACATCAGATGCAACCATAATGGGAAAGAAAAAATAAGCCCCAATGGCTATGGTAATCAAAAGTAATCCAACTGAAACTTCAGAACCAGTTAATGTTTTTAGTATTTTATCAAACATAAGATTTTATACATCGCTTTATAATAATACACAAAATAAAGCGCTTGCGCGCTTGTATTTATTCACAAAACCAATTGAATTGTTTATATTTACTTAGAAATGCTGTAAATACCTTTTTGATCTCGTTTAAAATAAGCAGAGTCTTGAAGATTTACCAAAATAGTATTGTCTTTCACGTATCTTTCTTTTTTTACCAAGTCTATAATTTCCTGCCTAGAAAGAGGTCCGTGTTTTTCTAAGACATCTGAAATTACATCTTTGACTACTCCACGAGAGTATCCCCATTCTGAAAGAGCATACAACCCTCGTCCAACCAATACAAAACGTTTATCTTTAATTAGCTCATTATGACATGTTGCAACATGAGCTCGTTTTTTGAAAAGCTCGGTAATAGTTTCCGCAACTTCAGTAAAGTGCATAGGAGACCCATGGTGTTTAATTACAAGATAAGCATAGTCTCGCATCCCCTTTACACGAACGTTTGCAGAAGTCGCCACTCCCCATTCTCCTAGAGGATTTTTTCCCAATTGTTTTGAAAGAGAAAGCCATCGACGTGCAATTTCTTCATTTTTATACACTTCATTAAGTTCAGAAACTTCTTTCAAAAATCTTTGTATAAGCTCTGACTCCGGTATCAGATCATCATCTGAAAGAGAAGCGTATAAATTCTGTAGAGCAGAATGTACAGTATCTGCTATTTTTTTATCTACATACCATCGGTGATGAAATTCTGCATTTTCTTTTTCGCGCACAAACATTTCTCCTAAAACAAGAAGAAAATTAATATGACTACGAACATCGAGATCTTTGCCGAAAATTTCCAAGAGATCGTTCTCAGTAACTATGCCTCCTATTTTAGCAACAGCCTCTTCAAGCTCTTCAAAAACAAACTGCTCTTCCTTGAAAGTGTCCGATTTTCGTATATTCGCCAATCCGTAATTTTCAATCTGACGAACTCTCTCTCGAGTTATCCCATAGATATTTCCAATAGCCTCTAAAGTCTTAGTTTTTCCTCCTTTTTCAAGCCCATACCGACTAATCAAAATTTCACGCGCTCGATCTGATAGTACGGATAGTAGGCGTTTTGTTACTTGTTTTGGTTTAAAACTTAATGTTGTCATAGACTTTTGCATTCTATTGATATATGTAGTTTAATTTTTATCATTATTATCGTCTTGAGTCAAGCTCTTTTTAAATTGACTGCGTAACAAAGTTAATTAATCTATCTGGAACGTAAATTATTTTCAAAATATTCAAACCCCCTATCCATTTTTTTACATGTGGAACGTTTTGTGCAACATTCTCAATATCCTCTTTTTTACCTCCACGACTCATTTCTATCTCTCCACGAACCTTGCCATTTACTTGTATAACGATAGTCACAATGTCTTCTATAGTAAGAGCTTCTTCGTACGCAGACCAAGTCTCAGTGTGTATAGATTTTCTCTCTCCGACCTTCTCCCAAAGCTCATCTGCTAAGTGAGGTGCAAAAGGAGCAAGTAATTTAAGAAAAGTCTTATACGTTTCAATACTAATTTTTGTCTTTTCTGCCATATTAATAAAAACCATCATTGAACTAATAGCAGTATTAAATTTGTACTGCTCTATATCTCCACTTACTTTCTTAATAGTTTTATGAAGTTGTTTAACTATCTCTATTGATTCAACATCAGATACACATGAAGAAAGTATGTATACGTGTTCTAGAAATCGCCTGATTCCCGCTATACCACCCATATTCCACGGATAATTAGCTTCTTCTCCATATGGTCCCATAAAAGCCAAGTACATTTTTACTGTATCGGCCCCTATGCGTTCGACTTGTTCGTCAGGATCAATAACATTACCTTTTGATTTACTCATTTTGTTTCCATCAGGTCCAAGCACTAACCCTCTATTGATACGTTTCTTATAAGGTTCATTCTCCGTCACCAAACCTAGATCCAATAATGCTTTACACCAAAACCGTGAGTACAAAAGATGCATAGTAGTATGTTCCGCTCCTCCAAAATAAATGTCTACAGGCATCCATTTTTTCTGAGACTCTATTGATGAAAATTCTCTATTATTTTTATTATCAAAATAACGCAAAAAATACCAAGAGGAGTCAACAAAAGTGTCCATAGTTTCAACTTCTGGTTTCCAACCTTTCCCAAAAGTTTTTTCAGTGCGCTGCACAAGCTCTTTACTTTTAGCAAGAGGTGGTTCGCCTGTTGGTTTGAAATCAACATCATTTGGTAGTGTCCAGGGTAAAAGTTCCTTAGGAATAGAGTGAGCTTTTCCATCAGGGTCATACACAATAGGTATAGGCACCCCCCAATATCTTTGACGTCCCACAGACCAGTCACGTAGACGATAATTACTTGTGATCTCACCACCAACAAATTCAGTGATTGCTTTCTTTGCCTCTTCACTATTCATTCCGTCAAATTTGCCGGAATTAACTAACTCGCCATTTCCTGTATAGACATTTCTATCATTATCTACGCTTGAAGACAAAGTCTGGAAACTTAAACGTTTGATCACATTTTTTACTGGCAAATTAAACTTCTCCGCAAATTCAAAATCACGCTCGTCGTGTGCAGGGACTGCCATTATTGCTCCCGTACCATATTCTGCTAATACATAATCAGCAATAAATATTGGAATCTCTTCTTTATTAACTGGATTAATTGCTTTTATACCCTCAAGCTTAACTCCTGATTTTTCTCTACCTTCGGCTTTTCTTTCTATCTCAGACCGTTTACTTGTGTTTCTCACATATTTAACTACTTCGTCCCAATTCTCTATTTGTTCTTTCAGCTCACTAACAAGTTTGTGTTCTGGCGCCAGAACACAATACGTAGCCCCAAATAGAGTATCTGGCCGTGTTGTAAAAACTGTAAAATTTTTATCAAGATTTTTTATTTTAAAATCAATCCTAGCACCTCTTGAACGACCTATCCAATTTTTTTGAGACCGCTTAATATTTTCTGGCCAATCTAAGGTGTCAAGATCATCAATCAGTCTGTCTGCATATTTTGTAATACGCATTTTCCACTCGTCCATTTGTTTTTTTTCAACAGTATTACCACAACGTTCGCAAGTGTCATCAGGAAGAAGTTGCTCATTTGCGAGAACAGTATTGCAGCTGGGACACCAGTTCACTATTCCCTTACCACGATAAGCTATATCTTTTTCAAAAAATTGAGTGAACATCCACTGTGTCCATTTGTAATATTCAGGGTCTGTTGAACTAGTAGTTTTGTCCCAAGAAAAAGCATTGCCCATACTTCTAAGTTGTTTCTTCATGTACTCAACATTTTTTTCTGTCCACTCTTTAGGATCTAAACTCCTCTTAATAGCAGCATTTTCAGCAGGTAACCCAAAAGCATCAAAACCCATTGGAAATAAAACCTGTTTCCCTTGCATTCTGTGCGCACGAACATATATATCAACAACAGCAAAAGCAAACCAATGCCCTATATGAAGGTTTCCAGAAGGATACGGCCACTCTACGAGGACGTATTCTTTTTCTTTAGATTCGTCTCTATCTCCTACATTATAAATTCCACTTTCTTCCCATTTCTCTTGCCACTTTTTTTCTATTTTTTTATGATCGTAAAATTCCATTATTACTTACTGTTTAGGTAGCGAGGGATAAAGATCAGGGTCTATTTTTCTTTCAAAACATTGATACCCTTTTTTATGTTGCCAGTTATTTTGTTTTGAACCAAAATAAATACTGGACGGTTCAGAACGCTGCGGATCCCATTCTTTCTTGCTTTCAAGATTAAATGTGGCACAAAGTTCAAATGTTAGAATTTCTAAAGTCTTGTAAGAATATTCTTCATCGTTCTGTTTGTCTCTCGGAATACGAAATCCTAAAATAGAATCATTTAAATTAGAAAGATTTTGTGGTAGTTTTTTCTTCTGCTGCCAATACTGCACTATCTGCCACTGTATATTACTAAGATCATTTATCTTCGCTTGATCAAACCGCAAAAGTCGTTGTGATTGAGGAGATCCTATAATAAAAAATCCGGAAAATACTGAAACTAATACAATACTTGAAATCACCCATCCAATGTTTTTGGATAGCTTTTCATTTTTCCACCATTTCCCCTTGATATCATAAAAATAATATGCAAAAGCTCCTCCTATAACAATAAGTACAGTTGCGGACTTAAAAACAAATCTCGCAGTTATATCTCCATTAAGAAATATATTTATAAGAGCAATAAAATCTATTACTAAAGTAAGCCCAGCAACAAACAAAGTTAAAAAAATTAACCATCTATGGATACCAGATTCGCGTTTTTCAGGATTTTTGCGAAAATCTTGATTCAAGATACGAGTAAGAAAAATAAAGATTGGAAAGACAACAATAAGCGAAGCTATTGAAAACCTCATTGCCCCTGAATAAGAACCCGTATAACGAATAAATTCATCTGGGAAAAATATATTTATATACTCGAATAAGAGAATGAGTAAAGTCACAACGCTAACATACATTGATACAAAAACAGCTAATTGTAGAAAAAAATCTTTAGGTGAAAATCGTACAGACATATTTTTTAGCATTTATTTTAAAATTATTAACTACTTAAATAACAAGATACCATGCAAATAAGAGTGTGTATATAAATCTAAATTTTATCTCTCAGATAAACATAAGTTCAAAAATCATTAAATTAATTTAGTTTTGTTTTAGTACTTGAGGACTTTTAGGTGAGAAAATATCTTATTGTCTTTCTATATCCTGAATTCTATAACGTCACCATCTTTTACTATATATTCTTTTCCTTCTGTTCTAGCCCAACCTCTTTCTCGCGCCTGCCCGTATGAGCCAGCCTCCATTAGTTTATTATAACCAATCACTTCTGCTCGTATAAACTTATCTTGAAAATCTGAGTGAATAGCCGAACCAGCTATTGGAGCTGTAGAGCCCTGTTTTATCTGCCAACCTCTTGTCTCATCTTCTCCAGTCGTAAAAAATGTAATCAGATTAAGAAGTTCATATCCTTTGCGAATCAAACCATCCACACCATCATCAAAGACTCCAAATTCACGACGAAAACCTTCCCGCTCATCTGCAGATACTCCGGAAATTTCAGCTTCCACACCAGCATCAACAGTTACATATGTTGCATTTATCGAATCAAGAAAAGCTATTAGTTTTCTGTAACGATCGTCTACCTCCGCCTCCCTTGGCTCGTCCAGATTAAATGCACCACTTTTTTTATTGAGTACGTAAAGTATGGGCTTAATGGTTAGTAAATTTAGTTGTTTTGCTACTCTCTCTTCCTTTTCATTAAGTTCCGTATTTATAGCAAGCTGTCCTTCTTCTAGTATTGGTAAAATTTTCTTACACACCTCTATCTCCACTTTTGCATCTTTGTCTCCACTTTTTGTTATTCTCTCTAAGGCAGAGATTCTTTTAGACACTGTCTGCATATCAGACATTACAAGTTCTAGATTTATAACCTCTATATCGTCCTTGGGATCCACTCTTCCACTTACATGAGTAATATCCTCATCATCAAAAATACGTACTACCTCTGCTATTGCATCTACTTCACGAATATTTGCTAAAAACTTGTTTCCCAGACCCTCCCCCTCATGGGCACCTTTTACAAGTCCTGCTATGTCTACAAACTCCACTGCTGCAGGAATAGTCTTAAGCGATGAAGAAAGAATTGAAAGTTTCTTTAATCGTTCATCTGGCACAGCAACAACACCCACAGATGGGTCTATGGTGCAAAAAGGAAAATTTTCCGCTGCGACCGATTTCTCTGTTAATGCATTAAAAAGGGTTGACTTGCCAACGTTGGGTAACCCAACTATACCTATTGATAAAGACATCTGAGAATTTTACACTCCTTTCTTCCCAAATTCAAACATATCTTTTTTCCATCCCTCTTTTTTTTCTTCACTCACTCGCTCACACGGCCCAATAGCTGTTAAACGTACAGGGAAAAAACCTGAGAATTTTAATATTCCTAAACGGATTTCATTAGTATAATCTCCAAATTTACACCACGTAAGAAAAGGACTATGTGTTCCTGCTGCAATAATCACTCGAGCGCTCTTCCCAGACAGTCGTTTGATTAATTTCTTAGTTTTTTTATCAAAGTTAAACGCAAAACCTGGTAACCAAATACGATCAAACATGCCCTTAAGAATAGCAGGCATGGCATTCCACCAATTTGGATACACTATCACCACATGATCTGCCCACTTTATATCTTCCTGAACCCTTACTAAATCAGGCTCTAACTCTTGGATTTCTTTATATCCCTTACGTAAAATGGGATCAAACTGCAGGTCACCTATGTTCGTACGTCGCACTTCATGACCTCCGTCACGAGCTCCTTTTTCATACGAATCAGCAAGTGCGCCTGAATATGTTTCCTTATCTGAATGCCCAAGTAAGATATAGATTTTTTTCATATAAATTATTGTTTTAATGCTTCTTGAAGTTCTGTCTGATATTTTGTCATTACCTCCATAGCAGCAGAGGTCTGATCTTTCCCTTCTTTCATTTTAGCTTTAGTATCTCGCGCAATATTTTCAAAAAGTTTTGGATTCTTTTCAAATGCCCGTATTAAAGCTTCTTGCTGCTCAGCAGGAACATCTTTTAGTTGAGACTTGATCATTTTTCGCAACAACATTTGTTTTAACATCCGCTACAGAATACACTATTTAGCCAATATTTAAAAGATACCTTTTCCACGAAAATTTTATCTGGACTAATCACAGATACGGAGATTACACTAATATAATAACTCCATCACGATGTACTTCTACTATCCCATCATCCACTTGAAAAGTTTTGGTATCTTCTTTTTCTCGCACAGTGATCACTCCCTGTTTGAGTACAGACACCAGCGCCTCGTGATTTTTTAAAATAGTTAACTCTCCCTCACTTCCCGGAACAGTCACAGAAGAAACATCACCTTTAAAATAAGTCTTATCTACTGCGGAAATTATCAAAGGAAATATTTTCATACAAATTCTATTTTTTACCAACTTCCTCTATTGTTCCTTTCATATAGAAGTCTTGTTCGTTTTTATCATCATGTTTACCTTCAAGTATTTCCGAGAAACCTTTTACAGTATCCTCTAAGGAAACATATTTTCCAGATACTCCTGTAAACATCTCCCCGACAAAAAATGGTTGAGATAGGAAACGCTGTATCTTTCGCGCACGATATACTATTTGTTTATCTTCGTCGGAAAGCTCTTCTATTCCAAGAACTGCAATAATATCTTGTAGGTCCTTGTACCTTTGAAGTATCTGTTTGGTCTCTTGAGCAACCCGATAATGTCTTTCTCCGATAATGTCAGCATCCAGAGCTGTTGAGCCAGACTCAAGAGGGTCGATCGCAGGATAAATAGCCAAGGCCGCCAACTGTCTAGAAAGTACCACAGTTGAATCTAGATGTGAAAAAGTAGTAGCTGGTGCAGGATCTGTAAGATCGTCGGCAGGTACATAAACTGCTTGAACTGAAGTAATAGAACCTTTGCTTGTAGAAGTAATACGCTCCTGCAACTGTCCCATTTCTTCAGCCAAAGTGGGTTGATAACCAACAGCACTTGGTATTCGTCCAAGCAATGATGAAACCTCTGAACCAGCTTGAATAAAACGAAATACATTATCCATAAAGAAAAGAACATCTTTACCCATATTGTCACGAAAATATTCAGCCATAGTAAGTCCAGAAAGCCCAACTCTAGCTCTTGCGCCTGGGACTTCATTCATTTGTCCAAAAACTAGAGCAGTTTTTTCCAAAACTCCAGACTCTCGCATTTCATGATACAAGTCATTACCTTCTCGAACCCTCTCTCCCACACCAGCAAACACAGAGTATCCTCCGTGTTCAGTAGCGACATTTCGAATTAACTCTTGAATAAGAACTGTTTTGCCCACACCAGCGCCACCAAAAAGTCCAACTTTGCCACCTTTAATAAAAGGGGTCATAAGATCTATTGCCTTTATCCCAGTTTCAAAAACTTCAGCTTTTGTTCTCTGTTCTGTAAATGAAGGAGCTTCACGATGTATAGGAGAACGAAGAGAAGTATCTTTCAAATCATCTTTCCCATCAATAGTTTCTCCAAGAACATTAAACAAGCGCCCTAGAGACTGCTCCCCCACTGGAACACTTATGGGGGATCCTGTATCTTTAACTTTTTCTCCACGGACCAATCCAGCTGTATCAGAAAGAGAAATACAACGTACATGGTTAAGCCCCACATGTTGAGCTACTTCAAGAACAATTTCTTTCTGTCTGTCTTTTTTTTCAATAATCAGTGCTGTTTGAATTTTAGGCACGTCTCCATCAAAATGAACATCAACTACGGGTCCTATGATTTGTGTAATTTTTCCTATCATGTTTTTTGTAAATAAAATAAATCTATTCTTGTAATTAATTCATTGCCTCAATACCACCAACAATTTCACTTACCTCACGTGTTATTTGCGCCTGTCGCGCTTTATTAAAAGAAAGAGTTAATTCTTTTGATAAATCACGAGCCTTATCTGAAGCATTTTTCATAGCAACCATTCTCGCTGAATGCTCCGATGCTTTAGCTTCCAGAAGACTATAATACAACTTAACTTGAAGTAAATAAGGGAGTATAGAATTTAAGACAGTCTCATGATCTGGCTCCACAGTGTAAAGCTCATGAGTTCTGTCCTCTTCATTTATTGTTGAATACTTACCTTCTTTTGGAAGAATCTCTTTTACTGTTTTTTCTATTTCTTTAACTGAAAGAGGCAACACCTGCCGTACTACAGCATTTTGTTCAAAAGTAGACTTAAAATGACTATAAGACACAACAAATTTGTCAAATGAACCGTCCATAAAAAAGTTTACAGTGTTTTTTGTTAGAGTAGAAAGTTCTTCTTTTGTGACACTATCTCCTAAATTTTTTATATCTTCTAAAACTAGATAGCCTCTTTTGGAGAAATAATCGTAACCCTTTCTTCCAAGCGAAACAATACCAATCTTATCTTTCCTTATCCCACTATTTTTTATGTATTCTTCTGTCTTACGTAAAACAGAGCTATTTAAACTACCTGCCAAACCTTTATCACTAGTTATAACAATCACTCCAAGTTTCTTCACATCACGATTATTCAAAAGTGGATGATGTAAGAGATCGCGGCTTCCAACAACCCGATGGAGTATTGAAAGCGCTGCAACTGCATAAGGTCTGCCCGTCAAAGCTCTTTCTTGGCTTTTTCGCATCTTCACCGCAGAAACTGCCTCCATCGCTCGCGTTACCTTATAAGTCTTGTCAACGCCTTGAATTTTATTTTTTATACCTTTAAGTGACATATCAACAGTATTCTATTTTTTCTCAGTTTCCATTGCTTCCACATCTTTGAAATTCTTATTCGTATCCTTGAATTTCTCTAACGCATTAACTAGCTCTTTTTCTAGTTCGTTTGTAAGTTCTCGTTCTTTTTGAAGACTAGTAAGCCATTCACAATAGTATGTATCTAAGTACGTAAAAAACTGTTCTTCAAAATCTCTGACCGCTTCAACTGGGACACTGTTAAGGTAGCCATTTACTCCTGCATAGATAATAGCTACCTGTTGTACAAAACCTATAGGATGATTTTTATCCTGAGTTAATACTTCAGTTAGACGTTTTCCACTCTCAATACGATTTTTTGTATCCTGGTCAAGATCTTGACTAAACTGCACGAACGCTTCAAGTTCACGAAACTGCGCTAGTTCAATACGAATCTTTCCAGCCACTTTCTTTATTGCTTTTGTCTGCGCAGAAGACCCTACACGCGAAACTGACAAACCCACATTAATGGCTGGTTTCATTCCACGATTAAAAAGATCTGTATCCAAGTAAATCTGTCCGTCTGTAATAGAAATAACATTTGTTGGAATATAGGCAGACACATCTCCCTCCTGTGTTTCTATTATAGGAAGAGCTGTTAGGGACCCTCCTCCCTGTGCCTTAGAAAGTTTCGCGGCACGCTCTAAAAGACGAGAATGCAGATAGAAAATATCTCCAGGATACGCTTCTCGTCCTGGGGGACGGCGGAGAAGTAGGCTGAGTTCTCTGTACGCAACAGCTTGCTTTGAAAGATCATCATAAATAACAAGAGCATCACGACCGCTATCCATGAAATATTCTCCTATAGCTGCTCCGGCAAAAGGTGCAAGAAATTGCAGAGCGGCGGGAGCAGACGCTGGAGCATCTACCACAATCGTATATTCCATTGCGCCTGCTGCTGTGAGATCTGCCACAATACGCGCAGTCTTAGACTCTTTTTGCCCTATTGATACATAAATACAAATTGGTCGGTCTTCTTTAGACTCATTTAATTGATTTAAGATAGTGTCCACAGCCACTGTCGTCTTGCCAGTAAACCTATCTCCTATAATAAGTTCGCGCTGTCCGCGCCCTATTGGGATCATAGAATCAATTGCTTTTATACCCGTATGAAGTGGCGTATTTACAGACTCTCTATCTATAACACCATAAGCTTCTCTTTCTATCGGATATTGCTTTACCCCCTCATATGAACCCTTTCCGTCTAAAGTCTCTCCTAAGGGGTTCACCACCCGCCCAACAAGTGTGTCTCCCACTGGAATAGAGAGAATTTCTCCAGAACTTTTTACTTTCATTCCCTCTCGTACGCGTGATATATCACCCAAAATAATTACACGAACATATTCTTCTTCCAAATTAAGGACTAGCCCATAGACAGATTTTTTTTGCTTGAGAGTATTTTCTAGAGACTCATCATTACCTTCTTCAAAAATAACCATTTCGGACATTTTTACATCCAACAACCCTTCCACCTCAGCCACTCCATCTCCCGTCCGAACAACCCTACCAGTGCTTAAAATTTCTCCATTATTATCTAATGCAAAATTTTCTATCTCTTTTTTTAGTTTCTCAATTAAAACTGTATCCATGAAAGTTTTTAAATAAAATAAATTACTAAACTACTGTGACCGACATAAGACGTTTATAAAGACTCACCAACCTACTACGATAACTCTTGTCAATTTCATATCCATTTTTTTCTACTATAAAACCGCCTATAATAGATTGATTTTCAACTACCTTTGATTTTTCCAAATCAAATGATAACCTCTTAACAGACTGCTGTATTTCTCTTTCAAAAAGTTTTGCGTCTTGTAATTTAGCTACATGTATACATGTAGCTTCTTTTTTACTAGAATCTTCTTGCAATTTTCTATACTCAATAAGTATAGAAGGCAAAAGTTTTAAGTATCCTTTTTCTTTCAAAGAACCTACTAAGTTTTTAACAGCATTTTTTCCTTTGATTGATTTAAGAGCCAGTGCATAATTTTGTGCTAAAGAATTCATAATTATTTTTTTTCTCTTAAAATCTTTTCCGCTCCAAGTACAACCATACGAGCTATTTCAATTTTTCCTTTCTCTAAAATCAATTTTCTTTCCTCTTCTGCCTTAGCGTGAGCTTCATTTAGAATACGTTTGCTTTTTTCTTCAGAAATACTAAGAAGGGTTGCTTCTTTTTCACCAGCCCTTTCTTTTGCACGGTCAATAAGAATACTCGCGTCTTTTGTTGCTTCTACTAAAATAGACTCCCTGTCTGCTAAGACTTTCTCTTTCTCATCTTTTGCTTTCTGGGCATCCAAGACACCTTCTTCTATGAGTACTTTACGTTTTTCAAGTATACCTATGACAGGACGATATAAAAAATACCAAAGTGCCAATAAAAGAACAGCAAAATTAAACGCCTGAATAATAAGCAGACGTACATCAATGCCAAAAATATTTAAGATTTCTTCCATAACTTACGCAAAAGTAAACCTTTAAACAAATTTAACAATGAAGGCAATAACGAGTGCAAAAATAGCCAAAGCTTCTGTAAAAGCTATGCCAATAAACATGGTCGCTTGAACTTTTCCACTAGCTTCTGGATTACGCCCAATAGCTTCAAGAGCTTTAGCTACAATTAGACCAATACCTATACCTGGGCCGATAACCCCTAAACCAACAGCAAGAGCCATGCCGAGTGTTTTTGCTACTTCAAGATCCATAATGAATGATTGATTAGTTAATTTTTAATAAATTTAATGTAATTTCGTCTATTGTCTGTTAGAGATTTTTTAATGGTCTTCAGCCGGAGTTATGGCAATCTTTATAAAAAAGAGAGTCAAGAGAGAGAAAATAGCCGCCTGCATAAACCCTACAAAAAGTTCAAACAACATCAACGGTACCGGAAGCAATACAGGGACAAAAAAAGTGATGACCAGAATCAACACCTCTCCCGCGAATATGTTACCGAAAAGACGAAAAGAAAAAGAGATCAAACGAGCAACTTCGCTAAAGAGCTCAATTATCCCTATAAGAAAACCGAGCACGGACTTAAAATTAACAAATTTTCCAGCATATTTCAAGAAACCAAGCACAGCAACTCCTGTAAACTCAATAACAAAAAATGAAATCAATGCTAAAGCCAGTGTTATATTCAAGTCTGTACTGACAGATCTGAACAAAGGAATAAATTCTGTATTCCCTTGTGATGTTTCTAAAAGACCTATACTACCTATACCAGGAGTGAACTCAAGAATATTTGAAGCAAAAATAAACAAAAATAACGTAGCTATCAATGGAAAAAAACGTACGGCTAATGTTCTACTTTCCAACGTCTCTTCCATATAATCAAGTATCCCACCAAAGAGAAACTCAAAGACTATTTGTATTTTCCCTGGAATAAGTTTTACTTTGCGTCCAACCAACACAGCTATCAATACCAAAATAAGAATAACCACCCAACTTGTTAAAAGTGTGTTGGTAATAGGTATACCAGCTATTTCAGTAAGCACTTCTGGCTTCAGGGCTATGTGTATTCCATCTTCCATTGAGCGAGTATTGTAGCATGAGCCCCACTCTTCTTAAAGGTTTTTGGTTAACATAAATACTAAAAAGCCTATTGAAAATCTTTATAAATGAAGTATAATCTTTTAACGCTTTGGTTTCGACCGCACACTAGCCTAAATGTTGCAACTCTCGACACATAAAGCATCCATAAGATATTATGGGCCCGTAGCTCAGTTGGCTAGAGCACCTGTTTTGCACTCAGGAGGTCGCAGGTTCGATTCCTGTCGGGTCCACCATAATGAAAGAAAGATCTCGCTTTAAGTGAGATCTTTCTTTTGTCGTTATAAAACGACGGCAGGAATTGAATCGTATGCACACGTTTTGATGTAACTGCAAAATATAGCATTCAACCAAAGAGAGAAAATCACTACCACATGGTCTGCTGGCAGGCTTGGGTCCACAATAATTAACCATGCGACATTCGTATGATATTTGTTTTAATTAGCTAATTACTGTCTTCTAATTTTGACCATTACTCACTTTTTGTTGTTGTAGTAGCATTGTAATCCTCTGTGGTTGTTGATGTGTCCTCTGTAGTATCTGTAGTTTCTACAACAGTATCAGTAGAGGTAGCAGTCTCTGTAACCACTGGCGTTGTGCTTGTGGAAGAGTTAGTTGTTGTTGTAGCAATAGGTGTACCAGAAATTACTACATTTGCAAACTCAGGGTTCCCTGCTTCAAAGACGATCACTTTGCGTGTGGTTGTGCCGGCATTCCCTACTGAGTCTGTTATTACATAGTATATGTAATGGTCACCAAACTGATCTGTATAAAAGTTGAGGTTTCCTGTAGGTCCTCCTTCATCTACTATATAAAGGAGGGTTGATGTTCCCACTACTTCTGTCGTTGTCGCTACTCCTTCATCGTAGTATGTTTGTCCTGCTTCTATATATGCTGGGTTGTTGCCGAGAAGAGTGAGAAGTGGGGTTGTCTCAAGAATTTTTTCTTCTGATAAAGAACTTTCGTCTATGGTATCCTCAGACGAAGTCTGTCCATTTGTTAATTTGAGTATTTTACGAATATCATCTTTTGTAAGACATTCCCCATCAACACAGATTTTCTCTTTTGCATAAAATACATTTGCGAACATTCCTTTAATCCCATTTGTTGTATCCCCTAACCAGCTTGTAATCCGAGTAAAAAGATTATCAAAAAAACTTGACGCAAAGCTTTGTGAAGCGGGAGTTGAGCTTGCAGTCGTAGACGCAATACTTTCAAGATTAAGATCAAGCTCTTGAATAGCGTTTACAAGAATCGGAGTAAGGCCTGCGTATGAGAGTCCGTAATAACCATCAACTGGATTTAGATGCACCAACTCCGGAAAAAATTCTTGAACTTCTTGTGCAATGAGTCCAATTTGCAGAGGATCTGTTCCTGTCGCATTTAGCCAATTAAACCGTACAGGATTAAGCTGTAATACTTTATCTAAAGAATACTCAAGCTTCGTTATGTTTTTCTTAAGCCGTGAATCAGAAGAACAAACAAGAGCGGTTGAAGTAGGGTCAATAGAACAAGTACCATTACTATTAGTGAAACCGGCTACAGCACCTGTACCCGAGCGTTCAACAGCAAGGAGAAACCCTGGTGTCGTCGTACCAATGCCAAAGTTACCCAAATTTGTGATAGTAACTAAATCAGCACGGGTAGTAATTCCATCATTTGTATTGAGTCTTGTGCCACTACCAGTTTGTTGCCACTCTGACCAAACATCAGGACTACCTAATTTTTTAAGTTGAATCGCCGCACCACTTGAACCTGTAACCAAGATTTTTGTATCAGCGCCATTTACTTCTAATTTTACTGATGGAGAGGTCGTCCCAATGCCGATGTTACCGCCATTAAAATAAGTATCCCCCCCTGCACTTAAAAGGAGGGTAGAAATGTGGGAACTATTCAGAAGCTCAATATAAAACTGACTATTATTAGTATTCATCTTCATTACTGGCCAACCAGAAGAATCATAAGCAAGAAATGCTCCACTTGCCCCATATCCTCTTGATTTAAACTGCCCATATTTATTAACAGACGCCCTTACAACACCACTATTATCTTTTAATTGAAAAACATTATTATTTCCACCACCAGTCCAATTTGGGTCTTTCACATCCAGCATCGCTCCCGGACTCGCAGTCCCAATCCCAACATTCCCCGTTGAGTAGTCATACACAAGCCCACCAGAGCCGATATTGAGCCCCCCTGCGAATGTTGATGTGGCTGTTGTTGAGGTTGAGGTGAAGATACTTGCTGTTACTGTTCCATCAAACACTCCGTTACCTGCTACAGAGAGTTTGGAGTATGGGGATGATGTTCCTATACCCACATTACCTGAGGTTCCAGATGATGCTGAGGCAAAGAGAAGTGGTGTGGCGGTGTTTAGGAAGACGGAGACGGTGGCGGAATCAACGTTTGCCACGGCAAGGTCCGCCTTGCCGTCGCCGTTGAGGTCGCCAGTGGAGACGGAGTGTGGACTAGATCCCGTAGAGTAGTCAACCTTGGAGGCGAAGGTGCCGTCGCCGTTGTTTAGGAAGATGGAGACTGTGTTGGAACTGGTGTTTGCCACTGCAAGGTCCGCCTTACCGTCGCCGTTGAGGTCGCCTGTGGAGACGGAGCGTGGAGCAGATCCCGTAGTGTAATCAACCTTGGAGGCGAAGGTGCCGTCGCCGTTGTTTAGGAAGACAGAGACTGTGTTGGAGGTGGTGTTTACCACCGCAAGATCTGCCTTGCCGTCGCCGTTGAGGTCTGCGGTGGAGACGGAGTATGAAGCAGACCCCGTAGTGTAGTCAACCTTTGAGGCAAAGGTGCCGTCTCCGTTGTTGAGGAAGATGGAGACTGTGGCGGAACCAGAGTTTGTCACCGCGAGGTCTGCTTTGCCGTCGCCGTTGAAGTCCGAGGTAGAGACGGAGTATGGACTGGACCCCGTAGTGTAATCAACCTTTGAAGTGAAGGTTCCATCGCCATTGTTTAGGAAGATTGAGACGGTGGCGGAATTATAGTTTGCCACGGCAAGGTCTGCCTTGCCGTCGCCGTTGAGGTCCGAGGTAGAGACGGAGATTGGATAGGTTCCCGTAGTGTAATCAACCTTGGAGGCGAAGGTGCCATTGCCGTTGTTTAGGAAGACTGAGACGGTATTAGAAGAATAGTTTGCCACCGCAAGGTCTGCCTTGCCGTCGCCGTTTAAGTCGCCTGTGGAGACGGAGAATGGACCAGATCCAGTAGTGTAGTCAACCTTTGAGGCGAAGGTGCCGTCGCCGTTGTTTAGGAAGATGGAGACTGTGTTGGAAAGATAGTTTGCCATCGCGAGGTCCGCCTTGCCGTCGCCGTTGAGGTCTGCGGTGGAGACGGAGTATGGGAAAGACCCCGTAGTGTAGTCAACCTTTGAGGCAAAGGTGCCTGCGGTGGTAAGACTAAGTTCACCTCCTTGAATAGAGCCAATGTTTGTGAGGTTGCCGTAGGCTGTTAAACGCTCTGCGTTTAATACACTGTCGTTACCTCCTGTTCCTATGCCTCCTGAGGCATTGATGTATCCGTTGAAGCCTCCGTATGAGGATAGTGTTGAGTATGCTGTGCTTGAGCTTGTGAATACTAGAGAGCTTGTGATTAAGTCTGATGTTCTTGCTGTGCCGTATACGTCTAGTTTGTATGTTGGAGACGATGTCCCCACACCCAAGTTAGTCCCATCAAAGACAAGTGAGGAGGAGTCTGTGAGAGAGGTTCCACCAGAGTTGGTGAAGGGTATTCTATTAGCTGTGAAGGATGACTGTGTGTCAGAGAGACCAAGGAAGGTGTTGTTACCTAGTCCAAGTGACGAAGTAGCAGTTAGTGCATAGGTACCGTCACTTTGTCCCAATA
>CAZNKJ010000003.1:0-72470 GCA_964574145.1 uncultured Candidatus Saccharibacteria bacterium
TTTGTGTTGGAGGCTGAATATGTTGGGAACTTTGCTCTTTAAATTTCACAAAACCGATTAATGAAGGGGAAGTAGAGAAAGTAAAGTTCTTAAATTCTAACCTGAAGTGCAACAGAGCTTTTTGTATACTTCTGCAGGAGTTCGCCAGGAGAGAGACTTTCGTGGCGTGTGGTTCATGAGATTAACAACACGGTTAAGTTGTCTCTGTGTGAGTGTACTAAAATCAGAACGTTTGGGGAAGACTCTGCGTAATCTACCGTTAGTATTTTCATTCTTTCCTCGCTGCCATGGACTATATGGATCAGCAAAATAGATGAGGGAGCTGGTGTCTCTCTCAATCATTCTCCAGAGAGCAAACTCACTGCCACGGTCATAGGTAATGGTGCCAGAGAGTGGTTTTTTCTTGAGTACGGCATGTACCGCATCTGCCGTACCATTGGGGACAATATCAACCCTTGTATAGAGACTCGTACACTCTACATGCGTTAGAAGACGTGAAAGAGTCTTTCCTTTCATCGTGTCTCCCTCCCATGAGACAGTGGTATCTGGACGTTCATCAATTGAATGCACATGTTTAGTCCAACCGCTGTATTTCTCTCGTTTCTTTCCGTATCGTCTGCGTTTCTTGCCATGGTATGGAAGTTGCACACGAAGATCGGGACGTGACCGCTTAATCCATGCATAGATAGTTTGATGATGAATCCCAACTTCATAGGCTACGACCTCAGGAGATATGAGTGGTTCAAGACGTCTTTCAAGAAGTGTTCTGAGTGTTGAATCGTTCTCGATCTTTCGATATGCGACCTTAGTATGCGACCTTAGATTGTGTTCGTCGCATTCGCGCCAGCGTCTGCGCATGGGACGCATGATATCTACCATCTGCGTTTCTCGCGAGTTCCCGTCCGATAGTTGAACGATGCACGCCGAGATGCTGGGAAATCTCAGTGCGGCTGTACCCCTCTCGTAAGAGGGTGGCTAGCGAGACACGCTGGTCTCGGCTAAGATGTGTATACATATCCGTATGGTTTACTAGGTTGTTAACACTCCTAGCGTACCTGCGGATATGTTCAGTTCAAAGTGTGCTGTTGCACTTCAGAGACGAATTTAAGGTTTTATCTTGACATAATGCTGATTTTATGTATAATCTAGACGATTTCCTTTGTTGAAAGTTGACATATTTCTCACATTAATAGCTCTTTGTTTATAACTAGTTATAAACAAAGAGCTCTCTGTGGAGAGTTAGTTCTTTGAAGTTCACTCATATCAAGGTTTTCAAACAACCAGATATATAACGAACGCCCTAAGGAGGGGCTTGTGAGCATGGTAAATAAAATTGTCTTTACTGTCGGCATACTGCTGGCAGTAGCAGGATGCAGTGGATACGGAGGTTTAAGTCAAAAAAGTAGACAAGTCTCTGTCGATGCTCAGGTTCAAAAGTCAGATGTGAAAAAGCAACCTGTCACAGCATCAGTTTCTTCACCCAAATCTTTTCGTGGTCGGCTAGTCTGTCCAGTTGGAACGACTTCTGGGCGGGTGAACAAATGGTCTCGTCCTGGCGCCAACGCGTACACTGGGAGTGTCGGTTATGCGCTGACTCTCTTTGATGTTCCAAAGTCCGTGAAGAAGGCTTGGAGGAAACTCATAAAAGAGGGGGTCTTCACAGAAATAAACCTTAAAAATGGGGATCGTTTTTGTTCCATGGTTTATTCTGCGCGTGGATATCATCACAAGTGGAATAATGTGGAGGTTGCAGGTGACTGGACAGCTTCCGGCAAGGAGACTTCTGGAGCGACTGTTTATTCTGTTGTTCAAGGAAACCTTGTCTATAAGCTTATTAGACCAGAAGTTTGTAAAAATTGGTCATATAGCATTCGTGAAATTCCTTCAACACCTCTTCTCAGTTCGCCGTCGGTTCAGGCTGAAGTGAGTCTGAAAGATCCATATGAAATTGTGGTTCGTTTCTGGGATGAAAGAAGTATTCCGGAAAGTTTGATGGAAAGAATACGGGAAGTAAACTCCCAAGAATCAGACTTAACCTATCCGTTTAAAAGTGGGTCGGTCTCCAGAGATCTTGATAAGGAGCTGTATACTTCTTTTAAACGAGGACAGGCGACTACAATTAAGCGGTGTATTTCCGCGAAGGTTTTTCTTCCGGAAGACTTTGGGATAGGGACTTTTCGATCATGTCCTGGAGAGCATTCAGACTATCCAAGGCTTGTTTACTTAGAACTCAAGCTTGATCGTGATATGGTACTTTCTGAAAACGCGCAGTTTGCGGTTGTCCCCGAGGCGCCTCTTGGATGTAGGGTGGTTTACCCTCGTTTTCAGGAGGGCAGGGGAAACTACCTAAGCTCTCGTCTCGGTGAACTTCGTGCTAGTGCTTTAAAAGGCAGTCATGGGATGAATTTCAACACAATTGTCTCCTGTCCTTAAATACGGACAGTAGATTCTAAACTAGAAGTGAGGGTGAACAACAAGAGGTGTAAAAACTTCTATGTTCACCCCACCACTTTTTATTTTATGTATGTTTAGCATTTAAAAATTTAAATGGTAAAAATACAAAAGATTGAAAAGTAAAATATATGAAAAAATCAAATATAATAAAACAAAGAAGTGTGACAATAAGAACAACAATAAGAACAACAATAGCAATGACAGTATTTCTCATTGGTTTTTTGGTGTTATCAGACGCTTCTTTTTTTGTATTTAGGTTGAAAGGGAATTTGTCCCACCAACATATCAATATGGCTTTAGCTTTTGGTGGTGATAACGATGGCGGAGGCAACGATGGCGGAGCCGACGGAGGGGGTGGAGAAGGAGGAGAAGGAAGTGATAATAACAGCGGCGGCGGTAATGACAGTAGTGGTGGTGGTGACGGCTTTGGCTCTGGTAATGACGGAGGCGGTAATGACAATGCTAGTGACAATGATGGATTTGGTGGTGGTAACAATGGCGGCGGTAATGACAGTAGTGGTGGTGGTGACGGCTTTGGCTCTGGTAATGACGGAGGCGGTAATGACAATGCTAGTGACAATGATGGATTTGGTGGTGGTAACAATGGCGGCGGTAATGATAATGGTGGGGTGGAAACCGATAATAATAACGACTCAAATACCTCATCTCCTATCCCTACTTGTACTTTATCAGTTGGTAAGAATTCAATACAAGAAGGCGAGTCGGTCACTCTCTCATGGACTTCAGAGTATGCAGACTCTGGCTCCTTAAATAATGGAATAGGAGTCTTGTCATCTGTTTCAGGAGGATCTTTTACAAAGTCTCCAACCTTAGACACAACATATATCGCCTCATTTGAAGGTGCAGGAGGTGTAGTAAGGTGTGAAGTGGCAGTTTCTGTAACTTCCATACCTTCTCCACCACCACCCCCACCTCAGCCGGATGTGTTAGCCTGTACTCTCTCAGCAGATAATTTCGCAATCCAAGATGGTGATTCTGTCACTATTTCTTGGAGTTCGCAGTATGCAGATTTAGGAGGAATGGATCAAGAAGTAGGAAATCTTTTACCTGTTTCAGGAGGTTCGGTCACAGTTTCGCCTTCTTCTGATTTGGTGTACACATCTATTTTTAAAAATAATAACGACACTGTTTCTTGTAGTGTGTCTATTGCAGTAAGTTCTTCCCCTCCGCCTCCGCCACCTCCGCCCCCACCTCCACCAACATGTACTGGGAACTGTGGCGGAGGTGGCGGCGGAGGCTTTACGCCACCAAAAATAGTTCTTACTCAGAAAGAAAACCCAACCCCTGAGCCTCTTGCGTTCGTCACACTTTCACAAGTTCCATATACAGGATTTCCAGCAGGACCTGTTGGCACTACTATTTTCTGGACACTCTTAATTTTTTGGAGTGGCATTGCTTCATATTTTATTTCAGTAAAAGGATATGGAGTAGCTTCTTTCGTGGCATTTTTTCAAAAAAAACATAAAAACACTCTATCTTCAATATCTTATATTACGGCAGGTCAGGAAGATGTAGATAATATTCCACAAGATTTTGAATCGTCTCTGGAGATGAATCATTCATATAGTGGTGAGCGCGAAGCAGTAAGATCCGTGAGAGAGGATGTTCTTTATCATCGAGATGAATTAACGAAAGTTTCTGCTGATGACGAGTTGTTGCATGATAAGCTTACGAATCAAGCCTCTGATCTAGGAGTATTGCTTTCTTCTGATGGTATTCGCTATTTATCCTCTCATTCAGATAATGATCAACATGTAGCTCGTTCTCTTCTTGACACAGCGGCTGGCAAAGCTCGAGATAAATATCCTAAAGAAGACGGGTGGGTACACTTGAATCAAGAACGTCTTGAGGAAATTCTTTCTTCAACAATATCTAAGCATCAAACTCTAGATAACACTCCTTCAGGTCTTGTTAATAACGACACTTCTTCTGAAAAGAAATTTTCTACTCGTAATGTTAGTTATGGTAAAGAAGCTCTGTCGTGTATTGGATGGATTTGTGAAGGAGATAGAAAAAAAGTATTTGAGTTTTTGCGTATTCTAAAATCAAGCGGTCGTTCTGGGCAAGAGTTTGTGGCGGAAGTGTTGGGAGTATTTGATGAGCTTTATCGTCAACGTCTTGAAGGAGGAAGAAAGGTTGATATTTATGTGAAAGAAAAGACGAGTAGACTTTCAGATTCCGAAATAGAAACTCTCATGGATCTACTTATGTGTGGAGTGGATCATATATATAGCGATTCTCATATGGGTGCCAAGGTGGCATTTATTCGAATCTTTGACTACCTTTCTAAGAAAGAGTAAGTAGATCAGAACTTATTTTAGAAGAGAAGCCTAAGCGCATTTTTATTGTGCACAGGTTTTTATTCCTATGTTCTTATAGAGACCTATCTTTAATTTCAGTAGTTAACTTTTCTAGAAGTTTTTCAATACTCATACTTCCTATTTTCCCAGCGTCTCGACTTTCAAGGGTTACTGTTTTATCATTTACTTCTTTTTCGCCAATAACCAGCATATACGGGACTTTTTCAAGTTTCCCCCGACGTATTTTTTTCCCTAGAGTCTCGTTTCCGTCATCATATTCTACACGTATATTTTTCTCTTTTAGTATGGAATGTATGTCAGAGGCGTACTTAGATTGTTTTTCACCTATAGGAATAATTTTTACTTGAGTTGGAGAAAGCCAAAGAGGAAAATTTCCTCCTAAGTGTTCAATAAGGACAGCGGAGAAGCGTTCAATAGAACCCATTATGGCACAGTGAATCATAACAACTCGCTCTTTTTCTCCTTTTTCATTTATACAGGTTAGGTCAAATCGTTCAGGAAGGTTTAAATCAAGTTGTACAGTAGCTACTTGATGTTCTCGTCCCAGTGAATCTGTCGCCATAAAATCTAGCTTTGGTCCATAAAGAGCTGCCTCTCCTATTGCTATGACATAGTCAGCTTTACGTTCTTTAGCAATTTCTTTGAGCTCATTTTCCGCAGTATCCCAGACCTCTTTAGTACCAAGATATTTTTCTGGGTGTTTAGGGTTATGGAAAGAAAGACGAACATGTAGTTTAAAATTAAATGTTTTATAGAAAACATCCACCATGTCCCATATAGAAAAAAATTCTTCTTTAACTTGATTTTGTCTGCAGAAAACATGAGAATCGTCCTGAGTAATTGAGAGCACTCTAGTAAGTCCTCCAAGTTCTCCAGATTGTTCGTCACGATATACCATTGTTGTCTCGGAGTATCGCTGAGGCATATCTTTATAGCTGTGTGGGTGTCTGTCAAAAATTTGAGTATGGTGTGGGCAGTTCATAGGTTTTACTGCGAATTCCTTACCTTCTCTTGTTTTGATACGAAATAATTCTTCGCCAAATTTATCCCAATGCCCTGAGGCTTTGTACAGATCTTTTTTTGTAAAATGGGGGATAGTTACCTGTTGGTATTCATATTTTTTCCTAAGTTCCCACACATATGAGTCAAGCTCGTTACGCATTATAGTTCCCTTTGGTGTCCATAGGGGGAGTCCGGGGCCCACTAATTCTGAAAATGTAAATAGATCAAGCTCCTTCCCAAGTTTTCTATGATCTCTCTTTTTCGCCTCTTCTTTTTGTAGAATGTATGTATCCAGTTCTTTTTTAGTTTTAAAAGCTAGTCCATAAATTCGTGTAAGCATTTTATTTTTTTCATCACCGCGCCAGTAAGCTCCTGCTATATGAGTTAGTGTGAATGCTTTTGGATCTATATCTCCCGTATCTTTAACATGCCCACCTCGACATAGGTCTACAAATTCTCCTGTTTTGTAAAGGGTTATTTTTTCTCCAGCTTTATCAAGCTCGTCAATAATTTCTAATTTGTATGGTTGATCTTTAAATTGTTCTCGAGCTTTTTCAGCTGTGATTTGGATATGTTCAAAGGATAATTTTTTTTCTATAATTCTCTCCATATTGGCTTCAAGTAAAGCTAGATCGTCTGGAGAAATAGAAGTTTTTGAGCTGAATTCAAAATCATAGTAAAAACCATCTGCCGTGGTTGGACCTATGGCTAGTTTTACTGAAGGATCTTTTTCAATTACCGCTATAGCCAATAAATGAGCCAGTGAATGGCGTATGAGTTCTAAATGTTCATTAGGTTTTTTTTCCATATATCTTGCTGTTTTATTATAGCAGGTAATTTTTTACACACGAATATTATTTTTTACCTCCTCAGTAGACTGTCGGATCTTGAATCACTATGGATTGTATTAAATTTTCAATATTTGATATTTTAATCACAGTGGTTTTATAGCTTCTACTATTATACTTTTTTCTCCATTCCTTCCCGACATTCGTCCTTTCAGTGCGATACATTTTTGAGGTTCCAGTAGGTCGTGATATTTGGTTAAAGTCTTTGGAAAGATTACCACCTCTATACTGTCATTATGATCTGCAATTCTAGCAAATGCCATTTTATCTCCCTTCTTGGTGAAGATTGGTTTAAGCTCTTCAATAATACCTACGATTACAGTAGTAACTCCATTTATCTGTGTTCGTTTCGTCTCCCTTATGTCTTTCTTTTGTTTCAGTAGTTTTTCTTGATATTGGTCTAGAGGATGTCCTGAGATGTATAAACCTAAGAGTTCTTTTTCCCATGCCAGTTTTTCAGTTTGAGTTGCGGGAGAACTTTTCTCTAAAGATATTGAGCTCGAGTCTTGTTTTTCTGGAAGATTTCCAAATAAGGAGTCTTGGTTTTCTACTACAGATCCATATTCACGGCTGTAAGCTAGCAGAGTTTCAATGTTTAAAAGCATTGTGCCTCTTTCTTCAAATTGATCAAGAGCGCCACATTTTATCAAAGCCTCAAGAGATTTTTTATTCAAATTTCGATCACGCACTCGTTCGAGAAAATTAGTGAGTGAAGTATATTTTCCATTATTCTCTCTCTCTTTAATAATTACTTTCCCAATCCCGTCACCAAAATTTTTTATAGAACGTAACCCGAAACGAATTTTTTGTTCAACATTTTTACTTTTTTCAGATTTAATCTTAACGATTTCTGTTTCATTTTTTTCTTCATCAGAAATAGCGGGAAGCACCGCGAAGTCACTTATGCTTTCATTTATGTCTGGTGGCATCACTTGTATTCCTAGACGAGAGCATTCAGTTATGCTTTCTGTTATTTTTTCTACATCTCCGGCGTCAGCTGTCATAACAGCTGCCATGTAAATTGCAGGATAGTTTGCTTTCATGTATGCCGTTTGATAAGCTACCTTTCCATAACTTGCAGCATGTGCCTTGTTGAAGCCGTATGCTGCAAAAGGCTCAATGAGTTTCCAAAGTTGTTCTGCTTTTTTAGGGGAAAGTCCTTTGCTCACAGCTCCTTCTATAAGTTTTTCTCTTTGAGCTTCCATTTCGGCGGGTATCTTTTTACCCATTGCTTTACGTAATTTATCTGCTTCCAGCCAAGAATACCCTGCAAGTTCAATAGCAATCATAAGGACATCATCTTGGTATGTTACGACTCCGTAGGATTGAGATAAAATTTCTTTTAACCTTGGGTCAAGGTAAGAAATACGTAGTGGGTCGTGCTTGCGTTCAATATAGGAGGGAATAGATTCCATTGGTCCGGGGCGATAAAGAGCCACCATGGCGTTGATGTCATGAATAGTGCTTGGTTTGAGTTCTTTTAGAAAACGCGTCATCCCACTTCCGTTTAACTGAAAGAGACCCATAGTTTCTCCTCGAGCAAGCATTTCAAATGTTTTTTTATCATCTAAGGGGACGTTATCTATATCTATGTTTATATTATGAATGTATTTTACTCTATGCACTGCGTCAGAGAGTATAGAGAGGTTTTTGATGCCAAGAAAGTCAAATTTTAAAAGTCCTGCGTCCTCAACTGCATGCATATTATATTGCGTAATTATATTGCCTCCTTTAGGGTCGTGCTGAAGAGGTATAAAGTCCGTGAGTGGGGTAGGGGAAATTACAACACCAGCTGCGTGTACTGAAATATGACGTACACATCCTTCAATTTTCTGTGCCAGATCCAAAATTTCCTTAACGTCTTTGTCATTTTTATAAAGAACTAAAAGGTCTTTTTCTATCTTCATGGCATTTTCTATTGTCATAGGGAAACCCTGTGATCCGAAGGGGATAAGTTTAGCGATTTTGTCTCCTGTTCCATATGGATGTCCCAAGGCGCGAGCCACATCTCGCACAGCAGCACGCGCCATCATAGTTCCGAAGGTTCCTATTTGTGCTACTCTATCTTCACCATATTTTTCTTTTGCGTAATTAATAACCTCATCTCGTCTGTTATCAGCAAAATCCATATCAATATCTGGAGCGGAGGGGCGCTCAGGGTTTAAAAAACGTTCAAAAGGAATTCTATAATCTATGGGATTTACGTTAGTGATACGAGCAAGATATGTCACTATTGACCCAGCCACAGAACCGCGAATTGTAGTGAGTATGTCATTTTTGTGCGCGAAATGAAGAAGGTCTGCAACCGTTAAGAAATAAGGAGCATATCCCTTGTCTTTTATTATTTTAAGTTCGTATTCAATACGGTCAGTAAGTTCTTTAGTTTTTTCTACTTTTCTGTCTGCTATCCCCTTGTATACAATGTCACGCAATTCCTCATCTGCAGTACGATTGTTTGGAATGGATAATTTTGGAAATACCCAAGAACCCAACGTGAGGTCGAGTGAACACCTGTCTGCTATTTTTACGGTATTTAAAATAGCTTCTGGGGTGTCAGAAAAGTTTTTCTCTGCTTGAGCAGGGCTGATGAAAGAGAAATCCGTAGGAGTGTCGTTTAAGTTTGTTTGTTCTCCACTGGAGTCTGCTCCGGTTTGAATTTTTATAAGAGTATCTCGAGCCTTTTTGTCTTCGGGCTTTAAGTAGTAAACATCATGAGCCGCTACAAGAGGGGTGTCTGTATCTTTAGAAAGTTTAAGTATTTCTTTTTGAGTATTTTGGTGACCTTCTATTTCGGGGTGGTGAGTGATTTCTAGAAAGACATTTTCTTTACTGAAAATAGTTTTATATTTTTTTAATATAGACTGAGCTTCTGTATGATTTTTAGATCGTAAGGCTATAGTAGTCTCTCCAGAAAATGATGGAATGATTGCGATGATGCCTTCGTGATATTTTTCCATAAGCTCCTGATCAATTCTTGGTTTGTAGTAGAAACCTTCTAGATATGAGTCGGTAACAATCTTGATGAGGTTTTTGTAACCCGTTTCGTTTTCTGCAAGTAGAATAAGACGTGCACGACGGTTGTCTATACCAGATTCTTTATCAAGACGAGAACGTAAAGCTACATAGGTATCTACCCCTATGATTGGTTTAATTCCTTCTTTTTTACATTCTTTATAAAATTCTATTGCGCCATATAGGTTGCCGTTATCAGTAAGGGCTATAGCTTTCATCCCTTCTTTTTTTGCAGTTTCTATGAGCTCAGGAATTTTTGGCAATGCATTTAATAAGGAGTAGTGACTGTGAGTATGTAGGTGTACGAAATCTTTGCTCATATATCTGCAGTATAGCAGATTCTTTTTGTGTGGATTAGTTAGAGTAAGTCTAAGAATGAGTGCTATACTGAGAATAATATTGTGTCTAAGCGTCATTTTTTAACCCATATTCGTCAAGTTGTAGGAATAGATGAAGCTGGCCGTGGTCCACTTGCTGGTCCTGTGGCCGTTGGGGCAGTGGCTGTAAGTTGTCAGAAATATAAACAAGTAGAAGACATGCTTTCTGGAATTCACGACTCCAAAAAACTTTCTCAGAATAAGAGAGAAGAGTGGGTAGGTGTCGCGCAGATATTACAAAAAGAAGGGTGCATTAAATACGCAGTTTCTTTAGTAGGAGTCCGATTCATTGACACTTATGGTATTGTGCCAGCTGTGCGTATGGGACTCAAACGTTCACTCTTACGTATTGGCACTTCTTCCAGAAGCACCCATGTAATTCTTGATGGAGGTCTGTATGCCCCAAGTAGCTATCTTTCGCAAGAGACTATAATACGTGGAGATGAAAGCGAAAAACTTATCTCCCTTGCTTCAATTTTGGCAAAAGTGCGAAGAGATCATTTTATGAAACGTTTATCCTTACGATATCCAGAGTATGGGTTTGATATTCATAAAGGTTACGGAACTTCAAAACATATGGAATCCATAAAAAAATATGGTATTTCTGATGTGCATAGAAAAACTTTCGTACATCTTTTTTGAGTTTGACAATATCTATCTTTTTTTATAGAGTCTTTTATGGAAAAAGGTTCATGTTTTTGAATTATGTTCCTTTAAAATGTATTTAATAAAAAGGTTGGGAGATTAAAGAGTGTCCAAAAAACATTGGAAAAATCCTTCAGTAAAAACTTGTGGTAATCACGGAAAAAATAGAAAAAGGAAACCAATTGCTAGAAGTGTTTTGAAGCCTGGGGTGGGGGAACCGTTGGAGTTAGATATATTATGTACAGACTGTGTCCGTAATCTTGGCACAGACGGATTTGGAGTCAATATGTCTGTTTTGTGTGAGATAAAAGGTGCATATTTATATTTTTCACATTATTCAGATTGCACGGCTTTTGTGAAAGAGTCTGACTCCAGAGCAATAGGCGAGACAGGAGAAACTTTTTCGTAAAGTTTGAGTTTATATAAATGGGTTTATTTGTTCAATTCAATCTTTACAACACACAAGGCGCATCTGTAAAAGGATGCGTCTTTAACATTTTGACCTTGCGTAAATCAAAAAAATACGTACAATAGCCTGTAATGTCTGTACGAATGCGACACACTAGTGGGCACACGAGAAATCGACGCTCGCATCATAAACTTACTGAGCCACGTCTATCTAAAGATTCTGAGACGGGCGAGCTTCATGTACGCCACAGAGTTAATATGACCACTGGTCGTTACAGGGGTCGCGTTGTTATAGACGTCGCACGACTTGAGGAGAAAAAAGCAAAAAAGGCTCACAAGAAAGATTTAGAGTCTCGTGGTGATGGAGATAGTCCCCAGCAAGACGAAAAACCCATTAGCCCGGAAGAGCTTTCTAAGCATTAAGAAATTAAGATGAGACCATGTTTTTGTCATAATTTCTATCTTTATTTCTTTTTTCATATTATTAATATAGGTCTTGATAATAAAAAACACTTGCGTATTTTATATATGCCAGTTAATGTATAGAGCAAATGGCGAATCGGCACCTTTCCAGAAGTATAGTTCTTCAAACTCTATTTGAGTTAGATTTTAATAATTTGAATCGGAAAGAGGCTCTAAAAATGCTTACTCGAAATACGGAAGAGTTTGCCCCAGGTATGGGGGATTTTTCTTTTATGGAAAAACTTTTGCATGGTATTTTTGAAAAACAAGAGGATATAGACCTTATTATAAAAAAAGCAGCGCCGGAATGGCCTATAGAAAAGATTTCTGTAGTTGATCGAAATGTGTTACGTGTTGGTCTCTACGAACTTCTTTTTGTTGATAGGGCTGAAGTACCGGCTAAGGTCGCTATCAATGAGGCTATAGAACTGGCAAAGGCTTTTGGTGGAGAGGCTAGTGGACGTTTTGTAAATGGGGTTCTTGGCGCAGTATATAAAGAGCTTGGTGAGCCTGGTAAAGATGAGGTTTCAAAGAAAAAAAGAAAAAATATTCCCTATGAAAAAATGCCAGTTGAGGAATTGGGCGGAGCGGTGGTATATGCAGTGGAAGGAGAAAATGTCTATCTGGCATTAGTGCATGATATTTTTGGTCATTGGACTCTTTCTAAAGGGCGAGTAGAGGTAAATGAAGAGGTCAAAGACGGAACTAAACGTGAAATAAAAGAAGAGATGGGACTTGATATTTTAATTGAAAAGGATTTAGGAGAAAATGAATATATAGCCTCTGATCCTGAAGTGGGGAAAAAACGTAAACATGTAACATATTTTCTTGCCAAAGCTTCTTTTGTTGAGTTAGAGCTTGAAAAAAAAGGAGGATTGGATGACGCTCAGTGGTTTAAACTCGCAGACGTGCTCGATTTAAATTTTTATGAAGATATATTACCTATTATTACAAAAGCATTAAATATTTTAGCTGGTATGAAAATAGATGTTGAAAATAAAGATAGCAGTATAAAAACAGAGAATTAAGAGCAGTGTCTTTATTGACTTAAAAAAGGTATGACTAAAGATTTTACAGAGTTTGAGAAATCAGCTGAGATAGATTTTAAAAATAAGAAGTTGTTAATGCAGGCATTTTTACATCGCTCTTATTTGAATGAAAATCGTGGCACAAATCTCCAACATAACGAGAGGTTGGAGTTTTTAGGAGACGCAGTATTGGAGCTTGTTGTAACAGATTTTCTTTTTCAGAAATTTCCTGAGAAAGCAGAGGGGGATCTAACAGCTTATCGTTCTGCATTAGTGAACACAATAACTTTGTCTTCTGTTGCTGCGTCGCTGCACATGAGTGACTTCCTTCTTCTTTCAAAGGGCGAGGCGAAAGATATGGGTCGCGCTAGACAATATATCCTAGCGAACACATTTGAAGCACTTATAGGAGCACTTTTCCTTGATCGTGGCTACAAGATAGCGGAAAATTTTATCGGGAAAAATATTTTTCCGCTTATTGATGAAGTTATTGAAAAACGTCTCTGGCAAGACGACAAAAGCCATTTTCAAGAAAGATCACAAGAAAAAGTGAATATTACTCCATCGTATAAGACTTTACGAGAAGAGGGTCCGGATCACGATAGATATTTTATAGTAGGCGTTTTCTTGGCTGAAGATCTTGTGGCTGAGGGAGAAGGGAAGAGTAAACAAGAGGCGGAACAGAGTGCCGCTAAGAACGCACTCAAAAAAAAGAAGTGGTAGATTTTTACGTTAGCTTTTTAAATATTTTCTCAAAAATATAAAAATACCTGACATTGACTTATTTAGTTTGTAGTGTATAATGTGGTTAGAAGAAGTTTTGTGCTTAGAGTCTTTTTAGTTAAAACAAAAAGAGGAGGTTCTGTTGGAGTTTTTGAAAGAAATAAAGGATGTTTCGTCGGATCTTTCCGAATGGGATCTTTCTGATTTTGGACTTACGTGGAGAGATGGATGGGCTTCTCTTGTTTTTGTCCGAGTTTTTGGCCAGCTAAAGGACGATGAGGTTTTGCAGCCTTGTTTCCCTGTTGGCTATGTTTTTATCCGTGATCCTAAATTTGGGAAAAGAGCGTTATGGAAAATGCCTGGTGGACACAAGATGAACGAAGACAAGTCCCCACTATATACAGCTCAGCGTGAGTTGTATGGCGAGACAGGCGTCTTTCTCCCGTTGAAATGTTTTCGCTATATTTGCAAAAGAAGAGGTCTTCGTGGAGATCATTGGCGGTGTATTTTTACTGCCGATATGAGTCTTTCAAAGGACGTTCCTTGGATGAATAGCGAACATCCTGAAAACGATGGGGAAAAACAAAAATATTTTTCTATTGAGGACTTTTGCGTTTCGGCGTGGAAAGGAAAGTTTCTTATGAATCATCTCAACATCCTTAACGACGAGTCTTTGATTCCGCCATTAAGTTGGAGTAAGGATTAGCCAATTGAATGTTAGTTTGGAAGGCATGTCTGTCTATTAAGACATGCCTTCTTTCTTTTTTATATTCATTTTAATTTGCTTAAGCTCCAGAAGCTCTTTATATTCTGTTATAATAAATCGCAATGAATCTCAAATCGCTTGAATTGTCTGGGTTTAAATCATTCGGGAAAAAAGAACTATTGAATTTTAATACATCAGTATCAGCAATTGTAGGACCCAATGGTTCTGGGAAGTCCAATATTGCCGAAGCATTTCGGTTCGTTCTAGGTGAGCAGTCTATTAAGTCTTTACGCGGTAAAAAAGGTGAGGATCTTATTTGGGGAGGAGGCAAGAACGTGTCGCGCGCCAATAGAGCGTCGGTAAAGGTAGTTTTTGATAATTCTTCAAAGTTATTTGACGTTGATTTTGATGAAGTTTCTTTAGAGCGCATAGTTCATCGTGATGGAATAAATCAATATTTTATTAATAATTCTCAGGTGCGTTTGAAGGATATTGCAGAACTTTTAGCTGGCGCAAATATAGGCTCGTCTGGACATCATATTATTTCTCAAGGTGAGGCGGATCGTATTTTAAATGCAAATCCAAAAGAACGCAGAGAAATGATTGAGGATGCTCTCGGATTAAAAGTTTATCACTACAAGTTGGCAGAGAGTGAAAAAAAACTTCAAAAGACCCTTGAGAATATCTCTCAAGTAGAAGCTTTGCGGAAAGAGATAGCCCCACATTTACGTTTTCTGAAGAAACAAGTTGAACGTGTAGAAAAAACACGTCAAATTCGTGAAGATTTAAAAAAACTTTATCAAGAATATCTTAAGCGAGAGTCAGTGTATTTGTCATGGTGGGAAAAGAAAAATTCTGTTCTATGCGTTGGTCCAAATAATGAACTTATAAAACTTGAGAAGGAATTAATTGAAGTAAAGGAAGTCCTTGAACAAGAACGTACACAAAACAGCAAGAGTGAGGGAATTATTGAACTTGAGGAAAATCTGCGTTTGGTGCGAGAAAAAAAAGATGTACTTGTTCGTGAACTTGGTGTTTTAGAAGGGGAGTTACGCGCTGAAGAGCGTAGGGTCAAGAACGATAAGATTTCTTCACATACAAATACTGAAAGAACAGTATCATTAAGTGATGTGAAGAATCTTGTAGAGGGCGTGCAAACTTGTTCAGCAAATATTGAAAACATAGAAGATGTTTCAGTGTTGCGTGAGGTTATAAATAGTATTTGTGAAAAATTAAACAATTTTATTCACTCTAAAGAGTCTGCTGGTGCTTCTGTCGGACAAGAGAAGGAAGAAGTTGACGATAAAGAACTTCTTTGTCTTCAAGAGAAGTATAAGAAGAAAGAAGGAGAGTGTCATAGTTTGAATTTACAAGAAGCGAAATTGCGAGAGGAATATATTAAACTGAAAAAAGAATTAGAGGCTGTGCAAGACAAGGGAAGAGAAGCTGAAAGAAATATGTTTGCCATAATGTCTAGACAGAATGAATTACGAATGGTTTTGGACAAGCTCAACTCTCGTAAAAAAATGCTAGTGAGAGAAAGAGATTCGTTTGAACATGAACTCAAGGAGGGAGGGGTTCTTGTGGGACGCGCAGTTCTCTCTTATGAGGATTATATAGTGGTTGGAGGTTCAGGAAGCGAACTTCCAAACGAGGTTGTCGCTTCCGAAGATCGCATTGTTCAAGATAAGCGTAGGCATGAGATAGAGAAAATAAAAATACGGTTGGAGGAGTTCGGAAAAGGTGGAGGAGAAGAGGTTATAAAAGAATACAGAGAAATAGAAGAACGAGAGCAATTTTTAGCACGTGAAATAGTGGATCTCGAGGGGTCTGCAGAGACTTTAGTGAAGCTGTCAGGAGAGCTTACTGAGCATTTAAGAGAACGGTTTAAGGATGGTATCTCTAAAATTAATAACGAATTTACAAATTTTTTCTCTATGATGTTTGGAGGTGGGACGGCGTCTCTCTCCATAGTTCATGCTCCGAAGCGAAAAAGTGTATCAGACTCATTACTTGAATTATCATCTGACGACGAGGCTCTTAAGGAGGAAGCACCAGAAGAGGGAATAGATATCTCTGTTTCTATTCCGCATAAACGAACAAAGGGTCTTGTTATGCTCTCTGGTGGGGAAAGAGCTTTGACATCTATCGCCCTTTTGTTTGCGATGAGTCAAGTGAACCCTCCTCCTTTTTTAATATTAGATGAGACTGATGCAGCTCTTGATGAAGCTAATTCAAAACGTTATGGAGATATGATAGAGAACTTATCTAAATATTCTCAATTAATTTTGATTACTCATAATCGCGAAACTATGAGCCGAGCAAATATTATCTATGGTGTAACTATGGGAGAAAGTGGAGCCTCAAAACTATTGTCTGTGAAATTTGAAGAAGCTGTTAAGGTGGCTAAATAGCAATTTCCCAATCCAACATTTTCTCTTCAATGTTTGCGGAAATTAAACGGATATTAACAGGATCTCCCAAGGAGTATTTTTTATGTTTTCTATTTCCTATTATCCGGTAATTTTTCTTATCCAGTTCGTAGTAGTCATCTTTAAGTGATGAGAGGTGTACAAGCCCTTCTGCTTTTGTGTTTTTTTCTTCTACATAAAAACCCCACTCGACTACACCAGTAATTGTGCCTTTGAACACTTCTCCTATGTGTTCTGACATGTATTCCACTTGTTTTAATTTAATTGAGTCGCGCTCCGCTTCTACAGCACCAGTCTCCCTTTTTGAAGATTGAATGGCCAAAGCTTCGTATTGCATTAGTTCTTCTTGTGGTAGTGGGTCTCCGGAAATATATTTTTTCAAAAGCCTGTGCACCATAATATCTGGGTATCTGCGAATAGGAGAAGTGAAGTGTGTATAGTATTGGAATGATAGGCCAAAGTGCCCTATGTTTTTTGTGGAGTAAGTTGCTTTTGCCATAGAGCGTATAGCGGCTGTCTTGATGAGGTTTTCTTCAGGTTTCCCTTCAATTTTTTTGAATAAGTTATTTAATTCTTTACCAGTTACCTCACCATCTTTCTCTTTAAAATCGTATCCTAAAGCTCTTAGAAAAATACCGAGCTCTTCTATTTTTTCTGGTTTAGGAGCATTGTGAATTCTATACAGAAAGATAGCTTGATTTTGTGAGAGTTTTTTACTGAGTGTATTGAAGTATGTGGCGACTTCTTGGTTTGCCAAAAGCATGAAATCTTCAATTAAACGATTTGCATCTATTCGTTGTTTTTTTTCAATTGAAATTGGTTTCCCTTTTTCATCAAGTGTAAATGAGACTTCATCTTGGTCAAAATCAATAGATCCGCGTGCAAAACGTTCCGCACGCAGTTTTTTAGAAAGTGTGTTTAGTGTATTTAGTTCTTTTACGAAAGGCCCTTTGGATGTATTAAGCACTTCCTGAGCTTCTTCATATGTGAAGCGTTTGTCTGAATGAATTATGGTTTTTCCAAACCATCGGTCTTTAACCTTGCCATTTTTGTCTAATGTAACTACCGCAGAATATGTGAGCTTATCTTCATTAGGATTAAGACTACAAACTCCATTCGATAGTATCTCAGGTAACATGGGAATAGTTCTATCCACTAAGTATACCGAAGTGGCTCGCTCGCGAGCTTCTTTGTCTATAGCGCTTCCGATATGCACATAATGTGATACATCTGCTATATGAATTCCAACTTCTATGAGTGAGTCGGGGAGCTCTTTTATTGAAATAGCATCATCAAAATCTTTTGCATCTTTTGGATCAATTGTAAAAGTAGTAACATCTCTAAAATCACGACGATCTTTTATTTCTTTTTCAGTGATGTGTGTTTTTTCACCAATCTCTTTTGCTTCATGTTCAAGGTCTTCGTTAAAAACAGTTTTAAAATTACGAGAAAGTGCAATAGATTGCATTTCTGTTTCATTCAGACCTTTTTTCCCAATAACTTTAATAATTTCCCCAATAGGATTTTTTCTTGGGTCATCCCACTTTTTTAACCGTATGAGGACTTTTATATCTTTAGCGAGTTTTTTTGCTTCTTGAGAAATTATTTTAATATCAGCATAAACACGTTTGTCATCTGGAACTAAAAAAAAGTCACCTTTTTCTTCCCGTAATGTTCCTACAAATATTTCGGTATTTCGTGCGACTATTTTTGAAACCTTACCACCTATACGTCTCTTGTTAGTATTGGGAAAGATTTTTACTTCAACAGTATCTTTATTAAAAGCAGTATTTATATTTTCGGAGACTATTTCAATATCTTCTTCGTAATCTATACTAGAAACATACCCGACTCCTTTTCTTGTTATGGTTATAATGCCTAATGTGGATTGTTTGTCTGTATTATTTTTGGTATTTCCTTTATCTGTTTTATCATTCATGGAGCGAAGTATAGCAAACCTTGACATGTTGTCGCTATAGAGCTATTTTTATGCATAGAAAGGTTCGGAGTATAAACTTCTCAGCAGTTTTTAATTTCTCTTAATGGGAAATTTGGGAGTGTAGTTGAAGAAGCCGAATTTTATTTTGATTTTTAGTTTCGGGCCACTTCCCCCTAGCCCGGAAAAGGTCCAGTTTTCTCATGCTGGTCCTTGCGTCCTTGAAGCAGACGCAAAACCTCCCTGAACTTAACCCCGCCTATTTTTTGGCGGGGTTCTTTTTATTTTGTCCATTTTATCTTTTGAGAAAGGATTGATCATTTCCAAAACTTCTGGTATTATCGGGTCCTTATGTTAAAGATACGATTACAAAGAATAGGACGTCGCAACAGCCCAGCTTTTAGGGTTGTGGTTACTGAGTCAACCAGAGGACCAAAAAGTGGAAAGAACCTTGAAATTTTAGGTACATATAATCCGCATTCAAATACATCAGTGCTGAAAAATGAACGCATTAAACATTGGATGGATAATGGTGCCCAAATTTCTGACACGGTTCATAATCTTTTTATCAAAGAAAAGGTTATAGACGGGTCTACTATAAATGTACTTCCTAAAAAAACACCAATCGTAAAAGAAGCAGAAGTTGCTAATGAGGATAATATAGATACGGAAAATAAAGAAAGCGTTGGTGTTGTTGAGGATTCTTCTGAAGAGGGTAAAAAAGATGGTGATTCTGTACAGTCAGAGGCTACAAAAGAAGAACCCACCGCAGAAGGGGAGGAGGGTAAAAAAGAAGTAGTAAGCTCAGAAGAAACTTCAAAAGAAGATTTGTCAGATAAAAAAGAAGCTTAGAGTCCTTTCCTATCGTTGACGAGAGAGTTTTTGCAGATTATACTTTCTAGTGTCTATACACAGTTAATTTCTTCTCTACTTGTTTTGTTGTGTATATTTTACTAGGTTTAGCTATAAGACCATAATGGAAGCAGAAAATGACAAGCAGTTTCTTGAGTATATTGTAAAAGAGCTCGTTGATAATCCAGATTCAGTTAAAGTGGACAGATCAGTAGATGAGATGGGGGTTCTTCTTATGTTGGATGTTCATTCAGAAGATATGGGTAAAATAATTGGCCGTCAAGGAGCTACCGCTAAGGCGATTCGTACTCTTTTACGGGTAGTAGGTATGAAAAATAATGCTCGGGTAAATTTGAAAATAAATGAGCCAGAAAATGGTGAGAGATCTAATAATGACAAAGAAGAAAAGACAGTAAAGAGTGTAGATGAGATGGTAGACAATCTCTAGCTCTAGGTTTTTTCTTAAAAAAGATAAAACAAAACACGACGCATGTCGTGTTTTGTTTTGTGTAGAAATCTAGTAATATTAGACTCTAATGAGTACTAAACGTGATATAGAATTTTTATTTGAGATAGGTTCAATTAGAAACGTAAATAGGGGGTGGCGTCAGCATCTGGGTATGGATTGCGCTAGTAATACGGAACATTCTTTTCGAGTGATATTTTTGGCTCTTATTATTGCTCGTATGGAGGGGGTCAGGGACGAAGAGAAGATTATCAAAATGGCTCTAATTCACGATCTTCCAGAATCTAGAACTTCTGATTTAAGCTATGTACAAAAAGTGTATGTGTCTGAAAATGAGGCTTTGGCCGCTGATGACCAGTTCGATACTACCTGCCTTGATGATTTAAATAAGGATGTCTTAAGAGAATATATGGAAAGAAAGAGCATAGAGGCAAAGATAGTAAAAGATGCAGATAATTTAGATATAGATCTTGAGCTCAAAGAGCTTGAAGAACGAGGGTCTAAGTTACCGAAAAAACTTGTTGGGACTAGAAAAATAATATTTGACAAAAAGCTTTATACAAAGTCTGCAAAAAAATTATGGAAAGAGATACAAGAGTCTGATCCTAGTTCTTGGCACATAATGGCAAACAAGTGGTATAAAATACCTAAAGCTGGGAAATAATATGCATTTTCATATCATCACACTTTTTCCAAAGACTTTTGATTCTTATATTAAAGAATCTATTATAGCGCGTGCTCGTGCGGATAAAAAAATTTCTTTTTCGTTTTATAATCCTCGTGATTTTACAAAAGATTCTCATAGACGTATTGATCGTAAGCCGTATGGAGGAGGTCCTGGGATGGTGATGGAGGCTGAGCCTATTTTAAAGGCAGTGAAAAAAGCTCAAGGTAGAAAAAAGAAAGTTAAAGTTCTTTTTTTCTCGCCAAGCGGGAAGCAGTTTGACAATGTGTATGCTAAGCGACTTGCGAAAAATTATTCAGACATTATTTTAATAGCGGGACGTTACGAAGGGGTGGATGCTCGTGTAGTGAAGGTGACAAAAGCTGATATCGTGAGTGTCGGCCCCTATGTTCTTACTGGCGGAGAAATTCCAGCAATGGTAATAACAGACGCAGTATCGCGTTTTTTGCCTGGAGTGTTGGGGAATGCAGATTCTTTAGAAGAGAGTAGATTAGCAAGTCCAAATGTTTATACTCGCCCAGAAGTACTTAAGTGGAATGGAAAAAAGTATTGTGTACCCAAGGTTCTTCTTTCAGGGAATCATAAAAAAATAGCAGAGTGGAAAACGGGTCGCAGGTAAGTGATTGTATAATTTGGTATCGTAAGATATAATTTCAGTATATGAAAATAAGTTTACAGCATTTTAAGGGCTTATTACCACAACAAATTACCGTTATCACAAAAAAAACAAAGGATGGGTTTGTTGCTGAAATCAAAGAACTGCCCCACTGCTATACACAAGCAGTTGATCTTTTTGAGTTAATTGAAATGGTAAATGATGCTGTATTTACATATTTAGATATTCCTAAAAAATATGTAGAAAAGCTCGGGATTGTTTATTTACCGGAAAAATTAGCAAACGAATTCACAAGACTAAGACTTCAAAAAGCTTGCCACGAGCTTACCAAAGATATAACAGCATCTAGATCAATTTTTCGAAAAACTTCTTTCGCTAAGTAGCTCATATATTTTATGAAAGGACGAGGGAACAAGAGTTTTAAGAACTGTTCTCCTCGTAATGTGTTTGTTATGTTTAATAAACTTGGTGGTTTTAAGATTAAGGAATGTGCAAAACATACAAAAGTCACACACTTGGAAAGTGGGAAAGCCACAACAATACCGAGAGCAAAGAAAATAGATAGGTATTTATTAGAACAAAATGTCATACAAGGATTCTTAATAGATGACCTAGGCTTCTCTTGGGAAGACATATTTAACACACTTGATTGTTAAAGAATGAAATTACTACTTACATCAGCGGGTATTCGAAATGAGAGCATCGCAAAAGCTCTTAAAGATCTTGTTGGCAAATCGTTTTCAGATACAAAAATAGTATTTATTCCCACAGCAGCAAACCGAGATACAGATGATAAAGGGTGGCTTATAGACAACATTCTTGATTTTAAAGGTCAAAACTTTAAATCTGTAGATATTGTAGACATTGCTGGTTTGCCAGAAAATATTTGGCAGCCACATTTATTAAAAGCAGACATAATATGTTTTGGAGGTGGGGATGAAACATACTTATCAAGAATTTTTGAAGAACAAAAGATGAAAGAATTTTTACTACCTATACTGACAACCAAAGTATATATGGGAATTAGCGCAGGTAGTATGGTTGCCGGGATTTCATTACCTAAAGGGCTCAGCAAAGTATTTTTTGCTGAAGAAGATTCAGAAAGTGATTGTTGGGTGGGAATGGAGCTTTGTGACCTTACATTCATTCCACACCTTAATTCAAGTTTTTTCAAACAAGTTAGGGGTAAAGTGCTTGATTTTTATAAAGAAGAGTTTACTTGCAAGACATATGCCACAGACGATGAAACTGCAATAAAAATAGATGGAGCAAAAATAGAGATTGTAGGAAAAGGTGATTATTGGATATTTAATAAATAGGTTCTAACTTCTTTCAGGGAATCATAAAAAAATAGCAGAGTGGAAGAGTAAAAAATAATCGGTAGAAATAAATAAAAGAAAATAACTGGTGGGATTTTGAATAAAATATATTATCCACAAGAGAACTCTTGACATATGTTGACTTTTGAATCTACTGATAGTATACTCTCGTCTACACTAATTTAGCAGGGAGATTGAGTCACGGAAGCATTTTTCTACTCCAATTTGGTTAATAGGGTTGCTAACTGTTTTAATAATTTTGTTCTCAACGGGGATAGGTGAATAATTGGTCTATTATAACTACTACACGCTCTTGCGTTAAGGAGGTGGAGAGTGTGTCGTTGTTGTATTTCAGGCTGTAAAAAAATAATGACACACAAGAAAAATTTGGCGCTTCCACAAAAATTTTTTAGCAAATATAAAAAAGAACTTTCTCCTCTACCAAGCTTTGTAGATCCGCAGAGGGAGTCTTTTGCATGGTTTCTTAAAGAAGGACTAAAAGAAGTTTTTAAAGAGTTTTCTCCAATTTCTGATTATTCAGAAAAGAAATTTGAGCTTGAGGTTATTCGTTTTGATTTGGATAAACCAAAATTTGACGAATATTACGCAAAGGAAAATATGCTGACATATAATGTGTCACTTCGTGCTGTTGTAAAGCTTAAGAACAAAACTTTGGGTTCTGAAAAAGAGCAGGAAATTTTTCTTGCAGACGTTCCAATGATGACAGATCATGGAACTTTTATAATAAATGGTATAGAAAGAGTGATAGTGTCACAGTTGGCTCGATCTTCCGGAGTGTTTTTCACAGCACAGGAGTTTAGAAATGATTCATATTTTGGAGCGAAAATTATTCCAGCGCGAGGGGCATGGATAGAGCTTGAAAGTGAGCCAGATGGAGCAATTTACGTAAAGATTGATCGTAAAAGAAAATTTCCAGCAACATCTCTTTTGCGTGTTTTGGGTGCGCATTTTGATAGAGATATAATATCTCTATTTGAAAACATCCCAGGAGGGCGTCAGGTTATTAAAGACACTCTTGAGAAGGATGTGGCTACTAATCTAGATGAGTCATATATAGAGATACACAAAAAATTAAGAGACGGAGATCCTGCTAGTATTGATAATGCAAAAGAGTTTATTAATTCAATTTTTAGCGGCGATCGATACGATTTTTCACGTGTTGGGCGGTATCATTTCAATCAACGATTTGGGAAAAGTATGGTTGATAAAGAGCTAGAGCGTCGTACTTTTTCTCTTGATGATTTAGTTATTATTTTAGGAGAAGTCATTCGTCTTAATAGAACTCCAGGATCAAAGCCTGATGATATAGATCATTTAGGTTTTAGACGTGTGCGTTATATGGGTGAAATGCTTCAGCAAAAAGTGCGCGTTGGTCTTTCTCGTATGAAGCGTAATATTCAAGATCGTATGTCTACCGTTGATATAGAAACAACCTTACCAGTACAGTTTATCAATCCTCGACCTCTACAAGCCTCCATTAAGGAATTCTTCACTACCAACCAGCTCTCACAATTCATGCAACAGCAGAATGTGTTAACAGAATTAGAACATTTACGAACACTCTCTGCGCTTGGTCCCGGAGGACTAACAAGAGAAAGAGCGGGTTTTGAGGTTCGAGATGTTCATCCTTCTCATTACGGACGATTATGTCCAATACACACTCCAGAAGGTCCTAATATAGGACTTATTCTGCATCTAGCAACACACGCACGTCTTAATTCATTTGGGATGATTGAAACTCCATATGCTCGAGTAAAGGGAGGTAAAATTACTGGAGAAATAGAGTATTTAAATGCTCATGCAGAGGAGAAATATAGTATAGCCCATGCAGCAACTGAGTGTGATAAAGATGGACGTATTGTATTGGAGATGGTAGAAGTTCGTATTAAGGGAGAGCCAAGTTTGGTTAATCGTAATGATGTTCATTTTATGGATGTTGAGACAAATCAACCTTTTTCTATAGCTACTTCAATGATTCCTTTTGTTGAGAATGATGATGCAAACCGAGCCCTTATGGGTTCTAATATGCAGAAACAAGCTACTCCTTGTCTTTTACCTGAGGCTCCTCTTGTAGCTACAGGAATTGAAGGTAGGGCTGCTCGTGACACAGGGCGATTGATAATTTCTGGAGAAGATGGAGAGATTTCTTCTGTAGATGCTTCTCATATAGTTCTTAAGAATAAAGACGGAAAAGAGAGAGAGTATAAAATGGTCACATTTTCCCGCACAAATGATATGTCTTCTTCTCATCAACGCCCTTTGGTTTCAAAAGGCGACAAGGTGAAAAAAGGCGACATTCTTGCTGATACGTCTTCAACTGACCAGGGACAAATAGCATTGGGACAGAATGTCAGGGTGGCTTTTATGTCTTGGTCAGGATCTAATTACGAGGACGCCATTATTATCTCAGAGAGACTAGTTAAGGATAATAAATTTACAACTCTTCATCTAGAAGAATTTAGTGTTAATGTTCGTGACACTAAGTTAGGACCTGAAGTGACCACTTATGACATTCCTAACGTGGGAGAAGCTAAACTAAAAGACCTTGATGAAGAGGGAATTATTAGAATTGGCGCTGAGGTACGTCCTGGAGATATTTTGGTTGGAAAAGTTACTCCCAAAGGAGAATCACAATTAACACCAGAAGAGAGGCTTCTGCGTTCTATTTTTGGAGAAAAGGCGAAGGATGTAAAAGATTCTTCCATGCGACTTGAGGGAGGGAAACGAGGACGTGTTATTGGTGTTAAGATTTTTTCTAGAGAAGCTGGACATAATTTAGATTCTGGAATTATTAAGCGTATACATGTGACTGTTGCTGAATTACGAAATGTTTCAGTTGGCGACAAGCTTGCAGGACGGCATGGAAACAAGGGTGTTATTTCTCGGATTCTTCCTGAGGAAGACATGCCGTATAACAAAGACGGAGAACCTATTGATCTTATTTTAACTCCTCTAGGAGTTCCATCTCGAATGAATCTCGGTCAGATTCTCGAGCTTCATTTGGGACTTGCTGCACACACACTTGGGTATCAAGCGATAGTTCCTCCATTTGCTGGTGCTTCAGAAGATGAAATTCGGAAGGAGCTTGTATTAGCTGGATTGTCAGATAGTGGGAAAATGACGTTATATGATGGTCGTACCGGAGATAAGTTTGAGCAGGATATAGCAGTTGGGTATATGTATATTTTGAAGCTACATCATATGGTTGAAGATAAGATACATATGCGTTCAATAGGTCCGTATTCACTTATTACACAACAACCATTGGGAGGTAAGGCTCAGGGAGGAGGCCAACGTTTTGGAGAGATGGAAGTATGGGCTCTTCTGGGGTATGGTGCCGCTTATACTTTACGTGAAGTTCTTACTATAAAGTCTGATGATATCGTAGGACGTTCTGCTGCATTTGATTCTATTGTTAAGGGAGAGAGGTTGTCTAAACCGCATACGCCCGCCGCGTTTAATGTGCTTTTGAATAATCTTCGTGGCTTAGCGCTTGATGTTGAATTAAAAAAATTAGAAGAAGGAGAAGACGATAACTATTAATATTTTACTATGCATAATTCTTCCGATAAACCGAATACAAGACCGTATGCTAAACGAGATAGTATAGACACTTTTGATGCTGTTACTATACGTATAGCATCTCCAGAGCGCATACTTGAATGGTCATATGGAGAAGTGACTAAGCCTGAGACTATTAACTACAGAACACAGCGTTCTGAGAAGAACGGTCTTTTTGATGAGCGTATTTTTGGTCCAGAGCAGGACTATGAGTGTTCTTGTAAGAAATATCGTGGCGTACGTTATAGAGGAATTGTGTGTGAAAAGTGTGGGGTTGAGGTAACGCGGTCTATCGTTCGCCGTGAACGCATGGGGCATATTAAACTGGCAACACCAGTGTCTCACATCTGGTTTTTGCGTGGCATTCCTTCACGAATAAGTCTTCTTTTAGGTATTTCTGCTACTGAGGTTGAGAAGGTTATCTATTTTGCTGGTTACATAGTTACTTCATTAAATGAAGTTGAAAAACAAAAACTACTTAAAGAACTAGATCAAGAATATAAAACTAAAGTAAAAGATGCTAAAGATGATAAGACAAAAACTCATCTTAAAGAACTTTTGCTTTCAACAAAGAAGGATATTGAAAGTTTGACCCCAGGACGTGTTCTAGATGAAGTAGATTACCATAAATTTTCTGTTAAGTATGGTATTTTGTTTGAGGCTTCTATCGGTGCAGAAGCTATCTATGATATTTTAAAGAAACTTGATTTAAAGAAGTTTGAAATAGAACTTCTTGAATCACTTGAGAAAGCAGGATCGGTTGAGCGTGTAAAACTTAATAAACGACTTTCATTGGTACGTGGGATGGTATCTTCGCACACTCGTCCAGAATGGATGTTTTTAACAGCTGTACCTGTGATACCACCAGCGTTGCGTCCAATGGTTCCTCTTGAAGGTGGCAGACATGCAACTTCGGATGTAAATGATTTATATAGACGTGTCATTAATAGGAACAATCGTCTAAAAAAACTTTTGGATATAGGAGCTCCAGATGTTATTTTGCGAAATGAAAAACGAATTCTTCAAGAAGCTGTAGATGCTCTTCTTGATAACTCTATACGACACGGTAACACTGCTTTTTCTGCGATGAGTCAGGCCCAGCGGCGTCCGTTGAAGTCAATATCTGATTACTTAAAGGGTAAACAGGGGTATTTTCGACAGAATTTGTTAGGAAAACGAGTAGATTATTCTGGGCGTTCTGTTATTGTGGTTGGTCCAACTCTTTCTCTTGATGAATGTGGGCTTCCAAAACATATGGCTCTTGAGCTTTTTCGGCCTTTTGTTATAGCGAAACTACTTGAAAAAGAGCTAGCATATAATATACGTGGCGCTGGGCGTTTAATTGACGAAGGTATTCCAGAGGTGTGGGCAATACTTGAAGAAGTAATAGAAGGGAAATACGTTCTCTTAAACCGCGCTCCTACACTTCATCGGCAGGGTATGCAGGCATTTCGTCCTACCTTAATTGAGGGAAATGCTATACAAGTACATCCTTTAGTATGTCCTGCCTTTAATGCGGACTTTGATGGTGATCAAATGGCTGTTCATGTGCCCCTTTCAGAAGAGGCTCAGTATGAGGCACGGGAAATAATGTCAGCGAATAAAAATATATTAAAGCCTGGAAACGGAGAAGTTGTTACAGCCGCGCGGCATGACATTATTCTTGGATGTTATTGGATGACACGTATTATTGAAGGAGAAAAAGGAGAAGGTAAATTTTATCCAACTCCGAATAATGCCATTACGGCATATGATTTTGATGCAATTGGTTTTCGTACAAAAATTAAAATTCTTCCTACGGATAGTCTAAAGTATAAGGAGTTCAATGGAAAAATCTTTGAAACATCTGTCGGGCGACTATTGTTTAATTCAGTTTTGCCAAAAGAATTCCCATTTATTAATGATGAAATGACAAACAGAAAGATGACTGCCTTGGTAGATCGTCTGATTGGTGAATATGGTTTAGATGGTATCCCAAATATTCTTGATAAAATTAAAGCATTTGGTTTTAAGTATGCAACACAATCTGGTATAACGTGGAGTATTTCGGATATAAATGTTCCAGAAGGAAAAGGAAAGGTTATTGAAAAGGCTCATAGTGATAGTCTGTTGATACTGGAACAGTACAATGAGGGTTTGCTTTCTGAGGAGGAGAAAAAGAGGATAAATATAGAAATTTGGCAAAAAGCAAAAGCTGAGGTTGAACAACTGGTATCTGAATCTTTAGATGAGTTTGGCTCAGTTCATGATATGTTGGCTTCTGGCGCGCGTGGGTCTCTCAGTCAGATTGTTCAGATGTCAGGCATGAAAGGTCTCATAGCTTCAACACGAGGAGAGACTATTGAATTTCCGATTATTGCTTCAATGAAGGAGGGTTTAACCCCCATTGAATATTTTATTACTACGCATGGATCTAGAAAAGGTCTTGCTGATACAGCGTTGCAAACTGCAAAAGCAGGGTATTTAACACGGCGACTCTTTGATGTGACTCAAGATGTCATTGTTTTGGAAGATGATTGTGGTACTAAGGTTGGAACTCTAATTGGTCGACGAAATACATTTGGTATGGAGGTACCTTTGGTTAAAAGTATTCGAGGGCGTTATCTTAATGCTCCCGCTAAGGATAGAGATGGAAAAATTCTATTTTCCAAAGGACACTTTCTTTCTTTGGAAGATGCAGAGAAAATAGAATCATCTGGTATTGAAGAAGTGTCAGTTCGTACCCCAATGGCGTGTAAATCAACGGCTGGAATTTGTAAGACTTGTTATGGAGCGGATCTAACCACTATGGAGCCAGTCTATCTCGGTGAGGCGGTAGGTACTGTAGCCGCACAAGCTATTGGTGAACCTGGAACACAGCTAACTATGCGTACTTTCCATGCTGGAGGGACCGCGTCTGTTGGAGGAGATATTACGCAAGGACTACCGCGTGTTGAGGAGATTTTTGAAAAACGAATTCCTAAAAATGCTGCTGCCATAGCTCGTATATCAGGAGTAGTTTCTGAAATAAGAAAAGAAGGACAAGATAGGATTATTATTCTTACTCCGGATGTTAGTGAGAAAACGGCTGGTAAAAGTAAAAAGAATATAGAATACCCAGTACATTTTCGCAGGATGATTCTTGTAAAAATTGGAGATAATGTAGAAAAAGGTGATTTGCTTACAGATGGATCTGCGGAAATCCCAGCACTCTTTAAGTATGCTGGTCGTGAGTGTGCTCAGGAATACATTATAGGTGAGATTAGTAAAATCTATGAACTTCAAGGGGCTTCTATTTCACGAAAACATATAGAGGTTATTATTAAGCAAATGTTTTCTCGACGTAAAATCAAATCTCCTGGCGATACTTCATTTACTACTGGAGAGGTTGTTGAAGAACGTGAGTTTGTTGAAGAAAATATACGTGCTGAAGAGAACAAAGATGAACCTGCAACAGCAGAAGAGCTTGTATTAGGGATAACGGAGGTGTCTCTTTCTCGTAAAAGTTTTCTTTCTGCAGCTTCGTTTCAACATACAACAAAAATACTTATTAACGCTGCTGTTCGTGGAAGAGTTGATAAATTACGAGGGTTGAAAGAAAATATTATTATTGGACGTTTGATTCCTGCTGGAACGGGGTATAGCAAAAGCCCTAAAGCACAAAAAATAGCAGATCTTCAGAAGGAGCTTGATAACAAAGGAACTACTCAAACCAAGGAAGTAGGATAGAATTTTCTTTGTTGGCCAGTCGTCTATAAGTTTTTGTGTTTAAGTGGGTGTAACAGATGAAAGTTCATGTCTACTCATGTGGAGCAAATTAAAGAAAGGTTGGGTATTGTAGATGTAGTGTCTTCCTATATAAAGCTTGAAAAAGCAGGAGCAAATTTCCGTGCCAGATGTCCCTTCCATAATGAAAAGACACCTTCTTTTTTCGTGTCTCCTTCCAGAAGCTCTTATTATTGTTTCGGATGTGGTGTAAAAGGAGATATTTTTAGTTTCGTAGAAGGTTTTGAAGGTACCGATTTCAAGGGAGCGCTAAAGACTCTTGCAAAGCGCGCTGGTGTTGAGCTAGCACCAATTAATAAAAAAGACGAAGATCGAAGGGCGCGTTTGTTCAATGCCTTGGAAGACGCAACTTTATTTTTTGAAAAAAATCTACAAACTTCTAAAGAAGCGCATTCATATTTGCTTAGTCGAGGTATTACAAAAAATACTATTACAACATGGCGTCTAGGATATGCATTACCTGAATGGAGGTCACTATATTCATATCTTACTAACAAAGGATATACAGAGAAAGAGCTCTTAGAGGCTGGTCTTATAAAACGTTCGGAAAAGGGTAGTGGTTATTACGATAGGTTTCGTGGTCGAGTAATGTTTCCTATTATGGATGCAGCCGAGCGTGTGATTGCATATTCAGGACGAATACTTCCAGATAAAGGAAATTCTGAATATAAAGAGGATTCAGCAAAATATATAAACAGTCCAGAAACGGATTTATATGAAAAATCTAGAGTATTGTATGGGTATAGTTTTGCTAAAAATACAATACGAAAACATAATTTTTCCATTTTAGTTGAAGGGCAAATGGATGTAGTTCTTTCAAACCAAGCAGGATATACGAATACAGTAGCGGTTTCAGGCACAGCCTTAACGGCAGATCAGCTTTTACTTATTGCGCGTTTATCCAATAATGTTGTTGTTGCTTTTGATGGTGACGTGGCTGGGATTTCAGCAGGAGGGCGTGGTATTGATTTAGCTCTTTCTAGAGGGATGGATGTTAAGGTGGCAGCATTAGAGAAAGGGAAAGATCCAGCAGATCTAATAAAAGAAGATGTAGATATTTGGAAACAGGCTGTACGGTCTGCAAAGCATGTAATAGACTTTTATCTTGAGTATTTAAGTGGGATACATACTGATATGCGCAAGTTGCGTCTTGCTGTGGAAAAAATAGTAATTCCGTATGTTACGCATATACCAAATAAAATTGACCAAGCTCATTTTGTGGGAAACATAGCCTCAAGTCTTAAAATAGCTGAAGAACCTGTTTGGGATTCTGTACGATCTTTTGACAAGGTACGAAATACTTCTGAAGAAGTCATAAAGACTAACACAAATAAAGATCTAATTTCTCGTCCAGACCTTATAGAAAAACGTTTGTTATCTGTACTTCTTTGGCAGGAAGGTTTAACAGAAGATGAACGAAATCTAGATATAGAAAAATTGCGTTTGAGACTCTCTGAGATAATAGGAGAAGAATTCCTTAAGGAAAAAATTAGAGACTTCATAGATATGGGAGATGGTTATTTGTTTGAAATAGAGAGGTTGTATGGTGAGATAGAAAATCTTGAAAGAGAAGTGGAGGAACTATGTTCTGGGCTTAGTGCGGAGCGCTTAAAAGACGATTATCGTTCAGCTCTAAAGGATTTAAAAGTAGCTGAAGAAACAGGGGATACCAAGGTAGTTGAAAAAGCGTTAAAGCGCTGCCGAGAGCTGTCTGAGATGTTGCGCACGTGATATATAAATATTGGATCAATTTATTAGAACAGTTAATTATTTTTTTAAAGATATGGTAAAGAAAAAAAGTAAGAATAAAAAAAAGGTGGTAAAAAAGAGCTTAGTAAAGCGGACTTCTTCTGTACGTACAAAAAAAACAAAAACTAAACCAAAATCAAAGAAAAAAGTATCTCTAAAGAAAAAACCTCGTTCTTCACATGTTAAGAAAGCTAGTTCAGTAAAGAAAAAAACAACAAAAAAGAAAGTTGATAAACGAGCCAGATTGCTTGAAGAAAAAGCAAAACGTTTGATGGCAAAAGGGCGAGAGCGTGGTTATGTGACATATGATGAGATTCTTAAAGAGTTTCCCACAATTGAGGAAAATATTGTTTTTCTTGAAGATCTTTATGAACGATTCAATGTTGCCAGTATAGACGTTTTGGAAGGCGGAGGTTTATTGGATAGCTCAGATTCTAAACCTGTACGCAAGAATGAGTATCGTAGAGGAGAATCTGTATCCACTCATGATTCAATCCAAATGTATTTACGCGAGATAGGCCAATATCCTTTGTTGGTGGCCCAAGAAGAGCGAGATCTAGCTAAACGAATTACAGAGGGTGATTTTGAGGCGAAAAACTTGCTTGCTCGTGCGAACTTACGCCTCGTTGTATCAATTGCAAAACGTTATGTAGGAAGAAGTCCCGACTTAACTCTCCTTGACCTAATACAGGAAGGAAATATAGGTTTATTTAAGGCGGTTGATAAATTTGACTACACAAAAGGGTATAAGTTCTCAACATATGCAACGTGGTGGATTCGTCAAGCTATTACACGAGCTTTAGCCGATCAATCTCGGACGATTCGTATACCAGTACATATGGTTGAGACTATTGCAAAGTATAAGCAGGTAGTACGACGTCTTTCTCAAGATCTTGGCCGTGATCCTCTTCAGGAAGAGATAGCTACTGAGATGGGGGTTGACGTTGAAAAGATTTACAATATTGAAAAGATTAATCAAGATACTATTTCTCTTGAAAATCCTGTTGGAGATAGTGATGATGAAAAATCCACACTAGGTAATTTTATTAAGGATGACAAAATTCCTTCTCCAGATCAAGAATCTTCACGAAGAATCTTAGCAGATCAGATAGATGAAATTTTAAATGATCTGTCTCCAAAAGAACGCAAAATCTTAGCATTACGAAACGGTCTTGAGGATGGTATTTATCATACCCTTGAAGAAGTTGGACAAGAGTTTGGTGTAACACGTGAACGTATCAGACAGATTGAAGCAAAAGCATTGGAGAAAATTCGTACTCACGGCAAATCTGGTCGCCTAAAGAATTATTAATCGAATAACAGAAGTCTGGTTTTTGACGGTTATAAGATTTTCAATCTTTATTTTTGTGTATGTTATTATAGCTATATGAATAAAAGGGGGAAAGTTTATGGACGTGGGGTGACTGTGAGGCACTCTTTGAACGGACGTCGAGTACCCATTCAAACAAACAACCTCAATGAAGGACGTTCAGCATCCTTCATTGAAAAACCCCCTATTAGAAGTGGGACTTCTAATAGGGGGGGGGGGGGCGATTTTCCCACTTTTCTAAAACTTGCTATAACCACGGGCGTGGTACTCTCTTTTGCAGTTATATTCTTCGTCTTTAATACATTTGGAGAAACAAAAATAAATATAACTTTAAATTCCAACTCAGACCTCAACGACGGTCTCGTCGGCCACTGGACATTTGACGGCCCCGACCTTTTGCAAAATGTTGCAGACACAAGCGGTAACGGAAACACAGGATATCTGGCTGGCTTTACTTCCACAACTACAGTAATGGGGAAGGTTGGTCAGGCGTTGGAATTTGATGGAGTGGATGATTATATGATTACCAAAAGCTTAATGTCTTCGGCAAGCACTGAAACGTTATCCTTTTGGGTATATGCGAAAGATTCAGGAGTCATTGTATCCGAACTAGGTCAGCAAAAGATAAACTCAGGTTACCATTATATAAAAGTAGGATTAAATCAAAACAATGAGTTGAAAGGTAACATCTGGAATTGTAATAATGGTTTGGTTTTTGGGACCATTAATTTAAATATATGGTACCACGTCACATTGATTTATGACGGTAATGCGGAGTTTGCGTATTTAGATGGAAGTTTAAAAAATAGTGTATCCTGTTCGAGATCCCCAACTGGGACACAGTATTTAGCATTTGCTGCAACTGATACACAAACAGCAGGAGGGTTTAATGACTCAGGCTACTTCACTGGCTCCATAGACGACGTCCGTCTATACAACCGCGCTCTCTCAGCAGACGAAGTCTCTCGCCTCTACGACCTCGGCGCAACCACTTATATAAACAAAACTCTCACCACCAACCCTTCACTCAACGACGGTTTAGTGGGGTATTGGACATTTGACGGCCCTTTAAGTACTCAGATTACAGATAGTAGTGGTACAGGAAATGCGGGTTACTTTGGAGCTTCTTCAAACGCAACAAACACACTGCTGGCCATAGGGAACATAGGACAAGCAGTAAATTTTGATGGAATTGGAGACAATATGTATATTGGTAATGGTGTTCTTAGTCAAACCGAACCAAATGGTTTCTCTGCATTCATGTGGCTCAAGTCCTCAGAGGCTAATAACGGCAAATATTTTTTTGAGCGAGGGGGGTCAGGTTCATTTTATATGAATTCATGGGCATCAAAAGCATCTTGTCGTATTAGAAACTCAGCCTCGACTTATTTTACAACTCCATCAGTGTCTATATTAGATGGAGAATGGCATCATGTAGGTTGCTCTTTTTCAACTACAACAAAAGCATTTACAATGTATGTGGATGGCGCTTCCACCACATCCAAAAACGCAAGTACCTTTGATAAATTTCCAGATAATGCTACATGGTTTACCATTGGTGGTCGGAAAGGCGGTAATTTTGCGCAAGGAACATATGACGACTTTCGTGTATACAACCGCTCTCTATCTCAAGACGAAGTAAAACGTCTCTATCAACAAGGCGCAACTACTTATATAAACAAAACTCTCACCACTAACCCCTCACTCAACGACGGTCTCGTCGGCCACTGGACATTTGACGGCCCGGACCTTTTGCAAAATGTTGCAGACACAAGCGGTAATGGCAACACGGGGTATTTAACAGGCTTTACTTCCACAACTACAGTTATTGGAAAAATAGGACAAGCTTTAAGCTTTGATGGGGTTGATGATTATGTGGATCTTTCTTCGCTTGCGGTATCAACATTTATTTCTGATTTTAGTGTGAGTGTTTGGTTTAAAGCAGAAAATTTTAATAATTCATATGCAGAAATAGTTGGAACAGGGTCGACTCCATCTAGTAATGAAGTCTGGGTTTTAAGAGTACATAACAGTAATGGTGACCAAATAGGAGATCTGCTTTTTAGGGGTAATGCGGCAAATGGTGGAGATATAAGTACTGATTCTGGTTTTAATGTGACTAGTGGGATTTGGTATAATGCAATTTTTTTATATGACGTGACAACAGGAAGTTCTACTGTGTACCTAAATGGAGTAAAAGGGAACGATAACACAGTATCTACTGGTGGCTTTACTGGAGGAAGTTTTAGCCTTTCACCGAAGTTTTCGAGTAGGTACTTCAATGGTTCAATGGACGATGTTCGCGTCTATAATCGTATATTAGGTGTAGACGAAATAAAAAAATTGTACGAACTAGGTAATTAAACCCCCACTCAAGCAAAAATCTCCAAAGGAAATCTCCAAAGGTTAAACCTCTGCAGAAAACCTCTGAGACTAAAAAACTCCAGAGGTTAAACCTCTGGAGACTTAAGTCCGGTTAAACTCTGCCGTCCAAAGGTTCCAGAGGAGGTTCCAAAGGTTAAACCTCTGGAGACTTGCACGACTTGCAGAGGTTTAACCTTTGGAGGGCTTTTAAACAATTTTGGGTAGACAAAACTACATGATTACTCCCATGTTATAATTGATGTATGGTAACATCTAAATCTTTTGAAAAGCATTATAGGAGGCTCAATAAAGAACAAAAAAGAGCTGTAGATACTATTGAGGGTCCTGTTATGGTAATAGCAGGGCCTGGTACAGGAAAGACCCAGATCCTTACTCTCCGTATTGCCAATATCCTAAGGAATACTGACACATCTCCTGACAGTATTTTAGCACTTACTTTTACTGAAGCGGGGGTGGTGGCGATGCGTAAGCGTTTGGTTGAGATTATAGGAAGCGATGCATATCGTGTAGGAATTTACACTTTTCATGGATTTGCCAATATTTTAATCAACAATCATCCAGATGAATATCCTCGTATTGTGGGAGCGAGTAATGTCAATGATATTGATAGAATAACTATTCTAAAAGAAATAATACAAAGTACAAAACTAAAGATTTTGAAACCTTTTGGAGACCCATTTTATTATATCCATCATATTCTTTCTGGGATTAGCGAGCTGAAGAGAGAAAACGTTAGTCCTGATAACGTGAACAAGCTTTTACAGAAAAGGAAAAGTGATTATAAAAACATAGAAGATACACGTCATGTAAAAGGTCCTCATGCGGGGAAGGTCAAGGGTAAATATCAGAGTATAGAAAGACAGCTTTTAAAAGATGAAGAGCTGATAATTCTTTATAGGAGATATGAAAAAGAATTAAAAGATCGTCGCCTCTATGACTATGAGGACATGATACTAGAGACCGTAAAGGCGTTAGAGAATAATGAAAACTTTCTTCTTTCATTGGAAGAGAAATTCCAGTACATACTTGCGGACGAGCATCAGGATGCGAATAATTCTCAAAATAAAATTTTGGAGTTACTTTCTAGTTTTCATCAGTCACCGAATCTCTTTTTAGTGGGGGATGAAAAGCAGGCCATCTATCGATTTCAGGGTGCATCTCTGGAGAATTTTTTATATTTTACAGAAAGACATAAAGATGCTGAGATTATAAACCTGAATGACAATTATCGCTCCAAACAAGGTATATTGAACGCAGCGCATTCTTTAATTACAAAGGGGGAGTTATCCAGACATCAGTCAAAAAACCCACAAATAGCACATATAAAAGGGGGTGGTGACGAAGTGGACATACTATCTTTCTCACGACCGGAGTTTGAGTATGCACATCTTGCCGTCAACATAAAAAGACATATTGAGGAGGGGATAGATCCTCGGGAAATTGCAGTATTATATCGAAATAACAACGATGTTTCTCTTATAGTACCTGCGCTAGAGCGTGAACGTGTGCCATTTATTATTGAGTCTAATCAAAACGCTCTTGAAGATTTGGATATGAAAAAAATCATTGCTATTCTCTACGCAGTGCATTTTTTTGGAAACGAAGAACGTTTGATTTCTGTTCTTTCTGTAGATTTTCTTGGAATTCCTCCAATAGATCTTTATAAAATATTGCGATTTCGCTCTAATAAAAAAATATCAGTATATGATCTTGTCCGATCAAAGGTACTGCTTAAAAAAGCGGGCGTAAAAAAAATAAATAAAGTCTATGATCTATACAAAAATCTTTCTTCATGGAGTATTATGTCCAAGAATAAGAGCCTGCTTGAATCTTTGGAAATCATCGCGAATAAGTCAGGATTCTGGGGGCATCTAATAACTCACGAAAGAGCTCAAGAAAAATTGGATATTTATAGCGGACTGGTGCGAGACATAGAGCAACTTGTTGAGAATCATAGAGAGTATACTCTAAAAGATCTTATCAAGTATTTTGATCTTCTCTACGAGCACAATCTTCTTGTTAAAAGAACTCGTCGTAATTCGCGTATGCCGTCGGTACGTCTTATGACAGTACATCGTGCAAAAGGTTTGGAGTTTGACTATGTATATTTGCCTAGGGTGGTGGATGGACATTGGGGTAATAAACGTACAATAAAACATTTCTCTCTATCTGAGAGTGTTAAAGACACTAACCACGATCCAGTTCTTGATGAACGTCGTCTTTTTTATGTTGCTCTCACACGCGCTCGGTATGGAGTAAGTATTTCATATGCTACAGAGGGTGTGGATGGAAAAGAGTTGCTGCCATCTCTCTTTATTGAAGAAATAGGAAGTCAGAACTTTTCTATAATTGAAACGAGTAATTTTGAAAAAAAACATAGCCCTTTAAAACTGCTCGCACCGCGTATTCCAACTCTGATGCCAGTAACAGAAACAAAGTATTTACAGGAACTTTTTTTTGAACAAGGGTTTTCAGTAACCGCACTTAATAATTATTTACGTGATCCGTGGGAGTATTTTTTTGGTAATTTATTACGAGTTCCTAAGGCTCCAACAAGAAGTATGTTGTTTGGAATTGCTATGCATAATGCCATGCATGATTTATTTGAACGATTAGAGTCAGGAAATAAGATAGATAAAGCGTATCTTTTGTCTCGTTTTCGACATTCTCTTAACAAGCAACCTCTTTCAAGTACAGAGTATGAAGAATCTTTGGAGAAAGGTGAATATGCATTATCTGGGTATTACGAGGCCAATAAGGATACGTTTGCTCCAACCCTAGGTAATGAATTTTCTATTAAAATTCAGTTTCCTATTGGAGACGGAGAAAATATTACTTTACGGGGAATTTTGGACAAGATAGAGAGTGTCTCAGAGAATGAAGTACGTGTAGTTGATTATAAAACTGGTAGAGTGCGTTCACGAAATGATATTATGGGGCTTACCAAAACATCAAATGGTGATTACATGCGCCAACTGGTTTTTTATAAATTACTGCTTTCTTATTATGAAAATGGAAAGTACAGTATGACAACAGGCGTTATAGATTTTCTGGAACCCGATAAAAATAATAAATATCACAAAGAGGAGTTTGTGGTTACTGATGATGATGTAGAAGAACTCAAAGAGCTTATTCGTAGTAGCGCAAGAGAGATTTTAGAATTGTCTTTTTGGAATTCTGCTTGTGATCCGAAGAAGAGTCATTTTTGTAATTTACAAGAGCTCCTCAAGGAGTCTTATTCTTAAAATATTTCGACAAGTTTTGAGAGCTAGTAGGGCTTTTGATTATAAGATGTCTCTCTTGTATTTCCATGTTAAGATCAAATATAATTTCATTATAATATATTAATTATATGGATATTTTTTCAGGTATTATTTTAGGCACAGTACAAGGGCTTACCGAATTTCTACCCATTTCTTCAACAGGGCATTTGATAATAGTTAGAGATCTTTTAGGTTTAAAGATGGACTACGGGCTTTCCTTTGATGCTGTGCTTCACTTTGCTACAGCTGGAGCAGTCTTTGTTTATTTCAGCGCTGATTTTTTTGGTTTTATAAAAAATACTTGGTTATGGCTTAGGGGTTCTTTTGTGGAAAAGCGAGATAAGCAGTTAATAGCGGCTCTTTTGATTGGAACAATTCCTGCTGTTTTGTTTGGTTTAGCTCTTGAGAAATATATAGAAACTACTTTTCGTAGTGTAAATTTTGTTGCTTGGGGTCTTATTGTCGGGTCTATTTTGTTTTTAATAGCAGAATATTATTCTAAAAAAATTGCAGAGAGAGGGAGTTTAGAGAAAAATATTTCCGTAAAAAACGGCTTAATCATTGGTTTTTTTCAGACACTAGCATTAGTCCCTGGCATGTCTCGTTCAGGTGCCACCATTTCAGGAGGTCTTTTGTTAGGACTTTCACGAGAAGAAGCAACAAGGTTCGCTTTTTTATTATCATTTCCAATAATAGTTGGAGCTGGAAGTAAGAGTGTTTTGGATTTAGGAGTCGGAGGAGTTCTTTCCAGCATAGGTCCATCTTTAATAGCTGCTATTCTAGCCGCGTTTATTTCTGGAATGTTCGCTATTCATTTTTTGTTGAAGTATTTAAAAACGCACACGCTTAATGTTTTTGTTTTCTACCGTCTTATCCTAGCTGCTGTTATTTTGATTTATATTTCTGTCTAAGGAGTCTTGGTACAAGATTTTCAAAATGGTAAAGTATGGGTCATTGATGAGGTCTCTTCATCTTCCCATGTGGAAGTGTTGAGCTTAATTTCTCGTATTTCACTCAGGTCTTTGTATTTTAGTGTGTTGTGTTCACGAGCATAATCGTAAATTTCTTTAGTTATACGTACGTCATCTAAACAGTATTTTTTGACCTTTTCTATTTCACCGTTTTTCCACCATAAAACAGCCTCTAACCCTTTCCCACTTTTGCCTTTACCAAGTGTTCCTTCTGCAACTGCATCCAATCGTAGTCGTCGTCCTGTTGCCTTGCGGATTTCTTTAAGTAAATCTAGACTTTTTATATTTGTTAGATCTCCTGGGTAGTATTTATTAAGAAGAGGTATGTCAAAATGGTCTGAATTATAACCGATAAGCATATTAGCAGATTCTATAAGTGGCCATAGTTTTGGAAGGTCTTCTTCTAGATAGCTTGTGTATAGATCCATGAGTGAATCATAAACTCCTACCACAGACAGATCTAAAAGGGCTGGGTCGGCACGACCCACATCCTGGAATATATTTTTTGTCTCAATATCAAAAATAATTTTTCTCATTTTATTTTGTTCTAAATATCAATTAAAAATTCCCGCTAAAGAGTTAAATATATTAGAATTTGTTGCAGAATTTTATATATCTTCAGACCAAATCTTGTCTGCTATATTTTCTTCTTTAACAGAAAATTCTTTACCAGTATTGAGATTCTTTATTACAAATTGTTTTGTTTTTATCTCAGTCTCTCCTATGGCTATTAAAAACGGTATCGCTTGCTTTGAAGCTGTTTTGATTTGATCACCGATCTTTTTACCAAGTATATTTACAGCTACATTTATACCCTGCGTACGCAGTGTACTAGCAAGTTTTTCTGCATAGGGTATCTGAGCTTTATCTATAGTAGCCAAATAGAGGTCAGTATTTGGTGCGTATTCTGGCAGTAGAGCGTGTGTTTCGAGAAAGTCTCGCATAGTGACATCTCCCATACCAAAACCTACAGCTGGAATATTTTCTATGCCGAACATGTCAAACAAGTTGTCATAACGACCGCCACCAAAAAGGGATCTATTGTTTTCTGGGGCTAGGTCAAAAACTTCAAATATTATTCCTGTATAATAGTCAAAACCGCGTACTAGCGTTGGAGAAAACACTACATTCTTAATATTTCGTGCCTTGAGTCCCTCAACAATATTTTTTGTCTCAGTGTCTATCTCAAAGTCTAGTGAAATTTCAGTACCTAAAATGTCTTTGGCTTTCTCTTCAAAATCTTTAATTTTGTCACGCTTATCAAGTAAGCGATAAAATTCTTTTTTTTGTTCGTCATCAAGATTGAATTTTTCTAAAGCCTTGTTGAGAGATTTTCTATTATTTATACGGATCTCATATTCAGTTTCTTTTGCGCCGAATGCACTCATGATATCTGCGGCAAGTGTAATAATTTCTATCTCAGCTTCTATTCCAGGAACTCCGAAAATATCGCTGTTTAATTGCCAGTGCTCACGCAGACGTCCGCGCTGTGGTCGTTCGTAGCGGAACACATTGGGTACAGAATACCAGCGTAATGGAAAAGCTAGCTCTCTTTTGCGTGCAGCAACAAGACGCGCCACGCTGGGTGTCATTTCAGGACGGAGAGTAACTCGTCTATCGCCCCTGTCTGTGAAAGTGTATGTTTGTTCGCTTACAATCTCCTCACTTGTTTTGCCTTCGTATAACTCTGCTGGTTCTAATATTGAAGAAGAATATTCAGCGTAACCATATTTTTCTACTATTTCGCGCATGGTATTTGCGATATAGTTTTGTATAAACATATCTTCGGGATAAAAATCCCGTACACCTTTATATGGTTCGGTTGACAGCTTGTTTTTATTAGTATCTTTCATAGAGATTGTTCATGAATTGTAACAAATTGAGAAAAGAACAGAAAGAGTAACCAGATATCAAGCTATTTTTGTCAGATATTTATTTTTTATTACTTTTGTTATTCTGAGTTTATCTTGAGTTGAGTAATGTGTTTGGGAATCTGAAGAGGGGAATATTTCTTCATTAGAATTTTAATGTTACAACAAGGGGTATGAAAGAGGTAGTATCGTATAAAAAAAGACGAGGAGAAACTCCATTGCAGGCGTTATCGCGGTTACGAAAAGAAAGACCTAGGTTTGCAAAAGAAAAACTTTCATACGCTGGTCGCCTCGACCCACTTGCCGAGGGTTTACTTTTGATATTAGTTGGAGATGCAAATAAAGAACGTGACAAGTATCTTAATTTACCCAAGAAATATATTTTTGAAGTCTTATTTGGGTGGAGTACAGACTCGTACGATATAGCTGGGAAACTTGTAGAAACTTCCTCAGAAAAAATTTCACCCATTCTTCTTATGGAAGGTGTTGGTGCTTTTGTTGGTGTGTATGAGCAAACCTACCCTCCGTTTTCTTCAAAACCAGTACAAGGTAAGCCTCTTTTTGAGTGGGCTAAAGAAGGACGTCTTTCGGAGATCAAAATACCCTCACATAAGGTTGAAATTTTCAACGCGGTAATTTTAAAAACGGGAAAAATAAGTGGTTCTGAGCTTGATGAATATGTACATGATTCCGTAACTTCACTTTCTGGTGATTTTCGACAAGAAGAAATTCTAGCTTGTTGGGAAGGCAATCTTAGTGGAACATATTCGCATAACTATGATACTGCAACCATAGAGATAACCTGTACTAGCGGAACATATGTCCGTGTGTTGGCACAAGAATTGGGTAAGAAGATGGGAGTACCAGCATTGACTCTTCGTATTGTGCGTACGGAGGTGGGGAAGTATTCTTTGGATTAAAGAGGATTAATTTTAGCTGGACAGATTTTATATCTGATCTCTTGTTTGTTTTTTTGATTGAGAGTCTTGAGCTTTTGTGATTATTTCTCGTACATGTTTTGGGTTGGATATTCCATGCATCACGAATTCTAGCTCTTCACCAGCGGTTTGAACATGAATATCACCAAAATTTAAGAGAGTCGGGATAAATCCACTAGTTTCAATAGTCACATCTTGTATTTTTTCAATAAGTAACACGGATATTTTTCGATGGAAAAAACCCTTTTGTTCAATATCTACTATGCGCTTGTCTGTAATAATCCAAAGGTCTAGGAAGTAGTCGGTCCATATTCCCATACCACGCATCCAAAAAATAAGAAGCCAAGCTGATCCCAAAAATGTTATCCAAGAGTTACTTAGTAGTATAGTCACAGAGCGTGAACCTATAAGCAAATCGTAGCCAGCGACAAATGGATAAAGTATAAAAGGAGCTATAGCCAAGACTACTGTTCCTAAAATTTCTCCCGAAAGAATAAACCAGTGTTTTCGGCGTCGCAGAAGTATAGTTTCATCTTTTGAAATATTAAACATAATTATTTTTATGTTAGTAAAACTGCTCCAGAAAGGAGGCTGGAGATTAAGATAAGGGAGACACCAAAATATACTCCTACAATGAATAAAATATTAATAATACCTCGTCCGTAACGTAACCAGTGATAAAGTAGTAATAGAGTATAAATAACGAAGAGAGTTAGTATAAGTAGCACACTTCCCCATATCAAACTTTCCGGACTAACTGTAGAAAAGGTTTCTTTTAGATTGAGAGTAAAAGGTGGTGCAAACGTTTTTTCCATATCTTTATATTGCCACAGGATGCTGAGATAAACTATAAGCGTTGTTAAGATATAAAAAAGCTCCTTTTGTAGATTATTTTCAAATAATTCATTTATACTCAAAGAGTCTATTGAATGAGACATATATATCTGTTACGGTACAGCATTAAAGTACTGTGTTTTATGTTCACGTAGGTGTTATGAGTAATATAGGAGTTTGAATAAAGATAAACAAGATAAACAAGAGAATACTATGGCAAAACAAGGAAAAAAAATAACTAAGAAAAAAGCGAAAAAGAAACACATATCAAAAAAAGTTTCTGTAAAACGCTCTAGAGCAGGGCTAGGGCTTTTTATTGAGGAAGATGTACATAAGGGTGAGTTTATTATTGAATATACAGGAGAAATTATTTCTACTGAAGAATCTGACAGAAGAGGGGGAAAATATTTATTTGAGCTATCTTCAAAGCGGCGTGTTGATGGTAAAAGCAGAAAGAATTTGGCGCGTTATATCAATCATTCGTGTCGCCCTAACTGTGATACGGAGGTAAAAGGTAGTCGCATTTTTGTTATGGCACGAAGAAAAATACTTTCTGGTGAAGAATTATCGTATGACTATGGTAAAGAATATGTTGATGAGCATATAAAACCATTTGGCTGTAAATGTTTGCGTTGTTTAGGGCGATAAAATTTTAGGCACTCAAACAGAGAGATTAGCTATTCTTTATAAGAGCCGTGAACCATTCCAAAGAGTGGTATACGCATAGAAAACGGACATCTGGTAATAGATGTCCGATTTATTGCTTTTATTTTTTTATAATAAAGGTAGAGATACAATCTATCTCTCCTAAATTAATTATTTTCTAAAGTTATGTGTGTCGTACATTTGTAGACTATAAGAAATTACAAAAACAGACACTATTTTTTCATAGAGTCGTTGTCGTGATCGTTTTATATAAAACCGTTTATTTACGTTTTTTGCTGGCTTTTTTAGCCAACATTGCATTTTTTACAGCGAGCCGTTTTTTGGTTTTATGTGAACGAGATGTTTTCATTTTTCCCACCCCTGTACTTCTTTTTGCCATATGTATGATTATACACTATTAAATCATCTAAAAGATATTATTTTTACATCGTTTAATGTGAGATCTCTATTTTATTATGTCGGAATAGATTTCAGTATATAGTCAAAGTTTGACTATATACTGAAATCTATGGTATTTTATAGGTTCTGGCGCGCTAGCTCAGCGTGCCTTTTATCTTGTTTTTAAAAAGATATTTTAAAATAACTATGGAAATTAGGAACATCGCTATTATTGCTCACGTTGATCACGGAAAAACAACCTTGACGGATGGGATTATGCGTCAGACAGGTATGTTTGATGAAGGCATGAGTATGGACACAAACGTTCTTGAACAGGAACGCGGTATTACTATTTATGCAAAAAATACCACTGCTTATTATAAAGATACGAAAATAAATATTATAGACACACCAGGGCACGCTGATTTTGGTTCAGAAGTAGAGCGCGTATTGCGTTCCATTGATTCGGTGCTTTTAGTGGTTGATGCACAAGAGGGACCTATGCCTCAGACACGTTTTGTTCTTAAAAAGTCACTAGAGCTAGGGCTCAAACCAATAGTTGTTTTAAATAAAATTGACAAGCCAGCCGCTAACCCTGAACGTGCAGAAGAGCAGGTGTTAGAACTTTTTATGGAACTTGGAGCAAATGAAGAACAGCTTGATTTCACCACAGTATATGCGATAGGCCGTGATGGTATAGCAAAGAAAAAACTTGAAGATGACTCCAGTGATCTTTCACCTCTTCTTGATATTATTCTTGAGAAGGTTCCTATTGCCAGCGGAAGCTCATCTGCTCCGTTGAAAGCTCAGGTCTTTAATTTAGGCTATGATAATTTCCTAGGAAGATTGGCTGTTGTGCGTGTATATGACGGAAAGTTAAAGTCTGGGAATAATGTGTATGTGAAGAAGCCAGACGGAGAAATCCGGTCTGGGAAAATCACTAAGATTTTTAGTTTTAGGGGGGTAAGTCGTGAAGAGATTACCGAAGCTGAAGTGGGGGATATTGTTTTAGTTGCTGGTTTTCCAGATATTTATATAGGAGAAACTATCATTGATATTGAAACAACAGAACCTTTCTCGGCCATTGTTATTGATGAGCCAACGATCACTCTTGATTTCTTAGTTAATGACTCTCCTTTTGCAGGACGAGTTGGTAAGTACGTAACAGGACGTCAAATAGGTGAACGTCTTGAGAAAGAGCTTGAGGTTAATGTTGGTCTTCAGGTAGATCTTTCGGGTAATGCCCCTTTTAAAGTTGCGGGTCGTGGAGAATTACATATTGCTATTTTACTTGAGAACATGAGGCGTGAAGGGTATGAGTTACAAGTTTCTCAGCCACAGATTATTGTTAAAGAGGTGGAAGGTGTAAAGATGGAACCTTTTGAGGAGGTCATTGTTGATATACCAAGTGAATTCCAAGGTGCCGTTATAGAACGTCTTGGAAACCGCAAGGCATTACTTCAAAATGTTGTCCAGCATGACAATATAATTCGTCTTACTTTTGAGATTCCTACACGAGGTCTCTTAGGGTATAGAGGTCAATTTATGATAGAGACAAAAGGAGAAGGTATTTTGTCTAGCCGTGTTATTGGTTTTAAGGCCCATGCAGGAGAAATTGAGAAAAGACAAACTGGGTCTATGACCTCTATGGTTTCTGGAAAAGCGCTTGGTTTTTCTCTTGCTAATCTTCAGGATAGAGGAGAGCTCTATATAGGAGCAAATACTGAGGTGTATGAAGGTATGGTAATAGGTAATACGTCAAAAGGTAATGAAATGGTTGTTAATCCTATAAAAGGAAAACAGCTTACAAACATGAGAGCGTCTGGGTCTGATGATAATATTAAACTAGTGCCTCCCAAAGAAATAACTATAGAGAGTGGTCTAGAAATAGTATCCCACGACGAGTATCTGGAAGTTACTCCTGACAGTGTCCGCCTGCGTAAAAAAAGTCTCACAGAAAATGAGCGAGTAAAGGGGAAGCGAGTCTAAAAAAAGTTTCTATAGGTTTCTTGGTTGTGTATTTGAGTGGTATTTAGGTATCTGCGTTTTTGGAATTTTTTATAAACGCATATTTACCACCTCCGATGTGAGGAGTACACTATATAGAGTTTGGAAGGAAAACAATGGCTAGTTTTTAAAATATTAGACTTACTCTACTTAGTTTTTTTATGAAGAAAATTTTATCATCGGCTTTGTACATATTAACGTTTGTTGTATATGTTGTTACTCGCGCTTTCTCGTCTACATTACCGGTAAGTTCTAACATATCAGAGGTTGTGTCTGTGCCAGACTCTATAATCATTTACGACTCAACTGTAAAAAAGCGGACAGCTATCCCAAATACCCCAGCGTTTAGAGTAGAGGTTGTTAAGTCAGGTAAAACAAAAGATAAGGTTACCAAAACATCTTCCGTGTTAGTGAAACCGGAGACTATTATACAGTCTACTCCACCGCAGATGCACAAAGGAGTCTATTTGGATGGTATTTATACTGGTTCGTTAGCTGACGCTTACTATGAAAAATTTCAAGTACGAGTAGAAATTAAAAATGGTGTAATTGCAAAAGTTTACCCACTGCCATACAAGCAAAACAATAATACTTCTAGGTACATCAATGGTTATGCCATGCCAGTCCTCCGTTCCGAGGCGCTTACAGCACAAAGCGCAAATGTAGATATTATTTCTGGCGCAACAGAAACGAGCAGGGCTTTTCGTACATCTCTTACCTCTGCTTTACTGAAAGCCTCATAGCTGACATGAAAAGATTCAAAGACACACGAGACATTATGGGTATGCCGATTTCGGTTGAGATTGTTGGTTTGTATGCAACTCGTTCTATTCTTGACGAAGTATTTGCACATTTTACTCATATAGATAAAGTTTTTAGTACATATAAAGCGGAGAGTGAAGTGTCTCGCATAAATCGTGGTGAGCTAATGCTTGAGAATGCTAGCGATGAAGTGAGAGGAGTTTATAAAGCCGCGGAAGAAACCTGTAAAGAAACAGGTGGATATTTTAACCACTGTACCCCTGATGGGTCTGTGGACCCGTCAGGAATCGTAAAAGGTTTATCTATACAACAAGCAGCAGATCTTTTGAAGAGTCGTAATATCGAGAATTTTTGTATAGATGCGGGTGGTGATATCCAAACCGGAGGAGTTAACGCAAAAGGTGAGCAATGGTCTGTTGGTATTAGACATCCATTTGAGTTAGATAAAATAGTGAAAATCATATATCCGCATGGCAAAGGGGTTGCAACCTCAGGTACATATATACGTGGCGAGCATATCTATGATCCGACCACAGGTTTTCCAGTGAAGACTCCTTTTGTTAGTTTGACCGTAGTTGGTTCGGGTATCTATGATGCAGATCGTTTTGCTACCACAGCATTTGCTATGGGTAAACGAGGTGTGGAGTACATAGAGTCATTAACGGGGTACGAAGGATATGCCATTACCCGTGAAGGGGAGACGAGTCTTACTAGCAATTTTAATTATTACACCAAATTATGAATATAGTAGATCGTTTTTTAAATCGTATCACTATGTATCGGCTGGTGTTGTATGTGCTGATATCTTTTTTGGTTTTTGCAGGAGTAGTAAGTATTTTCGGATTTCTTTCTTTTTCTCCAATTTATTTAGCGTGGTCAGTGGCCCTTATTTTAGTCATCTCTTTGGTAAGTAATATTATTTTTGCAAAGATATTTGACGCACCGTGCAATTCGGAATCAACATATATCTCAGCTCTCATTCTCGCCCTCATTCTTGCCCCACCGACTTCGTTCGTAGATCTTAATTTTTTGTCATTAGTCTTTTGGGCTGCTACATGGGCTGTTGCCTCAAAGTATATATTTGCTATTGGCAACAAACATCTCTTCAACCCAGCGGCGTTTGGTGTTGTTATGACAGCCTTTTTTCTTACACAGTCGGCAGTTTGGTGGATAGGTACCAGTATAATGATGCCGGTTGTTCTTATTGGAGGACTGCTTGTGGTTCGTAAAATTAGACGTTTTGACCTGGTACTTTCTTTTCTTGCGGTTTCTTCCCTTGTGATTATGGTACCAGCTCTTGTTTATGATGTTGGAATCACAGCAAGTATTATGCGTGCTTTTGTGTATGTACCAACAATATTTCTAGCGACTATTATGCTCACTGAGCCTTTAACAACTCCGCCAACACGAATAAAGCGTATTTTCTATGGTGCTGGTGTAGGACTACTCTTTTTCCCTGGATTTCATATTTTTAGTTTATACATTACTCCCGAGATAGCGCTTCTGGCTGGCAACTTATTTGCCTATATCATAAGTTCTAAAGTTAAACTTATCTTAACTCTTGTCGATCGTATAAAATTGGCTCCCAATGTATATGAATTTGTCTTTACACCTAATCGCAGCCTAGCATTCTCATCCGGACAATATCTCGAGTGGACGCTAGCGCACAAAGCATATGATTCTCGCGGAATTCGGCGACATTTTACTATAGCCTCAGCTCCCACGGATAATACTATACGTCTTGGTGTAAAATTTTACACACCAGCAAGTTCGTTCAAAAAAACCTTGATGTCTTTGCGTCGAGGAAACACGTTGGTAGCCTCGCAACTTTCAGGGGATTTTGTTATGCCAAAAGATAAAAACAAAAAACTCGTATTTATTGCTGGCGGTATAGGTATAACTCCGTTTATAAGTATGATACGTGGTCTTAAAGATACTAATAAGTTTCGTGACATTGTACTTCTTTATGCAAATAAGATGTCAAAAGATACTGCTTATCAAGATATATTGGAAACTTCGTCAGCGAATGGGGTGCGTACAGTGTATGCTTTTGAGAATGAGCCGGAAGTTTCAGGCGGAATAGCTACTATTAACGCAGACGTTATCCGCGAGCAAGTGCCAGATTTCTTAGAACGAATCTTTTACATATCTGGACCACATGGCATGGTGGTAGGAATAGGGCGTGTATTGCGGGAGATGGGAGTTCCTTCGTCACATGTCAATTCCGATTATTTTCCAGGTTTTGCTTAAGTTACTAGTAGATTCTAAGTAAAATTATCCACAATGTGTTTTACATCGTTATATGGTAGACATAGTAATAGTGGTTCTTAAATAACATAGCCATACTGATAAAACCATCTAGGGTGGCTGAAGACGATACTTGAATTTCAAGCAGAAGAAGGTCCTTTGGTAGAGGAATTAAAATAAATCTTGGGAGATGTGTCAGGTGAAGACAAGAAATGACCACAGCTCAAGATAGTCACTTGGAAAGAAAGGATGTTTTGTTATGGAGATACATGCTAGCGAGTCTTTTTGTCAAAAAAACAACATAGTCTCATATCGGGCATTATTTTTCTTTGTGGTTTTTTTACTCGGAGTTTTGCCCACTCCTGTCAATGCAGAAAAACAACAAAGGAAATTTGTTAAGAATGAAATTATTTACATAACTGCGCTTTCTTGTGACACACAAGAGCAGGTAGAAGATATTTTTTCTACCTTAGTTATTTATGGGCGGAATGTTGGACGGAAGAAGTATCTTGAGTATGTTCAAAAAATAAATAAAGAAGGATTACCGTCATGTAGTTATTCTCATTTTTATGCAAAAGTACTTGAAAAAGTTTCACTTTTTCTGGATGTGGAGTTAGCAGATGGCGTCATAAGTGATGTTTATATTCTTAAAATACAAACATCTGACGGTAGAGAACTCTATACATCAGCATCGAGGGATGTCATAGAATATTCAAAAGACGATTCTATTTAGAAAGCTTTTACTATTTTATTACAACTCTACAAAGCTCGTTGTCAGTAAAGAGAGGTAATTTTTTTTTACCTCTCTTTCTAATTTTATTGAGAATTTTCCGTTGTCTGCCGTAGGCAGACAACGGAAAATTTGTAAGTTGTGCTAATTGACTCTACGTTTTAATCTTGCTTAGATCTCTCAAATAGAAGGGAAGTAATACAAGAATTTACTACAAATACTCATCTAGTTTAAAACAGCCAGTGCATGAAAATGCACTGGCTGGAAGTTCTTACAGTTTTTCTTATGACTTTTTATATTTTCTCCAAAGAGGTAAGAAATCTTCTTTGAAAACTGCCATCAGGATTTCATCCCAGTATTGACCGTTTATATAATATTGTTTTGATCTACTTCCTTCTTCAACATAACCGCATTTTAGAAGGTATGAGTGACTACGCTTATTGAATGCCAAAACGGTTGAGCAGATTTTACGTAGATTTAGGACATTGAAAGCGTAGTTAAGCATTAACATCTTTGCTTCGGTCCCGTAGCCCTTACCCCAATAGTCTTTTTCACCAATGAGTGCTCCTGTATTTGCTGTTCGGTTTTTCCAATCAATGTTGTGTATACCCATGGTCCCGATAGGTTTTTCGTCAACAACTATCATCAAGACAAGATTTTGGATTTCCTTGTGTAGATTGTTAAACCACTCGTTCTCGTTCGCCTCCATCATAGGAAGATAAATGCTGAGAAATTGAGTTACATCAGGGTCATTGATCCATAGGAGAAGAAGAGAAACATCTTCTTTCACAAGTGGACGAAGCACAACTCTTTTGCCTTTTAAGAATACTATAGATCGTTGGTCAGTCATTACTGTCTCCTTTTGTTTATAAAAGAACTATCCGCTGAATAAAAAACTCGGCTTTCTTTCAGCCGAGAGTGTTCTAAATAAAAGAGGTATTTGTTTATTTATGAGAATGTAAAACTATCTCGGCTGAATAAAAATATGCGTGGCACAAATGTGTCTATAGACCCACATATTGATGTGTTCATAACGTTTTTATTTAGCTTTTGATATTTCCGTTGCATAAGTACAATATGACATATTTACTATATTAGTCAATCAGTTTGGATATTCAAAAATTTGGAAGGCTGTTTTGTTTGACTCCGTACACCAAACAGGTTCAGAGCTCTAGATTGGTTAAATATAAAAAGAGAAGTTGGAGATTTGGGGTTTTTATTATTTAAAGAGAGATTTTTGCTAAAAATAAAAACACCCAAAGGGTGTTTTTATTTTAAAAGTTAGACTTTGCTAACTTTCAATGCGTTTGGTCCTTTATCGCTTTCGCCGATTTCAAAGGTTACTTTGTCTCCTTCACGTAAGTCATTGAAGTCTACTCCCTGAAGTTCGTTTGAATGGAAAAAAAGATCTTTCTCCTCTCCTTCTCTAGAGATAAAACCAAAGCCTTTGTCAGTAAGACTGGCAATTGTTCCTTCTGTCATTGTTGATATATTATTTTGTTTAACAATCAAGACACAGCCTTGTGTAAAACTCGACCACTTTTCCTATGGCTCTGGTCCTGTAGTACAAATATGTCATATTGTATTAATATTGTCAACGTTTGCTCCGCACAATGAGCTTCCTTAGAACTTCAATTCTGGAAATAGATCAGTTTGAATTGGTGTGTATTCAAAACTACTGGAATGGGTTTTACAGTGAAAGTACCAAAATTATTTCTTCTCCCAACCAACATAATCTTTAAGTAACTCCGTACATTCTTCCCTTAAAATGCCGCCAGTGACTGACATACTATTTCCTCCAACCGTGTGCATGTTTTTGGAAGCTTCTTCTGAGCTCCAATTGTCAATTTCATAGTTATTGCCTAGGACGTCCTCACGATAAGCTCCAAAGTATACTTCTGAAAGGTTAGCCCATGCAGCTGTACTCATACACATACCACAAGGCTCTAGTGTTCCGTATAAAATATAACCTTCCAAGTCTGTATCATTTAATTTTTTACAGGCACTCCTAATACAATTGGATTCCCCGTGCCCTGAAGGATCTTTATCAGGCCAAACAGAACTTTCTCCTGTGGCTACAATTTCACCATCTTTTACAAGAATGGCTCCAATTGGCATGCCATTATTTTGTTCAGATTCCTTAGCAATTTCAATTGCTTTATGCATACATTCTTCGCGTGTCATATATAAATTATATCAGAAACTCTATTTCTAATATACAAACGACCCACTGACGTAGGTGGGTCGTTTGCCACCAAATTTGTCTGCTCTAAGGGCTAGATTCTAGCTCATTTAGTGTAGTATTATTTTGCCTCGTGGAAAACGGCGGTGGGATTCGAACTTACTAGAAGCGCTCTATCTTAAGCATATAATTTATGATATCGTAGCGACAGAAGCACCTTTAGGGGTGCCTTTTTGTTTTTTTGACAATTTTCATTTTTTAACCAAGCAAGCTAGGAGGGAATCCTCATGTTTACACGTATCTACCAACATGCAGACGACGGAAGTGAAATCTGCTTCTATGTCGATTCGCAGGGGAAGCTCTCCAGTAGAGAGCTTCAACAACTTCAATGGCTTATTGCAGAAACATACCAATTGGGTAACACTCGAATGGAATCTGCTCTGATGCCTGGTAGCTTTGTCGAAATTGGTCCTCGACTTAGTGTCGAAACACCATTTTCTTCAAACGCTGTTGCCATCTCCCACGCAATGGGTATTACCAAAGTTCAGCGAATCGAACACTCGGTTCGTTATGTCCTCACTGACTCGCAAAATAAAAGTGAGGTCTTGGCAAATTATTTGGATCCGATGACACAGGTCGTCTACCCAAACGAACTGATTGACTTTGGACCGACCGTGAAGCCAGAGCCTGTAAAGATCATTCCGATTTTACGGCAAGGTGAAGAGGTGCTCCACGCACTCAACATCTCGCTTGGACTCGGAATGGACTCGTTCGACATTACGTACTACACAAGACTGTTCCAGAAACTTGGAAGAGATCCGACCGATGTCGAACTCTTCCAGATCGGTAATGCCAATAGTGAACACAGCAGGCACTGGTTCTTCCGTGGGAAGCTTGTCATTGATGGCACACTGATGCCTGAGACATTGTTTGATATTGTCCGCGGCCCGCTTTTGGCTAAGAACGGCTCAAACAGTATAATTGCATTCCATGACAATGCTGGGGCTATTTTCGGTTTTGACGTCTCAACGTTTGAACCGATGAACCCTGGTACGCCGTGCATGTTTACAACGCGCCAGCGTACTTGGCACATCACTGCCACAGCTGAAACTCACAATCATCCTACTCTGATCGCCCCTTTTCCTGGTGCCGAAACTGGCTCAGGCGGAAGGATCCGTGATACAGGTGCGGCTGGACGTGGGTCGCTACCAGTTGCTGGTCTTGCTGGCTATAACGTTGGCAACTTGTTCCTTCCAGATTATCAAATCCCTGGCGAAATTGTCGGTGGTGAAGAGATTCGGGGTCAAGCGACACCGCTCACAATTCTCATTGAAGGTAGTGACGGTGTTTCCGATTATGGCAACAAATTTGGTGAACCGCTTATCGGTGGGTTTACCAGGACGTTTGGACAAGTGGTTAGCGGTGAACGGCTGGAGTTTCGTAAGCCAGTCCTTTACACTGCCGGTCAAGGTCAAATTGCTGCTGAGCATGCGAAGAAACATGAACCTAAAATGAGTATGTGCGTAATCGCAATCGGTGGTCCAGCGTATCGAATTGGTGTTGGAGGTGGAGCTGCTTCCAGTATGTTTCAAGGCGAGAATGAAGCTGGTCTGGACTTCAATTCCGTTCAACGCGGCAACGCGCAGATGGAAAACAAAGCCAACCGTGTTATTCGAGCCTGTATCGAAATGGGATCGAGGAATCCCATCGAGAGCATACACGATCAAGGTGCTGGTGGCCCAAGCAATGTCCTTACGGAACTTGTGGAAGCTACTGGCGGTAAGATCAAAATTCGCCAAATCGTACTCGGGGACAAAACGATGTCTGTTCTGGAAATCTGGAGTGCTGAGTATCAAGAACGTTACGGGCTTCTTGTGAAGCGTGACAATCTTGCTTGCTTTCAGGCAATCTGTGAGCGTGAGGGCTCGAACTGTGAAGTTGTCGGGGAAGTAACTAATGACGGCCATATTACCGTTATTGACTCTGATGATAACACCACTCCGGTTCATCTCGACCTACATAGTATACTTACGGGACTTACGCAGAAGACTTTCGAGTCGGAGCGGATTGAACGTGAGTTTGCACCTCTTGAACTTCCTTCTGACCTCACGGTTGGTGAAGCGCTTGAGAGAGTATTTTGTCTACCACAAGTTGGTTCGAAGGGGTTTCTTGTGCACAAGGTTGATCGAAGTGTCACGGGGCGGGTTGTGCAGCAGCAATGCTGTGGACCTGCTCAAATACCAGTTGCCAATGTGTCGGTAACGGCTAGTGGCTTTTTTGGTACCACCGGTGCTGCAACGGCGCTTGGTGAACAACCGATCAAGATGTTGCTCGACCCTGGTGCTGGTGCTCGAATGGCCGTGGGCGAAATGCTCACAAATATGGTGAGTGCATGTATCAGTGACCTTAGCGATGTCGTTTGTCGGGCCAACTGGATGTGGCCGGCGAAACTACCAGGAGAAATGCCACGTCTCTACGACGCAGCAACTGCTATGCGTGACATCATGCTCGCACTTGGGATCTCAATTGACGGTGGCAAGGACAGTTTGTCCATGGCTGCCACAATCAATGGGTTCCGTGTGAAGTCACCTGGTCAATTGGTGATTATGGGCTATGCGCCGGTGCCAAATATTGCATTTGTGCGTACTCCTGACATCAAGCGACCAGGAAACAGCGATCTTGGCTTTATTGACTTGGGTAACGGCAAAAACCGCCTCGGTGGTTCGAGTCTCGCTCAGGCCTTTGGCCAAACTGGAGATATCTCTCCAGATGCTGATGACCCAGTGTTCTTGGCATGTGTTTTCAGAGCTGTACAGGAAGCGATCAGCAATAGTCTCATTCTGTCACTTCACGATCGAAGCGATGGCGGGCTCATCACGACCTTGGTTGAGATGTGTTTGTCAGGACTTTCCGGCGCGGAAATCAATCTCGCCAGCGACGCTGACGTTCTTGCCGAGTTGTTTTCGGAGGAACTTGGATTGATGTTTGAGTATGCACCGGAGCAGGAAACTGGTCTTCAGGCAATATTCGATTCTTACGGCATATCTTTTGTGAGGATCGGACGAACCATGCAGACACAAACCGTTGTAGTAAAACAAGACGGTCAAGATAATTCGGTTTTTCTTTCGTCTCTTGATGATCTTCGGGTTAAGTGGGAGGCAACAAGCTCTCGTCTCGAAGAGATTCAAACCACTGTCTCGGATGTGGAGTCGGAAAGACGTTGTTACGTTGGATCAAAACGACCGGCGTACCAGCTGACGTTTGACCCTACCCCCGCAATGGAAAGTGAGGGCATACATCCTGCCATAGCTATTCTTCGAGAGGAGGGTACAAACGGTGATCGAGAAATGTCCGCCGCTTGCTTTGCGGCTGGTCTTGACCCGTTTGACGTGACTATGAGCGATTTGCAAACTGGAAGAACTACTCTGGATCAATTCCAAGGTCTGGTGTTTCCAGGAGGCTTTTCATTCATGGATGTCTTCGGCAGTGGCAAGGGATGGGCTGGAGTGATTCAGTTCAACGAGGTTCTTAAGCTTCAGTTCGATTCGTTCTATAATCGACCTAACACCTTCTCCCTTGGCGTATGTAACGGATGCCAGCTCATGGCGCTCTTAGGATGGGTGCCGGGAGGTGACGTCAGTGAAGCGTCACAACCGCGCTTCGTTCACAACCACTCTGGTCGCTTTGAGTCCCGCTTTGCGCAGGTGAAAATCTTACCAAGTCCAGCGGTACTTCTTCGCGGCATGGAGGGCTCAACTCTTGGTGTTTGGATTGCGCACGGTGAAGGGAGACTGATTTTCCCAGACACGAGCGTGAATGATATGGTACGTGAAAAAAACCTCGCACCACTTGCATACACAGATCCGTCTGGTTCACCGACTGAGGTGTATCCGTACAATCCCAATGGTTCGCCAGACGGGTTCACGGCGCTTTGCTCGGAAGACGGAAGACATCTGGCAATGATGCCTCATCCGGAACGCTGCTTCCAGAAGTGGCAGTGGCCTTGGATGCCTGAAGAATGGAAAGACACACTCGCCGCATCTCCGTGGCTCCGCATGTTCCAAAACGCCCGTTTGTGGTGTGAGGAACAAAAGAGTTGAGGGAAACGTAGTGAGTTAGACCTTTGATGACCCCTGGTGTTCGCGCACCGGGGGTTCTTTTTTTATCTAGTTGCTTTTAAGCTCTAAAAAATGCATAGTCTAAACAGAATCAAATGATCTTTTTAACCTTTTAACATATGAGGTGTTCTCATGGACTATCATAAAGAAATTGTTGCGCCGGGTGATCGGTTTTCTGAGCTTGCACGTAAGATATGTGTTGCAAGTTTTAACAACTCACCAGCTGTCACAATACAGCGCGGCGGGGCGGGAATGCGAGCTATGGATGGCTTTGAGTGGAATGAAGCTACACTTCGAGCAATGTTAAGACGAGAAGTGTACGAAGTAGCTCAAAGTGATGGTGCTGGTGGAAAACCACAGTTTTTCACGCTCTACAACACACCAGAAGCGTTCCGGGGTCTTGGCTGGGAAGTTATTACCATGAATGCTGACGATGTTGCTTGTCGCGGTGGCCTTCCGACAATGGTACTTTCGAGTAACATTGATGTGAAGGAAATCACGGATGAAAACTGGTATCTTTGCGAAGCATTGCTTACTGGGTTCGGTGAAGCGTTGAAGAAATCCAACCTTGTTCTGATGACTGGAGAGACGGCTGTCATGCCGCATTGCATTACAGCGTTCTGTGATATTGGTTCTAAAGACCAGTTGATATTGACCTGGAACGCAACTTGTCTCGGACTGGCTTCTGCAAGCAAGCAGCCTAACGGGACAACAATTAAACCTGGCATGACCATCATCGGGTTCAAGGATCAAGGGTATCGTTGTAACGGTGGCACAAAAATCACCAACATCATTCTTGATACCTGGGGTCCAGACGTTAAAAGTGTCCTGAGCAACAGCAACGCCTTGGCTTTTATTGAAAAGGTGGTGGTGCCTTCACGAAGTTATGCAGGTACAATCTCACGGCTGAACGGCTGGAAACTCGATGGCAGTTTAGGTACACCGCCAGTCACACTCCACGGTGTCGCTCACATTACTGGCGGTGGCATCTGGAGCAAGTTGGCAGAAATCTTACCCGCAGGCGTCGGTGCTAATCTCAATTCTATGCCTGAATCTACAGCAGTCCTGCTTGAAGCACAACAGCTTGCAAGCAAGACTAACAGCCCCATGACAGACCACGAATGCCATGGAACTTTCCACGGAGGTTGTGGTCTCATGATCATTTGCGACAAAACAGATGCTGATCGAGTATGCAACGAAGCTCGTACGGACGAACATGATCCATATGTCATTGGTAAAACGACAGCATCACCTGAAGGTGAAGTGACAATCCTGTCGAGATTCCGCGAAGGAAAAAAATTATCCTCACAACAATAGACTTTTATCACCCTCGGCGTTCTGCGTCGAGGGTTTTTCTTACAGTATTTTTATATAAAAAAAGAATATTTTAGAAAGCGGAAGATTGGGAATAGTCAAGTATGTGACTGTGAGAGAAGGGTACTAAAAAACAGAAGGAAATACTTACTGTATGTCCGATAAAGAAATCAGTAGATTATCTTACGTGATTAAATAAAACACAAAAGAAAGCAAAGGAAGTTGTAATACAAAAATTAAAGATGGCTGACCTCATTTATTATCCTGTTTCCGCTTGATGGGGGATGTTAGAACCTCTGTAGTGTTAAGCCTTGTGTAAAAAAGAAAGCAGCCTATCTTACGAAAAGCGGCTTTGTTGTACAGAGGCTGTCTTATATTATGTAGCTCTAATCTGTGAACTTTCATTAGTAATATCGGCGAATTTGTTCAAGAACTTTTGTTAATGGGAAAAAATGAAAATTTTCTAGAAGCAGTAGTTATTGTGACTCACGGTTTCGCTCTAAGGGTGATTGCGAAATTCTTACTTAACATGTCAAACGATGAGTTTCGATGGGTTAGAAACCCAATGAATTGCCATGTCGCAGACTTCTCAGTCGATGAGTCTGGCAATATTAGTATCACAGAATCCCTTCCACTAAGGGAATCAACATAAAATCCGCAGACTTAGTTTTGGTCTGTGGATTTCTTTTTAGTAAGTTATAATTCTTTCATATGCAAGATATATTAAGAGATAGTGATGTTTTTAAAAACCCAGAACATGAGACTCCAAAGGAGTGGGAAAATAGGCAGACAGTTAAGATAATTATCCAAAATGATAAAAGTGAAATTGCTTTAATTACAAATCCTGTGCATAAGCTATTTTTATTACCAGGCGGAGGAGCTGAAAGTGATAACCTGGAAGATGAAGCGATAAGAGAATCTTTAGAAGAAACCAACTATCATGTAGAGATTATTGATGAGATAGGTAAAGTGGACGAGCTTAGAAACAGAAATGCTAAACACTATTCCACTACCTGTTTTTCAGCAAAAGTAATTAAAGAGGGTAGTAAAGACCTTCGAACAGAAGAAGAAAAAGAAAATGACCTAGAGGTGAAATGGTTTCGATTAAATGATGCTTTGAAAATTATGAGCGGACAGGTTGAAAGAGTAGAAAAAGGAGAAATTAATTTTTATAACACAGCTTTTAATGTTGTTAGAGATTATAACTTTTTAAGTAAATTTGATTTTGAAAAAACGAATTGAATTGAAATAGAATACTTCACCTTTCTTTACATTAGCTCCGCACACTAAACAGGTTCAGAGCTTTAGATTGGATATGTATAAAAAGTGAAGTAGGGAAGTTTGATTTTGTATAAAAAAACCACTGTGCCGAGGAGCTGGATTGCTCCTCGGGGGAGGATGTTGTGAGATGTGTCATTACTGAACGGTTTTTTGATTCGAGGGCCATTACATTCTTCCCACCAGTCGCAATGTAGCCCTGCTTCTATAAGATTTTGGAGACTACATACATCAAAGGCAAGCAATAGAAGGCTTTTTGTGTTAATGGGGCGTTTATTTTTATTGATTACTAGCTATTTTAATTAAATATTTTTTATAATATTTTCAATATTCGGATACTCTTTTTTAAAAGCTTTATCTACAATGTTCGTATCTACAGGAATCTTTTGCATAGTATTAATTTCCGGATCTATTTTTTCGAGAATCAAATCAACTAATCTTTCTTTACTCCAGTGGTCTATATTATATTTTTGAATCAACTCTTCTATAGAAAGATGAATAATCTCATGAACAATCGTTCGGACAAGCTTCATTTCACTGCAAGCCTGAATGTTAGCAATTATTTTGTTTGGAGGATTGTAACTTCCGCCTACCCCATACCGAGTTAGATTTATCTCATACGAACTTTGGGGATCTGGAGAAGTTGTTGTAAAATAATTTACTAAAACCTCTTTGATCTTCGGTAGTGTTTTTAAAATATACTCTTCTTCTTTTTTATAATTTTTTTCATCATACTCCTCAGTTATTACCTGCTTTATACTTTCAGGACTTAATTTAGTATCTTCCAGCAACAGAGCTTCTGGCAGCCTAACTTTGTACCCTTTTTCTTTAAACCAGTCTATCTTATTAATAGTATATTGAACTCGCGAGATTTCACCCTCTAGAGAATACTTTATATCTAAATCTATCATATTTAATATACTACTAGACCGCTAAACTTAATGAAAGAAAAAACTGCCGCGATTAACATTGCGGTAGCCTAGAGTTAAGTACATAACTTCCCGTAGAGATATCAGGCGTCTTGGTCAGAACCGTCGCACCCGTCGCTACAATTCCTGAAATCCCTGCTGTGAATACGCCAACTCCAAAAATATCATCTATTGAGGGTAATGGGGACAAACACCATTAACATTAATGTCATTAACAATTGTACTTATCCCCATTAATTAAATAAAATGTGTCAATGCATAGCTCCCACTGCTGGACAAGTTCAGAACTCTGGATTGGATATCAATACGAAATGAGATAGGGGAATATGCGTTTGTATAAAAAGAAAACCGCCCGACCAAGAGAGCCAGGCGGCTTCTATGGTAGGGCGGTTGGTTCGCGATTAGGCGCGAACATTTTCCGTGACTTCCTTTACTGCGGTACAGATGTCCGCAATCGAGGTAGGAACAGGCCGCTCTTCGCTGTTGACCGTAAAATCGGTCCGCTTCTGGCGAAGATTTGCAGCATAGCGAATTGACTGATCTCCAACTTTAACGGTGATGTGGATCTGGTTGCGTGAAGAAGACATCCATTTGAACACTTTCAGGCCATCTTCTTCAAGCTTGCGTACCTCATCTTCTGGAAGGATCTGGTCCAAGACCTCTCGGTTAAAGTCCATTCGATTTCCATAGGGGATATGAAATACAGTGCGTAGCGGATCATCTTCGGCGATCGGCGAGTATTTGCCGTTGTGAGGACATAATTTCAGATTACATCCACGACAGACAACGCTCTTCACCTTTGTAAGATGCGGTTCCTCAAGAAGAGCCGCACCAAGTGTCCACTCTGATGTGGTCATTCCAGCTTCCCTCAATCTCGGCACAAGAACCATCGCCATCATCAACTGCATTTCTTCATTGATCATGCATCCCTTAGGGTAGCAGACCGTTTCTAAAATGTTGATTGTTTCAGACGACTTTGCTGACACGACCTTGTCAGGATGAGCGGCTTCGTACTCTGCAACCTCCTCCTTCATAATATCGAGCCGCATCTGGTGGACTGGGTCGAGGGGTTTGGACATCGCTTCGATTTCGGCGATGTCTTGCAGGTGATAGCCATACCGGCCATCGCTAATTGTTTCTTCTGTCATGGCGATATTACCTCGCTTATTTGGGTTGGATTTTTTCTTATACAAGAATAGCATATCTATACAGATGTGTCAATAGCTAGCTCCGCATACTGGACGCGTTCAGAACTCTAGATTGGATTACAATACGAATTGAAATAAGGGAGTTTACTTTTGTATGAAAAAAGAAAAACCACTCAAACGGAGTGGAGTTCCATTGAGTGGTTATCGAGGGTCATTACATTCCTTCCACCAGTCGCAATGTCGCCCTACTTCTATAAGATTTTGGTCATAGGTGCTCGAGTAGTCTTTATTACTCGACTTCCACACATCAGACTGAACCATAAAGAAGTGGTTAGCTAGGTACTCGTTGGCTGGGAAGGCTCTAAGCATTTCAGAAAGAATTCCTTCAAAAATGAGAGTATGATCTTCCTCATAATGTAGGTCTTCCAAATGCCAAATTTGATACTTCTTTTCTTTAGAACACATTTTTAAACTCCTTTATTAAGACAGGATTGTCAGAATAATGGAGTATACCCGCTTCGGTCTTTGTATTGGCTTGGAATCCAAACAAAGATGGACTAAGGGTTTACCGTACGTTCCTCCAAACCTTGATGCCCTAAGGGGAAGGGAGGGTTCTCTCGTTAGAGATGTTTCGGGTTACCTAACTGCATTAACAATAACATACCTAATTAGATATGTCAATACCTAGCTCCGTCTAGTAGACGATGTTCGAATCTGTGTTTTGAGTGGATAAAGATAGAGACCCTTTGATACTATCTCGGGGCCTCTTTTAGATTCTTTAGGATTCTGGAAATACGAACACGTTTAATCGGTGGGTGTGGACACCACTCCCAATTCCAAGGAAGGTTAGCTCGACGATTGCATCCACATGTTTTGTGCGATATGCATCTATCGATTCCTGAATCGTGCCCATAGACATATTGTGGTCCTGAGTGAACCGTTCTTCTCCTTCGTTATGAAATACAATTCGGAAGGTCTGGATGATCGTAGCCTTGATAGGGGAAGTAAGAAGCTTTCTTCCGAGATACTGCGTATCTTGACCCGTCTGTCTTTGGAGGTTGCACTCAGTGTAAGGCATCACTCCAAGGTGACTGACATCTTTCCCAAAAACAAGCTCAATTGCTCGATCGGGGCTTATCTTGCCTTGGCCGATATATTGCCAGTCCAGCAAGCTTCTTGCGACCCTTGGAAACCAAGGGTGTTGAGAAACAAATCTTCTATACTTTGGAAGTCTCATTCCAAACTCCTTTGCCTCTTAGGCAATCAAGTTTCAATTTGGATACAAGGACGTACCTTTATCCTTAGTGACTATACCACTTTAGTCAGAATTTGTTTGCTCCGTCTATATGATGAAATCCGAACTTATTTCGAGCAGAGCTCGACCACTACCGCGCCGAGCGCGCGGTAACTCCAAACTCTGTCTTACGCTCCGATGATGTGGTAATTCCTCGCGCCTCATCGCCTCGCTTCGCTCGGCTCCCAAAAACAGAAATGGGTCTTTGCGTTTTTTTACGACTCGCTACGCTCCCTGCACTGCTGTTTGCTTCGCAAACAGGGAGTTTTTTTCTCTGCCCCCAATATTTTTTACAAGAAGGAAAAGAACATTTCTGTTTTTGCGCCCTGCTCACAAGTTCGCAGAGATAAGTCGCTCCCGACGACGACGTTTGTGGTGTCCTCAGATCATTTCCTTTATTGATAGCGCTTTCGGGAGGCGCCCTCGGCATTCGCCTCGGGCTATTTCCGCTAGGGCTACGAGCGCCTAGATGCCTAGGAGTGTCGCTATTCCTCGCAAATGCGCCTTGCTAGGCGCTTGCTCGGGCGACACACAGTTTGGGGGAAGGAAGGAATCCTTCCCCCAGCGTCGGGCTCCTCCTCGCAGAGGTCGTTCAGTGTGTACGGTGCCGTACAGATAACAAAGTACGTCGAGAGTTTATCTTTCGCTTTAACGTGCCTTCGGAGTCCGCCCTCGCACAACCCCCATCCTCGTTTTCATATCGAACTTTCATCGTGTCGCTTCCGCTACTAACCCACACATTGCAAAAGAGGGACGGCGCTCGTCCTTTAGCCCTGGACGCTCCTAGCGGAAATAGGCCGAAGCGCTAACCTTATGTGCTTGCCCCATGCCGCATTGGTACGCGGCTCCCGCCCGTGCGCGCACAAACCCCGCCCGCGCCAGCGGGCGGGGTTCTACCTTATATCACAAACTTCATGTATTGTTATCGATAACAAAAAATACTGATGAGCATATCGTAATCAAACCTACTTTCAATTTTAATGAATGGCTGGTTGCTCTTGATTCCCGAGCACTCAATATAGTATTTAAACCCGGCATCGCTAATTAACTGTAATAATTCATTAAAAGACTGTCGACTATCCTTTATTGAATGAAATTCTATAAACATCCGCTCCACATTCCCCAACTTGTCTTTACATTCTTCGAGAACCTCCATTTCTGATCCTTCAATGTCAATTTTCAAAAAATCAACCTTTTTGTCCAAAAATGTACTCAAAACCACCGTGTCAACCAGAAAGGTGGTGTCGTCATTATTTATTGCCTTTCTGCTACCATCGGCATGGTCGCCATGAAAAGCTATTCTTTGAATTTTATCTGAAAGTGCTTTCTCAATTAACTTTACTTCGTCAAAATCTTGCGTATTCTGCTTAAATAACTCTACAGCGGTTGCATCTGGCTCAAATGCAAGAATTGTTGCATTTGGGTACTTTTGCTTGAAATAAATAGTTGCAAGGCCTATATTTGCACCGCAATCAATAATAAAAGGGTCGTCTTTTTCTGTTGCGAAGCGAAATGCTTCTCTAAAAAATATCTCCTCGCACATGTGCAAAAACGCCCACTTATCTAAAGCACGACAGCGGAAACCAAGGTATGTCGTGGTAAATGGAGTGTATCTTTTTAAGTTTACTATCTTAAATCGTTTAAAAAGAGATATCAGTGACATATGGCTTAGATGTGACGCTTAATTAGTGACACCAATTGTTCGCAGGATACCGATATCTGCTCTTGTGACTTAAGGATTTTAATTTTTGCAGTTAGTGCCTTCTGTTCATTTTCTCCAAGAATTACGATGGCAGGTATCCTCTTCTTTAGAGCGTAAGCGATCTTCCCACCCATCTGTGTTTCTTTGCCGATGTACATCTCGCTCGCTATGTTAGCTTGTCGCAAAGTGGCCAGAATCTCCAAGGCATATTTTTCTGAAGAGCCATCGATTGTAACTATCAATGCCTTTGTGGGGGTGGACACATCTCTTTTGATCATGCCCAGGCTGTCCATCGCGGCAAAAAGGCGGTCTACTCCAATTGAAGCACCAACTGCTGATACTTGTTGAATACCAAAACTAGAAACGAGTTCATTGTATCTGCCACCGGAAAATACACTCCCTATATCGGGCAAATCGTCCAAAACCGTTTCAAACACAATGCCCGTATAATAGCCGAGACCGCGAGCAATTGAAGTGTCAATTCGCCAGTTGCTGTCAGGTATTCCGTAACTCTTTAGATATGAAGTAAGTTGTTTTAATTCGTGTACGCCATCGTTTGAAGCTGATTTTTCGCTCATGAGTTTCTCCAAATCCTCTAGGATTTGTTCGGTGGATATATTTTTTGTACTTAGTTCGACAAAATCTTTTATGAAATTAACCTGATCGTCATTAATTTTTAATTTATCTACTAGCTCCTTAGACACGCCAGACCAACTAATTTTATCCAATTTATCTAATATTCGTGAAATATCAGCTAACAGCGACTCTTTGAATCCTGCTATAGCAGGTAGGGCGTTTAGAATCTTTCTATTGTTAACCCTAACTGTGAATTTATTGAAACCAAGTTCTTTAAGAGTTGTATAAATCAAAGAAATTACTTCCGCATCCGCCAACAGTGAATCAGTACCGACGATATCGGCATCAAATTGAAGAAACTCGCGGTATCTACCTGCTTGCGGTCTTTCTCCACGCCACACTTTACCGGATTGATAGCGTCTAAATGGTTTTATGAACTTACTACCGTTGGCTGCTACAACACGAGCCAGAGGTACCGTTAAATCAAATCTCAGAGCGAATTTTTCTTCTCCTCGCTGGTGACCCACCTTAAATATTTGCTTCTTAAAATTTTCATCTCCTCCGGTCAAAATCTCTTCTCGCTCAATTCCCGGGGTATCCAGTGGTGCAAATCCATAGCGCTCAAATACCACGCGAATAGTATCGAGCATTTTCTGACGCGGAATCATATCCTCGGGAAGATAGTCTCTGAATCCGCTTCCTAACTCTGGTTTGATAGTCTTTTTCATAAATTCTTCAAATTAAGATCGATTTTTTCATACCCATCACTAACAGCATGTAATCCCGTTGAGGCTTTTTTATATATTTGCAAATGATGCATACCGCAAGTATTCCATCCTGTGCCCACACCTTTCAGTAGACTGACTTTCTCTCCCTCCTCATAATCGTCTTTGGTGAGATTTAGAATTTCGTATGCATTCACGGCGGCACCATAATGTTCCGAGCAATCTTGTGCTAATCGGTATATTCTGTCTTTAAACCTCATAACTGGACCAGCTGGTCGAGATGCACCGTTGTCTCTTGTAAGTAAGGGGCTTCGAGTATGCCGTGACCATTCGCCAAGGAATCCACCATTAGCGATGAACAAGTTGAGGGTTGAAAAATCTAATTCAGATGCAGCAAACATATACCATGTCCCGTTATGTTCAAAGGGTGTAGGGTCGTAATATTTGCCCTGTAACAGCACTTTATATAAAGACCAAGAATCCAGACTGTCATCAGACGATATATAAACACGTACATCAGATGCTTCAGCGGACTCAATTGTCATAAATATCTGTCCATTATATTCAGTGATGATTGGGTACGACAAATGAAAACTTTCTTCAAGAACAAAACGAAAATTACCCCATTCATCTTTCTCTGTGTTTCTCTCAGCCTTGCCAATTACTCCCTTACCATCAATATTTAACGACTCAAAGAATAGGTGTTCCTTACCGTTTATGTCAATATACACAAAGGGATCGGCTATATATATGCTCCGCAACTTCTTAAGTGCGTCATGTTTCCTCGATTGTAATATAAATTCAGGATGCTGAGCACTCACCTGAAATGAGAATGGATCGCTTCCTTTGAGACCTATCACTGTGAAAACATCATCATTTATGATACGCTTTTGCATGCAGGTCAATGTTACCTTATTTATATGACAATGGAAAGTAAAGGCGATTCTGTTTATCAAAAATTTGATATGCCTCCGCGCGAGGTTGTTGCTTTGTACGAGCTTCTAATCAACCATTCGATACCTGCATGGCTAGATGGCGGCTGGGCCGTTGACGCTCTGGCAAAACAACAAACCAGACCACATCAAGATGTTGATTTCTTGGTTCCAATTCAGTACACAAATAAATTATTAAACATCTTTCACGTTCGTGGTTTTACTGTAGATGAGAAGGAAACAGAATTGCCCTATAGACTCGTTGTATTAAATCAAAAAGAATCACTCATGATTGATTTTCATTTAGTCATTCCACAAGATGACGGATCAATGATATTTCGGATTACTAACTACAAAGAAAATATTCCGAGTTATGATCATCGATATCTAAAAGTTGGTTTGGGTGGTATTGGTGTTGTTGACGGTGTAAATATTCCCTGCATTACACTGGATGAGCAAGTTAGATGCCGTACCACTAGAAAGTATTCATTTGAAGACCCGGATAGACAGCGACAGGGTGGCATAAACGCAGACATTCACGATCTGGAAATAATAAAGAAGCTACAAAATGAACTACTATAGTGCTTCGAAGAATAATGTGACGATAATTGGTGGGTGTGGCCATGTTGGTCTTCCGCTCGGACTAGTTTTATCTGACAAGGGGTATTTTGTGTCTCTCTATGACATTGATGTGGAGGCAATCAATTCAATAAATTGTTCGATAATGCCTTTTAAAGAAGATGGAGCTCCAGAATTATTGAAAAAAGTAAGAGATACAGGGAAATTGATTGCCACAGACAATAAAAATAGCGTCAAAGACGCTGATGTGGTCGTTATTACCCTAGATACTCCACTGGATGAACATTTAAATCCTGATGTCTCTAAATTCATTAACGTTACAAAAGAGTTAGAGCCACTTTTTAACTCCGATCAATTAATAATTCTTAGAAGTACTTTATATCCGGGAGCTGCCAACTGGATTCATGAATATTTTATGCGACAGGGTAAGTCGTTGAATATCGCCTTTTGTCCAGAACGAATAGCCGAAGGACATGCTATTAATGAACTGCAAACATTGCCACAGATTGTCTCAGGGTGCACTAAAGAATCAGTTGCGCTTGCTACTGATTTTTTCAAAATTATTACAGCAAAAATTATGGTGACCAGCCTCGCTGAGGCAGAGCTAGCGAAGTTGATGACTAATACCTGGAGATACGTTAGTTTTGCTGTCGCAAACCAGTTTTATATGATAGCGAGTGAAAACGACGTTGACTTTCAAAATGTGTATTCTGCCATGACTACCGACTATCCAAGGATGAATTCTTTTCCAGCCGCTGGTTTTAGTGCTGGACCATGTTTAGTTAAAGACACGATGCAGTTATTGAACTTCGCAAACAATCGATTTCCTTTGGGGGAGGCAGCTAGACAAGTGAACGAAGGGATGCCGCGTTTTGTGGTGAACAAAATTAAAAAAGAACACGACATCAAAAATATGACTGTGGGCATATTAGGTATGGCCTTTAAAGCAGACAGTGATGACCCTCGCCAAAGCCTTGCGTATAGGCTAAGGAAAATACTTGAAATTGAGGCAAAAGATGTTATCTGTAGTGACCCACACATTACCGATCTTCGTTTCTGTAGTATTCACGATGTTATTAATCAGTCAGATGTAGTTATCATCGGTGCTCCTCATAGGGAGTACAGAAATTTAAAATTTAGTGACAAAACACATGTTGTTGATATCTGGAATTTATATGGAAAACAATAAAAAGCTGAAAATATTAGTTACTGGTTCCGCTGGATTCATAGGCGGTTATCTCGTGGAGGAATTACTTAACGCTGGGCATACAGTAATTGGCATAGATAACTACAGCAAATACGGCAACATCAGTAAGAGTTATGATTCTCACCCTAACTATCACTTTACTGAGGGTGACGTCAAAGACGTTGAACTGTTAAAAAAACTTATAGCGGGGTGTGACCAAATTATTGCACTAGCAGCAAAAATTGGAGGTATCTCATATTTCCATACATGGGCATATGATCTACTTTCGGAAAATGAACGTATTACTGCTGCGACCTTTGATGCCGCTATTCACGAATATATAAACGGGGAGCTTCAAAAAATCAATGTTATCTCTTCTTCTATGGTCTATGAAAGCACAACGACCTTCCCCACACCCGAGGGAGAACAGCGTCGTTGTCCGCCACCTTCATCCACGTACGGTTTTCAGAAACTTGCATGTGAATACTTCGCCCAAGGTGCGTTTGAACAATATGGTTTGCCATATACAATAGTTCGTCCCTTCAATTGTGTTGGAACTGGGGAAATGCGCGCAAAAGACGATAAGGATATCATGTCCGGGAATATTAAGTTGGCAATGAGTCATGTCGTACCTGATTTAGTTCAAAAAATTATTAAGGGGCAGGATCCTTTGCATATATTGGGTGATGGGTCACAAGTTCGTCATTACACATTCGGGGGTGATTTAGCCAGGGGCATAAAAGTGTGTGTCGAAAACAGTGCTGCTTTGAATGAAGATTTCAATCTATCAACCCAGAAATCTACCACTGTACTAGAACTTGCGAACCTAATCTGGAACAAAATAAACCCAGATAAGACTTTTTGCTCTGTTTCAGAAGAACCCTTTCTCTATGATGTACAAAAGCGAATACCAGATACCAGAAAAGCAGAAAAATTGCTTAGTTATAAAGCTGACACGGATATCGAACAGGTCTTGGATGTAGTGATACCATGGATAAAAAACCAAATAAGATTAAACAATATTTAATTGTTTACCTTAGTTTTAAGTGGTAATATCACCACTGTACTTCATGGGATGTATAGCTCAGCTGGTAGAGCACCCGGTTGTGGTCCGGGCGGTCGTGGGTTCGAGTCCCACTGCGTCCCCAGTTAATCACTCTTTTTGAGAGTTGCGATAAACGCAAGGTGGTCACTAAGATCCGAGTGTGCGGTAAAATTCGTTGCTTTAAAATCAGTCGTACTGAAAACTCCATCAATCATATAATCAAGCTCCCCAGCTCGATGATTTTTACTATCTATACTCGTACTGTATTTTTTAGGGACATTATCATTATATTTAGAGTCTATATATGAAAATATCTCACCTCCGCGTGGAGCATTAAAATCTCCGCAAAGTATCAGTGACTTATACTCTGCAATAACATTGATAAGGTTATGCACATGCACTCTCTGTTGTTCATTAGGTAGACCCTCGGGACTCCACGTGAAATGAATATTCGCAATATTCCATACGTTTCCAGAGTTGTCTGGGTCAATAGTTACAACCAGTAAGACCCGATCGCTCTCCTCATGAGAGCTGACATCTCTTTCGTGTTTTCCGAAGTATAATGCTTTTGTATCAACAAATCGAAATCTTGATAAAATACCTATACCAATTTGTGTTCTATTACTGGTATATGTGCGATGATAGCAGCCCTGCATTGCAAGATCTGATTTATATTGATTAAATTTGGTGAGAGATATTTCCTGGAGACAAATAATATCGAAATTGCTGTTACGTAAAAAAGCAGTTTGCTCATTCTCTAGAAGAGTGTTTGCTGTATTAAGTGTAACTATCTTCAACTGATTCATAACTATTCATCGAACATATAATTTCACGTATTGATCTGCTACGTTCTGTGGAGAATATAACCTAATGCGCGACAAACCGTTTTTAATAACTAATTCAATAATTTTTTCTCTGTTTAATACACGGACTATCTGGTCCTTGCCTGCACATGGTTCGGTCGGATTAAATAACAGACCATTAACTTCGTGTGTGATTAAATCAGTGACACCTGGAACATTAGTGGCAACGACAGGTAATCCACTTGCGTGAGCTTCAAGTATACTCACTGGGAAACCTTCCCAGTGAGAGGTTACTAGAAGTAAATCTGCTTTAGACATAAGCTCGTGGACATTATCCACGGCACCTAATAACTCTATTGAATTACTCAAACCACGCACCTCGATTGTATTTTTAAGTTCGTTCTCCATATATCCGCTGCCTGCTATAGTTAAAGTGACGGATGAATTTTCATCATGGAGACATTCAAATATTTGAATCAACAAATCAAGATTCTTTTCATAAGCAAGTCTACCTATGAACAAAATCTTTTTGTTATTTGATTTTACATTATGTGCCTTAAGTTCTATATTCCCAAATCGTTTCAAATCAAGTGGATTTGGTATGACTTTTATAAAGTTTGGCGCTATGTAAGTTCTGGATGCAAATGCGACAGCAGCAGAATTAGAAACGGCGACAAAATGGTTGGTTTTCCTGGCAAGATAACTATCTATCGCATTCTCTAAGAATCCGCTCCACCAGTGCTTGAATGGTAAATGTGAAGAGTGTTCAGTCACTACTGTTTTACAGGATTCACCAAGAGCGGACATTCTTCCAACAATACCAGGTTTATGCATATGGCAATGTACAATATCGATATGATTATTCCGAATACATTTTTTAAGATGAAGTATTTTACCAAAGATGGTCTTGTCTCTTGAAAGGTCAATGATGTTGGATTTCGGTATGAGCAGGATGTTAATTAAAGGACCTCTCCCTTGTAAAGTAGCAATATAAACATCATGGCCTTTCTCAAAAAGAGCGTTAGACAGAACAGACACAGAGTTACAGACCCCGCTATCAAGACGCATATTATTTATCACCATTAGAATTTTCATAACTAAAGCAAATAACCTCCAAAATTATTTCAAAAGTCTACCTACCGATACGCCGAGCGCATCAGCGATGCGTTTAATGGTTGCAAGGGTAGGGTTTCGCTTGCCGGACTCTAAATTGCTGATGTAGCCGCGGTCGACCCCAAGCGCTCTACAAATATCGCCTTGCGACATTTTCTTCTCAAGTCTGATTTTCTTGAGGTTCTCCCCAAATTTCTTCGAAATTTCATCCATACTTTTCAACATTTCCTAGTATAACGGATTGTTGTACTATTAGGCAATGGTGTCGTATAATACAATGTATGAAAATCACTCCAGCAAAATCCTTTTCCATATCCAAAAAAGCATCCCCCCGCCAAAAAAGAAAAAGGAATACTGCAAAGGATTTTTCTGGAGGGCGTACCGCCGGAACGGAGTGGAGGCGGAAGGAGGCGCGTATCGAGTCACCACGCGATCGGAGCGTACGGAGAAGTCTCAAGCCACCACGCGCACGGCGCGTGCGAAGTCAGACGCTTCGCGACACGAAATATGTTCGGATTTCATCATATAGACGGAGCCAGTCAGAAGCAAGAGGCAGAATCTCGGTCGCCTGCGGCGACTGGGAGCGGAAAATCCTCACGGATTTTCCCATGCCTGTCGCCATCGGCGACGACAATTTTGCTTCTTGTTCTGACTGGCTCCGTACACTAAACAGGTTCAGAAATTTGGATTGGATATGTATAAAAAGGGAAGTAGGGAAGTTTGATTTTGTATAAAAAACCCGCCAGAGGTCTTGCGACATGGCGGGGAGCGTTTATGGTCGGTGCTCAGCCGAGATGGGTTTTCTCATTGGCGAGTTGATTACTTGATGAAGGTGTGAAAAGCTAGAACGCCTTTGAGTATTTGAAATGTTCCGATGAAATCCCCTTCGTCGGTAATAGGGATACCTGTATCGAAGATTTGGACAAGACGCTCTTCTTTCTTTGCTTCGGTGTCAACCAAAGCCCAGATACAGACTTGATCGTCTTGGACTTGTACAGAAAGAGGCTGAGCCCCAACTGGCATCTCAACCGACTGTTCGTCAGTCACCTCAATGGGAAACTTCCAGATTGATTTCATGTTGTCCTCCTAGAGTAGTATGGTATGAGACGATCTATTCATATGAACAGGTGTTTGCTACTATCGAGATGATACCATGTCTAATGACACTTGTCAATACTAGCTCCGTACACTAAATAGGTTCAGAACTTTAGATTGGATACTTATAAAAAGGGAAGTGTTAGAATTGAATGTTATTGCACTTTAATCGCAGTTACCTCAATCTCTATCATACATCCTTCTTTTACAAATTCAGACACCTCTACCAATGTGCTCACAGGTTTGCTGTTTTGAAAAACATCATCACGTATATTTGAAACTATTCTAGATTCACCAACATCTTTCATGAAAATTTGTACTTTTACTACATCATCAAAAGTCATACCAGCCTCTTTTAGAATCGTCTCAATTCTAGAAAAAACCACTTTTGTTTGCTTCTCTGTATTATTTGGGGAAATGACATTACCATCAGTATCTTGAGAAAGTTGTCCTGTTACAAACATAAGCTCAGTATCTCCGATGGGTATCACAATTCCTTGGCTATAGGCTTTCGTAGGTATTCGTAATGACTCTGGGTTAACTTTCTTTATTTTCTTCATAGATAAAAGTATACCAAATTATACTTTTGGATATATCCAAATATAGCTCCGCGGACAGGACTCGAACCTGTGACATGCTCGTTAACAGCGAGCCGCTCTA
>CAZNKJ010000004.1:0-39153 GCA_964574145.1 uncultured Candidatus Saccharibacteria bacterium
CTCATGAATAAGGGGCTCCTAATCACGTGCCAGCAGGAGCGGTAATACGTGAGCCCCAAGCGTTACCCGGAATCACTGGGCGTAAAGGGTGTGTAGGTGGCAGTGTTAGTCTTTTGTGAAAGCCCGCGGCTCAACCGCGGAGGCGCAGAGGAAACGGCACAGCTAGAGGATGCGAGAGGTTAAGGGAACTCATGGTGTAGGGGTGAAATCCGTTGATATCATGGGGAACACCAAAAGCGAAGGCACTTAACTGGCGCATTCCTGACACTGAGACACGAAAGCGTGGGTAGCGAATGGGATTAGATACCCCAGTAGTCCACGCCCTAAACGCTGTCCGCTGGCTCTTCGGAGTATCGACCCTCTGAGGGGCGAAGCTAACGCGTTAAGCGGACCGCCTGGGTAGTACGAGCGCAAGCTTAAAACTCAAAGGAATAGACGGGGGCTTGCACAAGCGGTGGATCATGTGGCTTAATTCGATACTAAACGAAGAACCTTACCAAGACTAGAAACCATGTCGAACTCACTCTGAAAGGAATGGGGCCTTCGGGCGGCATGGCAGGTGATGCATGGCCGTCGTCAGTTCGTGGTTTGAACTGTTCCCTTAAGTGGGGTAACGAACGCAACCCTTATTGCCAGTTACAAGTGTCTGGCGAGACTGCTCCCTCACGGGAGAGGAAGGTGGGGATGACGCCAGGTCAGCATGTCCCTTGATGTCTTGGGCTGCACACATGATACAATGGGCGCTACAACGGGATGCGACGGGGTAACCCTGAGCCAATCCTTAGAAAAGCGTCCTCAGTTCGGATTGTGGTCTGCAACTCGACCACATGAAGTTGGAATCGCTAGTAATCCCGGGTCAGCTATACCGGGGTGAATACGTTCTCAAGCCTTGTACTCACCGCCCGTCAAGTCAAGGGAGCTGGGAGTGCCCGACGTTCGTCCTAGAGGCGACCTACGGTAAACTCAGTAACAGGGACTAAGTCGTAACAAGGCACGGGTAGCGGAAGCTGTTCGTGGATTAATTCCAAATGGAAAGACCTGATTTTATCTTTTGATATAAGTCAGTGACGGGTCGATGTTCTGAATCTAACCTTGCCGAAGAGACGCAAGTCTTTATGTCAGGTTGATTTGATCAACCTGCCTGCCGGCAGGCAGGGTTCAGAACAGACAATTGTGCTGTATCTTAAATCTGCACATGACATTGGGAAAGACCAGCTCAAGTAATTGAGTATTGATGAACGGAACAAAAGAGTAGGCAGTACAAAACCCCATCGCATAAAATGCGATGGGGTTTTGTTATTTTTCTATAGATTTTTCATTCTTTGCTAGAGGTGATTTATACCACTAACATCTTACAGAATTCCTCCAAAGTAATATTTCCAGCAGACGCATTTTTATGACCACCACCGTTGATAGTTTGAGCCAGTGTAAGAGCTGATGGGTTAATAGTATCCTTACTTCTAAAACTTATAAAAACTTTTGTCCCTTGTATTTTAAAAATAGCCACAGCTTCATTATTTTTCTCTACAAGAAAGTTGCCAATTTCGCTTTGAAAAAAGGGAGAGTTGACTGCTAGTACCTTGTGAGGACCAATTTTAAGTAAGAGTTTTTCAGGGTTGTTTTCAATAAATTTATACACAAGAGAATCTGTAAAATTGGATATGTATTTTCCATTATGAATAAGATTCTCGATATTTTCAGATAGATAATGTAGGAATTTTTCAGGGTTATTTGGAGTGGGGTATAGAAAATTCATTAAGTATTTGGTTTTTTCACCAAACTTCCATCTCCAGAGATCAAAATCTTCTATCATTTGTATTATTTCAGGCACTGGTTCTTTAAAGAAGTATGACCAAGTAAGTGAAGATCCAGAATTGTTATTATTAAAAATAAAAGAAAAATTTTTATTTTTAATAGCTAATGACTCTAAATACTCTTTGTTTCCAATATGGTGGTCAATAGTGATTACTTCTTTAGCGATAGGTATTAGCTTTTCTATTCCTAGAGCACAGTCAACTGTGTATACAATAGTGTCGTCTGTCACCAGCTTTTTTATTTGTTTAAATTCTTCTTTTGTATGTTCGTGACTTAGTGGAAATAGATAGATGTTGGGTAACTTTTTCAAAAGCACTGCGGCTGCCATAGTGCCATCGGAACAATTTTTGTGATAGATGCCGATAGTTTTGGATTTATGGTTCATAATACGCAAATACTAACATGGCATGAAAAGTATATATAGTTTTTAAATATTATCGTATATTGAAACTGTAAGACGTGTGGAGGGGGTATTTTTGACTACTTTTTGAAACGAAAGTTGACTTTTTATCATCTTCATGCTATTATCTCAGACAGAACATCGTGTTTATACTCATCATTTTGAAATCTGAAGGGTAAAAAGATTATGAGATACTTACTTGGTCTTTTGGGAGTGTCGTTTGCGGTTGTCGGGATTATTTTTGCGGGCGCTGAAATGTCTGATTCCTGGTGGCTTCCGTCATTGGCTGGCCTGGTCCTCTTTTTGGTTGGTTTTTGGCTTATGCTGAGATCCTCGCCTGAATTATTTGACTAGATCGTCAGTCCTTCCATTTGGAATCAAAAACAAACCCGAGCCAGAAAGCTCGGGTTTTCTATTTTCTATATTGCTTTTATCTGGAACAAATAAAAAGGGTTAAGTCTTTTGTCTCTGTAATTGCATAGAAGCCTTTATTTTGGTAACATTTTTCTACTAGCTATTTTGTTGGGGATTCGTGGGTTGCCTAAAAGTAATTTACTGGAATTGTAGAATGTAGAGCGTGAGTATGAACTCATTTGTTTAAAATAAAAAATAGTGTTTAGATATTTTTTGCTAAATTTTTAGCTTTGAGTGCGAGTGTAGCTCAGTTGGTTAGAGCGCGTCACTGATAATGACGAGGTCCCAGGTTCAAATCCTGGCACTCGCACTCAGTGCTAAAAGGTAAATGAAGATTCTTTCAAATCGATCTTTGGTTTTAAAATGTTTGAGGGCTGAAAAGGTGTTAGATTGTTCTTTAGTATGGAAGTGTGTTTATAACAAAATTAAAAAACCCACTAAGTATTTCTTTACTTAGGGAATTGTGTAATATATAAAAATGCTTGGGATATTTGATTCAGGGTCAGGAGGTTTAACTGTCTTAAAGGAGATAAAAAAAATATCTCCCAATTTGGATATAGTATATTTAGCAGATTTTAAAAATATTCCCTATGGAGACAAGTCTCCAGAAGAGCTTGGTTCTCTGACTGTATCGGCCATTAAAAGACTCCTTGATGAAGGCGCAGAAAATATAGTAAGTGCATGTAATAGTGTGTCGGCTTCTGTAGCACAGCCCCTAATAGACTTACTTGGTGAAAAAGATTTTGGAATGATTGAGATGGTAGGACCTTCTCTCAAAGCTCTTGTTCCAGAAGTGGAAAAAGGAAAGAGAGTTCTGCTGGTGGCGACAGAAGCCACTGTGCGTTCTGGTATTTATTCGCATGGTTTCGCAAATAAAAATATTTTTATTCAGTCAATTGCTATACCGAAGCTTGTGTCAGAGATAGAAGGGGGTGCTTCGTGTAAAGCAATCCGTTTAGTTATTGCAGATGCGATTAAAGACGTGGGCTCTTTTGATATTTTGCTCTTGGGATGTACTCAGTTCCCACTTGTCTATGAAGTTTTTGAGGAGGTTTTAGCTTCCCAAGGAAGGGAAGCTTCTATTTTTAACCCAGCTGAAGTAGTAAGTGTAGAGGTTGGTCGGCGGTTTAATAAAGAAGAAAAAGGAGACGTGACTTTTTTACTGTCTGCTGTAAGTCCCTCATTTGAAGGAAGAGCCCGTACTATTCTTGGAAAAGATTTTCCTATAACGGTTCGACATATCTAGTAGACGGGGTTTTTTATAAAAAAATGTATGATGGTCGTATGGAGAAGATAAAACATTTATTTAGAGGAAAGAAAGTCACCATTATGGGGCTCGGGCTTTTGGGTCGGGGGGTAGGAGATGTTGCTTTCTTAGCAGAATGTGAGGCTGAGCTTATAGTCACAGATTTAAAGAGCAAAGAAGAACTTACAGAATCTGTAGAGAAGCTTAAACAATACGACAATATATCTTATGTGTTTGAGGAACATCGTTTAGAAGACTTTCGTGATCGTGACTTTATATTAAAATCTGCCGGAGTACCTTTTGATTCCCCTTACATACAGGAGGCTCACAACAATAACATTCCTATAAAAATGAGTGCGTCTCTTTTTGCTGAGCACGCTGGGGATGTGACGTTAGTTGGGGTAACAGGTACCCGTGGTAAGTCAACTGTTACTTTTATGCTTCATCATATTTTAAAAAATACAGGACGTTCTGTGTTGCTAGGCGGTAATGTGCGAGGGGTGTCTACACTTTCTTTACTTAAAGATGTAAAGAAAGGAGATCTTGTGCTTCTTGAGCTTGATTCGTGGCAGTTGCAGGGTTTTGGAGATGCAAAAATAAGTCCTCATATTGCTATATTTACAAATTTTATGCAGGATCATTTTAACTATTATAAAAATGATATGAATTTATATTTTAAAGACAAAGCAAATATTTTTATCCATCAAAAGAAACCAGATACTTTAATTGCAGGTTTGGATATTCAAACACTCATTAAGGAAAAAACTTACAAGCCAGCTTCTACTATAATTTCTCCGCAAGATATACCTGCAGACTGGAGTATGCTTATTCCTGGTGAACATAATCGAGTTAACGCTTCTTTTGCAGCTGAAGCTGCTCATTTGCTCGAAGTTAAAGATGAGGTAATACGTAATGCTGTAAAGACCTTTAAAGGTGTCCCAGGTCGGCTTGAATTTCTTAAGGAGAATAAAGGGGTTAAGGTATATAATGATACCAATTCTACTACACCTGAGGCGACCCTTGTGGCGCTTGAGGCTTTGGGCGATAAGAATAATAAGAACATTATTCTTATTATGGGTGGTTCGGACAAAGGACTTGATATGAAGGGATTATCTGAAGCGATTTCATTGTATTGCAAGAAGGTGGTATTTCTTTGCGGTAAAGGGACAGAAAGGTTTCGATTGAAGTACCCTGAGATAAATAAGCTAGGAGGGGAGCCTTTTTCAGATTTTAAAAAAGCTTTTGATAAAGCTATGTCATTTGCAGAAGCTGGAGATACTTTGCTTTTTAGTCCTTCTTTTTCTTCGTTTGGAATGTTTAAGAATGAGTTTGATAGAGGTGATCAATTTGTTCAGATAGTAGAATCTTTATAGTTATGGATTTTAAAAAAATACAACATATACATATGGTTGGTGTGGGTGGTATAGGCATGTCAGCTCTTGCACAGCTATTTTTACAAAAAGGGAAGAGTGTAAGCGGGTCAGACAGGTCGTCCAGCAATACTACTTCTTTAGTTGAGAGTAAGGGGGTATTGTTTTCTTTGGGGGATGAAGAGAAAAATATCCCCAATAGCACAGACCTTCTTGTGTACAGTGATGCTGTCCCAGAAGATAGTAAAGAACGTGTTGGTGCTAAAAGTCGCGGGATACCAGAGCTTTCATATTTTGAAGCTTTGGGGTGTGCGACTAGAGATATGTATACCATTGCGGTTGCGGGAACTCATGGAAAAACTACCACATCTGCGATTCTTACAAAAATACTTTCTGACGTAGGAAAGTCCCCAACTGCTGTAGTGGGGAGTATTATGAAAGATTTCGGTAGTAATTTTGTTTCAGGAGACAGCGAATTGTTTGTAGTTGAGGCTTGTGAATATAAAGAGCATCTCCTAAAGCTGAATCCTGATATTTTGGTTATTACAAATATTGATTTAGATCATACAGATTATTTTGAGGATCTTACACACATGCAACAAGTTTTTCATACTGCCGCCCTTAAGATTCCACCGAAAGGTTTCCTTGTTACCGACCCTTCAAACAAAAATATCGCGCCTATTCTTAAAGGTCTAAGATGTCAGGTAGTTGATTACACTGAACAGAAGGTTCAGGAGACAGATAGTCTTCCTGGTGAGTTTAATATTATGAATGCTCAAGCGGCTTTTGCGGCTGCAAGAGCTTATACTATAGATCTTTCTGACAAGCAGATACAGGCGTCAGTGGACTCTTTTAGTGGAACATGGAGAAGGTTTGAATTTAAAGGACGCACATCTTCTGGAGCTTTGGTTTATGACGACTACGCTCATCATCCTACAGCAATTAAGAGTACTATACAGATGGTAAGAAAAATTTTCAGAGATAAAAAAATAACTATTATATTTCATCCGCATTTATATTCACGTACTAAGTATTTTTTTGATGAGTTTGCTAACGCTCTTTCATTAGCTGATAAAGTAGGCATACTTCCTATATATGCGGCTCGAGAGGAAAAAGACTTCGAAGTTTCGTCTGAAAAACTTGTAGATAAGCTTTTAAAACTTGGAACTACTAGTTTGTTTCTACCTTCGTTTGAAGCGGCGGCGGTTGTAGTAGAAAAAAGTAGCAAGGAAGATATAGTGATAACTATGGGGGCTGGAGATGTTTATAAGGTTTCAGATAAAATGGTTATTTAATAATATTATGTCCAAGCTCTACGTAGTAGGAACACCTATAGGGAATTTAAAAGACATTACTTTTCGAGCTGTTGAGGTGCTTCGTGGTGTGGATATAATTTTGTGTGAGGATACTAGGGTGACAAGAAAGCTTTTAAGCGCAGTTGAAATTAAGAATACTTTACTTAGTTATCATTCGCACAGTGGAATAACAAAAGTAGAAAAAATCAAGACTTTGTTGGAAGAAGGAAAAAATTTGGCTTTGGTTTCTGATGCTGGGACTCCCTCTGTTTCAGATCCAGGATCCGCTCTTGTGGCAGAGGTTCGTCGAGTCTGTCCAGATGTGGAGATATTTACGGTTCCGGGGCCAAGTGCTTTAACGTCCGCGGTTTCAATAGCTGGGGTGCCTGTTTCAGAATTTCTGTTTCTTGGTTTTCTTCCACGCAAGAAGGGGCGCAAGAAACTTTTTCAGGAGATAGCTATTTCTGAGCGCACGGTTGTGTTTTATGAATCCCCACACAGAATTATCCGCACTCTAGTCTCATTAAAAGAGATTTTGGGTAAAGATAAAAAGGTTACCATCGCTCGTGAATTAACTAAGATACACGAAGAGGTTTTTTCTGGTACAGCTGAAGAGGTGCTTTGTTTCTTGGAGCAGAATAATGAGAAGGTGCGCGGAGAGTTTGTGGTACTAGTTAGTGGCTGATAGGAATTTTATACTATTTTAGATATACTATTTTTGTATGACAAAAGACTTAATTATTATATTTCTTGGAGTGTGGGTGGCATTAGTACCATTTCTTGGTTTCCCCAATAATTTAGACACTATCATTTTTGTGTTTTCAGGTTTGTCTATTGTAGCCCTTACTCTTTTATTGCGAAGTGAACTCACTCATCTTCTTACGGGAGACCATCGTGATTTTAATCGTCGTGGGGACTCTTTTATTGAAAATGGAATACAATCTGCTAATAAGAAGAAAAAAGTTGCTTTATCTGCACAAGGTAGGAATATTGTTGTAAATCATAATGAAGAAGCATCTGATACAGAAGGGGGTAAGACAGAAAATTTGTAAATATAAAAATTACTACACTGTTTTCTTGGGCGTGATTTTTTTAATCGCGGTATTTATTGTTACTTACGCGCTTGCTCAAGTGAACACGGTCGAGTATCACTCAGGTGATGCAGATACTACCTTAGTTGATAAAGTGCCTGAAGTAGATGCTAGAACAGTAGTCACTCATATTTCAACCCCCGATGCAGTGCGCGCCATTTACATGACTTCTTGTGTTGTTGGGACTCCAAGTTTTCGAACAAAGCTGGAGTCTTTGATTGAGGAAACCGAGTTAAACTCTGTAGTTATAGATATCAAAGATTACTCAGGCACTATTTCTTTTCCTACCCAAAGTCTTTTGCTTCAAGGGGCGTGGGAAAAAGCACAATGTGGGGCAAGAGATCTAGAATCCTTTATTAAAAATCTCCATAAGAAAGATATTTATGTAATAGGTAGAATTACTGTTTTTCAAGATCCTTATTATACAAAGAAATACCCAGATTTAGCTGTCAAAAAAGAAAGCGATGGGTCTGTATGGAAGGACTATAAAGGTCTTTCTTTTGTAGATGTTGGAGCAAAGGGGTATTGGGATTATATAGTAGAACTCTCTAAGGAGTCATATAATATTGGTTTTGATGAGTTGAATTTTGATTACATCCGGTTTCCTTCAGATGGAAACATAAAAGATATCGCGTTTAAACATACAAAAGGAGGAAAAGCAGAGCAGCTTGAGAAGTTTTTTTCATATCTACATACACAACTTAGTGATGAAAAATTGTTTTCTGAGGTGAAAAACAAAGCAGTGAATAAAGGTAGGGCAGTTCCCATTCTCTCTGCTGATTTATTTGGAATGACAACCACTAACACCGACGATTTAAATATTGGGCAGGTTTTGGAGCGGGCTCTTCCATATTTTGATTATATTTCACCCATGGTATATCCTTCTCATTATCCGAAAGGTTTTAACGGTTGGAAAAATCCAAATAACTATCCTTATGGAGTTGTACATTTCTCTATGCAAACTGCAGTCAAAAGGGTGGTATCTACAACTACTCTAGTTAAGACCATAAAAGGAGAACTGGTTTCTACTTCTACATCTCCGTATACCTATTCAAAAAAATCTTATAGTCCGCTTGTGCTTCGTCCTTGGTTGCAGGATTTTGATTACGGCGGTGATTATGATATTCCAGAAGTGAAGGCGCAAATTCGCGCCGTTTATGATTCAGGTCTTACCTCCTGGATGTTGTGGGCACCTTCAAATATATACACGCGTGGAGCTTTAAAAATAACAGAAGAATAGGTATAAAATTTTTTCACCCATTAGCTCATACTCATTTTACGAAACTATAAATATAGAATATTGTCAATATTTACATACTTCTAGATTAAGGATAACATACGCTATGTTTCATTTCGTGGGAATGGCTGTTTTTTTATTTCCCTGAAAAGTCGGAGTGATGCATTTGTTCTTTGTAACACACACAGAAAGAAAGTGAGGAAGTTTATGTATAAGAAAATGAAGTTCTCGGCCTTATCGTTATTTTCCCTGTTCGTCCTGGTTGCAGCCATGGCTTTTGTCGCGATGCCGGCGTTGGCTCATGACAATTCCGCCAATGCCAACACCGGCGCAGCTGGCGGGGTGGAATCGATGGCCATGGGCAATGGTATCTCCGGCGCCTTGGTGGCTTCTCAGGCCACTGCGGGAGCCCAGTCCTTAACGACATACAGTGGATATGGCTGGAGCAGTTCGGCCATGAGCGGGTCCGAAGGTTCCGCCGGCTCTGGGTCGTTTGCTCTGGGTAACGCCGCCGCAGGTGGTGGAGCCATGTATGACGCCGATGCCTCGGCAAGTGCCGAAAACGGCTTCTACTTCGGCTGGTAAGTTTAGCTAGCCGGCTAACTTGTCTGAGAAAGGTGGGGCTTTAGAGCCCCACCCTATCAGATATTTCTTCTTTTCCTTGAAAATTGGGGTATTATGAAATGAAGACGATATCACTTTTCTTTAAAATCGCCGCTTCATTTGCGGCGATGGTGTTGATTGTTTCAACGCCAATTTCTGCCGCTTTTGCTGGTTCGTCTGTTGTTGACGCTGACGCAGAAGCCCTTTCTAAGGCTAAGTCTGAATCTGTTGCCGTTGGTGGTAATCAAGGGCAAGGACAGGGGCAAGCCATCGATCAGCGGTTTGAGGGAACAAAAATTCCCAAGCCCGCGGCCCGGGCTCCCAGCATTGGTGCTCCAGCATTGACGGCATCAATGGTAAATACCTGCCTTGGATCGAAGTCCAAAGGGTTTACTGCTGGTGTTGTCGGTTTCGCAGCTGGCGTCACATCTGGCAAGACTGTCCAAGATGCGCCGTGCAATGCTCGGTTGGATGTGGCGACGTGGATAACTCTCAACGAGTTTGGGATTGCATTTGCTCGCATGTGTCAACTGCCCGAAAACCGTGCCGCGGCGAAGGCGGCTGGCAAACCCTGTCCGCAGGACGTTGCCACTTTGATTGAAGAGAAGGACGATGCCATATCTTGGTTGAAAGACAACCGTCATACGGCAAAACTTCAGACAGCTCTTCTCACCACTCCGGCGACCAACTGACGTGTTGGTCGTATAAAACAGGCGTCGTTGCATGGATTTTCCATTGCCGCGACGCCTTTTTCTTTTGTATTATTATGCCACAATACTTGACAATGATAAAAATATACGATACCATTGTCGGTGGTATGTAGTATATGAAATTTTGGAAAGGATGTTCTTATGAGTATCAAGAGATCTCTAGCGTTAACTGGCATGTTTTTAGGCATTCTTGTCTTGTCGGCATGTGCGGGGGGCGGAGGTGGTCCAAGTGTTAAGGATACCGCACCACCTCCGGCAGGCACCGCTGACGTTGCGCCTGAAGTCACGATGTCTTCAGCCGACCGTCTTGCCGAGAAATTGGTTGGTTCGCAGTGGGAAGGCAATGTCACCATTGCCAATTGCGAGAATTCACCGGTGAAGATCAACTTTGTGTTTTGGGCATACAACAAGGATCTTATGCGGGTTCTGGCGTCCAGCGAGGACTGCCCTGTTTTGCAGGGAGGATTTCTCGGTTCGATCTTAAATGGAAAACTCGCGGTCCGGTCATTCGACAATAAACGTCGCATATTTCTGACTCCCAACATGGAATTTGGTGTTGCGCCGGGTCGAATTGAGCTTGGAAATGCCAAAACTGACGTTACCTTCCGGCAAATCCAAAACTAAACTGACCTCTCTTTCAGTCAGTTTGTCTAGTATAAATCCACCGGCTTGGACTCGTTCCAAGTTGGTGTTTTTTTTATTAAATAATTCTCAATATCGTCTGTTATGAAGAATAAACAGTGGCATCTGTTTTGGTGTGCGGGTATACTCTACATATATGGGTTCGTATCAAAAAGATCCAGATCGTATAACATATTTTGCTGAAACTGACGCGCGCGGCAAGAAAGCAAAGTTTGGCATTAGGGCAAAAGATCGTTCTAAACATATGTATGTTATTGGAAAGACTGGGATGGGGAAGTCCACTCTTTTGGAGAATTTAGCTATTCAGGATATTCAAAATGGAGAAGGTCTGGCATTTGTTGATCCTCATGGGTCTTCTGCTGAGAAGCTTCTTGACTATATTCCAGAGGAGAGAGTGAAGGATGTTGTCTATTTTGCTCCGTTTGATATGGAACACCCTATAGCTTTCAATGTGATGGAGGACGTCGGTTATGATAAACGCCATTTAGTTGTCTCAGGGCTAATGAGTGCTTTTAAAAAAATCTGGGTTGATGCATGGTCGGGGCGAATGGAATATATTTTATCCAACACTCTTTTGGCTCTTCTTGAGTATCCCGATTCAACTCTGCTTGATGTTAGTCGGATGTATACAAATAAAGTATTCAGAAAAAAGGTGGTTGACGGAGTAACAGACCCTCTCGTAAGATCTTTTTGGGTAGATGAATTCGCTGGTTATACAGACCGTTATGCGCAAGAAGCAACTCCCGCTATTCAAAATAAGATAGGACAATTTACTTCAAATCCAGTAATTAGAAATATTATAGGTCAGCCAAAGTCCACCTTCGACCTGCGGGAGATAATGGATAATCGTAAAATATTTATAGCAAACCTTTCAAAAGGACGTGTAGGAGAAACCAACGCTGATCTTTTAGGTAGTATGCTCACGACAAAGTTATATTTGGCAGCCATGTCTCGCGCAGATCTAACAGTTCAAGCTCTTGCTAAGCTACCCGATTATTATTTTTATGTAGATGAATTTCAATCTATTGCAAATGATTCTTTTGCAAACATTCTTTCTGAAGCGCGGAAGTATAAACTGAATCTTACTATTGCGCATCAGTATATTGAACAGATGGAAGAAAATGTTCGCAATGCTGTTTTTGGTAACGTAGGGACTACGATCACGTTTAGAGTTGGTCCATTTGATGCAGAGGTGCTTGAGACTGTGTTTAAACCACATTTTCTCGCAACTGATTTGGTGAATCTTTCTTTTGCTCAGATATATCTCACCTTAATGATAGATGGAGTGGGTTCTAGGCCATTTTCAGCAACAACACTTCCGCCTATTGAACCGCCTCGCTTTTCATACTATGACCAAATAATACAAAATTCTCGTAATAAGTATGGAGAGGCGCGAGGAGTCATTGAAGAAAAAATAGCGAGCTACAGCAACGAGCTGAGTGAGAATAGTAAAATAAACCAAAATAAACCAAAAAGCGGGAAAAAACAAACAGACAAAAAATTTGTTGCAGAAAAAAATACTAGTTATTCTACTACAAACAAAACTTCCTATCAGAGACCTGCAAAGCAAGATATTTCGCAAAAAAACTCCCTTCGAGAGTTGTTAGTGAATACACAAACTCAAACAAAAATAAAATCTAAAAACTCAAACATTTCTAACCATAAGACAGAAGGGTCTCATTTGAAGGATCTTCGCAGTACGCTTACACGTATTGCGGAGGGTGCTGGTAGTAAAACAATTCCCCCTAAAAAAGTGAGTCCAAAACCCGTCTCTCCCAGTAAAAATTATTTTATAGATAAAAAAGTTAGGAAAGATAAAGAGAACGTGTCTGATGATGTGGAAATAAAAAAGAAAGAAATCTCAAGAGAGGTTCTTAAAAAACTTTTAGATATAGATGAGAAACACTAACTTCTTTTGTTCAATAGTTTTGTTACGTAGTCTTGTTGTCGAACGGTGGGCGAATATGCGGGTAATTTTTTGATAAAAATAAAAAAGCGGGAAACAGATTTGCTGGAGATGTCATTTATATAGAGAAAAAAGTTATATTGAAGGCTGTGTATTTGTTGATACAATAATAGTTATGAAACACTCATTTTTCTTTGTTGTTCTTTTTTTGATGAGTTTTAATATTGTATTTGCCAAGGTTCAAATTTCTGAGATCATGTATGATCTTGATGGCGCAGACAGTACAAGGGAGTGGATTGAGGTTTATAATACTGGAAATGATGCTGTAGATCTGTCAAATTGGCGTCTCTCTGAAGCAGATACTAATCATAAGCTTAAACTAAGTAAGGGGAGCGCAATAATTCCTCCACAAGGGTACGCTATTGTTGCTGACAATGCATCTGTTTTTTTGCAAGAGAACAGTGGTTTTTCAGGCACGGTGTTTGATAGCAGTTTTTCTTTAAGTAATAAAGGAGAATCTGTTTCTTTGCTGGACAAAGATTTAAATAAAATTGATTCAGTGACATATATGTCTGATTGGGGTGCGCAAGGGGATGGAAACTCACTTTCTATTATTAATGGTGTGTGGAAGGCGTCTTCTCCAACTCCAGGAAAGGCAAATTTTTCCTCGTCTAATTCGGCTCCATCTTTCTCTGACTCTAGTAACGAAAAAGTTTTGAACGGGTCTGGTGCTGAATCTTCGGCAGGGTCAACACACCTTCCTCCTAAAAAGAAAAAGTTTATAACAATATTTATTGGTTCAGATCGTGAGGTGACCGTAGGCGCTGCAGAATTTTTCACAGCTGATGCATATACTGAAAATAAAGAAGAATCCCCGTATGTTACTTACAGATGGAATTTTGGAAATGGGGTAGTCCAGGAAGGTAAAAAAGTATTGCAACAGTATGACTACCCAGGGGTCTATGTTGTGTGGGTGGCGGGAATTACTGCAGACAGGATCTCCTCCACAGCTCGTATTACAGTCACTGCTCTGCCCGCGAATCTTTATGTGTCTTCTGTTACTCCATCTTATATCTCTCTAAAAAATGATTCTGGACGTGAACTGGATCTTTCTCTATGGAGTCTACGAGCAGGTGGTGAGATTTTTATGTTTCCAAAAAACACAATCTTAGTTTCCGGTGCCACAGTTACTTTTTCAAATATATCAACAGGGCTAAATACATCAGATGCTAAAAGTGTGGCATTACTTTATCCAAATGGGAGAGAGGCAAGTATATATACTCCGAAAATACATCGTGTTGCGACTGTATTGCGAGTGAATCCGTCTAAAAACACATCAACAGTCACTTCAGCAAGTGGAGAAGAATCCCAAGTTTATACTCAATCTGACTCTGACTCCTCGAGAAATGGACAGGCGGCTTCTATAAAAACAGCGATAGGTAAAAATTCTAATAATCTGTTTTTATGGGTATTTGCTTTGTTTGGGATTCTTGCGAGCGCTATATTTGCCATTTTTCTTCATAGAAAAGATGTAAGTGAGGGTCAAGAAAAGGGCTTGACGGCGGATGATTTTGAGATTATTGAAGATAAAAAGGAGGATTAGTTAGGTAAGTTTTATTTACACGCAGTCTTGCGGGTGTGTGTAGGATGTGTTTTTATTATTCATAATTATGGCTAAACAAAAGACGATTTTAGTAACTGGTGGAGCGGGTTTTATAGGTTCTAGTTTGATTGAGGAGCTTGTTAAAGATTTAGATAATATTGTTATCTCTCTTGATAATTATTTTACAGGCACGGAAGAGAATCATGTTGATGGTGCAAAGTATGTTAAAGGTCATACCAAGGATATAGAAAAACATATACAAACAGTCCCGGATATTATTTATCATCTCGGAGAATATTCTCGAGTAGAAAAAAGTTTAGAGGAACCAGATATAGTGTGGGATTTAAATAAAGAGGGAACTTTTCGAGTTCTTGAGTTTTGCCGTAAACATAACGTAAAGTTGGTCTATGCAGGTTCGAGCACAAAGTTTGGAGACGGAGGACTTGGTCGTATACAGAGTCCTTATGTGTGGACGAAGGCTTCTAATACAGAACTTATATCCAACTATGGTAGGTGGTTTGGGCTCACTTATGCGATTACTTATTTTTATAATGTATATGGTCCACGAGAGATCTCAACAGGGCCGTACGCAACCATTATTGGTATCTTTAAGAAACAGTTTGAATTAAACAGACCTCTGACTGTGGTTTCTCCAGGTACGCAAACACGGAATTTTACGAATATTGAAGATATAGTAAGAGGATTGTTGCTTGTTGGAGAAAAAGGAGAAGGGGATGAGTATGGGTTGGGGAACGAGAAATCATACTCTGTGTTAGATATTGCGAAACTCTTTGGCGGTAAGATCAGTTTTATTCCGGAAAGAAGGGGGAACAGAATGGATTCTTCATTAGATCTTAAGAAAATGCATGCGTTGGATTGGTCGGCAGAGAGGGGTGTCGAAGAGTATATAAAAGACTTGGTTGATAAAAGAATACCAAGTAGAAAAATTTAGGGTAAATTATGACGCACAAAGGACGATTTGTTATAAGTATTGATTATGAGTTTTTGCTTGGTTTTGCCGATTTTGAATTAGAGCAAAAAGATAAACGGCGAATGGAGGATGAGGTAGGAATTATAAAACGGCTCATTGTACTTTTTGAGAAATATAAAATTCCTGCTACGTGGGCGGTAACGGGACATTTACTTGAAGATGAGTGTGTGTGGAAGAATGGTCTTGTTCATCCTGAATATCCTCGGCCAGTCAATACTGGTGAAAAACATGACTGGTTTTTATACCATCCTTCCAAGGGCGAATACGAGGATCCTCTATGGTTTGACAGTAAGCATTTAATACCAGCAATACAGAATTCTTTAGTCTCACATGAGATAGCTAGCCACTCATATGCGCATATTATCTATGGAGCCAAGGACGTGGACGAAGGCGCTGTTCGTGCAGATATAAAGAATCTAGTGCGAGTTCATAAAAAACGCGGAATTTCTATCTCATCTTTTGTTTTTCCTCGTGATAATGAGAAATATCATCATTTGTTAAAAGAGATTGGGGTTACTTGTTATCGAGGAGTTGCAAAAAAATGGTACGGGAAATTCCCTCGTCTTATATCCAGAGGTTTGAGAATTATAGACTATTATTTACCGACAGTTCGTACTTTCAAACCTGCTATGGGAGAAGGAGGACTTGTGAATATTCCAGAAAGTATGATGCTTTTTTCTCGTAATGGAGTGCGGAAATTGGTCACAGCACGGTGTATGAAGATGAAGGCCAAACGAGGACTTAGGGTGGCAATCCAAAAGAAAGAGGTCTTTCATCTTTGGTTTCATCCTTCAAATTTTTGGTATGATAAAGAGACACAGTTTTCTATCTTTGAAGAAATTTTAAAAGAAGCTACTTCCTTGCGCGATAGTGGTGATCTTGAAATAGTAACGATGCGTGATCTAGTTGAGGAAAGACAATGAAAATAATTATTTTTACTACTGATGATTTTTTATATCCTGCTGGCGGGGCGGAAGTTGCTATAGGGGAGATTACAAAACGCCTTCCACATATAGAGTTTGATTTAATTTGTGCAAAACTTAGAAAGAAGAGCTCTCGTTATGAAAAAGTAGGAAACGTAGAAATACATCGTATTGGTTTTGGTATCCCTAGGTTAGATGGATACTTACTAGCCTTACTAGGTTATTTTAAGGCCATGTCTCTTCATAGGATAAAGAAATATGATTTAGTCTGGCCAGTAATGGCTTCCTATGGAGCATTTTCTGCTGTACGTTTTAAGAAAAAAGCAAGGTTACCCATGTTGCTGACTCTTCAAGAAGGGGATGATATTAAGTATATAGAAAAATCAGTACGTTTTGTGAAAAGGGCTTTTGCAAATATATTCAAAAGTGCAGATGGGCTTCAGTCTATCTCGTGGTTTTTAAAAAGATGGGGAGAGGATATGGGTTTCTCGGGTTTGATTTCACGTGTAATACCAAATGGTGTTGATATACGTAGGTTTAGTAAAAAATCAGATAAGAATGAGATTAAAAAAATACGTGAAAGTTTTGGTTTTGCTGAAGATTCCTTTGTTTTGATAACAGTATCTCGCCTTGTTATAAAAAATGGAGTCGTTGATATTATAAATGCTTTAAAATACTTACCGAAAAAGGTCTCTTTAGTAATTTGTGGTGATGGTCCTTTAGAAAAAAAATTAAAAAACCAAGTAGCGAATTTAGGTTTAAAGGAGAGAGTATGTTTTTTAGGTTTTGTAAAAAATAATTCTGTACCATCTTTGCTCAAAGCTTCGGATTTATTTATTAGACCGTCTTTGTCGGAGGGTTTAGGAATTGCTTTTTTGGAAGCAATGGTCGCGCGTATCTTGGTGGTGGGTACTTTAGTTGGTGGTATTGTCGATTTTTTAGACGATGGACAAACAGGTTTTGCGGTAAAACCAAACAATCCGCAAAGTATAAAAAAAACATTAGACAGGATACTTTCAATGTCTAGAGAAGATAGAGAGAGTGTGGCAGAAACCGCTTTTAATATGGTTAAAGATAACTATAATTGGGATTTCATCGCCACAGATATGGAGTCAGTGTTTAAAAAGCTTGTATATAGCAGAAATGATATATGAGAGAAAAATACGCAATTATTTTAGATGGAGATCAAAAGAGTGCGCTTGCGACGGCACGTTCTCTGGGTGCTCAGGGAATAAAAGTTGTTGCAGGAGCTGAACATGCTACCGCAATGACACTGCATAGCAAGAATGTGTTAAAGATTTTTACGTATCCTTCGCCATTGAAGAATCCAGATGAATTTATAGATTGTGTGATGCGTGAATGCTCCGCCCTAAGTCTTAAAGAAAAACCGGTTTTGTTTGCTATGAGCGACGCTTCTTCATTGTTGCTTTTGAGGAATTACAAAAAAATAGAAAACGTAGCTAAAATGATGATTCCTTCTGAAGAAGGACGAGAGGTGGCGTTTAACAAAGCAAAAACCGTTAACCTTGCTCAAAAGTTGGATATTAAGACTCCTAAAACATATATGCCAACAAGTGAAGGAGAGCTTGACGGTATTCAAAAAAAATTAAAGTTTCCTCTTGTGGTTAAACCGCGCCACACTAGCACTTGGTTTGAGGGCAAAGGTTTTAAGGGGACGGTTGTTTTTGCATATTCTGCAGAAGATCTTTTAGAACAATTTGTATATATCAAAAAAGGATCAGGAGAGACGCCTATAATTCAAGAATGTATACGTGGTGATGAGTTTGGAGTCGAGGTTCTTTCTGTTGAGGGTGAAATAAGAGCTTTGTCTGCACATAAAAGGATTCGTTCAATATCTCCATTAGGAGGAGCATCTGTTGTGAAAGAAACTATATCTCCGTCCAAAGATATGGAAGCTAAGGCCGTGAAAATCATTAAAGAACTTTCTTGGAGTGGGGTAGCTATGATTGAGTTTAAGGAGAACAGAAAAACAGGAGATATTCTTCTTATAGAAATAAACGGACGTTTCTGGGGTTCATTGCCACTGGCTATAATGTCTGGAGTGGATTTTCCAAATCTATATTTTGAGATATCTGTTTCCGGAAAGACAGAAAGCTCTACAGTAGTGAGAGGTAAAAAAGGAATTAAAAGCAGGTATTTGTTGGGAGATGTAAAGAACTTACTTTTGGTTTTGTTTTCTGGAGATAAAGAAAAAAGATTTGGATATCCAACACGAGCTAAGGCAGTCTACAATTTTTTTAAGATAGAGTCAGGGGTGAAATATGATGTTATTTCTTTACGCGACCCAGTTCCATTTTTTATGGACATATTATATCATCTGCTACACTAAATTTATGAAAATAAAAGGAGCTCTACATATACACTCAAACTATTCCTATGATGCGAAAGTAACTCTCCAGGAGTTAAGAAATCTTTTTATAAAAGAAGGCTTGTCTTTTGCTCTTATGACAGAGCATACAGATGAAATAAATAAAGAACAGGCAGAACGGTTTATTGCTGAGTGTCGCCACTTAAGCGATGACGCATTTGTTTTTATTCCTGGTTTTGAAGTACCGTATAAAAATACTCACATACTGATGATTGGAGCCGCGGAATTTTTTGAAGAAGATCAAGCAGAAGCATTAAATTTATTTAAGAATATTTCCACGCGCGTGGTATTGGCACACCCGCACAGAAATAATTACAAAATCGATAGTGTTCTAGCGAGTGTTATTGATGGAGTTGAAATATGGAATTCTCAATATGATGGAAAGTATGTACCACGCATTAAATCAATAGGATTATTCAAGAGACTCAAAAAAAAATCCGCATTCAGTGCTTTTGCAGGTTGGGATTTTCATAGGGAGGAGCACGCAGGGGGTCCTCTTTTGGTTGTTGAAGTTCTAAGAAATGAAGAAAGTTTAATACTTAATGAAATAAAAAATGGATCTTTTGTAATAGAGGGTAAAATTTCTTCCTTGAGATCTGATGCCTCTTTTGTCTCTGGTGGGGGACTGTTCTATTCGTTATTCGGTCTTTTTTTGGTGGGGGTTATTTCTTTTGGAAAAAGGTTCAATAAAATACTATCTAAATCAGGTATTAAACCACCTAAAAACGTACGACGAATAATACGTAAGGTATTGTAGGTATGAGCTCGTGACTTGGTTGTATAGAACATAACAATATCGTAGAGTGGTATTAAATGAATAAGATTTTAATAGCTACAGGGCTATATCCTCCTCAGATTGGTGGTCCTGCCACATATACAAAATTACTCAATGACAGTTTGCCCTCATTAGGTTTTGAGGTCACGGTAGTAAATTTTGGGGATGTGTTACATTTGCCAAAAATTATTCGACATATTATTTATTTTGTAAAAATATTTAGATCAGCAAGAGGTGTTGATTGTATCTATGCGCTTGATCCAGTAAGTGTAGGTTTTCCCACGGCTCTTGTTGCGCGTATGCTACGTAAGAGATTTATAGTGCGGATAGCAGGAGACTATGCTTGGGAACAAGGAGTACAAAGATTTGGAGTGGAGGATGAATTGGATATTTTTACAAAAAAAAGCTTAAGCTACTCATTTTCGGTATCAGTATTGGTGCGTGTTGAGCGTTGGGTAGCACAAACTGCTGAGCGTATTATTGTTCCAAGTAGGTATCTACAAAAAATTATCTTATCGTGGGGTATATCAAAAACAAAAATCCAAGTCGTCCATAGTGTTTTTGAAGGTGTTGGGGCAAAAGGAAATCGGCAAGCTATTCGTGCGATGCTGGGTTTTGGTGGAAAGTTAGTCATTAGTGCAGGACGTCTTGTTCCTTGGAAAGGTTTTAATACTTTGATAGAGATAATGCCGAAACTCAAAAAACGGGTGTCGGGTATTAGGTTGATGATAGTGGGAGATGGTCCAACAAGGACTGTTCTTGAAAAGCGTATCAAAGAGCTAGGTTTGTCTGAAGATGTGATCCTTATTGGCTCGCTTGATCAGCGTATTTTACATAGTTATATACGAGCTTCCGATGTTTTTGTACTAAATTCTTCTTACGAAGGTTTTTCACATCTTTTGCTTGAAGTAATGGCTCTTGAAACACCGATAGTTACAACAGATTCGGGTGGAAACCCAGAACTTATCACAAACGAAAAAGAAGGTCTGTTAGTTCGATATAATGACCGTAAAGCTCTTATAGAAGCCATAGAGAAGTCTCTAAATCCGTCGCATGCGCAGAAGGTTATACGTAATGGTAGTGAAAAACTTTTATCTTTCACAGAAGAGAAAATGTTATCCGAGTTAATACCAAATTTTAAAAATACTTAGATATGCCAAAGTTTTTTAAAAAAACTACATCCATGCGGGTGTTGATGATATCTTTTGATCGTAAGATTTTGACAGAGGGAAATAGTGTAAGAACTCGTATAATTAAGCAGGGGAAAAGAATCCAAGAGCTTCATGTAATTGTTTTTTCTTGTCGCAAGCATTCTCTTGGAAAAGAGAAGATTTCTGAAAACGTGTGGGTTTATCCGACAAATTCCTTATCCAGATGGTTGTATATTTTTGATGCGTGTCGCATAGGAAAGAATTTTTCTAAAATTGATTTAGTAACTGCTCAAAATCCAGCAGAAGAAGGTTTGGCGGGTTTGTGGTTGGCAAGAAAGTTAAAAAGTCGTTTGCAAGTGCAAGTTCATACGGATTTTCTGAATAGATCATTTTTACAGCTTTCGTTTTTAAACAGAATACGTCTTGTTATTGCTTTATATATACTTCCAAAAGCGGGTTGCGTGCGTGTGGTGAGTGATAAAATTAAGCAAGAGTTGGAGGCTCGTTTACCGGTCCTTAAAGGGAGAGTCTCAGTACTACCTGTTTTTATAGATGCGTCATTAGTACGAGAGTCTTCTAAGATAGATTTGCGGAAGAAATACCCACAGTTTGACTATATTATTATTTCAGCATCACGTCTTGAGAAGGGGAAAAATATAGATATATCCATACAAGCTCTTGCGTATGTTTGTAGAAAATACCCTAAAACAGGACTTATTTTGTTAGGTGAGGGAAGAGAGGAACATACACTTGTTCGTCTCATCCGCACTCTTGGTATGGATGAGAACGTTGTTATGTTCGGTTGGGTAAGTAAAGTAGCCAGTTACATGCGCGAGTCGGATTTACTTTTAAGTACGTCAGGGTTTGAAGGGTATGGGATGACTATTGTTGAGGCTCGTTTACTTGGTCTTTCTGTTGTCTCAACAGACGTAGGTGTGGCAAGAGAGGTTGGTGCTGACATAATCTCACTGAAACCAGAAGAAATAGCTGAGAAGATAATTCTTCATATAGAAAAAAAGGTATCTTTGCGAGAGCCGTACGACCTTCCTTACGAGAACGAGGAAATTTATTTGACCAACTTAGTGAAATTATGGGAGGAATGTGTGTAGAGTAAGTCGTCTCTTTATATTTGATTTAGCAAACTTATTTATTTAAAAGGTTTTGGTACTTGCGATTGTTTTAATACGTATTTATGTATATATTTAGATACATATTAGTTTTGTTGATTTTTACTATGGCACGACGAAAAATTACGGAGCGTAACATTAGAACTCTTGCTAAAGGAGCGACAAGTTTTTATATGACCATTCCAATAGAGGCTATTCACGAACTTGGGTGGACAAAAGGGCAAAAGCTTAGAGTTGAAGTTGATCAGAGGCACGACGAATTAGTTGTACGCAATGTGAAGAAAACTAAATAGATGATAGGACAGTTAAGTAAAAGAATAAATGTAACATAATGAAACTTCTCATTCTCACTCAGAAAGTTGATATGAATGACGATATCCTTGGATTTTTCCATAGGTGGATCTTAGAATTTGCAAAACATTGTGAACAGGTAACTGTTATTTGTCTTGAAAAAGGGGAGTATGACTTGCCGGAAAATGTACAAATATATTCGCTGGGCAAAGAAAAAAACAGGTCACGTCTGGCTAGGCTGTTTCGTCTCTGTTTTCTTGTATTTAACCTAAGGAGTAAATACGACACTGTTTTTGTTCATATGAACCCAGAATATCTTGTGTTCGCAGGGGTTTTTTGGAAATTGTGGAAAAAGAAAACAGCTTTATGGTACACACATCGCGCAGTAAATTTGAAATTAAGAATAGCCTCGTTTCTTTCTGATATAATTTTTACATCTTCATCATTTAGTTTTAATTTGAAATCAAAAAAACTTATCGTGATTGGGCATGGTATAGAAACTTCTAGGTTTGCCTGCGCTCAAGGTGAGAAAAAAGATGTTCTAAGTATTTTGTCTGTAGGTAGAATAACCCCGATAAAAAGATTTGAAGTATTAATCAAAGCCACTGAGATATTGGTACATAAATTAAGCAGTCCAATTAAGGTTGTGTTAGTGGGAAGTCCCTCGTCTTCTAATGATAGGGTTTATAAAAAAACTTTGGAAGATTTGATATCAGTGCATGGACTTAAGGACACAGTGTCTTTTTATGGGAGTGTTCCCAATAGGAAAATACATGAGTTGTATTGTCAGTTTGATGCTTTTGTGAACATGGCTCCTACTGGTGGGGTTGATAAAGTTGTACTTGAGGGGATGGCTTCTGGGAGGCCAGTCTTTGCATCAAATAAAGCTTTTAATGAGTATTTTGATAAATATGCAGAGGACTTGGTTTTTGAAGAAGATGATGCAAAAGGGTTAGCAAGTCGTATTTATAATGTTTTTACGAGTGAAGACAAGGTTTCTGAAATAAGTATATATTTAAAAAATATGGTTCAAAAAAAATCAGATATAAAAAATCTTATCCCAGAAATAATAGCTAATTTAGCCAGAAGTTAGAGATATGTGTGCAATAAATGGTTTTAATTTTAGAAATAGAGAAGTTTTATTAAAAATGAATACCGCAACAACACATCGCGGTCCTGATGGGACTGGAATATTTTCTAATAAGGATGTTTCTTTAGGACACAACCGACTTTCTATTATTGATCCTAGTCATTTAGCAGATCAGCCGATGGTAAGTGATGGAGGGCGTTTTGTCATTACGTTTAATGGTGAGATCTATAACTATAAGGTTTTGAGAAAAGAGCTTGTTGGTAATTATCAATTCAAAACTAATTCTGACACTGAAGTTATATTGGCCGCGTACAAGCAATGGGGTAGTGAATGTGTGAATAAATTAAACGGAATGTTTGCATTTGCAATATGGGATACAAGTAAAAAAGAATTGTTTTTTGCTCGAGATCATGTAGGTATTAAACCTTTTTATTATTTTTGGGATGGTAAAAGGTTTATATTTTCTTCTGAAATAAAAGCTATTTTAGAACACGATGTCCCAAGAAGAATCAATAAAGAAGCTTTCTCTCACTATTTTCGTATTTTATATGTTCCAGAGCCGTTGACTATGTTTGCGGGTATATACAAATTACCACCTGCACATTTTGGTTTCCTGAGAGGGGGATCTCTTTCTTTATGCAAATATTGGTCCATATCCTCTGGAAAAGAGAAATCTGATCACAATAAAAAAGAGCTTAAAGAAATAGTGGAGGAAAAAATATGCTCCTCAGTAAAGAAGCAGCTTATCTCAGATAAGCCAGTAGGAGTTTATCTTTCTGGGGGAATAGATTCGAGCGTTATCCTTGATGCTGTTTTACGCACACATAATTCAATCGACACTTTTTCTGTTGGTTTTGACGTCGCTAAAGAGAAAGGTGGAGAAAAATATAATATGGATCTTAGTCTTGCCAAAAAAACTGCTCAGCATTATGGAACTAGACATCACGAATTTATGGTTTCCACAGACAATCTACCTAGTTTGTTTGAAAAGGTTATGTGGCATACGGACGATCTTGTCTCAAACCCAACTGCAATTCCAATGATGATGCTTGCGGACTTTGCTAAAAAAGACGTTGATGTGGTGTTGGGAGGAGATGGAGGAGACGAGCTGTTTGGAGGTTACGAACGATATAGATTAAGTCTAGCAGCTACTTATTACCAGAAACTTCCTTCTTTTGTAAGGAAATTGGCAAGTGCTTCTCCTAGAGCAAAGAAGCTCAATGTTCTTCCGGGGATAGACAGGTTTGTGTTATTTATGTTTCAAAAAGACAATATTCTTTCTCGTGTATTAAGTGATGAATTGGTTAACGACAAGTCATCTCACTTTTTCAACTCTCATTATGAGATGGACAAGAAGAAAGGTTCATTTGAGGAAGCTTTTATGGATATAGATAGACAAAGCTGGTTGGTAGATGAATCTTTGAATTTGTCTGACAGGATGTCTATGTCTGCAGGACTTGAGCAAAGAGTGCCACTCCTCGATAAAGAGCTCGTTGAGTTTTCAGCAAGTATTCCTTTGAGATATAAATTAAGCCTCTTTGATACCAAGATAATACTCAAAGAATCCTTTAGGGGAAAGATTCCAGATTTTCTTTTAAATCAACCAAAGCGCGGGTGGTTTTCACCTGGAGCTAAGTGGTTGCGGTATCCTCACGTTTATAGCTTTGCTAAAGAAGTTCTTTCCCATGGCTATTACCCAGACACAGCACCACTTTTTAAGTGGGAGGAAATAAGAAAGATATTGGAGAGCCATAAAAATAAAAAGGAGTATAATTTGACGGTATTGTGGGCTCTCATTTCATTTCAAATTTGGGCAAAGAAATTTCAGGTAAAAATATGAAAAAAATTCTTTATATAGCGAACGCTCGAGTACCTACAGAAAAAGCGCATGGTATTCAGATTATGAAAATGTGTGAAGAGTTTTCTAATTTAGGGCATAGCGTTACGTTAGTCGTTCCTTGGCGTTTTAATCCGATAAAAGAGGATCCTTTTACATATTATGGAGTACGAAATAATTTTAAAATAAAAAAAATTCCCTCAATTGATTTAGTAATGTTTGGAAAATTAGGGTTTTTAATCCAGACATTTTCTTTTGCGGAGTGTGTGTCTTGGTATGCGCTTTTTAAAAAAACAGACATTATTTATTCCCGCGACGAGGTTCCAGCGTTCTACCTTGCTTTATTTAAGTCAAATGTATATTGGGAGGCACACACAAGTAAGTACAATTTTTTTATCAGAAAAATGTTGAATCGCTTGAAGGGTTTGGTTGTGATATCAAATGGTCTGAGAGAATTTTATGAAAAAAAGGGCGTATCTTCAGACAAGATACACGTTGCTCCGGATGGAGTAGATTTAGAGGCATTTACTGTCTCACTGAGTAAAGAGAATTGTCGCAAAAAATTAGATTTGCCATTAGACAAAAAGATTGTCATGTATGCTGGACACTTGTACAAATGGAAAGGAGTCCATGTTCTTGCCAGAGCAGTTTCTTTCCTAGAGAAGAATGCTCTTGCAGTTTTTGTTGGAGGTACGGAGAAAGATATAAAGGAATTTAAAAAGATATATGGAAGTTATAAAAATATTCTTATCATTGGTAAAAAACCATATGAAGAAATTCCATTTTATCTTAAGGCGGCAGATGTACTTGTTCTTCCTAATTCCTCCGAGAGCGATATCTCGCGTCTATATACATCTCCGATGAAGCTTTTTGAATATATGGCAAGTTCCATCCCGATAGTAGCGTCAGATCTTCCCAGTATTCGGGAGGTTCTAAATAAAGACAACAGTATACTGGTTGAGTCGGATAATCCGGAAAAGCTTGCACAGGGTATTCGAATGCTTATATCTGATACAGATTTATCTAATAAACTTGCTGTACAAGCATGGGAAGATGTAAAGAAATATACATGGAGTGCTCGGGTCAACAATCTTATTAAGTATATGTTGAAACAATGGTGTATTGGATGCAATTTAGTTATGTCACATTTTGAACAGTTATCTAGTTATATACCAAATTTAATTGAGCGTAATATCTTGGACATTGGTTCAGGTCGCGGGGAGTTTTTGATAGGAGTAGCAAAAGCGGGGGGTACGGCTGTGGGGGTGGAGATTAATAATATATATATTAAAACTTCCAACAAAAACGCTCGCAAAGAAGGTGTGTCTATAAAAGTTGTCGAGTCTCAAGGGGAGAAGCTTCCTTTCTCTGACAGTTCGTTTGGTTTTGTAAATGCTTCCGAGCTTATAGAGCATGTAGAAGATCCAAGTAAGGTTTTTTCTGAAGTTTATAGAGTACTTGAGCTGGGCGGTTTTTCTTATGTAAGCGTTCCAAATCGCTTTGGAATAAAAGACCCTCATTTTAAACTGTATTTTGTGAATTGGTTACCACGTTCTTTGACTAATATTTACATAAAAATTTTTGGTAAGCATAAGGATTATGAGGATTCTGTCTCTGGTATACAAAGGTTGACAGAGATGCACTATCACACATTCTTTTCTGCTGAAGTTTTTTTTAAGGGTCTGGGTTTTAATGTTGAAGATATTCGTGAAAATAGGATTAAAAGCGAATACGGGCGTTTGTTCAAACTGCCGTTTCTAATTTTATATTACTTACTTAGGCCTTGGTATTTTGACACATTCCATATTGTGCTTACAAAAACGAAACATAATTTTTAATAAAATATTATGTCTTTTAGATTAAAAAATATTCTCTTACTACTTTTTTCTTTCATAAGGTTTCTTTTTAATGGAAGGGCAAATAAACAAATAGTATTTCCTAAACAAATTCTTATTGTTCAACTAGCTAAGATTGGAGATATGGTATGCACAACTCCAATGTTCCGCGCAATTAAAGCAAAATATCCCACAGTTAAGGTCTGTGTAATTGGCGATAAGACAAATAAAAAAGTTTTAGAAGATAACAAAGATGTAGACGAGTACATTGTTTTTGATAGGAATATAATTGGTCTTATCAAAAAAATCCGTAATAAAAAAGTAGATTTTGCATGTATTACGGGGCCAGATACAATTGGTTTGGCTATTTTATATTTATCAAGTGTGCAATGTATAGTTGCCCCAAATGTTGTTGGTGGAAAAAGTATACAAACCAAAACTTATGAGAAATTGAAGAATCTCGTGTTAACAAAACAACATCGGATGGGTTCATATGCTCCTCGGGAATATCTGAGATTACTTGAACCTCTTAACATTATTACAGATGATACGACAAAACACTTGTCATTTTCCGTCAAAGCGGACGAAAAAGTATCTGATTTTTTTAAAGAAAGGGATATTTCTTACACAGACGATTTTATAGTTGGTATTTCTCCATCGGCGGGGAATAAGGTAAAAAAATGGTCAGAAGAAAAATTTGCTAAAATTGCAGATTATATATATAAAAAATATAATGCAAAAATTATTCTCATTGGAGAATCAAATGATGTTGAAGAGGTAGAAAAAATGATCTCTGCATTAGATGTTGATACAAAAGTCATTAATGCGTTAAAGGTTTTTAATATATATGAATTAAAAGCGTTGATATCAAAAATGGATATGTTTATTAGCGTTGATACTGGTCCTATCTACATAGCGGAAGCGTTTAAGGTACCGACCATAGACATTACCGGACCAATTGATGAAAAAGAACAGCCTCCTATTGGGGTATTTCATCGAGTAGTGACCCCAAAGAGTCGTAAGAAGCCTGAACTTCACGTAATGAATGCGCGCGAGTATAATAGAGTGGAAGCACTTCGACAGATTGAATCAATCACAGTAGATATGGTTGCGAATGAGGTAGATAAATTATTTATAAAGATCAGTAAGAAGTAATACTAAGAAGTGGAAATTATTTACAAGATTTGGGTTATGAACTAAGAGTATTCTAATTAAAAAAGATAGAGCTATTTTATATGACAAAATGTATTTTGTGTAAGACTGATGGAGTCTCCATTACTTTCAATAATATCGACATGTTTAAATGTCTTGAGTGTGGTCTTGTTTGGAGACAAGAATTTGATATTCCAATAAAGCATTATGAGGACAAAGAAATAAATCTAAGTTCTGAAAAAATTAAAGACAGGATAGATAATTGCAGAGATAGGGTTAAGACATTTGGTAAGTATACTGATTTAAATAATCTCTGTGATGTTGGTTGTGGTGAAGGTATTTTTTTGAAAGTTGTAAAAGATCATGATTATGTTAATTCTGTTGGAGTAGATCCTTCTGATAAAGTATCTGATTTTGCGAAACAGAATGATTTGAAAATTGATAAAGGTACTGTGGATGATGTATGTGATTTTGTCAAAAAAAATAACATACATACCCTTACAATGCTTCATCTTATTGAGCATCTCTCAGACCCATTGAAAGCATTAACAAACATTAATGCTTGTCTTTCGGAAGGAGACTGTATTGTGATAGAAACTCCTGATATTGATTCTTATATGTTTAAAGCTTCAAAATATAAACACGACCTTATTTACCCAGAACATCTTTTTTATTTTAATAGAAAAAATTTAGCAAAATTGATAGAGAAGAGTGGTTTTTCAATAATAAAATCAGGAAAGCGTGATTTTAATCAACGAAATATTAATGTGCGGAATTCTTTACAAAAATTAGGGTTATTATCTGCATTTTCTAAATCAACGAACTTACATAAGTTGTCAGATAATCTTAAATCAAAACAGGCGTTTGTAAGACGTGTTCCGACGAGTGGTTTGTTTAGGTGTCTCGTTAGGAAGATGTTGAGCAAGTTGGTAGTAATATTTAACCGTACAGATTATCAGTGGGTTGTGGCGAAGAAGTAGCTTTTGAGGTTAAAAATAATTATATGAAAAAAGACACCTTTGATTATGTGTATACTCTAGAATTTCTCAAAAAGGTTAACACTATAAAATATGGGGATGAACTTCTTTGTAACCTTTTTTTCTATGATAAGTACAATCTTTGGCAAGGATATCAGCAGTCCATTTTCGCTAAAATTAAAGTTTTCAGTAAGAGAAAGAAATATGATACACAGTGCGGGACAAAGTTGTCTGGTATAAAAGATATTATTGTTCAGGTTTTCATATTGTCTAGTGGCTGTATGGCTTTTTTTGTTCTCTTAGTATCTGGGAGGAAGACTATTATCTATAGTGTCGATAAAGTTAGCCCTCCTTTTCGCAGCGACTTTAGAATAGAGGAATTATATCGGGTACTAAAATATAAGAACATTCGTTATATTGAATTTTTCCATACAATTTTGGGGAGGTCTACTTTGATGAATATGGTTAAAAGATTACGCCCAGCTTTTTATATAGAATCCTTTGATATTTTATTTAAAATTTTAGTCTGCTTGAGATTTATAAAATTACAAGAAATATCGTTTATTGAAGAACTTGATTTATCTCAATTCAAAACTCAATCTGAAAAATTTTTTGTAAAAAAGATGATAAAAGATTATATTTTTTATTCTCAGCTTTCAAAATTTCGCATTACTGTATTCAGCAGACTCTTGTCGTTTAGTAAAGTGAAAGTTTTGTTTGGAATAGATGATGCCAGGTCTTATCAAGAGATAATAGTAGCTTGTAGAAATAACAATATTATATCTTATGCACTTCAGCATGGTCATTTCACAAAATACCATGTGGGCTGGCTTGATAATGTTTTGTTTGAGGGTGAATGTATTTCACCTGACGTGTTGTTGGTATGGTCAGAATATTGGAAAAAGGAATTGGTTCGGCTTGGTACTTATTTTACACAAGAACAGATTGTCGTTGGTGGTATGAAAGAGGTTGTGTATAAGGCAGGCACCTCATTTCATATGACAGAAAAAGAGACCATCATTCTTATTCCTTATGAGAATGATGCACCTAAAGAAGAACTGAAATTATACATTAGTAAGTTGCTCACATGTCCTCATGTAAAGCTTATCTTTAAACTAAGGCCAGATATGCCAAAAAAACAGCAACTTGAAGAATATGATCTTACTAAGAATGAGGACGTTTTGGCGGTATTTAATTTTGAGGACATCATTTCAAATGTAGATATTGTCGCCGGAGTTTACTCCACATTTCTTTACGACGTCTTAAGGTATGAGAAAAAAGTTGCTTTGTTTAAGACAACTCTTGATTACGGAGAAGGAATTGTCATAAATGGGCTTGGTGACTGTCTTGGACCTTCGGAAGAGGTGTGTAAGCAGATTTTAATAATTAAAAATACGTCAAAAAAAATAATTGAAGAAAGGAAACAGAGATTATATGGAATTACCCCAATTTCTCTTGAAAAAACTCTTGGATCAATTATGTCTGATATAGTATAACAATACATGTTAATTTTAAAAAAAATCAAAGAATATTTGTATATTTTATGGCAGGGATGGAAAAGAATTTTTTCTTACCCCAAAGATGTTCTTCCAGTAAATGGGAAGATTGATTACAATGCCTATTGGCAGGACAAAAGAGGAGAGCATATTGGGGAGTTGAGTGACTGGCAGCTTGAGCGTGCACACCTTATAGAAAGAGTTGTCGGCGGTAGGGAGCTAAGCATTGTAACAGATATTGGATGTGGAGATGGCGGGATATTAAAATATATCAAGGAACATATTGCAGTAGAACGTGTGATTGGCATTGACACTTCCGCTTTTGCCCTTGAACAGGCGTCAAAATTTGGTATTGAAACTATCCAAGCTGATATAAGGAATATAGAAATGTTAAGAAATATTCCCAGGTCTGATTACATTCTTTTGCTTGAGGTTTTAGAACATATACCAAATGCTGAAGAAATGCTTGCCTTTGCATACTCTAAATCAAGTAAGGGGGTTTTCTTTTCCTTCCCAAACTCAGGCTATTTTCCCTACAGATTACGTCTTTTGTTTGGAAAATTCCCCGCTCAATGGCGACTGTATCCAAATGAGCATGTTCGCTTTTGGACACGGTGTGATCTAAAGTGGTGGCTGAAGGCTTTGCGTATCGGTCAGTATGAAATCCGTTACTACAAAGGTATCTCCCTACTAAATAAAATTTGGCCATCAATGTTTGCATCTGGATTCTTCGTACATATAAAGAAAGAAAAGTGAATAACTCAAAAAAACTAAACATTGCCGTTATAGGTGCTGGGAAGATGGCTCAACATGCTCATTTGCCAATTTTAAAAAAATTGCAGGATATCGATCTTTGTAATCTTTCCTTGATTTGTGATATTAATGGCGAGATTGCAAAGAAGAGTGCCGCTACGTTTGGATTTGACTCTTTTACGCATAATGCAAAAGAAGTATTTACTAAAAAAAATATCGATGCTGTATATGTTTTGGGAACGGTCAAAATGCACTATGAATATGGGAAAAGTACCCTACTTTCAGGAAAGCACTTGTTTTTAGAAAAACCACCTGCTTACGATTTTGCTTCATTGCTTGAGTTGTCTGATATTGCGTCCGCACACAATCTAATCGCGGTGGCAGGGTTTAACAGAAGGTTTGCAAAGAATATTAACCAAGTTCGGGATGAAATACGAAAGTCGTCAAGAATCTCAACATTGGAAGCGTCATTTCATAAACCCGCGCTGGGAGTCGTCCCTCCTTATGGTGCTTCATCCTGGCTACATGCGAATTCGATCCATGCAATAGACACACTTTGTTATTTGGTTGGAGAGAGTCCTGTTGAAATGAGTAGCTATGCTAATGCTACAGATGGAGAAATTCCTGAAAACTTCTCAGCTCTTTTGAGGTGGAAGAATGGGGTCCACGCTATTATTGTTTCCAATAATACGGCCGGAAGCAGAATGGAGCGTTATATTACACATTGTCCTGGGGTGACCTACGATTGTGAAAATTTTAATTTGGTTAAATACAAGGATGGGAAAAAAGAAGAAATAATATATGGGGATTCTTTTGAGAGTCGTGGTTTTTATGGAGAGGACGAGGAATTTATCAAAAGTATTCTCCAGAATAGTAAACCTCGACATAGTTTGGAGAACATACTTACTTCTTTGTATTTAGTGGGGCTTATGGAGAGGTCCTTTACAGGTCCAATTCAGTTACCGGAACTGCAGAAGGATAACAAGAACAAACATGTTTCTTTGGTAGAACAAAAAATCGTACAGAATAAATATGATCGGAAGTCAATTTTGATTTTGAATCCTGAAGTTGTTAATCCTGAGTTGCCTAAAATTTTCGAAAAATACGATCTTGTATATATGGATACAGTAAGATCTTTATCAAATGAAGAAAGAGCTAAAGTCAGTGCCGTAATAACAGGAAGAGCTGGTATACCTATCACGTCGGATTTACTTGATCTACTTCCGTCTATCGAAGTTGTTGGGGTTGTAGGAGCTTCACTAAAAAAGTATAATCCGGAAGCAATAATCCAAAAAGGAATCCCAATAATCAATGCTTCAGATGCCTATGCTGAAACTGTTGCAGAGTTTGCACTTATGTTGGCTATTTTGGGTGTGAGAAACGCATCAAGATCTCATGATGTGATGCGGAAAGGTGGGTGGGGTGTAGTGTATATGGGCGGTTTTGGAAATACTTTTTTTAAAATTTTAAATATATTAAAATCGGGTTCTTATTTGGGAAAATTGCGACAGTCGCTCAAACATTTATGGGAGCGAGTTCCAAGTAGTCTAAAAAAGAAAGTGGAGGAGGCGAAAGGTTCTGGGTCTGGTGGCGATGTTAATTTCAAAGGTATCAGCATTGGAATTATTGGGTATGGCGCTGTGTCGAAAAAATTTATTGCACTGTTGCAGCCGTTAGGTTGTGATATAAAAATTTTTTCCGAGCATTTTAACGAAGAAGTGGCAAAAGATCTTGGAATTAAAAAGGCCACTTTGGATGAAGTATTGGGGTGTAAGGTTGTCTCACTGCACAGGGGGCTTTCTAAAAGGACGATAAAATGTATTGGTGAGTATGAAATACAGTCTCTAAAATCCGGATCAGTGTTTATTAATACATCAAGAGGGGAAATTGTCGACCAAGATGCTCTTTTGAAGCGATTGAAAAAGGGTGATATATTTGCTTGTCTTGATGTTTTTGATACTGAACCATTATCAAAAAGTAGTCCACTTAGGACATTACCAAACGTATTTTTAACATCGCATATATCAGGTGCGACCACAGAAATGTATGGTAATGCGGTGACTACTGTTGTTGATAGGGTTATGAGATATCTAGATTCGGAAGAAGAAGTTGATTTCCCTACAGTATCGAGTACCACCATGCTTGACAACATGTCATAAGTGGAAGATAAAATTATGAACCATTTTCTCAGCAATTTTCTCTAGGTGTCCTACTGTGTTTTTTATTCGTTTCTACGTTTTTTTTCGAAAGCATTGCATATTTGGAAGTATGGGAGCTGTACATTAATAAATACTAGTTATTTTAAAGCCATTCAGTTTTTACAGGGTCTCGGGCATAAGCTTTATAGACTAAAGAAAGATGAAGACATTGTTTCGTTAGAGGGATTGGTTCTAAATAAAGATGCTCTGCAGAAATTTACTCCAGACAATTTTATTTTTAAGAAACGTTTTTTAGCTAATTTTCAAAGTTTTAGATCTCTATCTAAGAATATTTCTAGTTTTTTCTTGTCTTGCTCAAACAGTAAATTTGTTTCAGCAAGGTATTTTTTAGGGAGAAATATTTTACGTGTGTTTATGAAGTCTGAACTGTCCGATATCATTTTTCGAGATGTTCTTTTAGGCACTTATAGATCCATGTAGAGCCTCCTCGTGTTGTTCCTATACCTAAAAAATCAATTTTAAGTCCCTTCTTCATTTTATTATGTATTAGGTATTTACCGCCGGAAGAAATAAATTAAAAGCATCAGGTTAACAGAATTTGCAATTAAGATTGACGAAACTACCCCCCAGATTCCATATAGAGGGAGGAGGATAATGATGGAAATAATACGAATAGACGGGGTTATTATTTTTAGTGCATATAATTGGGACTTTCTCATATGTGCAACGAGCGTTTGTCCAAATAATATGGAAGGTGTGAATAATAAAATGAGAGCAAATACTTGTGAATATAGTATGGATTCGAGATATTGTGGAAATAATAACTGATAAATATATGGCGCAATCAAGATATAGGAAATTACTACAATGAAAGAAATCATCAGAGACAGAATGGCTTTCCTTGGAAGAGTTTTTCTTAATTCGGGCATGCTCTTATTGCTTAGTTTTGGAAGTACAAGTGTCGCTAATATTTTATTAAAATTTTTTAATTCTAACGGAATAGCTGTTGCAAAAACATAAATAGCCAGTTGTACGGCTCCAAGAAAATGAAAAATGAGTATTTTATCTATGTAATTGGCTACTGTGGATAGGATACCCATTACACTCAAATGTTCTGCAAAGGGTACGGTATTTTTGTCCGTAACATGATTATGTTTGTGCTTTGCAACAGTTCTTTTATAGTAGAAAATCACTGGTAAGGTGATTGCCAGAAAATATACGAGTATAATCAGGGCGACGTTCTCAGGGAAGAAGAGAATCACTATTATAATTACAATTGCAGGGATTAGGCTTCGTACTATGTTATATATGGAATTGGTTTTAAAATCTCTCTTTCCATTTAAGAACGAACTATAAAGTACGTAGGCCGAAAAAAGAGGTTGAAATATACCAATAACAATAAGAGACAAAGCCAACGTTGTGTTTTTGTTAAAGAAATAATAGGCCGCGCCGGAAAATGAAATGAAAAGTATCAGTACACTCCACTTTAGTTGTTTTTTAAAACCCTCCTCAAGGGACCCTTCAAACCCTCGTGATACTGCTTGGGTTATTGCTATGCCCATTCCTGTCAATGTAAATGCTCCTATTATTCCCGCAATAGATAATATAAATTTATAGGTTCCAAAGACTTCCTTTGGAACCAAATTTGCAAAGGCAACTGACAGAGCCAAGCCTGATATTATTGCCACAGAATTTCCAAGTACCAGCCAACTTCCTCCTTTAGTAAGGTATAGCATATCGGTTTTAGTATATTTTTCACTCCATCGCAGAAGAGTATAGACCTTGCTTCTTATCCTTTTGACCATTGTAGTCAATAGTACTGAATCAAAGCCGTTTTTCCTAGTACTCTTTATTGCGAAATGATATAGTATGCGATATGAATTTTGAAAAGATTCTCAAGTATACGATCATTGGCGGTTTGTTTCTTATTCCATTGATACCATTCATAGTAACAAACTCAATGTTCTTTCCATTTATTACTGGGAAGAATTTTATTTTTCGTTTTCTAGTTGAGGTTATATTTGGTCTATGGATCTTGCTTGCTCTAAAAAATAGAATATATCGTCCATCTTTTTCTTGGATAGGTATAGCGGTTTTTTTATTCATTTTTATAATAGCGATAGCGGATTTATTTGGAGAAAATCCATTTAAAAGTTTTTGGAGTAATTTTGAAAGAATGGAAGGTTTTGTGGGGCTACTTCATCTTGGAGCATATTTTCTTGTAGCGGGTACTGTCCTTAATACGCGCAGGTTGTGGTTTAACCTAGCTAATGTTTCTGTATTGGCCAGTGTGATCATGGGGATTTATGGTCTAGTGCAGATTGCAGGTAAGCTTGTTATCAACCAAGGTGGAGTGAGAGTGGATGGAACTTTTGGAAATGCTGCATATTTGGCGGTTTATATGATTTTCCATGTATTTATTACAGCTCTTCTTTTGATTAAATGGCGTGGGGCGTCTTTTGTGCGTTATTTTTATATTGGTGCGATTTTTCTACAAATATATATTCTCTTTGAGACCGCTACTCGAGGTGCGATTCTAGGTTTGGTTGGTGGTTTGTTGCTCACGTCGTTACTTATAGTTATCTTTGGTAGAGAATATAAACAGTTACGTAAAGTATCCTTTGTGTTTATTATGGTTGTTTTACTGGCGGTAACATCTCTCTTTATTGCAAGAAATACTAGTTTTGTAAAAGATGGTTTAGTACTTTCTCGTCTAGCAAGCATTTCTCTCTCTGAAGGGTCTTCTCGTTTTACTATATGGTCCATGGCATTTGAGGGATTTAAAGAACGTCCTGTTTTAGGATGGGGTCAGGAGAATTTTAATTATGTCTTTAATAAATATTACGACCCGTCTTTGTATAAGGATGAACCGTGGTTTGATCGAGCACACAATATATTTTTTGACTGGTTAATTGCTGGTGGAGCGTTGGGGCTTCTTACTTATCTTTCTATTTTCTTAGCCACACTTTATTATCTATGGCGTAAAGAGAGTAGGGTCCATTTCTCTATATTAGAAAGCAGTCTTTTAACTGGGTTATTGGCGGCGTATTTTATTCATAATATTTTTGTCTTTGATAATGTGGTTAGTTATATTCTTTTCTTTTCTGTACTGGCCTATGTCTACAATGAAACTAGAGCTGGAGAGGGTAATGGTTTGTGTTCTAGCTTCAGAATTTCAAAAGGAGTTTTACATCGGCTCGTTACTCCTTTAGTAATTGTGAGTATGTTTGGTGGAGTATATTTGTTGAATGGTACAGGACTTGCAAAAGCTACCAGAGTGATTGATGCGTTGTCTGCTTCTGATTTGTCTAACCGGACTGAAATATTCCGAGAATTGACCTCTGGCGCCAGAGGACTTGGTAGTCAAGAAATAACGGAGCAGTTAGTGCAGACCGCGATAGCCGTGGTACGAAGCAATGCTTCTATTGAGCAGAAACAGGAAGTATTCTCCTTGTCCGAAAAAGAACTAAAAAGACAAATTAGGTATGCTCCTAATGATGCTCGCCTGCACGTCTTCCTAGGGTCTCTTTATGATCAATTTTCTCAGCAAGAAAAAGCTCGGGATGAGATAAAACAGGCGCTTAAACTTTCTCCCAACAAGCAGCGTATTCATTATCAGTTAGCGTTTAATTATTTAAATAGTGGTAAGTACGAGGAGTCTTTAAAGGCTTTTAAAAAGACATACGAATTAGATCCTGATTCTGATGAATCCAGAATTTATTACGCATCTCTAGCGTTGTATTCTGGACAAGATGAGCTTGCAAACGAAATATTGAAACCCATTATAAGTCATCGTCTAGACACATTAGGGGTTTCTGTTATAGATGATGAAGTTCTTTTAGGAGCATATGTTAAGACAGGACGTTTTGATAAAGTTCTAGAGATTTGGGAATATCGAGCAAAGAATAATCCCAAAAATGCAAAGATACTGCTTTCTCTTTCAGCTACGTTGATTCAGCTTGGTAGAAATGAAGAAGCCATTGCAGAAATAAGAAAAGTGATTAATTTAGAGCCAGGTTTCGAGAAGCAAGGCAAACAATTTATTGAGGAGATCAGAGCGGGTCGAGGTAAATCTCTTATTCAGTAAGTCGTCTCAACCTACAGGTGATAAGGCACCAATGTCAAAGTCCGCCTTCGACATTGGTTAGTAGATGTCGAGATGTCGAAGGCGGACTTTGACAGGGCAGTGTAAAAAAAAGGGGGGTGAGATTTTGACATTCGTTATCATATATGTTACGATATTTGTGTGAGTGCCACGTTATGCGTGGTTCTACGAAAGTCTCGTAAAGATCCTCGTTTCGGCGGGGATTTTTACGTTTAGTCTGTAAACAAATAATAGTCTCTAGCTCTCGACAGTGAAAGTGTGAAGTTGTTATAATTACAGAAATTGTTCCAATGTGTGGGGGGCGGCGGCACTCATATAAGACTTTTGTTTTGGAGCCCGCACCCGCTCCCCATATATTGGCGTAATTTGGCAATGAAAATTTTCAATCAGATTCCTCTTAGTAAGTACACTACACTAAAACTTGGCGGACCCGCAGCTTTTTTTATTTCTATAACCACAGTATCTGAATTAAAAAAAGTTCTTTCTTGGGCAGATAAAAGCAAGAAGCCATTTATTGTTATTGGTGGTGGTTCTAATATTCTTTTTCCTGATAAAGGGTGGAGTGGGCTTGTGATACATATGAATATAAAAGGAATACATTACGAGAGAAGTGGAACCAAAACATATGCAATAGTTGGGGCAGGTGAAAACTGGGATGAGTTTGTGCAGGATTCCATAAAGAAAAATCTTTGGGGTTTAGAAAATCTATCTGCTATTCCTGGTTCAGTCGGGGCTTCTCCAGTCCAGAATATAGGAGCTTATGGAGCAGAGGTTTCAAAAAGTATAGAGTGGGTAGAAGTGTATAACAGTCTCGCGGGGAAGATAGAAAGATTGACTAGTAAAGAATGTTCTTTCGGATATCGTCACAGTCTGTTTAAAACTCCTGCGGGAAATGGGTTAATTGTTACAGCGGTTTGTTTTTCTTTATCGACACGTCCTTACATTAATCTGTTATACAAAGACTTGTCTATTTATTTTAAGACTTCAAAAATTAAACCAACTTTACTAAGTGTGCGGGAAGCAGTAGTTTCTATTCGTAGACAGAAATTTCCAGATTTACATGTTGTGGGAACGGCTGGTTCTTTTTTTAAAAATCCAATTGTAAATGCTTCTGACAGTAAAAGATTAAAGAAAAAATATCCAAAGTTACCAATGTTTTTATTACCAGACGGACAAACGAAGTTATCTCTTGCGTGGATTTTAGATAATGTACTTTGTTTGAATGGAATACGGGATGGGAACATTGGAATATTTAAACACCAACCTTTGGTTTTAGTAAATTACGGAGAGGCTTCATCACAAGAACTTGTTTTCTTTGCTGAAAGAATAATGAAACAGGTTCGAGAAGAAGTCGGGGTGGTTATTACACCTGAGGTTCATGTTGTTACACAGAAAAAATAATTTTAAAAACAAATTTAATTTTTGTATTTTAATTTAAATTATTTTTTTAATAAAGTTATCCACTTTTTTTAGCTAAAAAATATTGTACTTGGTTTTTTTGTACACGATAATAGAAGTATAAGTGCACAACGCATGTGTGAGTTAGCTAAGGTCGACGTTGTTGTGTTCTCGTTATTAATTACATTACAGTTACTATGGTAAAAAGACGTCGTAAGACAGTGACAAAGCGAAAGACGACAAAGAAGCGCACAACTCGACGAAAGGTAGTAAAGCGAAAGACGACAAAGAAGCGCACAGCTAGTCGTAAAGTAGCTAAGCGAAAGACGACAAAGAAGCGCACAGCTAGTCGTAAAGTAGCTAAGCGAAAGA
>CAZNKJ010000004.1:39253-56572 GCA_964574145.1 uncultured Candidatus Saccharibacteria bacterium
CGACAAAGAAGAGGCGTCGTTAAGTCGTATCCAGAGACATGATTGATTTCTAGTCTCAAGCAACAAATTCCCCTCCTGTTCTAGGGAGGGGAATTTGTGTCTTAAATATGATACTATCTCTTTTGTATGATATCTTTTAAACGTTTACTCACTGGTGACGAAAATAAAAAAAAGCTCAAGAAACTTGACCCTATAGTGGCCAGCATTAATGCTCAAGAAGAAGGGGTTAGAAAACTTACTGATGAAGATTTGCGTAAACAGACAGATGTTTTAAAAGAGCGTCTTAGTAAAGGAGAGTCTCTTGATGATATTCTTCCATACGCTTATGCGCTTGTACGTGAATCTGCTCAGAGAACCTTAAACCAACGTCATTTTGATGTACAGCTTGCTGGGGGTATTGTTTTACACCAAGGTAGTATTTCCGAGATGCGAACAGGTGAGGGGAAAACATTAGTCGCAACATTGCCCGCTTATTTAAATGCTTTGACTGCAAAAGGGGTGCATGTGGTCACAGTTAATGATTATTTAGCTAGACGCGATGCTGTATGGATGGGGCAAGTGTATTCTTTTTTAGGTCTCTCAGTAGGGGTACTTAATAGTGAGTCATCTTTTCTTTATGATCCTAAGCATACAGAAAAAGATGCTATTCGTGATGAAGAAGGATCTTTTAAGGTTATACATGAATTCCTTCGCCCAGCATCTCGTAGAGAAGCGTACAAGGCAGACATTACTTATGGTACAAATAACGAATTTGGGTTTGATTATTTACGTGATAATTTGGAATATGAAAAAGAGAAAGTCAGACAAAGAGAATATAATTATGTAATTATTGACGAAATCGATTCTATTTTAATTGATGAGGCCAGGACTCCACTCATTATTTCTGCACCTGCAGAAGAATCAGAAAATCTATACGAGACTTTTTCTGTGGTCGTGAAGGATCTTCATGAAGATAAACATTACTCCGTAGACGAGAAACTTCGCGCAGTTACTCTTAACGACGATGGTATAGAATTGGCTGAAAAAATACTTGGTATAGATAATATTTATACCGATAAAGGTATTAAATATGTCCATCATTTGGAAACTGCGTTGCGAGCAAAAGCTTTGTTTAAGAAAGACAAAGAATATGTAGTTCGAGACGGTCAGGTGGTTATAGTTGATGAGTTTACTGGACGTCTACAACCGTCACGGCGTTGGTCTGAGGGACTACACCAGGCAATTGAAGCAAAGGAGGGAGTGTCTATTCAGCGAGAGTCACGAACATTTGCCTCAGTTACATTTCAAAATTATTTTCGTTTATATGGGAAAATTTCTGGCATGACTGGTACTGCAGAAACTTCTTCTGAGGAATTTTATAAAGTCTATGGACTTGAAACTATTGTGATACCTACTAATGTTGAACCGCAACGAATAGACCAAAATGATTTAATCTTTCAAACAGAGCAGGGAAAATTTAAGGCGATAGCTCTCAGAGTTAAAGAGCTACATGGAAAAGGCCAACCTGTATTAATCGGTACCGTCTCAATTGAAAAAAATGAGCTTCTCTCATCTTATCTTTTACGTGAAGGGGTTCCGCATGAGGTGCTTAATGCGAAAAAACATGAACAGGAGGGGGAAGTGATTGCCCAAGCTGGTAAGAAAGGATTAGTTACTATAGCAACCAACATGGCTGGACGAGGAGTAGACATTAAGTTGGGTGGTAATCCGACAACAGAGGAAAAATATGAAGAAATTAAAAAATTGGGAGGACTTTTTGTATTAGGGACAGAAAGACATGAGGCGAGACGTATTGACAATCAGCTTCGTGGACGTTCAGGCAGACAGGGTGATCCGGGCGAGACTCAGTTTTTTGTGTCTTTAGAAGATAGTTTAATGCGAGTGTTTGCCGCAGATACTATAAAAAAGATGATGGGACGTTTCGGTATTCCAGAGGATCAGCCTATAGAAAATTCTCTTATCACTCGTTCGCTTGAGACAGCACAAACTAAAATAGAAGGTTTTAATTTTGATTCACGTAAACAAGTGTTAGCGTATGACGACATACTTAATCGTCAGCGAAAAGCAGTGTATACAAAACGCAGAGTAGCTCTTCTTGGAGACAAGGAAGAGTTGGATTCCTTGCTTGAAGAATCCCTAGGTATAGAAGAGAAAACCTTAGACCTCATTAAGAAAAAGAAAGCAGAACTAGGGGAAGATTCTTTCTATTTTTCTGTACGACGGTTGATTCTTCAGTCAATCGACACTCTGTGGGTAGAGCACTTAGAGGTTATGGAGTATACTCGCGGAAGTGTGAATTTACGCGCGTATGGTCAGAGAGACCCTCTTGTGGAATATAGAAAAGAGGGTTTACGTCTTTTTAATGAGATGCAGGAGGCAACTAATAATATGATCATTACCCATCTTCCAAATATGGGAGAAATAGCTGTTTCTAACACGACCTTACCAGAAGAGGATAAATTAACTGCTGTGCATGAAAAAGCGCAACTGATTGGCGGGTCTTCTTCAGAAGAACAACAGTCTTCATTAGAAAGACATCAAAAGATTGGTCGTAATGAGCTTGTGTATGTCACGGATGGTAAAGAAAAAAAACAGATGAAGTATAAAAAAGCGCAACTGTTGATAGAAGGTGGGAAATGGAAATTGCTTTAGCTATTTATATAATAACCTAACGAATGATAAAAAATGGCGCTTAAAATAATAACAAAGGTTTTGATAGTAATGTTGGCATTGCTTCTGTCAGCTCATATTATCCCAGGGATTATGATTTCTGGCTTGTATGCTGTATTTATTTCCGCTATTTTTCTTGGATTTGTTAATTTATTTATACGTCCTGTTCTAGTTTTGTTAACGTTGCCTGTGACTATATTGTCATTAGGATCGTTTATATTTGTAGTCAATGCCCTTCTTTTTTGGTTTGTAGCTTCTTTTATTGATGGTTTTACCGTTGATGGTTTTATTCCAGCGCTTTTAGGCACTTTAATAGTGTCGGCTGTAAGTTGGGTTGGTAATCGTTTTTTAGTTGAATAAATTCTTATGAAGATTAGTCGCGATACGTATGTAAGTATCTTCTTTTGGTCTTTCATTGTTCTTCTTTTTGTTTCTGTTTTTTTATCAAAAGATATTGTAATTTTTCTTAAGGAGTTTATTGATGGAAACAATCTCATCAGTGTCTTTTTCTTTATTTTTACTATGTTTATAGCCGTAGTAGTTGCTCCAATTGCAGTATTGCCAATTGTTCCGGCTGTTTCTCCATTCTTTGGACCTTTATTGACGACCTTTTATGTGGTGGTGGGATGGAGTGCTGGAGCAGTAGTAGCTTTTTTATTAGCTCGATATGCAGGTAGACCAGCTCTTTCAAAAATTATATCTCTTAAAACGGTTGAGCGGTACGAATCGCGAATTCCTGGAAATCTTACATTTTGGGGACTTGTCTTCTTGCGTATGATTATTCCGGTGGATATTTTGTCTTATGTTGTTGGTTTTGTTAGTTCAATGTCTGTTTTTAAATATACAATAGCGACCATTATCGGCATTGCTCCTTTTTCTTTCCTTTTTTCTTACGGAGGAGTGGCATTTGCACAAGAGAACTATAAGAATTTGTTGATATTGGCATCATTGGCTGTTGTTGTTTTTATATTAGCGACATACTATTTTTTCAGAGAAACAAAATTGCATACTAAGAATCAAGGAGAGAATGCTGACGTTGTAGAGTGAATTTGTTACAATAACTGCCTATGAGCTATACAGCTACAATCGGTCTTGAGGTACACGCTGAACTAAAGACTAGGACTAAACTTTTCTGCGATTCAAAAAATGATCCTGATGAAAAACATCCCAACTGGAATATATGTCCTGTATGTATGGGGCACCCTGGGACACTTCCTGTAATTAACAAAGAGGCAATAAAGCATGTTCTTCGCATGGGTCTAGCTGTTGGAGGTAAATTAGCTGATTACACTGAGTTTGATCGAAAGAATTATTTTTACCCTGACATCCCTAAGGGATACCAAATAAGCCAATATGCTTACCCGCTTGTTTCTGGTGGAGAGTTGGACTCCGTCGCACTTACTAGGATTCACTTAGAAGAAGACACTGCGCGGTCTACTCATCCGAAGGGTGACTCTTCATATAGTCTTTTAGATTTTAACCGCGCGGGTGTGTCCCTGATGGAGCTTGTAACAGAGCCTGTCATGCACTCAGCAGAGGAGGCGGGAGCTTTTGCTAGAGAGCTTCAGCTTTTGTTGCGTTGTCTGGGGGCAGGTGACGCAAACTTGGAAAAAGGAGAGATGCGTGTGGAAGCTAATGTGTCTGTAAGTTGTGATGACCATTTGGGTACTAAAGTTGAGGTTAAAAATCTCAACTCATTTCGTGTAGTAGAAAAAGCTATAATTTATGAAATAGCTCGTCAGAGTAAGAAGTTAAACGAAGGAGGTATTATTGTGCAAGAAACGCGTGGTTGGGACGAAGACAAACAGCAAACGTTTGCGCAACGTTTAAAAGAAGATTCTCATGATTATCGCTATTTCAGTGATCCGGATATTCCAAAGTTGAAGATTTCAGAAGAGTTAGAATTTTCACAAGAAGCTCTAAAACAAGATTTTCCGGAACTTCCATGGGAGAAGCGTAAAAGGTATCAAGATATAGGAAAAAATACGGACGCTCCAGAAGCTAAAATGAATCAGGAATATATAGAGATGTTTATTGCAGATGTGCGATATGGAAAAATGTTTGACGAAGTCTATAAGTTAGAACCAAATTTGCCGAAGCTAATAGCCAATTACATTGGATCGGATATTGCAGGACTTGTCGCAAAATTTGGAGATAGTGGTTTAGAAAATATCACATCAAAAGGTCTGGCTAGTCTGGTCAAAATGGTTTCCGATGACAAAATTTCTTCTCGTGGAGCTAAGGATATTTTGGCGCACATAATGAAAGAGGGTGGGGATCCAGAAAGTTTGGCAGAGAGTTTGGGGTTGTTGCAAAAAAGCAATGAAGAAGATCTAATTGATGTTATTAGAAATGTCCTTGTAGAAAATCCACAAGTTGTTAAAGACTATCAAGCAGGAAAGGAGTCCTCTATACAATATCTGGTTGGGCAGGGGATGAAGGTTACAAAAGGATCAGCTAATCCATCTATGCTTAAAAAACTTCTTGAACGTGAGCTTAAAAAAAGTGAGCCACTATCCACAGGATAGTTACTGTGCAAAGAGTGCCTGTATCTCGTATACTAGAAGTTATGGAAAGTCTCACACTAGAGGGAAAGGAATACATCTCGTCTAAACGTGCTGCTAAGATTTCTGGGTACACAAAAGACTATATAGGTCAGTTGTGCAGAGCGAATGTTCTCCCAGCAAAGATGGTTGGGAGGAGTTGGTATATAGAAGAGGGTGCTCTTAAAGAGCATTATAAAACTTATCAAGGAGACCCTGTTATTGATAGTAGTGTCTGGGATGTTGACCAAGTAGAGGAAGAAAGCGGGTCTTTACAAGAAGTGGCATCTCGTTATGTAGATAAACAGGAGCAGGTACATAAACAAGAGTTACTCAATTCTTTGTTTGAGTTTAAATATGAGAAAGATGATGCTGTATTGTTTCCAAAACTTCAAATAAAAAAAAGTGAACCTGAAACAGGCACCCAAATCAAAATAGAGAGAAAAAAAACGTCAATGAGTAATAGTAAGGGTTTGGAAGTGTCTGCTGACTCTCAATCGAAAAAAGTTGCAGGTGTGGCATATAAGGAACTTAGTGCTTCGTATAATCCTCCGCAAAAAAATAAAAAGAATATAGAAAAAGAATGTCCAAAATCTTTAGTCCTAACACCGCTATACTTTACCGCAGGTGTGTTGTTTGTTGTTTTGCTTAGCTTTGCTTTTATAGATCGATCTAGTTCTTATGTAAGAGATAATGATATTTATGTCTTAAGCGGTGAGAAAATATCTATCAGGATTCCAGAAGTTGTCGGTAAATTGCTTGCAACAGCTGTATTGTTTCTCGATAAAACGAGATAGTCTTAAATACAAACCTCTTAACCATATTTGGTTAGCGAACTTCTCTATTCTTAATCCATTTTAATAGTCTGTTTAAATTTAAAAAATAGGTCTTATTTAAATAGGAATAATAAGTCCGTTTTGTGTGGCTGATGCTTATTTTGGGTTTGAGATGTATTCTGCATAGTATTCCTTTATAGATAATATTTAATTTAATCTATTATTTCGCTAAAAATAAGTAAAGATTATAATTAATATTATTTAGACTATTTTTCACAATGTTTTATACTATACAGGTATGAATATGAACGTGGAGTTTTTTCGTCTATGTAGTAGGTTGGCATTATTGTCGTTGTTCGTATTGTTTTTTTTAACTCCAGTTTTGTATGTTCAAGCGCAGTCAGGAAGCTCTGATATCGCAAAGACCTATTTAATTTCAGAAGGTACGACAGTTTCGGGAGATATAGTCTCATTTGACCCGGAAGCTCAACGGTATTTTCTTTCAAAAGAAAACAATGATAAAAATCTTTTTGGTGTAGTTTCTTTAGAACCAGTTTTTGTTTTGTACAAAAAAGGTTCTGGTGAATTGCCGATAGTTCGTACTGGTGAAGTTATGGTAAATGTAACCACAATAAATGGTCCTATAGTTGCAGGTGACTACATAACATCTTCTTCGGTAGCTGGTAAAGGGCGACGAGCAGGTGATGCAGATACATACATAATAGGAGTGGCGTTGGATTCTTTCTCTGGAGAGTTTGTCGAGAACGGAACCAGTACTGTGCCACAAAATTCTGTAGTAGAGGGTTCTGTGCAGGTCTTGCTTAGTATTGGGACAATGAAGGAGGCAGTGGCAACCCTTTCTGGTAAACAGACTGTCAACACTGGAGTTACAGAAGCGACTGTCTTAAATATAGTTCAATATATTTTAGCCGCTTTTATTGCTGTAGGGTCTTTATATGTCGCGTTTAGAAATTTCGGACCGAATATAAAAGATGGGATAGTTTCCGTTGGACGTAATCCTTTAGCAAAGTCTTCTATTCAGTCCATGGTGATACTTAATGCAGTGTTAATTATATTAATCAGTGTGGGAGGACTACTAGTTAGCTTTGCTATATTACTTTTACCCATATAAGGGTAGTTTTCATGTTGCTATGTATCGTTTTTGAATGCTACGCTATGTATAAGATATAAGAAATTTCAATTATTATAATTTATGAATGCTACTCAATTTTTTCTGGAATCCATTTTCACATTACAACTTGCTCCATTAATTCTCTTTGTGTTGATTCTGGTCATAGTTGTTGTTGTAATTTTGGTAGTTGTAGTTTTCCAGTTTGGAGCAAAAGTTCGTAATCTTACGTATCCTGTATATGATCAAGTTATTAAAAAAGCGCAGTCAGAAGCAGATCATATGCTCAAAGATGCTTCAGAGCAAGCGCGTGCTATACGTACTAAGGCAGAAATGGAGGCAGGGAAACTTCTTGTTGATCGGAAGGAGGAGAATGAACATCTTAGGAACGAATATATAAAACAAGTTGAAGATATAGCAACTAACAGTAAGGAACTTCTTCATGAACAGACACAATCCACACAGCGTATAGCTCAAGAGATTGTAGGGGGTTTAAAGAAAAATATGACAGATGCAGATGAAGCTCTAAAAGAGCAGGTGATGTCAGTGAAAAAAGTATTGGAGCAAGAAAGGGAGTCCATAAAAAAAGAATTTTTAGTACTGAGTTCTAATATTAAAAGCGAGAGTAAGAGTTTGTTAGAAGATGTTAGGCACCACATTAGTGAGGTAATAGAAGGAGAGATGAAAGAAGCCAAAGAGGCTATTGTTGAATATCGTACAGAACGTCTGTCCCTTCTTGATAAACAAATTGTTGATCTAGTTGAAGAAACCACTAGAGTTGCCCTGAACCGTTCGCTTTCTTTTACTGAGCATGAAGAAATTATCAGAGCCGCACTAATGGAGGCAAAAAAGGACGGAATTTTTGGGAGATAAAAAGTATGGATGAACGAATTTTACAAACACTTCTTCAAAATTCTTATACTCATTCTGAGTTATTGCATAAGGTCGGGATTATTAAAGAATTTTTGGAATTTATTTTTTTTACCAAAGATCGATCTGAAGTAGACAAATCACTTATTAAAGAATGGGAGAGTGAAGGTAGTGTAGAGCAAAAAGGTTTAGCGTTGTTAAAGACTTTTTCTGAAGATTTTTGGAAATTATTTTCTCGTGATTCTTTTTATAAGGTATTAGACTCTGTCTCAGAAGATATTAAGGAGCTTTCTGTGTTTCCGCTTGTTATTCCTGTTGATTTACCAGAACAGAACATTGTTGAAATAGGAAAATGGGTGCGTAGCGAAATAGATAAGAAAATGTTACTTGATATAGATATAGATCAGTCTTTATCTGTAGGTTGTCAGTTTGTTTGGGAAGACAGGTTGCATGATTTTTCTCTTTCTCATTTTTTCAATAAACAGCAGAAAGAAATACATCACCTTCTCCATTCGCGAATGGAGAAGGAAAAATAAAAGTTACGTATATAATATATGGATTTTGTCACAAAAACACATACTCATCATCTTGTTGAAGGAGAAACAGGGTTTGTTACTGAGGCTAAGGGATACCTTCTTAAACTTGAAGGTTTCCCGTCTGTGCGTATAGATGACATTATTGTAAGTGAGAGAGGTGAGCGCGCATTAGTTACAGCTCTTGATGAAGACGAAATTGAAGCTTTGCTTCTTGATCGTGGAGACACAGAGGCAGGAGATAGATTTACGATCCATCCTGCTGGAATACATTTCTCTTTTGGCGAACATCTGTTTGGACGTGTAGTTAATTCGCTCGGAGATCCTGTTGACGGTAAGGGCGAGTTACAGGCTAGTAAAGACTCTCTTCGTTTGCGTAGTAGCGCTCCTGGAATGAGTGCGCGAGCAACGATGACAGAACAGCTCTATACGGGTATGCCAATTGTTGACATATTGCTCCCAATAGCAAAAGGACAACGTCAGTTGGTTGTCGGGCCAATTTCAAGTGGAAAAACGGTTTTTCTTGAAAGCGCAATAGCTCATCATAGAGGCACTGATATTATATGTATATATGCATTTATAGGACGCCCGCTTTCTTATATAGAAGATGTAACGTCTCGTATTTTTTCAGAAAAAGGAAATGCTAAGACTATCGTAGTTTCTACTCTTTCTGATGAGCCTGCGCCTATGGTGTATTTAAATCCTACAGTAGCTTTTTCTATAGCAGAACATTTCTCTAAAAAAGGATTAAATGTATTTTTAGTTCTTGATGATTTGGGTACACACGCGAAGTACTTACGTGAAATATCTCTTCTTTCCGGGCGTATTCCTGGAAGGGAGTCTTATCCAGGAGATATGTTTTACCAGCATGCTCATTTGTTGGAAAGAGCGGGATATTTTAATAAAAAAGTTGGAGGTGGGAGCATTACAGTTTTACCGGTTCTTGAAACTAATATAGAAGATATTAGTAATCTAGTATCTACAAATCTTATGGCAGCCACAGATGGACATTTATTTTTTTCCTCAGCATATCATTCAGAAGGGTATTTCCCCGCTGTGCTTCCGAATAATTCTGTTACTCGTGTAGGAAGAAGAGCTCAGAGTAATTTAGCAAAACAGCTATCCATAAAGGCTCAGTCTCTTCTAGCAGAGTATGAAAAGCAACGTGACTATAGTCGTTTTGGTACTCAGCTCTCAGAAAGAACGAGACAAACTATCCAGCGAGGAGAAATTATGAGAGTTTTTTTAAAACAAGAACCTTTACTTTCGGTTGGTAAAGAAGAACAAGTTATACTACTCTCTTTAGTTTTTACGACGTTTTTTGATAAGTATGATGTGGCTTTTGCGGAAAAAAATAAAAAATCTTTGATGGAGGTTATTAAAAAGAGTCGTTCTCTAGAGCCGGTTGTGACAAGTGCAAGTAGAGGCACAGTCTCTCTTGAGCAGTTTATAAAAAGACTAGAAGCAGTATTGCCTTACTTTGAGTCAGCATGTCAACAATAGAAGATGTAAAAAAAGAAGAACTGGAAGAATTGGAGACCATTCGGTTTATAACAGGGGCACTTTTTGAAGTGAGTGCAGAAAATATTAGTCGTCTGCGATCTTCTTTTGAAAAGAACCGTTTGTTTTATACAGACATAAGTGAACTTTACCACTTAGTTAAACAGTCAGCATTGTTGCGTGGGGATATTAAGAACAACGAAACAGCAACTAAGGTACAGGGTATTTCTGTAGCATTTACTTCAAATTCACGATTTTATGGGTCTATAAACTCGGATGTGATGGAAACATTTCTTGAGCATGTGCGAGTTACAAAACGAGACTGTGTTGTTATAGGGAATACTGGAAAAGTTTTTATGAGTAATTATCCCGAAGAAAAAGATAGAGTGTCTTATTTTTCATTTGAAGGAGATCGTCCAACTGTAAAAGAGATGCGTCAGTTTTTGAAGACTGTTTCGGAATATGGTCAAGTCTATGTTTTTCACCCATCTTTTGTGAATGTGTTCACACAGAATGTATCGGTGCTTGATATAACTCACACTCCGCAAATAAATGAAAACATAGTAGGTGATGATATAGAAAAAATTGACTATATATTTGAGCCAGAACTACCAAAGATATTACATTTTTTTGAGACCAGAGTACGTTACCTTCTTTTCCAGCGTGCTATGCTTGAGTCAGAGCTTGCTCGTACAGCTTCTAGGCTTATTGCTATGAGTGTAGCAGAGGAGAAGGCTAATGAGTCTCTTCGGCATGTACGAGATGAGTTGCGACGAGGAGTGGAAAGTTTTAATAGTATGCGATTACTAGAATCGTTTTCTGCGATAAAAAAATGGAGAGTATAAAAGAACAGTTTGTAGGACGTATTAGTGGAGTGCGAGGGCAAATCGTGCTTGTTATGTGCGAGAGCGAGAACCGCCCTTCTTTGCGGGAATTGCTTTCCACTAGAGAAGATAAAAGTATACGTCTTGAAGTCCACTCATATCGCGGAAAAGATTTACTATATTGTTTGTTGCTATCTCCTCATGAAGCTATATATAGGAATATGAAAGTAATTACCCAAGGAGGGGAGTTGACGATTCCAGTCGGCAGATCTGTTTTAGGTAGGGCGATGAATCTATATGGAGATCCTGTTGATGGAGGTCCACCAATTAGTAAAGAGACGATGAGTCCTATATATAGCTCATCTTCTTCCACGATTTCATATTCTGGTCAAAAAGAAATAAAGCTGCTTGAGACAGGTATTAAAGTTATTGATTTTTTTACACCACTTTTAAAAGGAGGAAGGCTCGGTTTGGTTGGTGGCGCTGGAGTAGGGAAGACAACTCTTATGACAGAGATTATACGTAACCTTAACGCAGGGCATGAAGGAGTCTCCGTCTTTGCTGGGATAGGGGAACGTATACGTGAAGGTCATGAGTTGTGGGAATCTCTCAAAAAAACAGACACTCTGCAAAAGACCTCTTTATTGATTGGACATATTAATGAAAATGCTGCAGTTCGTTTTAAGATAGCTTGGGCAGCTGCAGCTTTGGCGGAGTATTTCCGCGATAAAGAAAAAAAAGACGTGTTGTTTTTTGTAGATAATATTTTCCGCTTTGTTCAGGCTGGTAGTGAGCTTTCAACTCTTCTTGAAGAGATCCCATCCGAATTTGGATATCAACCTACTCTTCAAACAGAGATAGCTCAATTTGAAAATAGACTTGTCAGTAGGGAGGGGGTCTCAATAAGTTCTGTACAAACAGTATATGTGCCGGCCGATCAGCTTTCAAACCCAGCTGTCGCGGCTTCTACCCCATATTTTGAGGCAGTAGTAATTCTTTCCAGAGAGCAGAGCCAACAGGGAAGATACCCTGCCATTGATTTACTTAAGTCAAAGTCTTCTGTTTTGGATAGAGGTTTTATAGGAGATAAGCATTATAAAGTATTAGTAGCAGCAATCGAATTATTAAACCAGTATAACCGTCTTGTGCGAGTAGTAACAATAATAGGTGAGGGGGAGTTGTCAGCTAAGGATCGTGAAGTCTATGAAAGGGCTTTGCGTTTGCAAAATTACATGACACAGCCTTTTTTCACACTAGAAACTCACACAGGTAGGCCAGGAGTTTTTGTACATCGTGAAGATGTTATCAATGATGTTGAAGGAATACTTGAAGGTAAGTTTGATTCAATCCTACCAGAGAAGTTTTTATATATAGGAGACACTAAGAAATTAACTTTGTTGTAGTTTGTTATTATGAATAAAAATATGATCCCACAACAATTAGATGTGATAATAAATAGCCCAAATCGTTTGATATGGGAGGGTAAGGCTCAGAGTGTTTCCTCAGAAAACAGTACGGGGGTGTTTGACGTACTTCCAGAGCATGCGAACTTTGTGACTATGGTAGAAAACAAACCAATAATTATTCGCACCGGGCTGAAAGAAGAAATTTTTCAATACGATAATGCTGTCTTAAGTGTGAAAGGAAACTTGCTCACTGTTTATGCCGAAATATAACTCGTCTAAACGAGTTCGAATAGGCGAGAAATTCATATAATAAAGGATAGAGTAAGGTCTTTATGTTTACGTTTTTTAATTGAAGAATAATTGGTTTTAAAAAGTAGATACACAAACAGGAACTATACCGTAGATCTATGAGACTTAGGACATGAAGAGTTACTCAGACTTTCTAAACCAGCGCTATATAGCGCTGGTTTAAGCGGATACCAGTTGATTATCTCACCTACATACTTTTTTTCAATCTTTATTCTATTAATTCTTGGCCATATTTCTTTGTTAGCGATTTTTAGGTACTGCTGTCGATAAGTGGTTTGAGACAGCTTAAGTATTTAAGAACAAGTATTAATAAAAAAGAAGAATTAGTAGGTTAGTATACTTGTTGAACAAAAATACTGCAAAGACTATAGCTAGTTCAATTAGAGAAGGTTCTTACTTGAACGAAAATTATATCAATTTAAATACGTATTTAAATACATATTTAATTTGATATAAGTCACGTAGATGTAATAAAGCAACTATGGTTTTTCAGATAAAATTATTTGGTACCCAATGGTTACTTAACAAGACCCTAGAAAATTTGGCAAGATGCCATGCGGGTCTATTTTTGTTAAGAAAGGCAGAGTATCTTGACTGTTTGAGTATATTGTATGTTGTTATGTAGACAAAACTTACTGATACTTACTGATTAAAGGATTTAAATAGGGAAGTCACTGTCAATTTTACAGGGAGTTAGATTTAATGTTTTTGGTGTCTATTGGTCAAGGTTTTTGTAGGAAAGTGTTTTTTAGAGCATCTTGTTTAAACGAGATGTTCTTTTAAAGCGAGATGTTTTTAGTCTCACTAAGTTAGCAATATTGAATTAGTTGAAGATTCTAAGAAGTTTTTAATTGAAGTTCAAGAAGTTCTATGGTCGGTTCTACTTAGAGTCTGCTACGGTGAAGATGAAGACCTCTTTTAAACCTTTTACCTACTCTTTAAGCCCTTGTTTCCGCACAATTTAAAGGAGAGTTTCTCTGATCTATAAAATAAGTTTCTTTTCTTTTTTATTATGAAATTTTAAAAAATATTTTTAATATTTTCTTTGTTTGAAGTCTCGTGAATTCCATCTAGTGAGATAATTTATTTATCCACAATTATTTAGTTGAAACTTACTACTTGAACAAAAAAAGGCTGTAAAATATAGATAATTCATTTTACTTGATTGCAATGCCAGAACCTTTTTCAGATAAAAAATTTCTTCATTCAAGAGACGCAGCATCAAAGGCTGGATATTCTGTTGCGTATATTTCACGCCTTTGTAGGCTTGATAATCTTAAGTGTAAAAAAATAGATAAGGCGTGGCATGTAGAAGAAGGGTCATTGAATGTTTTCTTACAAAACCATAAGGATAAAAAGAATGATCAAAAAGAGATTTTATCTGAAATTCGTAAGATAGAATATCAGGATTCTTCTACTACTGAAGAGGATAGGCCGGTGGTGTCAAAAAAAGGTATAGCGAATGTTGCAGAAAAAGTTGGTAAGTTCAAGACACTTTCCTTATTCCCTGTAGTAAAATTTTTTCCTCGATCGATAGGATTTGCAGTTATCATGTCTACGGTGATTGTGGTGATCTTTACAAGTTTTGTATTTCAAAATAATCGTTATGCAAATGCGGCTTTTGATTATGTCTATCGCGCGGTTGTACCAATGTCAGAATCTCTTTCTCAGTTGTCCTCGTCTTTTTTCTCTGAGACCTTTGGTGTCGATGTTAGCAAAAAAACATCTATATATACACAGTCTAATAATTCTGTAGAAATGACAGCCAATGTCTTTAGCACATTAACTTCTTTTCTAACGGACTTAACTAAGAGCGCACGGTCGGCTGTTGAGACCTCTCTTACTTTTTTCTTTAATTCCAAAGACAAGGAGGTAGTTACTCGGTTTGAAGATTTAGCAAATAGAACGCAAACAGTACAAGAGACCAAAAATATAGATGGTAACGCCGGAAGTAAATTACCAGTAGTAGTTGAAGCGATTGCAAGTGAGGTCGGGACTACAACGAAAGGACCTTTTGTTTTTGGTGTGAATACTTCCATAATTGTTAGGGATGATATTAGTGTAGGTAATACTGGAACAGTTGGAGGAGCATTATCTGTCGGAGGAAGTACTAGGGTTGGTGGACCGTTGTCTGTCGCAGGGGTTTCTATGTTTACAGGACTGCTTACTGCAAGTAGAGGGATTAATACAGGTGGGGCTGACATCAATGCTGGACGTGGTCGCGTATTTGCTTCTAATATACTTAACTCAATTCAAGCTGGTCGAAACATTACCATTAGTGGGACTCCTCAGAATCCTATTATTTCTGCAAGAGGTAGTGTAAGCAGGAGTGGTGGAGGAGTTTCTACTTTTTTGGGATTGTCTGATACCCTATCTACACTTATTGCAAATTCTGTTAATTTTACGGACAGTCTTGGGTCTAAGATTACTGGAAGTGCTGACTTTACATTTGATGGAACGCTTCTAAAAGCGCCACAATTATCAATTACCGGGACATCAATAAGCACAATAGCCGGAGGGCTTAATGTTGGCTCTGGTGGTTTGGTTTACGATTATTCAAGTGGAAACTTGGGAGTGGGGACGAGTACTTCTTATTCAAAACTTTCTGTATGGGGAAGCGGAACGGGGTCTTCCATACTTGCGGAGTTTGTAAATAGCGCTTCAACTTCCCTATTTGCTATTTTGGAAAATGGTAGAGTTGGTATAGGAACGAGTTCGCCCTCAACTGATTTGGCTGTAACGGGCAACACTTATGTAACCGGAGGGTTTGGTATCGGGGCAGTTCGTACAACCGCAGGTCTTACAATTGCTTCAATAGCTTCTTGTTCGGGGTCAACTGCTTTACAAACGGATGCTGACGGGAGTGTTGTTTGCGGAGCCATTGCTAGTTTGGGGGTAAGCACTGCGGGAGGCTGGAGTACAGATGGTATTGGTAGTGTCACGCTTGCTACGACAAGCGACCGAGTTGGAATTGGCGCCACAACCACACCATATGCAAAACTTTCTATTCTTTCCGGAGCGGTTGGTACTACCACGTTAGCTCTTGTTCCTATCTCAGGACAAACTGCAAACATTATTGACTTGTACAATAATTCTGGAGTACTGACTTCTGTCTTTACGGCTAGTAATTACCTCGGCATCTCCACCACCTCCCCAACATACGCACTATCCGTGGAAGGTTCATCAACTCTTGGTAATGAAGCAATAGCGGGGTACTTCACAGGCACAACAACAGCCACAAGTACTCTAGCAGGAGGTATTAACGTAAACCGTGTTAAGACATCAGCAACAAGCACATTTGCAGGTATTCAAATTGCATCCCAAGGTTTAGCCATCAACACTCTAGACTGTTCTTCTCTAACCAACGGAGGAAAACTAACAATAGGAGCAGATGGAGTAGTGGTATGTTCTGATGACAACGGTGGAGCTGGAGGAGGAGTATCAACATTTGTAGGATTAACAGACACGCAGTCATCACTAAACGCTAACCGTCTTATCTTCACCAACTCTGGTGGAACCTCTCTCACAGACTCCTCCTCACTTGTCTTTGATGGGACTAACTTGGGTGTGGGGACATCGTCTCCAACATACGCACTATCCGTGGAAGGTTCATCAACTCTTGGTAATGAAGCAATAGCGGGGTACTTCACCGCGACGAGTACGACTGCGACGAGTACGTTTGGGGGTGGACTTAATGTGGGTTCGGGTGGGTTGATTTATGACAGGTCAACTGGAAATGTGGGTATCGGAATCACAACGCCTGGCGCTCGCTTGCACTCACTTAGCACAACAGAACAACTCCGCCTCGGCTACAACGCCTCCAACTACACGTCACTTACCGTAAACAACAGTGGCGACCTTACAGTAGCGCCAACAGGCAACCAACTTATCTTCCAAAACACAGTAGACGCAACCACAGGATTCCAAATTCTAGACACCAATGGCGGCACTCCTATCTTCAATGTAGACACTACGAATGAGAGGGTTGGGATTAGGACGGCGAGTCCAACCGCTCTTTTGAGTATTAATTCGTCTGGGTCAAATGCCTCTATTAACAATCCTACTGACGGACAAGGTTTAATACTTGAAGGTATGGGTGGTGGTACATATGGTCAGTTAAGAATTGTCGCAAATGGCCTTGCTTGGGCTGATAACACGACAACTTCATACTTTCAAATTAAAACAGGACTCAATAATAACGCCACCTTTATGGGAGGTACCTACGGGGCAGACGCACCACTTGATCGGTTACAATTTAATTCAGAGTACACAACCATAACAAACAATACTTACACAGACACACCGGTAGCCACCGCTCTATTTGAAGTCGTCAACGATACAGCCGTTCGAAATCTAGTCCAAATCATTGGTGCTTCTTCACAGTCCGGAGATTATTTCCAAATTACGAGTAACGGGGGTACTGCTGGTAATTTATTAACAGTAGACTCTTCCGGCAACATCGGCATCGGCACCACTTCCCCATACTCCAAACTCTCTGTAGCAGGTAACGGAGTGTTTGATGGAACAGTAACAGCAAGTATCTTCACCTCAACCTCAACAACAGCAGCATCAACATTCCCATACGCTTCAACCACAGCTCTAACGGTAAGTGGAACAAACGGTCTAACACTAGGTTCCCTAAACGGACCACTGCAGGCAATCAACGGAGCAGTCTCTGCCACTTCTTCCATCTCTGTTGCCTACGGTGGCACAGGTACAACCACCCCGTCAGGTCTCCTCTATGGCCCTAACGATGGAA
>CAZNKJ010000005.1:0-53376 GCA_964574145.1 uncultured Candidatus Saccharibacteria bacterium
AGAGTTTTGAGTAAAAAAGTAGTAAAGTAGTAAAACATTGCCGGATCGTCTAATGGTAGGACACATGCCTCTGGAGCATGGTATCTAGGTTCGAGTCCTAGTCCGGCAGCAGCTTAGTGAGACAGACCGAGACGCTTTATTTCCAAGGTTTTTTGAAAATAAAGATGTCTAAATAAGGTGTCCTAGACTCCTGAAATTATGGTCAAAGTCACAAGTTCTATTCCGAAAATTACATACCTGCTGAGAGCAGTAACCAGAAAGAAAAATCACTCAAAAATGGGGTGATTTTTCTTTTGCTTCCTTAAGTTGAGTTAGTCTTTTATTTATGTGTATACTCAAGCATGGCTTGGAATGATGAATTAGAAAATGGGACTCCTGCGCATGGAATAGCGGCGTCAACGCACAACCGTATTCGCGTTTTGGCGGGTCCTGGTACTGGAAAATCGTTTGCTATGAAGCGTCGTGTCGCACGCATTCTAGAGGTCGAGGAAGTCAGACCGAATCAGGTATTAGCTGTAACCTTTACTCGTATCGCTGCAGAGGATCTTCATCGCGAACTAGTGTCCTTAGGAGTTAACGGCGCTGATTCGTTGAAGGGTAAGACTTTACATAGTTTAGCTATGTCTATATTGATGCGGAATCATGTTCTCACTGCACTAGGACGAACTCCGCGCCCGTTGAATAAGTTTGAGCTTGAGCCGTTACTCTCTGATTTAAGTAATATACATGGTAATAAATACATGCGTAAGCGCAGGGTGCTTGCTTATGGCGCAGCTTGGGCTCGCTTGCAGACACAGGAGCCAGGGTATACACGGACTCCTGAGGATCAGGCATTTGTTGATGAGTTAGTTTTATGGCTTCGATTCCATAAAGCCATGCTAATGGATGAAGTCATACCTCATCTGTATCAATATTTACAGACAAACCCAGGTGCTCCTGAGAGAGATGAGTACACACATTTACTGGTTGATGAGTATCAGGATTTAAATAGAGCTGAGCAAGACGTTTTACATTTCTTAGGAGAGAGAGGATCTATTTGTGTTATAGGAGATGATGATCAGTCTATATATAGCTTTAGACATGCTCACCCTGATGGAATTCGAGATTGGATTATATTACATACCGCAGAGGAACATCAAATTGCCGAATGTAGGCGTAGCCCGACAACAGTAGTAAGAATGGCGAATACGCTTATAGCACATAACACAGGACGACCGGCAGCTCGAGTGATGGTGGAACTCGAGTCTAAAGGAGTGGGGGAGATTGTAGTTCGACAATACAGAACTGCGGAGGAAGAAGCAGAAGCTGTCGCTTCAAAAATTGCCGCACTCGTTGAAAGTGGGGTATCGCCAGGTGAGATTATAGTTCTCACGCAACGTGAGATCTTTGCGACTCCAATATTTAACAAACTAAGGACAAAGGATGTTCCTGTAAGGTCGTATTATGCTGAATCGGATTTAGATACAGTCGAAGCACAGGAACGTTTCGCAATACTTAAGTTGCTTTTAAATAAGGAGGATCGTGTTGCACTCAGATGGCTTCTGGGGCGTGGGATTGCTGATTGGAGGACTAAATCGTATAAACGTTTAATGAACTACGTGAGCACCAGTGGTACTTCTCCTTGGGACGCACTAAGCTCACTGGCTATTGGCACTGTTACCTTACCGTACACAGGTCCACTTGTTACGAGGTTTAAAGAAATTCAGGCAGATATTATTGCTTTGGAAGCTGTTTCCGATTTAGATGAGTTTGTTCAACTCTGGCTTTCTGAGTCTGAAGCGACATCTCTACTGACTGAGACAGTATCACGTTGTATGGAAGGACTTACTACATCGCAGGAACTCTATGATGCTCTGTACGAGATAATAACTAATCCAGAAGTTCCGACAGAAATAGCAGAAGTTCGTGTTATGAGCGTGCATAAGAGCAAGGGTCTAAGTTCACCGTTTGTATTTATCGTTGGTTGCATAGAAGGCTTGTTGCCTGCTCGTGCGGACATAAACATGTCGGAAGATGAACAACTTGCGAAATTAGAAGAAGATCGCAGGCTTTTCTATGTTGGTATAACGCGCGTTAAAGCTGACTTGCCAAATCATACAGGTTACCTCGCCCTTACACATGCGCAGACAATGAACGCAGCAGACGCGCATAAGAGCCAAATTACTCCCGTGCGAACTGTTCTAGGTATTGCGTATTTGCAAGCAAGTCGATTTATAGGAGAGATGGCACCTCATGTTCCCATCACTCAATTCAATACACCCCTTTAGGTTGTTATGACTCATTAATATATTTAGGGAACCCATGTCTAGTTTAAAAAGTGTAGAAAAAAAGAAGATGTTGCTTGGCAAGCCATATCATTCAACGACGAACCCGGCGATGAGGAAATTGATGCTGCGGGTGATGCGTGGATTCAATTGGAGATTGACAAAAGAAGAGGGAAATAGCTAATTAGGAGAGCAACGCAAGTTGCTTTTCCTTGAGTACCATTTTGCTTCTCAAATGAGTAAGTAACTCACGCTTTTCCCACATCGATCTTTTGCGTAAGATATGTTTCGCATAATTTCTGATATCTATCTCTTTTATTTTTATACTTTCTTGCACAGTCTGCCCAAGAACTGATTCCTGGAATTCTTGATGTTTTTTGATTTCAGCCTTGATTTGATTCTGCATACCTATCTTATCAAGTGATACAATATCCAATATATTTACAAGCTGTTCAATTAAGTCTTCCTCTCGTATATATCCACATGGACAGTTTTTATCTTTAAACTTTGTACAGCCGTAGTACACGTAATGACTCATTGCTCCATCTTTAAGTTTCTTAAATTTCTCGTCAGCAGTGACACCTGAGCCACATAGTCCACAGATAAGCATCTTTGTGAAAGCAAATTCTTTGCTCTGAGTACATACTGCATACTCATTTCTCATCTTGTTCTGCACGGTATCAAATAATTCTTTGCTGATAATCGGGGTATGTTTGCCTTTATATAATAGCCCCTCTTTTTTAGGATAGATGAATTCACCCGTATAAAATAAATTTCTAAGAATTGTATAAACATTACTTAACGAGAGAGGCTTTCCATTTTTAGTCTTAAATTGCATATCTTCTATAAGCCATTTGAAGAGCTTACGACCTGACCATCCGTTGTATGCCACTTTTTCATACATTTGCTTGATTATCTCTGCTCGCAATTCATCAATTATTACTTCACATTTCTTCTCTCTATTTGGGTTACTGAGATACCCTGTAGGAGGCACACTGAAGGCCAGAGTCCCATCTGGCATCGTGCGCGAAGTCCACGCTTCACATTTACCATTTTATTATCATTCTCTAGTTTTGCTTGTGATCCAAGGATCATCAGAAGGAATTTCTCATTTGGATTGTTTGAGAATTGTTGTCCGTAAGTACGTATATCATGCAATAATTTTTGGTCCATTAAATCAACTACTGCACCAAGGTCTCCTGCATTACGAGACAGACGATCGGGTGCCCATGTCAAAATTCCATTAAACTTACCTTGTTTAATTTCAGATATCATCTCGTTGTATATAGGTCTTTGCCCTACATCTTTAGATGAGTGTGATTCTCTCTTAATTTCGGTTACATTAAGCTCCTCTCTTTTAGCTAAAGCAACCATCTCATTTACTTGGGATTCTATTGATAGTGCTTGCTTATCTTCCTGCTCTGTTGATTTGCGTGCGTATAGGCAGTATTTAACCTTTACAGGGGTTGTTTTTGGAGCAGTATCCTCTATGTGTATTTTTGTTACATCCCTCATATAGACAAGGGATGACGCAATCTTCTATAGGAGTCTAGAGCGTCCTAAGTTGGTAAGAAGTAGGTAAGTTATTTAGCGTGTTCGCGCCCTTTGAATAGGCTTAAGACCCTCTTTAACTCATCAGTTTGTTCTTGCGTTAGATCAGTGTTTGGATTGTCTCTAAGCGATTCGTTTAATTTTTCTAGTAATTTAATAGGGATGTACGCAGGATGCCTGTTTCGTAGCCAAAACATAATAGCTCCGAGTTTTCCATCTTTTGCATTCTTGATAAGGAGAGATTCCATCATGTCATTCATGACGGACACTCCTTCTTTCATAGCTTGTCCAAGCATCTTCTCAAAATCCTTATCCTCACTTATCCATCTGTAGATAGTGGTACGATCAACACCAATTTGCCTTGATGCCCATGTAATGTTTGGATTCCTGTGCATATGTTCCAAGAATTCATTTTGCTGTTTCCATTTTCTTCTCGCTATTGTTGCTTCTCTCTTACTTACAGCCTCATTGGATTTCTTCTTCCTACGAGACATGTTTATTTTTTGTTAGAGCTGATAAGTTTAGCCTTTTTGCCTGTTAACGATTCCATCCTTTTTACGCACACCATTGTGTATGCCGGAACTTTTTCCATTGCATAGCAACGTCTGCCCATTTTTTCTGAGGCTATCAGAGTACTTCCACTACCAGAAAATGGTTCAACGATAAGATCTCCTCGTTTGGTTAAGACTTTTATATATGGAATCAAGATATCTAACGGTTTTGTACCGAATACTACTCCTTGCCCAGAGTTCTTCTCGTCAGAAGCTATGTGCTCAATGAAGTCAGTAGGACAATACTTACTCCCTTTCTTATACGGCTCCCAGTGTGGTTTACCTGAAGTAGCAAATATCGCATTTTGATATTCATTTTGAATAAGTTCATCCTCATCCTCCATATTTAGCTCAACATCACCTTGGGTTCCAAGCAGTGCAACATCATGTTTATTGAAGAACTTGTACTTTGCTGCGAATCCTTGAACACGATTTGGTACTCTCCAGATAATGGTATTTCGGTACCGCCAGTGCTTTTCCATCTCTGTCCATAGAAGCTTCAAGTTCTTCGGATGCTCATAAGCAATGATTGAGAAGTCTTCCTTTTGGATCCTCGCTACATTAGCCATCCATTTTTCAATAAAGTCATCGGGAATTTCGTCTGTTTCAAGATACTGTCTGTCACGTTTGTATCCAAAACCTTTTGTTGCTTTCCCTCCTTTACGTTTCTTTCCGTGTAAATAATCCAAAATGTAAGGTTCGTCAGTCAGGCACATATCGGCTTTCTCACCATCCATGAGCTTGAGCATGTCAGCTTCAATGGTGCTGTCGCCACACATTATTCGGGAACCACTACCAATTTCATACACATCTCCTTTTTGTACCGTTATCTCTGTAATGTCGAGTTTTGCAAGAGCCTCCTTAAGATCAAATGTCTCAGGATTGTCTTCATCTGGGAATATGTCGTCTAAGTCTTCAGAAGAAAATCCAACGTCTTCAAGGAATGATTCGTCAAACTCCGCAAGAAGTTCGAGGTCCCATGTGCCTTGATTTTTATTAAGACGAAGATTTAGTTCCTTCTCTTTCTCAATATCAGCGATGTGAACATACACCGCAGGCACTTCTTTATACCCAAGCTCTTTTAAGGCTTGATGCCTCATGTGACCGCCTAGAATAATGTTTAGACGCTTTGGTGCTTTATTTACCACCAACGGGTCGACCATTCCGAAAATTTTTATACTCTCTTGAAGATCTGATAATTGTCCCTTACTCCACTTTCGGGGATTGTATGTCGTTGCTTTCAGAGAGCCGATAGCAACGTAGGTGACCTTAAGGTCACAAGTCTTAGTGTTTGTCATAATTATAGACAGTTAGCTACTAATTCAGTTAGTTGCCGTAAGTTACTGTAAGTTGCCTATAATCTCGTTACTCTTAGATTAGCGAAAAATGGTGTGACATGCAAAGAGGGGGTGTGGAAGCAATCGCGTCAATGGAGACAACCGACTTTTCAAACTCTCAAGATCGAGCTAGGATGCCAAATGATAGCTATTTTGCTATCATTGACTTTGACAACTGAATATTGGTAATGACCTAACCCTCTAGATTCCTAGAGATATGGTCGACAATCGCACGACACAAGAGAACCCATCATATAGGGCGTGTCGTGCGTTACCAGGGGAAACCCTGGTAGAGGAAACCGTGAGGTTCCTTCCTATGTGGTGGGCTTTGTTGTATCTACCGCACTAAATCGCACGACACATATGAAATTTGAATATCCTGAAGACAGGGAGTTCTTTGTTAATTTACTTAACAAAGGTGACGACAAAACATTTGATGAAAAGTTTGGAGATTACTTTGACTTTAGACACCCAGCTATTAAACGTTGGGAGTTTAATAAGGTGCGAAAGAAAATTCTAGAAGAATTAATTGAAAGGTACAAAGGTGAATGTCAGCTTCAATTACATGAAGATTGTAGTGTTGAGAAAGTGTGGCATCCAGATCATATTCTCCCTCTTTCCACCAATGAACTTAATAAGAAATTGAGGAATATGAATGGATCTTCAGGCGAAAAAGTTCCTTCTCAAAGCTTTGGATCAAATGATATTAAAAATCTTACTCTAGCTTGCAAGAGGTGTAACTATTATAAGAAGCACAGATTGATGTTGCCTAAGAAAATGAAGGTATAGTCACGACATCTTTGTTTTTGATACAATCTAATTATGTATAAAAGGAAACCAGTATCAAGACTCAGTGGTGACGAAAAATTCACCAATGCAGATAACAAGAAGTTCACTGTGCTCGATTTTTGGCAGTATGGTCTTTCAAATTTAAATTCAAATGTTACTCGTGGATCTCTTGCAGAGTTTCTTGTTGAGAATGCACTGAAAGATAAAAAGAGTATAGACATTCGTAATCCTTGGGGAGATTTTGATGTTGAATATAAAGGGAAGAAAATAGAAGTGAAGTGTAGTTCATATCTACAAGACTGGGACCAAAAGAATTTAAGTAGACCAACTTTTACTAAACTAAAAGCGGAGGAGCTTTATTACAATGACGTTGTAGGAAAAAAGTCAGAGAAAGGCTCAGACTACAAGGCAGACATTTATGTACTGTGCCTTTTTCACCACAAAGAAACAGAGACATTAAACATTCTAGACATGGATCAGTGGAGTTTTTATGTACTTTCTAAAGATAAACTAAAGCAGATTTCCAATGACAGTAGTAGCATCTCGCTTGTAAGTTTAGAAAAGCAGAATATAACCCCAGTTTCTTTTAATGAATTGCGGAAAACTGTAGATGGATTGTAGCTTTACTAAGCCGTATTTTTGTTGTAAACTAATGGTAAGTCACCAACATGGATAAAAAGGAGGATAAAAACAAGGACTTACCAGACATACTCACTCTGCAACAAGCGTGTGAGGTGTTGAACTGCCATCCTAATACACTTCGTAACTGGGATAATGAAGGAACACTCAAAGCAATTCGCTTTGGTAAGCGTGGTGATCGTAGATATCGCAAAGAGGATATTTTAAATATTTTGAACAACGAAAAATAAATTATGTTTGAGCAAGCTTTTAAAAATATAGACGACACTCTCTGGAAAGATTCAGGAGTAAGTAACGAACTCGATTATGTGGAGCAAACTTCATGGATTCTTTTTCTTAAGTATCTTAATGACCTTGAGAAAGATAAAGAAACAGAAGCAAAGCTTGCTGGTAAAAAATATACACATATCATAAAACCTGAATTCCGTTGGGAAACTTGGGCGGTTCCAAAGATATCTGACGGCAAGCTTGACCACAACAAGGCACTTACTGGAGATGACTTAAAAGATTTTGTAAATAAAGAGCTGTTTCCATATTTAACAAAGTTTCGTGCTGACGCAGACAACTCAGATACAATCGAATATAAGATTGGTGAAATTTTTAGTGAGGTTAGCAATAAAATCCAAAGTGGATACACTTTGCGTAATATTTTAGATATTGTTGATGGTTTAAGATTTCGATCTCAAGAAGAAAAACACGAACTATCTCATCTCTATGAAGGCAAGATAAAAAATATGGGTAATGCAGGACGTAATGGTGGAGAATATTATACTCCTCGCCCTCTTATTAAGACTATTATAAGAGTGGTTGATCCTAAAATTGGTGAAAGTATTTATGACGGAGCGGTTGGCTCGGCAGGCTTCCTTGTTGAAGCATTTGAATATTTAAAAGAAAGTAAAAAACTAACTACTAAAGACGTTGAAACGCTCCAGAAAAAAACATTCTATGGAAAGGAGAAAAAATCACTCGCTTACATTATTGGAGTGATGAATATGATTCTACACGGTATTGAAGCGCCAAACATTGTTCATAAAAACTCATTATCAGAGAATCTAACTGATGTTCAAGAAAAGGATAGGTATGACATTGTGTTGGCAAATCCTCCATTCGGAGGCAAAGAACGATCAGAAGTGCAACAAAACTTTCCTATAAAAACTGGGGAGACAGCTTTTCTCTTTCTTCAACATTTTATTAAGCACATGAAAGCAGGGGGAAGAGCAGGTATTATTATTAAAAACACATTCCTTTCAAACGGGGACGCTGTTCGTTTACGAGAGTTATTATTACAAAGCTGTGACTTACACACTATCCTAGACTTACCAAGGGGTACATTTACAGGAGCTGGTGTAAAAACAGTTGTGCTTTTCTTTAAAAAAGGAATGCCTACTAAAAAAATATGGTACTACCAATTTGATCCTGGGCGGAATCTAGGGAAAACAAATCCACTAAATGAAAAGGATCTGGAAGAGTTTGTTAGTTTGCAAAAGAAAAAAGAAGATTCAGATAATTCATGGACGATAGATTTAAAAAATATTGATAAACAAACCTTTGATCTGTCAGTAAAAAATCCAAATAAGAATGGTGACTCTTTACTTCGTGAACCTAAAGAAATTTTGAAAGAGATTGAAATGTTGGACAAAGAAGCTTCAAAAATTCTTAAAAACATAAATAAACAAATTTATGAAAAATAATTGGCAAATAAAAAAAATTTCTGATGTAGCCAGGGTATATTCTGGTAATAGCATTAATGCTAAGTTGAAAATGGAGAGATTTTTAGGGTATCGGGGTGGTCTACCTTATATAGCAACGAAAGATGTGGGCTTTAATGGGGTTGTAAATTATGAGAATGGTGTGAGGATACCATTCTCAGAAAAAGATTATAAAATAGCTCATACTAAAACTACCTTGATATGTGCTGAGGGTGGAAGTGCTGGTAGAAAATTAGCTTTTTTGAGTCATGACGTTTGCTTTGTTAACAAATTATTTGCATTGGAATCAACAGGATTAATTGAATCTAAATATATTTATTACTATTTGAGATCTGTTACTTTTAAGGAAGATTTTAATAAAAGAATGTCAGGAATAATTGGTGGAGTGTCATTGAGTAAGTTTAAAGAAATCAAGATATCATACCCAGAATCCCTTACTGAACAAAAGCGAATCGTAAAAATGTTGGATAATATTTTTAAAAAAACATCGGAAGTAAATAATAAGGTCGAAATGAATCTTCAAAATTCAAAGGATTTTTTTGAATCTTATTTACAGATGATGTTATTGCAAAATAATGAGGAGTGGAACAGAAAAACTTTGAAAGAAATCTCTATTGATTTTGGTAGAGGAAAATCTAAACATCGTCCAAGGAATGATAAAAAGCTTTATGGCGGGGAATATCCATTTATTCAGACTGGGGATGTAAGGAATTCAGACCATTACATAACAAAATATACAAAAACGTATAATGAGGTAGGTCTTTCACAGAGTAAGTTATGGAAGAAAGGCACAATATGTATTACTATCGCAGCAAATATAGCTGAAACTGGCATTCTAGATTTCGATGCATGTTTTCCCGATAGTATAATTGGGCTTGTTGTAGACCCCAAAAAAGCCGACGTTGATTTTATGGAATATCTGCTACAGGCATATCAGTCTGTTCTTAAAGCGAAAGGTAAAGGAAGTGCTCAAGATAATATAAATATGGGCACATTTGAAAATGAACTTTTTGCGATTCCCTCACTGTCGGAGCAGAAAAAAATAGTTAAAAAATTACATGTAGTATTTACTCAAAGTAAAAACCTTGGCAATATATATAAAAGGAAGCTGGTGATATTTCCAGAGTTAGAGAAATCCCTACTCAGTAAGTCTTTAGTAAATTAATAATTATGAACGAAGCAGAAACAAGAGCAGAATACATAGACGTGCAACTCAGAGAAGCTGGGTGGGGTATTCTTGATAACACTAGAGTTCGTCGAGAGTTTTATATCACAGATGGGCGAATACAGGCTGGTGGTAAAAGAGGTGAAAGAGAATTTGCAGACTACATTTTAGAATACAAGAATAAAAAACTTGCTGTTATTGAAGCTAAAAGTGTTGGTAATCACCCTACAGAAGGAGTAGCTCAAGCAAAGGGGTATGCTGAGAAATTACATTTGAACTATACCTATGCAACAAATGGTAAAGAGATATATCAAATCTCAATGGAAACCGGGAAAGAGGAGTATGTAGATAAATATCCTACCCCAGATGAGCTTTGGAATAAGATTTATTTAAATGAGAACGAATGGAAAGATAAGTTCAGTGAAATTCCTTTAGAAAGCGGGTATGGACGAAGGTACTATCAAGAAATTGCTGTAGAAAAAACTCTTGATGCAATAGCAGAAGATAAAAATAGAATTCTTCTTACTATGGCAACAGGTACTGGTAAGACCGCTGTCTCGTTTCAGATAGCATGGAAACTTTTTGAAGCTCGATGGAATTTATCAAAAGACGGAAAGCGACGACCTCGTATTCTATTTCTTGCTGATAGAAATATACTTGCAGACCAAGCGTTCAACTCATTCTCTGCTTTTCCAGAAGATGCACTTGTGCGTATTAATCCGTTAGACATTCGTAAAAAAGGAAGTGTTCCAACAAATGGAAGTATCTTCTTTACTATATTTCAGACATTTATGAGCGGTAAGGATAATACTCCGTACTATGGTGAATACCCATCAGATTTCTTTGACTTCATTATCATTGACGAGTGTCACCGTGGTGGTGCCAATGATGAGAGTAATTGGCGTGGAATCTTGGAGTATTTCTCTCCAGCAGTACAGCTAGGACTTACAGCTACTCCAAAAAGAAAAGACAATGTAGACACATATAAATACTTCGGAGAACCTATATACACTTACTCTCTCAAAGAAGGTATTAATGATGGTTTCCTTACACCATTCAAAGTGAAGCGTATCCAGACAACTATTGATGATTATATATACACTTCAGACGATCAAGTTGTTGAGGGTGAGGTTGAAGAAGGAAAAGTATACGAGGAAGAAGATTTCAATAAAATTATCGAGATTAAAGAACGTGAAGTAAAACGAGTTAGGGTTGTTCTTGATGAAATAGATCAAAGTGAAAAAACTATTATTTTCTGTGCCACTCAAGATCATGCACTTGCTGTTCGTGATTTAGTAAATCAAATGAAAGATAGTAAGGATGTAAATTACTGCGTGCGAGTTACTGCAAATGATGGTGCTCGTGGTGAACAATACCTAAGAGAGTTCCAAGACAATGAAAAAACTATTCCAACTATCCTAACTACTTCTCAAAAACTTTCTACTGGAGTGGATGCCCGCAACATACGAAATATTGTTTTGATGCGTCCAGTAAACTCAATGATTGAGTTTAAGCAAATTGTAGGACGAGGAACTCGATTATTTGATGGAAAAGAATATTTCACTGTTCTTGATTTTGTTGATGCGTACAAGCACTTCTCTGATCCTGAATGGGATGGTGACCCAATAGATGAGACTATCGAAGAGCCTACTGAACCTAAAGAACCCAAGGAACCAAAAGATCCTAAAACTCCCCCAGAACTACCCGAGGAACCAAAGAAGCGATTGAAGATTAAGTTGCGAGACGGAAAAGAACGTGAGATTAAACACATGGTAAGTACTTCATTTTGGGGTGCTGACGGTAAACCAATTTCAGTTCAGGAATTCATGGATAATCTTTTTGGTGCCATGCCAGAATTCTTTAAAAACGAAGAAGAACTGAGAAAAATTTGGTCTAATCCAGTTACGAGAAAAACTTTTCTTCATAAAATTGCAGAGTTAGGTTATGGGAGAGACGAGTTAGAGATTTTGCAGAAAATGATTGATGCAGAGCAGAGTGATTTGTTTGACGTTCTGGCTTATGTTTCTTTTATGACCACACCAGTTACAAGGAAGCAGAGGGTTGAACTTGCAAAGGATAAGATTTTTAAAGACTTAGACGACAAACAGAAAGAGTTTATTGATTTTGTGTTATCCAAATATGAAGAAAGAGGCTTTGCTGAGTTGGGTGAAGACAAACTTCCTATACTCTTAAACCTTAAATACCACGCAATCGCTGATGCAGAAGAGATGTTGGGTGGGGTCGATCGTATACGTTCTACATTCTTTGATTTTCAAGAGAATTTGTATACGAAGGTGTAAGTTTGTATCTATTTTGTAACTACCATGGCTAAATCAAAAGATAAGAAAGAAGAAAATATTTCAGATCCACATTTTGAGATTCTAGTTGATAAACCATTAGAAAATGGCGACAAGGATCGATTTGGACATAGAGATATTGCTAACTCACTACTTAAGATGGTTAGGAAAGCACCTCGTCCCTTTAATATAGGTTTGTATGGGCAGTGGGGTGTTGGGAAAAGTACGATTTGTAAGATAATTCAAGATCAACTAGAGAAGGGGTTAGACTATGAAGTTGTCTATTTTGATACCTGGAAATATGAGAGAGACTCGTTCCGTAGACAGTTCTTAATAAATTTGGATGAGGAACTAAAATTAGACCTTAATTATAAAGAAATACTCAACCAGTCTCTGACTGTTCCTGTAATTCCAGAATGGCGTGAGAGATTGAAACAAATCTTTGATGATTTTTTATTGAGATCAGCGTTTCTAATTATTGTGTCTCTTGTTGTGATAATCATCTTTAGAGAACTTGTATTCCCGCTTATCATTTCATCTGAATATGTAAAGATTGCCGAGAAGCTAGCAGATATTGGAATCATAGGAATACTTGTATCATTTATTTTAAATTCAGTTAAGCAGTTTAACCAAACAAAAACTACAGATAAAACTGATTCTGCTGAAGGGTTTGAAGACCATTTTATTGAGGTACTTGAGAAAGTCAAAACAGAAAACCTTGTGATTATTGTCGATAATCTCGATCGTTTGTCTAGTAAAAATGCTGTAAGTTTACTCAGTGATATAAAAACATTTTTATCGAATGAAAAGTATGATTCAGATGGCCATAAAATAAGCAACAAGGCTTCTTTTATTGTCCCTTGTGATAATAAAGCAATCAATGACCAGCTAATTGATCAATATGGTGACGATTTTGATTCCGAAGAGTATCTAAGAAAGTTTTTTAATCACTCAATTCAGATACCAAAGTTTCTTGATATAGAGCTCGACGATTTCATCGTTGAAAAATTAAATGAAACAAAAATTGAAGAATTCTCAAGCAATTATGACTTGGCATTTATTTTGAACTCTGCTTTTAGAAATAATCCACGAGAGATTATACAGTTTATTAACTCCTTAACGTCTTTGTATTTATTAGCTAAAGAAAGAAAAATTGATCGTATTACCCAGAAGGACAGGATTGCTTTTCTTGCGAAAATCCTAGTTCTAAGAGTCAAATGGTCACGCTTATATGATCATATTGAAGATCAAATTCTTAGAACAGGAGATAAGCTAAAAGAAATAAGTAAATCATTTGGAGACGATGTTGATAAAATCAAACTGTTAGGATTTCTAAAGGCTACTTCACATATCAATGACGATGAATACGAAGATATATATTTCTCTTTGAGGCAAAGCGACGCTCAAAAATCAATTCCTGAATGGAATAGTTTTGTTTTGACACTACTTGAAAACAGACAAAAAGACGCTCAAAAAGTCTACGACTCAGTAAAGTCAAATAAAAAATTGTCTAATCTCGGACAACTCCTTACTGCTTACTGTAGAAGAAATGAGAAAAATGAAAATTCATTGTTCAATATTTTCTTGTCTTTACATAAAATTATTAAACCTGAGGATCTAAAACATTTTCAAGACGTATTTCTTTTGACCTTTACAAATGTTGCTGATTCAAAGTTTGTTAATAATTTTAATGATGTAGACCTTAATAAACTTTTTTCAAAAAGCCTTGATGGTGCTTCACCATCAAATAAAAAACGCTTTAGTGAATATCTCATATCTATTCTGAAACATTTTTCAGCATTGGAAAAAATGGAAAGGGACCAGGTTAAAAAAGTTTATGAATTGTTTGGAATTGTGAATTCGTCTGAAAATAAAAATAATTTTCAAAATAAACTGAATGATTTAGGAGAAATAAAGAAAGATTTTATTAATCATCTTCAATATCAGGAGTTATTCCCTGAAGAAGAAAAGGGTGAAGATTTTCGTGAAGACATTCTGGACGATTTGTTATCTATCATTGTTTCCTCAGAACCAGTACTTAAAAAACATTATTTTGATACATTGTCATTTTTGGGGTATCTATTACAGTGGGCACCTGTTGTTGAAGATGACGATTTAAGGATTAAGGTTTTACAAAAGAGTTATGAATTTTTAGAGAAAGTTAGCCCACCTTCTTCTACAAATGAAACTTTAAGACAAGTTCTTAATACATTTACTACTCGTATTTCTACTTGGTATCAAGCCAATAAGGCTGATGGTGAAAGATCTCTTTGTGTGAAAATTTTTGAGAAAATTAACCTCAAAATAAATCCAAATGTTGAACCAAAATCTTCAATACGTCAGTTTATTACTGAAACAGGGAACGATGCTGATGAAATCTTGGATACTTTGGGTAAGGAGTATTTAACGAACAATGAAAATGCACGCGAAGCTCTTATCACTAGGAGTAGGACAAACATAGATTTGCTTAGTAAGTTGCCATTGAAAAGAAAACTGACCTCAGATGAAAAAGCTAATGTTTTCAGTAATCTTATAGGTAATCCAGAAGAAGCACTGGTCTTTCTTGATTATGTAAGTTTTTCCATACCTAGTGAGCATAAAGAAGATCCTAATTTTCTTAAGGGAATTGTATTAAGAATGATAAATGGTGCAAGTTTTTCTGATACGGAATTACAGATCAGATGGTTAGATGCTATTAGCAAATTGGGCATTCACTCTGATCAAGTGGATACTTTCGTACAAAAGTTACGACAAGTTCGTGACCTTTCTGATAAGCATAAGGAAGTCATTTCTCAATTTGTGTCAAAAAACAAAAAAGCGTTCGGAGAGCTTATTGTAGATGAATTTAAATATAGCGAAGAATCATAAAAACTGAAAATACGCTGTGTTGTATAATGTAGACGGTCGTACATTATTAACCACTAACAATCAACGTTATGTCACATCGTAAAGGTCCACGCCCAAAGCGTGAGAACACTCATTGGACACCTTCAGAGGTGCAGAAGATGAGGAAGATGGCTAAAGGAAATACTCCTACTCCGCTCATTGCAGATGCTCTCGGTAGAACACCGTCAGCTATTTACAACAAGGCTCAGGAGAAGAATCTTACCCTAAAGCCGACGAATCAGTCTCCTTACAATCGACGTAAGAAGAAATAGGTTAATGGAAAAGTGTCTGGTTTAGATAGAGCCAAAGTACCCGATGCAGGAATTCAGAATTCAGTGATCCAGAACGGCATGTATAGAGGCGATCGAAAAGTCACACCTACCACGCAAACAACCCCAAACATGGGGTTGTTTTGTAAATGAGGTCAATGGAGTCAATGACACCGATTTCTCAAGTAGTGTAGTATTTGTAGTATTCACAGCTAGACCGAGACACGTCATTATCATTTAAATCTAGTCTCCCAAAAACCCTTACAGGGCTTGGAACAGACAAAACCGAGACCATGCCAGCCAGCCCGAACAAACCAAAGCGGATTTTTCCTATGGATAAAATAAGTCTTTTCGCTTATAATCTTAAATAAGTTAAGGAATTTTATTTATGTCTGTTGATGATATACGATCTGAGCGTTTAAAAAAACTCACGATACTTAAAGAAAATGGAATTGATCCATACCCTGTTGAGTCATTTCGAACACACGAAAATGCTTCTTTTTTGAAGTCTTTTCAGACTATAGCTGATTCTCAGGAGAAAGTGACCTTAGCTGGTAGGGTTATGTCAGTTAGAGGTCAGGGAGGAATAATATTTATTGATTTGTTTGATGGCTCAGCTCGTGTTCAGGCGTTAATAAAAAAAGACGATATAGGAGAGCAATCTTTTGGTCTTTTTTCAGAGGTTGTGGGAGTGAGTGATTTCTTAGAGGTTTCAGGTGTCGCATTTGTGACTAAGAGGGGGGCTAATTCTTTACTTGCAGAATCTTGGCGCATGCTTGCGAAAAGTTTGCGACAAGTCCCAGATGAATGGTTTGGAATTAAAGATGAAGACGAACGTTACCGTAAACGATATCTTGACATGCTTCTCAATACAGAAGTTGCCGACATTGTGAGAAAACGTTCATTGTTTTGGAACACAATACGTTCTTTTATGTTAGAACGTGGTTTTGTTGAAGTGGAAACACCTATTTTAGAAACAAAGACCGGTGGAGCGGAAGCACGTCCGTTCGTTACTCACCACAATGCGTTGGATATGGATGTTTATTTAAGAATTTCTCATGAATTGTGGCATAAAAAACTAATCATTGCTGGTTTCCCGAAAGTTTTTGAGATTGGAAGAGTGTTTAGGAATGAGGGTATGTCTTATGAACATGCTCAAGATTATACTCATTTTGAATTTTATGAAGCTTACCAAGATGCGGGAGATGGAATGCCGATGCTTGTTGAACTGTATCGTACAGTTGCACAAAAAACGTTTGGAACTTTAAAGTTTAAAATGGGTGAGTTTGATGTAGACCTAGGCGTTGAATGGGAGAAATATGATTTCAGTCAGTTGATGCTAGAAAAATATGGTTTTGATCCTAAGGATGTAGATTTAAAGAAAGTGCAGGAAATTCTTAAAAAAGAGGAAATAAAATTTGATTCAAATATTGATATAGGTAGAGGAGTTGATTTACTTTGGAAGAAGATAAGAAAAAACATTGGAGGTCCTGCTATTTTGACCGGTATACCTGCTTATCTTGAACCTCTTGCTAAAAAATCAAAGAATGACGAGCGTATTGTAGATCGTTTCCAGATTCTTTTAGGAGGTAGCGAGGTGGGAAAAGCATTTAACGAACTTAATGATCCCGTTGACCAACTACAGCGTTTTGAAAAACAGCAGGCACTTAGAGATGCGGGAGACGAAGAGGCGCAGATGGCTGATTTTGATTACGTAGAAGCGATGGAATATGGGATGCCTCCGACATTTGGTTTTGGTGTGTCGGAACGCCTTTTCAGTTTTTTAGCAGGAAAGAGTATTCGAGAATCTCAGCTGTTTCCTTTAATGAGACCTAGAGGGTAGTCGGGTATTTAGTTTTAGTATTTGATCCGAAATTAAAAGTAAATTTTTTATTGAGGTTTTGAACAATTACGTATATATACTGGAATGTTGTGATGGTACTTTGTATACTGGGTCAACTATAAATATAATAAAGAGACTTCGTGAACATAATGAGCAGAAAAAAGGTGCAAAATATACTCGTGCTCGTCGTCCTGTGGAGTTGGTTTATAAAGAGGAGTGTAAAACATTTGCAAAAGCTTGTGCTCGTGAAGCGGAGATTAAACGTATGGGTAGGAGGGAAAAACTTCTGCTTATAGAGAAAAAGGTTGTATAAAAAGATTATTTGAAGTAGTGTTGTTTTTGTTAGAGCACTAAGTGCTCTTTTTATATGTAAAATATGGCAAAAGAAGAAACAATAGTAAGATTTGAAGAAGTTTCATTTGAACACAGTGTTAATAAGCCTATTCTAGATGAGGTGAGTTTTTCAGTACGTCGAGGGTCAAAGGTTGCTCTTATGGGTCAAAACGGTGCTGGTAAAAGTACTTTACTTAAACTAATTACAAAAGAGGTTTCTCCAGCAGATGGGGACATTCACCTAGCTGCCCGTTTGTCTATAGCGACAGCTAAGCAAGTTATCTCTAGAGACAATCTTGATCTTACAGTGCGATTATTTTTTGAAGAGTGTTTTGATTCTAAGATCTATGACATAGACCCCAGGATAGATGGTGTTTTGGAGGCAGTGAATCTAGTAGCTTCTAAAGATAAAAAAATAAAAGATTTTTCAGGTGGACAGCAGGCAAGATTACTTTTAGCTTCTGCTTTGATTCAAAAGCCGGATCTACTTCTTCTGGATGAGCCAACGAATAATTTGGATAAAGATGGAGTAGCTCATCTGAGAAATTTTTTGGCTGACTATAAAGGGACTGTCATTGTTATTTCACACGACGCAGATTTTTTGAATGCTTTTACAGAGAAAGTGCTGTATCTAGATGTCTTTACCAGAAAGATAGAACAGTATGTTGGTAATTATAAAGACGTGGTACGAGACATCGCTATTCGGGTTGAAAAAGAGCGAAGAAAAAATGCTCAATTTGAGAAACATATTCAGGAGAAAAAAGATAAAGCAAACTTTTTTGCCAATAAAGGGGGTCGTATGAGGGTTTTGGCGAAACGTATGCGTGAGTCAGCGGCTGAAGCTGAAGAATCTAAAGTGGATATTCGGCGTGAAGATAAGACGATACGAAAATTTGATATTGAGATTAAAAAACATCACATAGGTGAGATATTACGTATTGAGTCGCTTTCTATCATTAAGGAGCACAAGTTAGTTAAAAGGTCAGCTAATATTTCTTTGGTAAAAAACAGACATTTGTTGCTAGTCGGACCTAATGGTATAGGGAAGAGTACCTTGTTGGAACACTTAGCTCACAATACCGAGAAGGGTGCAAAAATTATGGAAGGTGTAGACGTGGGTTATTACAAGCAAGATTTTTCTATGCTTGATTTCAATGAGACTGTATATAAAACGCTTGAATCTGTGATGGACAAACCTGACGAACAGCATATGCGTTCTGTTGCTGCAGGTTTTCTTATTACAGGAGAGCTTATGTATGTAAAAGTAGGCAATCTTTCAGAGGGACAGAAAGGACTTGTTGCGTTTGCTCAGCTTGTTTTGATGAAACCAAATTTGTTGATACTGGATGAGCCCACCAATCATATAAATTTCCGGCACTTACCTGTGATAGCTAAAGCATTAGATCGATATGAGGGAGCGATGGTGATTGTGTCCCATGTACCTGATTTTATAAGTAAGATTCGTATTGACGAGATTCTTGACTTAGACTTGTTAAAGAAATAGAGAATTTAAATAATATTGAGGTGATAGGTAAGGATTAAAAAGGATTGAGTTAACTTAGTTAAAGAATTTTTTACAAAGATAACTCCTTTATAATAGGCACAACTCTCAGTACACGGAGTCCTTTTTTCGTAATACTGTATTCTACATGGGGAGGTATTTTTTTGTAGTCTTTTCTCTCAATCAGCTTATGATGTGCTAAAAGACGTAATGTTTGAATAAGCATCTTTTCAGAAATATCAGGAATTTCTTTTTTGAGTTCGCCATAGCGAAAAGTATGTGTAAGAGTAGATAGTACAATAAGAGACCAACGTCCACCGAGTATTTTGATACCTCTTCTGAGAGGGCAGTTTGTTACTGTATTATTTTTTGATGTCATATAACCATGCTAACCAAAAAGTAGGTACTTGTCAAAAATAATGTATTTGATTAAAATAAATCATTATTTGAATAACTTAAAACTATTAAGATGATTAAATTATATTATGGTCCTAATACATGTGCGATGTCTGAGCACATAGTACTTGAATGGATAGGAGAAGAGTATGAGGCTGTTAAGTCAGATTATAGTGATCCAGAATTTCTCAAGATTAACCCAAAAGGCGCTGTGCCGGCCATGCAAGATGACAATGGTCCAATTATGACGCAAAATGACGCGTTATTAAATTATCTTGCGCAGAAATATCCAAAGGCGCAAATAGCCGGAGATGGTTCTCTAGAGCAGACTTACCAAATGAACCATTGGCTTGCGTACGTTGGGAGCGACCTTCATCCAGCATTCAAACCACTTTTTTCAGTTGAACGTTATACTACTGAGAATGATGAGGAATCTCTTGAGGCAGTTAAGGAAGCCGCGAAGAAACGTATTGATGCAGAACTTGCACATCTTGAAAAAGGTCTAGAAGGACGTGAATATCTTGTTACTGACAAACCAACTATCGCTGATGCCTATGCTTTTGTTGTGTCTCGCTGGTATGAATTTACAACAGGTAAAGATCTTTTAGAGAATTTTCCAAATGTAGCCGCTTTTCGGGAGCGTATGATGAAAGACGAGGCTGTTGCTAAAGTAGTTGGTATACACAATCCAAGTGAGGAAAACTAGATTTCTAGTTTCAGAACTCTAACAGGTTTTGTGCACTATTTTTGTGTGTGGAGATGTTAAGAAAAAAACCATCTTTGTAAAGATGGTTTTTTTCTTAGACGACAACTATTCGCGGTATTTGTTTTAGAGAGAGTCTATAACTTTTTTGAGTTTCTTTTCTGCTTCTTGAGATATGTCTGCTAATTTAGGGTTTTCTACCATACCCATAGCCACAGATGGAACTATTGCAGAAATGGACACTTTTTCGTTATTTTCATATACGATAACGTTGCAGGGCAACAAAAGTCCTATCTCTTTTTCTGCCTGAAGGGCTTTGTACGCAAACTGTGGGTTGCAGGCGCCAAGAATAATGTAATTGTCGTAATCTACATCAATTTTCTTCTTTAGGGTTGTTTTAACATCTATTTCGGTTAATACCCCAAACCCTTCTTTAGAGAGTTCCTCTTTTATTTTTTCTACCGTTTTCTCAAAAGTGGAATCTACTTGTTTAGAATATCCGTAATTCATATTACCCTTCGTTTTTTACTGCAAATATGTTGTACAACCAGCCAAAAATCCAGAGAATTATAAAACTCCAAATAGCTGACTCAATCATGCCACCGATAATTCCACTTGCTGATAGTGAAAAAAAGACATGCCAGTTTTGCATACTCGCTACTGCTTTAGTATAAATACCAAGATTTCCCAGTATTCCCATTGTAAGCATGCCAAGTGCGGATAATATTGCTCCTGTGTATCCAAGAGCGAGAGCATTAAGTGGTTTCATATTATTTTCTTGATTAACTAATTAATAATAAATATTATAAACCTTTCCCTTATTTTAAATTATACCTCATATATTAGTAATATTTATAAAATTTGGTATCAAAAATAATTAGGCAGGAACCTGTCTTCCAGGTAATGTTAGTTTTGTTTTTTACCCCGCAAGAAGCATTCAATCCTTTCTTTAAGCAAGAGAGGGTTGACATCCAATACCCCATGGGGGTATCATACTAGAATGAAATCTGAAGTTAAGAATCAGTTGTCTCGTAGGTTAAAAATTATTGAGGGACAGGTTAAAGGTCTACAGAGATTGGTTGAGAATGATATGTACTGTATAGATGTTATTACTCAAACTTCTGCGGTTCGGCAAGCTCTTTCTTCTATAGAGGACGTGATGCTTAAAAATCATCTCTCTACACATGTAATTGACCAGATGAAGAGTGGGAAACATGAAAAAGCTGTTGATGAAATTTTATCTGTTTATAAAATCTCAAAAAGAAAATAATTAAGGTGTCAATATGTCTAACGAGAAATGTAAAAATAACTTAATAGAAGAGTATGAAGTTTCTCCAAGTAGTGTGGTAGAGCTAGTCAAAAATGGTAAGTCTCCAGTTATTCTTGACGTGCGTGACAAGGAGGAATATGAAAAGTCTCATCTTGAAAATTCTATTTTACTGTCTGTACATAAGCTTTCACAAAAATCACTTACAGACATTGGGCTTGGAGAGAAATCTAAGGACAATGAAATAATTATTTATTGTAGAAGTGGGGTACGAAGTAAAACAGCTTATGAGATAATAAAATCACTTGGGTATACAAATATAAAAAGTATGGCTGGTGGGATAGTTCTCTGGGAGGAAAGCGGGTATCAGTTTACAGAAACTGACTCAAAGGTGAGAGAAAGAGATATTGATAAGGGCAGTATACTATAAATAGTATTATAATATATAATAAATATATGAAAGGTAATGTGTTAAAAATTTGGCTAGTGTTCTCAGCGTTTGTTCTTCTATCGATTATCCTTATTGGGATCTTTAGTTTTATGACTTCGTCGGAGTTTATTCCAGGATATTCACTTGCGTTTTTAGCAGGGCTCTCAATGATAGTGCTACCTTGTACCTTTCCTCTTGTGTTTATTATAGTTCCATTAGCTCTCTCTAGAGAAAAGGGGAAAGGACTTATGATGGCGCTTTTGTTCGGACTTGGTCTTATCGTCACATTTACCATCTACGGAGTGGTGTTAGGGTGGCTTGGAGGTTTTGTTGCCTTATATAAAATTATAAGTGCAATGCTTCTGATTGGAGGTATTGCTGCACTCTTTTTTGGTATTTCAGAATTAAATCTGGTTGAATTTAAGTTACCGTTCAAGCAGACGATTATGCCAAAGTCTCTACAAGGTAAAAATGATTATCTACGTAGCTTTTTTCTAGGTTTCTTCCTAGGAAATGCTGGGGTTGGTTGCCCGAATCCAGCGTTCTATATTTTGTTTGGCTATGTTGCTACTTTGGGTATTCCTTCTGTTGGCGCCTCTCTGGGTGCTATTCATGGTCTTGGTAGGGTAGTGCCGTTACTTTTTCTTGTAGTTTTGGCGGTCTTAGGTATTAACGCCATGAATAAAGTTGGAGAATATCAAGAGAAGGTGAAGAAGTGGGTGGCGTGGTCGTTGGTTGGTTTAGGGGCATTTATTCTGAATTATGGAATATTTGGAATGGCTTGGTTTGAGGATTCTATTATTCATCAGACTTGGAATCATGTCCTTGACTGGGCATTTCCAAGGATAGCAGAGTCCGGATCCATAGAAGCGTCTCTTAGTATACCTTCCGGCACAGGAGGTGTTATTCCTTGGTTGGTATTTGGAGGAATTATTGGAGTAATTATACTTTGGGATGCTATTCGTTCCCGAAGAACACAAACAGTATGAGATTAATACCAATTATCCTTATAGGATTATTATTAATTTTACCCACAGCTTTTGTTAATGCGGGTGGAAGTAGTTCAACTATTGCCTCTGCGGCTAGTTGGGAAGGTCCTCTTGTTGCGGTTCTTATCATTATTGCGGCGGTAATGATTGCAAAGGAGATTAAGAAATAATTTCGTTTATCAAATAATTAATTAAATTATGTTTAAAGTTACACTTATTCATCCAGACGGATGTGCACATTGTGAGGCAGTAAAGACAACTCTTGAAGAAATGAAGTCAGAATATCCAGATATTACAATAGAAGAGATAGATATGGTTACTCCAGAAGGGCAGGAGTTGGTTAAGAAATACGGAATACTTTCAAGTCCTGGTATCTTGGTTAACGATGATTTCTTTGCATTTGGTGGTGCTACCAAAGAGCAATTTAAGGAAAAATTTGACGAATTGAAACAGGCTCAGTAGAATTTCCTACTTAGTAGTTTATTAACGTATTCAATAAATATATTATGAAACACCTTAATATGGTTAAAACAGGGTACTTGGTCGGAATATTTTCATTTGTTTTCTTTGTTTTGTGTATGTTTTGGGGTTTGGTTCTTTCTGATCCCATTCTAAAAGAACTTCATCAGAATATCCTGCGTATAGTTTATCCAGGATTTGGTTTTAGTGCTCAAGGAGTTCTTCTTGCTGGAGTTGAAGCATTCGTATATGGGTGGTTCTTTGGAGTATTGCTAGCTTGGTTGTGTAAAAAAATGTGCATTGTAGATACAGTTGAGGTTAATTAGTAAAGATAAAATTCATGCCACACGTTTGGTTTATTTGGAGTTTGCTGTTGTTGTTGATATGGTGTGTTCTTTATTTATCTTTGCGCGATAGTGAGAGTAGGAAAGAGATGTTCATTGTAAGTCTTTGGACATCTCTCCTTGGTTTTACTGAACCATTTTTTGTTCCAGAGTATTGGAATCCTCCGTCATTGTTTAATTTAGCAGCCAATACAGGCTTTGATATAGAAAGCCTTTTGTTTGCATTTGGGATAGGAGGAATAGCTGTTATTTTGTATGGGAGGCTGTTTAAGATACAGCATATTAAAATGAGCGTTGGAGAGAAATTGCAGTCCCGACATAGTATTCATCTATTTACTTTGCTCTCAGCACCTATTACTTTCATTTTTTTATATTTTATAACGGATATAAACCCAATCTATTCAACAATTATAGCTCTTACTATTGGAGGGGTTTTTACTTGGTATTGTCGCCCAGACCTTAAAGTAAAGATGTTCGTGAGTGCTGTTTTGTTTGTAGTAATCTACTATATATATTTCTTAACTCTGATTATCTATACACCAGGTTATGTTGGAGAGGTGTGGAATTTTAGTACAATTTCTGGAATTCTTGTAACGGGAGTTCCTCTTGAAGAGTTGTTGTTTGCTGCAAGTTTTGGTTTTATCTGGTCCAGTATTTATGAACATATTACTTGGGAGAAAATAGTTGCTTAATACATTAGAAACATCTAAATAATTACTTATTATGAACAATAAACATATACATTCTAATCATGAGGATGCACTGGCGTGCTGTCCTGTCTGTAGAGTATGTTCGCTGTCTGAAAAAGAAGGTGGACATGATGATAACGGATCACAAAAAAAACACCACAATATGGCTGGGGAAGGAGTCGCGCAAATGTTTCTTAGAAGGTTTTGGGTAGTTACTTTTCTTCTTATCCCTCTTCTTTTTACAAACGAATTCGTTACAGGTTTTTTTGGAGTAGGTATGTTGCCTTTTGGTAGGTGGATAGGTTTTGGTATTGCTACGGTGATTTTTGGTTTTTCCCTTGTTTTCTTTCAACACGCTTGGCATGAGATAAAGTCCCGCGCGTATGGGATGATGACGTTAGTTTCTCTTGCTGTTGGGGCGGGGTATGCTTTTTCTGTTGTTTCTACTTTTCTCCCCTCTCTAGGTGTGGAGTTTTATCTAGAAATCTCGACACTTATCTGGGTTCTTCTTTTTGGACACTACCTTGAGGCTCGATCAAGTTCTGCCGCTGGTGATGCTTTGCAGGAGGTTGCTAAATTATTGCCCAAAAAGTCACATCTTATTGTGGAAGGCAAAGAACAAGAAGTAGATGTTGAAGATCTGAAAGAGGGAGATATTGTTCTCATAAAACCTGGTGAGAAAGTTCCAGCAGATGGCTTTATTGAGAAAGGTGAGGCAAATGTGGACGAAGCTCTTATTAGCGGAGAATCAAAACCAGTACATAAAACAAATGGTGACGAAGTGGTGGCGGGGTCAATAGTTCTTGACGGATCTCTTACTGTTAAACTTAGTAGGGTGGGGGAGCATTCTACTATAGGACAGATTCAGAAATTAATAGCTCAAGCACAAAATACAAAACCAAAAACTCAACGTATAGCGGACAAGGCGTCGGCAGTTCTAACTTTTGTGGCTGGTATTACGGCGCTCCTTACCATACTTGTATGGACGTTTTTTATTGGAAATACTTTTGTATTTGCAATTACGTTAGCTATTACGGTCCTAGTTATAGCCTGTCCTCATGCTTTGGGTCTTGCGATACCAACAGTTACGACAATCACAACGTCTCTTGCTGTAAAAAATGGTATTTTTATAAAAAATCTTGCGAAGATAGAGGTGATACGAAAAGCTGATTATGTTGTTTTTGATAAGACAGGGACCTTAACAAAAGGAGAATTTGGGGTAACTGACTTACTTCCATTTGGAAAAAGTACAAAAAATGAAATATTGCAAATAGCGGCGTCTTTAGAACAACATTCATCTCATATCATTGGGCAGTCTATTGTGTTGTACGCAGGTAAACAGGAAGTCTCTTTGAAAGAGATATCTAATTTTAAAAATATTGCAGGTAAGGGGATAGTTGCAGATTTTGGTAATACAACTTACATAGTTGGAAACATTGCACTAATGCAGGATAAGAATATTTTAGTTGATAAAGTTGTGGAGAGCGCAAGAAAACTATCAGCTCAAGGAAAAACTGCTATCTATGTTGCGGATACAGACAAAATAATTGGCGTTATCGGATTGTCTGATCAGATAAAAGACGAGTCAAGGACAGCTATCGACAAATTGCATAAACTAGGAGTTAAGGTAGCAATGCTTACGGGCGATAACAATGATGTGGCAAAAGGAGTGGCAGAAGAGTTGGGTATTGATACGTATTTTGCCGAAGTTTTGCCAGAAGATAAATATGGACACATTAAAGAGATACAGCAAGAAGGTAATGTTGTGCTTATGGTTGGTGATGGAGTAAATGACGCACCTGCTCTTACTCAAGCAGATGCTGGTATCGCTATTGGAGCGGGGACAGATGTTGCTGTTGAGGCAGGAGATATTGTTTTAACACGAAACAATCCAGAAGATATTGCCAGACTTCTTGTTTTATCAAAAAAAGTGTATGGGAAAATGATACAGAATTTAGTGTGGGCTCTTGGATATAACATAGTTGCGATTCCTGCTGCAGCTGGAGTATTTGCTATTTGGGGATTCTTTCTGCGTCCAGAGGTGGGAGCTCTTCTTATGAGTCTTTCAACCGTTATTGTTGTCATCAATGCTATGATGTTGAAGAGGATTGATTTGAATAAAGTCTAAATCATTAGAGAGGTTCGTTTCAGTCTATTTTCTGTTTCGTGTGTGGAACAATCTGTATGTTATAATTTAATAAACTCTATGAAAGAAATAATAAATAAAAAGGAGCAAAAATTATATCAGTGTGAGGAGTGTGGTTTGTATTACTCAGATAGAGAGTGGGCGGGAAAGTGTGAAGCATGGTGTAGAGAGCGTCATAGTTGTAATTTGGACATTATTGATCATGCTGAGAAAGATTCTACTATTGGCTAATACTAATTTTTGAATCTATCTAGTCTAACATTAAAAATTTAAGTATTCTGATTATGAACGAAACTCATGTAAAAACTAATAATCTTATGATTCCTTTGGCTATTGTCATAGCTGGAGGGCTGATAGCGGGGGCTGTATTCTTTGGAAACCAAGGAGGAGTGTCAAATAGACAGCAGGCGAAGACAATTACTCAACCGACTGGGTCTGTCGACAAAGTTAATCCAGTTATAGATAGCGACCATATTCGTGGAAATCCTGACGCGCAGGTAAAAATAGTGGAGTACTCCGATTTCGAGTGTCCTTTTTGTAAAAGATTTCATAATACTATGAATCAGGTAATGGATGAATATGGTAAAGATGGACGAGTTGCTTGGATATATAGACAATTTCCTCTTGATCAGCTCCATCCAAAAAATGGTAGAAAAGTAGCTCTTGCTTCTGAGTGTGTTAATGAAATAGCTGGTAACGATGCGTTTTGGAATTTTGCGGATAATTTTTTTAGACTCACCACCTCAAATGACAGTACTAATCTTGCAATAGTGTTACCTCAAATATATAGCGAAATAGCAGTTGATCAGGTGAAGGTTGAAAGATGTATTGCAAGTGGAAAATATGATAAGCACGTTCAAGATGACATTGATAATGCTATAGCTTCTGGAGGGCGTGGTACTCCGTGGAGTATAGTCATTAGTTCAAATGGCGAGACCCTTCCTCTTTCTGGAGCGCAACCATATCAGTCAGTGAAACAACTAATAGAGATTGCACTTAAGGTAAAATAAATTATATGGCTTATAAAGCTCTGTTGCGAGTTTTTTCTATACCTTCGTATGTGGTGACAGCGGTTACGGTCGCTGTAGCTGTTTTTTCACTTTCTGTATGGCTGCCTAACTGGCGTTTAATTTTTATTGTATTTACATCAACTTCTGTAAGTTTTACTGAAGCATTAAATATAGTGTTTGGTTTGTTTCTTTCAATCAAGACAAATTTTACAGTTGTGTCTGCTTCTTATACAGTCGCCATCGCAGTATTATTTGGCGCGAATGTTTCTCTACTTAGATACTATATGTATAAGAGAAGATCTTTTCAAAAAAGGGGAGGGGTTTTTAGTATAGGTGGTCTTATAAGTGGAATTTTTGGTATTGGTTGTTCTGCTTGCGGGACATTTATACTTACGTCGGTATTGGCACTTATTGGCGCGGGAGGGATTATCTCTTTCCTGCCTTTTGGAGGAGAGGAGTTCGGTATTCTTGGAGTTGTTTTGATAGGGTACGCAACTTATTGGACTGCTGTAAAAATAGAAGAACCTGCTGTGTGCTAATCAAATTTTTACTGAATAAGAAATTTTTGCAGAGTTAATTAGAATGATTGAAGTATTATTTTGCCGAAGGTAGAAAATCTACTAAGCAGATGTGGTGATAAATTAAAATAATTACAAAAATAACGAAGTTAAAAAGATAAATGGCGGGACGTGTCTTGTATTTTTAGTATAAAACAACGCCATACGGAAAAATTCTCGTATGGCGTTTCAAGTTTAAGCTTAGTGATATATCAGTTTTTTACCGCTGAATCCTAAGCAGATTCTTAATGTAGAATTCTTTTTTTGAGGTGTGATTCTGTTACATTCTTGCGCAAGTATTTCATATCTCTTGGCTTCCTTATATCTATGACACTAAATAAGATTTTTGCTTTTGAACACAGGATATTATTTAATTTTTTAAAAAGCAAACTAGGCCTTATTCTTTGCTTAAATATACAATTCACACTATTAGTATGTACAGGAATTAGCCCTCTGTTAAAATAAAGATAATGGAGAAAAAAACATACCACATTCTTATAGTAGAAGATGACGACCTTATGCGTGACGAGCTCTCGCATACTTTTTCAGAAAATGGTTATGGTGTTTCAACAGCAAGAAATGGAGATGAAGCTCTAAATATCGCTTTCAATAAAAAGCCAGAACTTATAATTCTTGATGTACTGATGCCAAACACGAACGGTTTGGATATTTTACGTCAACTTCGTAGTGATGACCGTGGGAAAAATATCCCCGTACTTATTTTAAGTAACGTAAGAGATGAAGCCTCTGTGGCGGAAGCTGTTGAACTTGGAGGATGTGACTATTTACTTAAGACGGATTGGAGTTTGGAGGATGTTCTTAAAAAAGTAAATGAGAAACTTAAGTAGAGAAATAGTGTTTTTTTGATATACAAAAAGAATAGGTTGACACAAGACTGGTTACACATTATCTTTTCATTTAGTGCTCTGCTAGAGCAGTTTGAATTACATTACGCTCTCAAGAAACAAAAGGGATTTCGCTTAAATGGAACATTGTGAAGATGACGAGGAGTATAAATTTATTCCAGGAATATTTTATGAATTTACTCCGCCTATCAAAATTGAATGTGTTGTTAGTGATAGAGATGATTGGATAATAAGAACATTTCGTTTTGCTCAGTGTCTAGAAAAAATATCATGTTTTGATGCATATCTTTTTATAGGAAGGTCTGTTGATGAAGACGATATTTGTTGGTTTTTCTTGAAAATACCCCATGATCTTCTTGGTGGTGTTGTGTTGCCTTCATATTTGCGAGTCATTAAATGAAGATAAGAACTGGTTTCAACTGTAGTTGGACCAGTTCTTTTTTAGACAGAAAAATATATTGGAGAGGCTTTGTTGCAGACTGTTGTCAGAATAATGTCGAACAGTGTCAAAGAACAGAAAGGTGTCAAAGTCCGCCTTCGACAGAGAGGGTCCAAAGGTGTCAAAGTCCGCCTTCGACATATGACATAGAAGGTTCTGGTTGTTTTTTGTGTCAAAGGCGTCGTGTCAAAGGCGGACTTTGACTGGGGGTGGTTTGATGCTATTTCTTGCTATTTAGTTGTTTTGTGGTAGTATTTACTGTACTTTGAGTGAGGTTTTTTCTCAAGTGCAGAACGTCGGCTTTTCCGAACGGTACAGGAGAGAAGGTCGTTCTTGCGCAAAGATATTGAAAAGTTAGATAAAAAGAAAAATGGAAAACAAGAAGTTATATGTTGGTGGTCTTCCGTATTCTACAACTGACACTGAACTTGCTGAAGCATTTGGCAAGGCTGGTACAGTGGAGTCTGCTACCGTTATCTCTGATCGCATGACAGGTCGCTCAAAAGGTTTCGGCTTTGTTGAGATGGCAAGCGCTGATGAAGCAAAAGCAGCGATAGACATGTGGAATGACAAAGACTTTGGAGGTCGTACCCTTCTAGTTGATGTTGCTCGTCCTATGAAGGAAAGAGAGTAAGTAGTTATTTATTTATAACTACTTATATAATAAAAGACGTCTTGGGTTTAAACCCAAGACGTCTTTTATTATATAGTTTGAAAATAGAATATGAGTTTTGTTGCGTCCTTTTGATCTCTCGGTATAATGCAGATATAAAATATTTTAAGTATTCATCATTTTAGAAAGTCATGGATGAACAAAAAAAAATCTATAAATTCAAAACTATATCATTTAGTATAATTATTATACTTGTAATAATTACTGGTATTTTTTTTATTTTTTTGTCACGGACTGCTGATGATGCAAATAAAATAGTGGCTAAGGTAGGTGAAGAAATTATAACGCAAAATGACGTTGATACGCGCGTTAGACAAATTATAGTAAGCAGTAAAGACGAGGGTCTTACAGTTCCCGAAGACGTTTTATTTGGTAGTTCTCTTGATGATCTTATAACGGAGTCGCTTCTTTTTCAGGATGCGTCAAGACAAGGTTTCTTTGTAGACTCTGATATTGTTGATGAGCGTTATGAATATGCTAAAAAAGAGTATGAAAAAATCCAGAAAAAGTCTGGCTTGACTCAAACATTTCTTGAGCGCATGGCAGTAAACTTAATGACACCAGAAGATTTTCGACGTAATATAGGTAGACAGATGATACTTTTTGCTTATCTTGAGGATCTTAAGCGTAAGGAAATGGATAAAGTGTTAAGTGCGGCTTTAAATAGGGGAAATGAGGATAGTACACGTATAGAAGTTACTTCAGAGCGCACTCAAGTTACTTCTGATGATATTTCAAGAATCTCTAAAGAGAGGGCAGCTGAGCTTAAAAAAGAGTATTTTGTTGAGATTTATCTTGATAAATAGAAAATTCGGAGAGCCCTAAACTTAAATTAAAGTAGGGCTTTTTCTATAATATTAAGCTACTGTCCTCTTTTAATATATTGCACTTAGTGACAAATATCTGGTACACTTGTACGGTATACTTTATTATTAGGATTAAAGACTTTTTATCAATATGGATACTCAGACACAGACGACAGAAGAGGCTGTAACATCAACTTCTAGTAACGGTGGGAAGGGAAACAGATCTCTTCTAGTAGGTATTATAATTATAATTCTTGTTTTAGCCGCTGGCGCATTTGTATATTTGAAACCTTTTAATTCTACAAAGGGCACAAGTGCAGTTGCCGCGACTGTTGATGGTGTAGAAATTACACAACAGGATATAGATAATAGAATTACTCGTAATAAGGATGCCTTGGAGGCGCAAGGAAAAGATCTTAATGATTCGGCAGTGCTAGTACAATTGAAAGATCAGATTATAAACCAAATCATTAATGAGACTCTTGCTATCGAAGCTGCTAAAAAATCAGGTCTTTCAGTAGAGTCTTCAGAAATAGATGCTCAGTATAAGACTATCTTTGATAGATTTGATTCAGAAGAGGCTTTTCGCGCAGAATTGGAAAAGAATCGTTTCACTGATGAAAGTTTGCGAAAAAATATTGAACGAGAACTTCTTACACAAAAGTACATAGAGCAGATCACTACTAATCAGAATGTTGAAGTGACTGAAGAAGAGATCTCTTCTCTTTACGATCAATTGGTAGCTAAAAGTGATAAGGGAGTGGAAATTCCAAAGCTTGAGGATGTTAGTTCTCAGCTCAAAGATCAGATTAGGAATCAGAAACTTTCTCAGATTGTAAGTGATGCCATTGCTAAGTTAAAGGACGGTGCTGTGATTGTTATCACGGAGAAAAAATAGTCCTCGTTGATTCTAGAATTCTACAGGTTTTCGAATAAAATACGCTGTCTTCTTAAAAGGACTGCGTATTTTATTATTAGTATGTGATAATAATTGTGGGTAGAGTGACTAGAGAATATAAAAGAAGATTAGGTGTTGTATTTAAATATTGAGTGTTCTCATCACTGTGATTTGAATGGATTTCATGAGTTTCTAGAATTGTTATTTCAATATGATTGCACAAGATAAAAAAGAAAGGGAGATACGAGCACGTAAAATGACACTAATACTTCAGAGTCTTTTTCCTAATGCTGCAATTGCGCTTAATTATTCAAATAATATAGAATTATTGTTCGCTGTTATCTTATCTGCTCAGTGTACAGACAAACGTGTTAATGAGGTAACTAAAATCTTATTTAAAAAGTACAAGACTTTAGACGATTATCTGGGAGTAAGACAAAGAGATTTTGAGAAAGATATTCATTCATGCGGTTTTTTTAGAAATAAGGCAAAAAATATTCTAGGTTCCGCAAAAATGTTAAAAAAAGAATTTAATGGAGAAATTCCTCGTACAATGAAGGAGGCACTTCTTTTGCCAGGAGTGGCGAGAAAGACGGCAAACGTTGTTTTATCAAATGCTTATGGGATTAATGAGGGAATTGCTGTTGATACTCATGTTAGGCGTTTTTCGATACGTTTTAATCTCTCTGATTATACTGATCCAGTTCGTATTGAGAAAGATCTTATGGAGGTTCTTTCGAAAGATTCATGGGCTTTATTTAATCATCAGTTGGTCTTGTATGGTAGGGAGGTTTGTCCTGCGCGTAAGCACGATTGTGTAGATCACCAGTTAACAAATATATACCCACAATCAAAAGATATATGGCCCTCTTCTCAGTAGTTTTTTATGTGAGTGTATTAACTGACTTTGTCAGTTAATACATAATAAATATTGATATAATTTAATAAACACTTTGTTTTATTTATAAATTATAAAAACGCCGCAGGATGATCCTTGGCGTTTAGTTGTCGTTATACTTTCTATTTATTTTTTTGAATGTTTTTTCTCATACATTTCTCGTTCTTGTCTTTCCATATCTGTTGCTACTTTTTTTACAATCTCCAGATGTTTGAGTCCCAGTACGGCAGCAAAATTTGCAAATCCTCTCGCGAGTTTATTAAAACCCCTACTAAACTTTTTAGACAAAAGATAAAAAGCATAACTATTTAAGATTCGTACTTTATCTTCTTCTTGAAGGGTTGTGTATTCTTTAGCGCGTTCTGCAAGTTGTGCCAGCCTTTCCATACTAGTTTCTGTATTTAGGTTCTGCATTACTAACCTCCCTTACAAACTAAGATTAAAAGTAGTCTCTTGTTACATGATCTATATTAATCATAATGGGATATGTAACCCATGTCTACTACAAAGGTTGTTTATTTTATTTTTTTAACCCAATTAACTTAATGATACAATGAGTTTATGAAAAAAGTAGCCATTTTTGATATTGACGGAACAATCTTTCGTTCCAGTTTACTTATAGAAATTGTTAATGTATTAATTGAGCGTGGTATTTTTCCAGAAGAAGTATGGGTGGGTTATGGTGAGAAAGAAAAGTTGTGGTTGGAAAGAAAGGGAGGCTATGATGAATATATACACGCAGTAGTAGAAGTATTTGAGAAAAATATAAAAGGTGTTTACTATAAAGAGTTTGCTGAAGTCTCCGAAGAAGTAACTTCTCGATACCAACATCATGTGTACACGTATACTCGTGACTTTATTAAACAGCTTAAAAAAGAAAAATATTATCTCTTAGCTATTTCACAATCTCCGAAGAAGACAGTCGAGGATTTTTGCAGAAATATTGGATTTAATAAAGTATATGGTCGTATTTATGAACTTGGTCCGGAGAATAGATTTACTGGTACTATTATCGATCAACATCTGATTGAAAATAAATCAAATATAGTACGTCGTGCAGTTGAAAAAGAAAACCTTACTTTAGATGGTTCGTATGGAGTCGGAGATACGGAGGGTGATATTTCCATGCTTGAGCTTGTAAAAAATCCAATTGTTTTTAATCCAAATAAAAAATTGCTTAGATATGCTCGAATGATGGGATGGAAAATTGTTGTAGAGCGAAAAGACGTTGTCTATGAATTATAGTTAGATTATTTAATTGTAACTATTGTAATTATCTATCTTGTGTCTTTTATAGCTAAGCTGTAACGTAAACCATAAAGAATGATAATTGCAAAAATAAGGAAGATATATTGGATGTCTACAAAGAAAAGAGCTAAGGTTCCAAGGATGGAGCCGCATATGTAAGAAAGTGGACGAATCATACGGAAACAACTAATAGTGTTTATATCGTTCTCGTCCACATGCTTGAAGAAATGGGTCTCAGTCATACTCTCAAGGAGAGCTGCTCCTATTCGAGTTATAAATAAAAGAGCAGCCCACTCAAAAGGATTCGCTGAGGTTAGAAAAGAAATACCCATTACTGAAAAGGCTGTAATTATAAATCCTATTGAAATAAGTTCTTTTTCACCAAACCATTTATCAGCTATCTTTCCAGCTGGTAGTTCAAAGAGAATAAATGGTAAAAGCATTATTGTAAAAATTACACCGATTACTGTCCAATCAAAACCTATGTATTCGTGAAGATATATTGGAATATATATAACCATCCATACAAAAAATAAACGCATAATGAAGTGCGCTTTAAACACCGCAGAGAGAGGAGCGTTATTTTTTAGACAACCTAGTGTTTCCCTTAGCTTAAGAGGTCTGTATATAGGTTCTTCAAAATTACTAAGGTGTTTAGATATTATGATAATAAATGGGATTAAAAATACAGCAGACGAGATGAATACACGCCAGTATGCTGTTTCATCTCCTAAAATAAACCCTGCTAAAAGAGGAGATATTATAAGAGCAGCGTTGGTGGTGGTTAAGAAAGCTCCCCGCACACTACCAGTGGAGTCTTCTTTCTTAGTTTGGCTTTCCAGTAAAAGGTCTAATATAAACAAAATAGGGAGGTATAATGTTAAATATAAAATAAAGAGGATAATCGCTGAGGTTGCATTTCCAGATAAGGCGAGTCCGATAAAGACAAAAAATTCAAGTGTTGTTAGCGAAAGAATAGTTTTTGCATTTCCAAAGCGTTTTAATATGCGTGAGATAAATATTAGAGAAAATATTCCTCCAGTAGATCCAGCTATGTATACGAGCCCAACTAGGTTTACAGGGATGAATGTTGAGAGATAGCTTGAGTTTATATAAATTACAAGAAATAAATGGAAAGCAATAAAAAAATCAGCAGCGTAAAGTACTTTAAATGTATCTAGAGAAAGTGGTCTACGCAGAAAGAGTTTTATTTTTTCCATATTTTTTTCGTACTAATTTATAGTCCTAATAGTACAGGAATTACTATCGGATGTTTGTTTGTTTTTTGAAATAGAAAAGCTGCTACAGTGTCTGCGAGCTCAGCTTTAATCATATCAAAATTAATAGGGTGCATGTTATGTGTAGAACTCTCTATTGTTTTTTTAATAAGAACACGTGTTTCTTGAAGTAATCCTTGTGATTCTCGCAGGTATACAAAACCACGAGAAATCAAGTCAGGGGATTTGCGTAATTTACCTGTTTTGAAATTAAGTGTAGCTACAATTACAAACATACCGTCTTGGGCGAGTGCTTTTCTGTCGCGTATAACAACATCTTGGACACCCCCAACTGAGAATCCATCTACCATGACCATGGAAGAGGGAGCTTTTTCTTTGCGAATGAGCATTTTTTTTCCTTCAATAATATCTATAACAGTTCCGTTATCTGGTATCACAATATTTTCTTTTGGGAAACCTGAATCCATAACAGCCTGAGCATGACATCGTAACATTGAATGATAGCCATAGGCTGGCATGAAGAACTTTGGTTTTACTTGGTTGTTAATCCATGTAAGTTCTCCTGAGTTACCATGTCCTGTTGAGTGTACGTCTGAAGCTCTGTAATGGATGAGACGTACACCATTTCTGTATAGATTATCTTTAAGTTTCTGAACAGAAATTTCATTACCTGGAATTACGGAAGAGGATAATACTACAGTGTCTCTTTCATTTAGGCGAACAAATTTATGCTGTTTAGTCGCTATACGCATTAGGGCAGCAAATTCTTCACCCTGCGCTCCCGTAGCGAGTATAATTATCTTATGAGCAGGGTAATTATCTATGTCCTGTGCGGTAATAAGTGTACCTTCTTTGGGTTTTAGCAAACCTGCTTTCTGAGCAATCTCAATATTTACACGGATACTTCTTCCCTCCGATACAATTTTTTTCCCGCTTTTTTCGGCAGAATTAATAATACGAATAATTCTTTCAAATTGAGACGCGAATGTTCCTATAATCAGGCGTCCTTTAGTGTTTCTAACAATTTCACTGAGTGTGTCATGGACCTTTGACTCTGGTATGGAAAACCCATCTTTTTCTGCATTAGTAGAATCTGCAATAAAGAATAGATTATTTTCTTTTCCAAGTGCAGACCATTTCTTCTTTTCTTCTTCTACAGGAATGCCATCTTCGTGAGCTAGTTTTAGGTCTCCTGTCAAAATAACATTACCGTATTTGGTCTCTATCTTAATTCCCATTGAGTCTGGTATAGAGTGTGTAACAGGGAATGTAGTTATGTACGTGTTTCCTATTTTAATTCGATCATCAGTCTCTATTATTTTTAGATTAATCTTTGGGAGGTGTGGGAATTCTTCTTGACGTTTCTTGATCATGATTGCAGTCAAGTTGCGAGTATAAACAGGAGGATTACCTATACGATCAAGTATGAATGGAATACCCCCAATATGATCCAGATGTCCATGCGTAATAATAACACCGCGTAATTTATCTTTACGTTCTTCTATATAGGTGATGTTTGGTAATATGTAATCAATACCAGGTGCGTCGCTTTCTCCAACAAATTGAAATCCCGCATCTATAACAAACATGTCGGTAGGGGTCTCAATGATTGTCATATTTCGACCCACTTCTTCTACTCCTCCAATGGGTATTATTCGTACTCCTTCTGGATGAAGAGGGGGGACAATATTATTTTCTTTCTTTTGCCGTATGGGAGCTGATCTCCTTCTTTGTACATGTTGTCGAGAGCGTATTGATATAGACTGTGAAGAGTGTCCACTAGACATTTTTTTTCTGGGATGATGAGAGGGTCTATTATTTTTATTAGTATGTTTTGGTTTGTTGGTTGTGTGAATAGGTGAATATGTCCTACGTACACGTTTGGTATTAGATGGTATTTTTTTTTCTATCATAATGTTTAATTTGAATTAAGTTAAATTTTAGTTAATTGGATTTATTTTTTAAGAAAGATAGGCCACACATGATCTGTTTCTATATACCATTTGTATATATTTAAAAACCGTTCTCCTGAAGTTGTTAGAGATCCGAGCTCTATACCTTTTATTTTTTCTGGAACGATATAAATGAATAATGGAGAATATAAAAAGATTGCTGGTATGTCATTTTTTATTTCTTTTTCAAATTCTTTATACAGACTTTCTCTTTTTGCATTATCAGATGTTTTGCGTGCACGTACCAGAAGGTCATCAGCCGTTATATTTGCGTAGAGAGCTATGTTTAGTCCAGGGTCATTTCTTTGTGAGGAATGCCAAAAAGAAAATAAGTCTAACTCTCTTCCTACGATTTCTCCGAAGAGCAGAGCTTCGTATCGTCGTGAACGTATAACATTTTGATTCAGGTCACTAGTCTCAAAAAATTTTGCTTCAACTTTCACCCCAAGGTCTTTCCAAGCCTTGGTAATTATTTGAGCCACCCCCTTAAGCTCGGGCGTATTAGAAGTGAGTATAGAAAAAGACAGTTCCTGTTTTTTCCCCTTTTTCTCTCGAGTAAGGACTCCAGTTTCTTTATCTAGTTCCCATCCATTTGCAGTAAGGATATTTTTTGCTTCCTCTTTACGTTCATTAAAATCTTTTTTTGAGGGTTCTGAATATAAATCTTTTGACATGACTCCAGGCGGGATAGGTCCGTCAATTATTACAGCATATCCTTTTAAGATTTTATCCACTATTTGTTTTTTAGGTGTTGCAAGTGCTAGAGCTTTCCGTACTGTTTTATTAATAAATAAGTCTGTTTGGTTTTGATTGAAAAAGATACCAAAAATCCGTGGCAGGGGGGTTGTTAGAGTGCGCGCACCGCTTTGTTTAAGTTCGGTTGCTTTAGTGGGAGAGATACTGCCTAGGGATTCGATTTCTCCATGCTCATATGCTCGGGTTAGTTTATCTTCATTTGTATAAAATTTTATTTTTAGGGAAGAGATAAAAGGAGTGCCGAGCATGTAATTTTTGAAAGGAGAAAATATGTACGAAGTTGGAAAACCATAGCTATTACTATTGATTTCAGATATTGCGAAAGGTCCTGAACCAATAGGTTCAATATTTAGCTGACTGAAAGGGAACTGCTCTATGGGGACATTTTTCCAGAGATGTTTTGGTAAAATCCCTATGGATGTATTTTCTATAAAAGGAGCATAGGGTTGAGGTAGTGTAAAACGTACTGTTTTTTCATTAATTTTTTCAACCTTAACTCCGTCCCAACTTGCGCGACGCGGACTTTTTAGCATAGGATCTTGAGCCATCGTAATTGTGAAAATGATATCATCTGCAGACACAGGAGTTCCATCTTGGAAAGTGGCTTCTTCTTTGATCACAAAAGTATAGGTTCGTCCATCGTCTGAGACCTCATATCCATTCGCTAGGTCTGGAATCATCTTGCCTTCCGGTGTTGCTCGCATAAGGCCTGAATATATAAGAGCTGTTAAATCTCTGTCGGAGTTGGATATTGCGAGGAGTGGATTTATAAAACGAGGAGACCCGAAAATACCCTCAGTCAATGATCCTCCTTGAGTAGGGATTTCAATTAGAAAACGCGAATTGATATTACCTAACATGAATATCGCACTGACTATAAATACTATTGCAAATATCCAATAAAAAACACGTTCTGTTGGAGAGAATGATAGGAATATCTTATAGATTTCTTTTTTTAGCATGAAATGATGGGCCCAATGTGATATTGCCGGAAATAATATCAGAGCCTGGTTATTTTAAACATTAGTTATAAGAGTCTATTTGAATCAATTTAGAATTTAAATAATGAGTGCAATAAATGCTGACAATACGAATAGAATACCTAAGATAACTGAAGTGTTAAAAAGAATTTTTTCAGACCCTCTACGTGTATGGAAACCAGCGCTAAAATTGTCTCCTGCTCCAAAAGCCCCGCCGATTCCCGTTCCCGTTTGTTGAAGGAGAATTGATATGGCAAGAAGAATAGCAAGTCCTATCTGTATATACGGCAATGCCGTGGTTAGAAGATCCATTTGCGAAGAGTATAGCAGACATGTTTTTTTATGCAAGCAAGGAAGAGTTATCAACGGTTAATTTTGGTTACTCGTTTCAGACTTTATTTGCAGAATTTGACAACACAGGTCTGTGTCCATATACTACATACACTTAAATCATAGTTGGTAAGGCAGTTCTTAAATAGAATTATGAGATAAATTAAGATATTGCCCAGCAGACGACTTACTTAAAGGTCTTGATATTAATAGGTGTTAGTTACAAATTATAGTATTTTCGTATGACAAAAAGTGTAAAAAATAAAACAAATATAGTTCCTTTGGCGGACAGGGTATTAGTAAGCCTTCCTCCTCGAGAAGAGAAAACAGCATCTGGTATTATTATTCCTGATACAGTAAACGAAGAACAGAAAGAGAGTAAGGAGGGCGAAGTAATTGCAGTTGGTAAAGGTAAATATGACGATGGTATTTTGGTTCCTATGCAGGTAAAAAAAGGAGACACAATACTTTTTCAGTGGGGCGACAAAATTGAAATTGATGATACTGAGTATTATGTAGTGAGTGAATCAAACATACTAGCGGTTGTTAAATAAAACGAGGGATTAATTTTTAGAAAGGATATAAAAACATAAACATATATTATGGCAAAGCAGATTATTTTTGATGAAGATGTTCGAAAGAAGCTAAAAAGCGGAGTAGATCAGGTGGCACATGCTGTGCGTGTGACTTTAGGTCCGCGTGGGCGTAATGTAGCGTTGGATAAGGGTTACGGAGGTCCAACTATTACAAATGATGGGGTTTCTATTGCAAAAGAAATTTCTCTCAAAGATAAGTTTGAAAATATGGGGGTGGAAGTTGTTAAGGAGATTGCGAATAAAACTAATGACTCAGCTGGTGATGGTACGACTACTGCAGTAGTTTTGGCGCAGGCTATTATTGGAGAAGGAATGAAACGCACAGCAATGGGCGCGAATGCTGTTATGGTGCGTCGAGGTATAGAAGAAGCCTCAAAAGAAGTTGTGACGGAGCTCAAAAAAATGGCAAAAGAGATAAAAGGTAAAAATGAGATAGAGCAAGTGGCGACTATCTCAGCAGAATCTTCAGAGCTTGGAAAAACTATTGCAGAGACTATAAATAAGGTTGGAAAAGATGGAGTGGTTACTGTTGAAGAGTCTCAATCATTTGGTATTGAATCTGAAGTGGTAGAAGGGCTTGAGTTTGATAAAGGGTATGTCTCTCCGTATATGATCACAAATACTGAAAGGATGGAGGCTGAATACAAAGATACTCCTATTTTGATCACAGACAAAAAGGTGTCATCTGTACAGGAGGTTCTTCCACTTCTAGAAAAGCTTGCTCAAACAGGGAAGAAAGATCTGATAATCATTGCAGATGATGTGGAAGGAGAAGCTTTAGCAACTTTTGTTGTTAATAGATTGCGTGGATCTTTCAATGTTCTTGCCGTAAAAGCTCCTGGTTATGGAGATAGAAAAAAAGAATATCTTGAGGATATAGCTACTGTTACAGGTGGTACTGTAATTTCTGAAGAAGTTGGTTTGAAGTTTGATACAACAGACCTCTCTATGCTTGGTCGCGCGAGTAGAGTTGTTTCTACAAAGGATAAGACAACCATTATTGGAGGAAAAGGTAAAAAAGCTGATATTGAAAAACGTATCTCTGAAATTCGACGAGCTGTAGAGTCTACAGATTCTAAGTTTGACCGCGAAAAGTTTGAAGAGCGTTTGGCAAAACTTTCTGGTGGTGTAGCTGTTGTACGAGTTGGAGCTGCGACTGAGACAGAAATGAAGTACTTAAAGCTGAAGATTGAGGACGCAGTTAATGCTACCAAAGCAGCTATTGAAGAAGGGGTTGTTCCTGGAGGAGGAACTGCTCTTGCAAAAATTTCTAAAAAAATGCGAGAAAAATTTGAGACAACAAATGAAGCAAAAAATCAGCATATTCTTCGTAATGTAGAGTTTGCTACAGGTTATACGATAGTGTTAGATGCTCTGACAGCTCCTCTTCGCCAGATTGTTATGAACGCTGGCAAAGAGGGTTCTACTATAGTGCATGACGTTATGAATTCTAAAGGTTTTGCTGGTTATGATGCAGCAGAGGATAGTATGGTAGATGATATGTATGCGGAAGGAATTATTGATCCTGTGAAGGTGACTAGGAGTTGTGTGCAGAATGCAGCAAGTGCAGCAGCAATACTACTTACAACGGAAGCAGCTGTTGCAGATGAGCCTGAAGAAAAAGCAGCTGGTGGAATGCCTGGAGGTGGAATGCCTGACATGGGTGGTATGGGCGGAATGATGTAATAAACAATACTTTACTTTGAATAAAGTTTTTAAAAAAGTGACTCTTTTGAGTCGCTTTTTTAAAAGACGAAGTTGTATACAAATAGGTCTTGACAAAAAGATAATAATATGTGATACTTCTAATCAGAAGGTAAGGTTTTTGTGGGCAGGCGTGAGCGTTGGTTGCCACCGGATGATAGCCTGCTGGGTTCAAATCCCAGGCTTGCCCCCATCCCCTTTTTAGGGCTTACAATTCTCGTGAATGCAGTAGTAGAAAATAGAGCTTGACAAGATAGATGAAATATGCTATTATATATAGAGAGTAAGATACAGTTACGAAAGTAAAGTACTTTAAAACAAACAAATATTTGATTCTTTGAGGAGAGAGTCTTATTACACAATCTAGAAGATTATGTGATAAGTTAAGAGCGATTATGAGAACACTCCTTTTCCTTTGGAAAGAGTAGCGCTCTCATAATCGTTTTTTTGTCGGTAGAGTGATGGAGTGGATAGATAAGTTGATTCAGGTATAAAGTATTAAAATTTAACCTTGTAATCCACATCTTCTCCACCACTCTCTCGAGGAAGAGAACATTGGGCATAATATCCAATGAAAAGTTCATTAGAAAATGTGTCAACCGTTCTCATTATGGAGATCGGCTGGAGAGAAAGAGACTAAACCAATCTTTCTTTCTCTCCAGAAATCTCCATGCGAGGAGGAAAAAGAAGTGGTCAGGTAAAGCCAGTCAACGAGAGACCACTAATTGATCCGCCAGCGAGCAGGAAGTTGTTTGAAAATAGAATAGAGAAGTTAAAAGGATAATGCAGAACAATTTTTGCTTAGGTAAAGACTGCAATGTTATTCCTCTTCTCCGGCGGTATGGTATGTAGTATATCTAATGCTGGAAAGAGGGTTTGCAAAGAGCAATCCTAACCCATATCTGCCGGGTTTGAGGCGGAAGGTCATGAAGGAGAAAATTATGGCAACTATTGGACGATTAAATGAAATTTTAGCCAATCGTGGCGCAAACGCCGCTATTGCCTATGCCTTGGCGAGCATTGAGCTCGCTTGGGCGGCAGAAAAAATCCGCAACGGATCGTGGGATTCGTCGCAAAGGGAAATTCGCGTACAAGGTATGTACGTGAGTTTTTCCCCGCCCGCGGTGCGGAAGGGTAAGACTGCACGAAAGCGCGAAGCGCTTCGTGCAGGAACCCGTGGGATTGCCCCCACAAATGTGGGCAATCCCTGTGCAAAAGGGAGATCGGGTGGAAAGTCCGAGCTCCGGACAAATTCCGAGCGCACTGCAAAGAGTGCTCGCAAACAAGCTCAGCGCAAATAGCACTGGGCGCAGACTTCCATGCAGATTTTTTGATAACAGGAAATCAGAGCATGGTCTGGTTTCTAAAGAAAGGAGAGGGTCATGTATGTTGATTCTCGCGGGTGTGCACATCGCACCCTAGCCGTGTATCTTGCGGCAGAACGCGGCTATAAGTAGTCGCTTGGTAAAAAATTCCCAGTCTACCACTTGGTTAGATGTGGGGATGGTGACGTAGAAAAAAGTTTCAAGGTAGGTTCTTTTCAAAAACCTCCACATCGGCGGATGTAAAATGTAGGTTAAGGTTCGGAGGGGTACCTATTGGTTTAAAACTCCTCTCTTTCGCAGAGTGTGTACTCTGCCTGATGAGTCCAAAAGGACGAAAAAGAATGTTCTAGAAAATTCAACTATTCTCTGCAATGCGGGGTATCTTGAATAAGGTAAAACTTAGTATGCAAATCTTTGCCTTTCGGCAAAAACTCTCTCCTCGAGATGTTGTGTGTTGGGTTTTTACTATAATTCTATTTGGATATCCCACATTGAAGAGAAACAAGAAAACACTCAGCGCCGAAAGGCGCTGGGTGTTTTCTTGTTTTTAATAAAAAACGGCCCGCAGGTTGTGCGAGCCGAGTTGTTTTTAAGTGGATTGTTTAATAGCCCACTTGAGATTGTTTCGAGCCTGTTCTTCAAGATGTTTGAAATGCTTGGTTTTGAAAATAGTGTCTCTTTCAAGCATTTTTCTGCAAAACATCGCGCGTCCAGAATTGAAATCATCTTCTGACACGCCAAGAGCTTCTTGACGAAGCTGTGTACCCACTTTGACGAATAGGTCATGAGGGTCACCGAGGCCTGACAGATCTATGTCAAGCAAAATTGCTAGATCGTCTTTATAACCTGAATAATTATCAGGAATGAGATGGTCCTTGGTTGCACAAATACTCTCATAAGCTACCTGTACGACTTCTGCAGGTAGCCCAAGCAATTTCAGCTCATGTTCTGCAAGCTTTGCACTACAGAGCTCATTTGTTGGAGCCAACGGCACGTACACACTGTCATGATAGAGCCATGTCCAGTATATAACGAGAGGGTTATTGATATGCTCGAACACCGTAGCTATTTTTCTGAAGCCATCTGCAATATGGGCTTCAGTGTGATAACTTCTCCAAACTTCTCTGTATCTTTCGAGAATCGGTTGAAGGTGGCACAGGTTTCCTGAGTACATGGATGACGATTTCTTCGAAAGCATGTGAAGGGTCATATATGCACAAAAGATGGTTGTTTCATCATCATGAGTCATCTTACCCGTTCCTTATTTAATTGTGGTGAACTTCCGTTTCTAATTTTATAGATAGTTATATATTTATACAATATTGTTGTATAATGACTATACAATTTATTATGAAACTTGCTAACACCACTCTTGAAAAGATGGGACTTTCTGAAATAGAGTCAAAAATTTTTATTGCAATGCTTGAGGGTTATTTGCGGGTTAAAGATATCCAAAATATCACAAGTGTTAAACGTCCTTCTGTTTATTATGCTATTTCTAATCTGGAAAAAAGAGGTTTAGTGGGGCGTATTCAGGTAGGGGAGTATAATCAGTGGAAAGTAAGTCCACTTTCAAAGCTTTACCATATTCTTGATGAAAGGAAACAATCTTTAGAGGCACTTACTCATGATGTGGATGATTTTGTTGCTTCGGTTCCCATTCTTAAGAATACTTCTGAAACGAAAGTTACATATTATGAAGGAACATCTGGGATAGAATCAATAGTATTTAATAGTTTATATTGTAAAGATAAAGAAATATGGTCAATTGCTCCAGATAAAAATTTCTTTTTTGAGAGAGGGGCAAAGTTTGCCACAAAGTATGTATCAGAGCGTAGGAAAAGAGGTATCAAAACTCGGAATCTTTGGGAGAATATTTTTGATCGTGAGGTGGTCAAAGTGCTCTATGAAGATGTGTCTGAAATCAGGATTATGCCGAAGAGTATGCATGGAAAATTTCAAACTACTGTTTTTATATATGATGACAAGGTAATGTATATCGCTCCGCAGAAGAGTAATTATGCTGTTATTTTTCAATCAAAAGATCATTCGTCTTTTATGAGGGCTGTATATGAGGCAGTATGGAACGTCTCAAAAAAACGAGGCAGTTGTTGATGTTTTTTTTGAGCATTGTATACTGAGGAAACTTGTAATATTAAACTAATCAAACTTATGTTATCTGTATATATAGTTGTTGGAGCTGTTGTAGTGGTTGTGTTGTGGGCTATTTTTGCATACAACAGGTTTGTAACTCTTAAGAACCGTGTTGCTGAAGCGTGGGCCGATATAGATGTACAGCTTAAACGACGTTATAATTTAATTCCCAATCTTATAAATACTGTTAAGGGCTATGCTAAGCATGAGGAAGGAACTTTATCTAAAGTAACAGAGATGCGAGCTAAAGCCATTACTGCTACAGGGACAGCGGATAAGGCACAGGCAGAAAATATGCTTACGCAGGCGTTGCGTTCAGTTTTTGCAGTGGCTGAAAATTATCCCAATCTTAAAGCAAATGAAAATTTTCTAGAGTTACAGCGTGAGCTTAGTGACACAGAAAATAAAATTCAAGCAGCGCGTCGTTTTTACAACACAAATGTGCGTGACATGAACACAGCACTTGAGAGTTTCCCACAAAACGTAGTAGGGAATATGTTCAAGTTTGAGAATAAAGAATTCTTTGAGCTTGACGAAAATGATACAGAAGCGAGAGAGCCTGTGAATGTTAAGTTTTAATGGCGACTCTTTATACGCAACAGAATAGTAATATACGAAAAACGTGGTTTTTAATGGGCACGTTTTTGGTTGTTGTTATTCTCATAGGGTGGGCATTTAGCTGGTATGCTAATTCTCCTATTATTCTCTATGTGGTGGTAGCGATAGCCTTCTTTATGAATTTCTTTAGTTATTGGTACTCAGATAGGGTGGTTATAAAAATGACTGGAGCAAAGCCTGTGTCGCGGGAGTCGCATCGGGAGCTTTGGAATATTATTGAGAACCTGTCTATTACGGCAGGGCTCCCGATACCAAAAATATATATTATTAATGACGCTGCCCCGAATGCTTTTGCCACTGGACGTGATCCAAAACATGCTGTAATAGCAGTAACAGTTGGGCTTCTTAATCTTTTAGATCGTAGTGAGCTAGAGGGTGTTGTTGCTCATGAACTTTCTCACATTGGGAATCGTGATATGTTGGTTATGACAGTGGCTGTTGTTTTGGTTGGATTCCTTGCGATTTTAGCAGATATGTTTATGCGCATGACGATGTTTGGTGGAGGGAACCGTGATCGCGGAGCTTTCTTTTTAATACTTGGTTTAGTTGGAGCAATTTTAGTACCTATTGCCGCGCGCTTAATTCAGTTTGCAATTTCACGCAAGCGTGAGTTTTTAGCTGATGCTTCGGGGGTACTTTTAACTCGTTATCCTGAAGGGCTAGCTTCCGCACTGGAAAAAATTTCTGCACAGGGTAGTCAGATGAAAAAAGCAAACCATGCAACAGCGCATCTTTTTATTGCAAATCCTTTTGGGGGTAATAAAAAGAAGACAAATTGGGTAAATAAAATGTTTAGCACGCATCCTCCTGTTGCTGAAAGAGTAGCGGCACTTCGCAGCTGAATATGTCGTAGGAATGTATTTTTGTGGTAGAATGCAAGAGGAGAAATGTTCCAAATATGTAACCTAAAGAGTAATCTAAACAAAAAAAGGAGGTTAGTCGTGGGAGACAAAAAAGATGTTATTGTAACTTTAAATGGGGTACCAATGACGGAGGTGGAACTTAAGAGATGTGGATTAGATATAAGTAGCGACGACGAGGAGTCAGCTCGCAGGGGGTATTGGAAGAGGCGTCAAAAGGGCAAATCCCATTTTCCTTCCCAATGCAGTTGTGGTTTTGGGGGACGTAGTAGGCATCCTAAACATCGGACTCGGTGTTATTGAGTAATCTAAGAAAGAATTAAAATTTTTACTTATTCCCCCCAGTAAAAAGGCCGTACTTTGTTACGCGCCTTTTTTATTGAAATAGTGGATATGGTAGACTAGACTTCTTGGAGAAGTAGCTGAGTGGTTAAAAGCGAGAGATTGTTTTCCATCGCAAAGCGGAGAGGTGGCTGAGTGGTTTAAGGCGCTCGCTTGGAAAGCGAGTGTGCCGTAAGGTACCGCAGGTTCAAATCCTGTCCTCTCCGCTTTGCGATGGAGAAAGCGAGTGTAATGAAACTTCCGCACATGACTAGCGAAGAAAGATAACATATTGCAGGCGCAGGACGATTTGTTAAGTAAGAGTGAGTTCCAAGCTTTAATATTCAGACATTTTTTTGAGATTTGTTATTATCAGAAAGACTTGATATAAGAAAAGTGTAAAAAGATAAAATCTATTATTTTATAAAATAAAAAAATATGGAAGAACAGCAATCATTATCGACCAAACAAGAATGTTATAAAATACGACAACAAGAAAAGTTAAATAAGCAAAAACAGCTTAAACAGAAAAAGCTCCACAAGCGTATTCTTCTTTGGTCTATTGTTGTTCTGGCGGTAAGTGCGGCAATTTTTGGGATGACTCAACTTGCTCAAACATCAGAAGATTCTGTTAAGGTTAAGAACAAGTCAGCATTTGTGGCGGATGTTTCAGGTAATGATTGGGTGAAAGGAAATACAAAATCTAATATTGTTCTTATTGAGTACAGTGATTTTCAGTGTCCTGCGTGTGGAAGATATTACCCAATTCTTAAAGAGCTTTCTCAAGAATTTAAAAATAATATACAGTTTGTTTATCGTCATTTTCCTCTAAGACAAATTCACGCTAACGCGCAATTTGCGGCACAGGCAGCTGAAGCTGCGGGTAAACAAGGTAAATTTTGGGAAATGCACGATGTAATCTTTGAAAAACAAAGTGAATGGTCTAATCAAAAGCGTGAACAAGTGGAAGAAAATTTTATATCATATGCTAGAGTATTAAATATTGATGTTACTCAATTTAAAGAAGATCTTAATTCAAAAGAAGTAATAGATAAAGTAAACAATAGTTATCAGGGAGGTATTAAGGCTAGAGTAAATTCCACACCAACTTTCTTTTTGAATGGGGAAAAGATACAAAATCCTAGAAGTTATGAAGAGTTTAGAAATGTCATCAATAAAGCCCTCGACAGTAGTTCCTAAGTGGATTGTTTCTGTTCTAATAGTTATAAGTTTTGTTGGTTTCTTAAATGCAACTTATCTTACAGCGAAGCACTACATTGGCACACCGCTTCCATGTTCAATTCTTGAGGGCTGTGAACAGGTAACTAATAGTAAATATTCTATTGTTTTTGGTGTCCCTGTTGCTTTAGGTGGTGTGTTTTATTATCTTTCTATTTTTATTCTATTAATTATTTATCTAGATATAAGAAAAAATAAAGTATTATCTCTGGCCTCTCTACTTACTGTTGTTGGCTTTCTTGCATCAATGTGGTTTGTATATCTTCAACTTTTTATTATAAAAGCCATTTGTCTTTACTGTATGGTTTCGGCAGTAATTTCTACTATTCTATTTATTTTAGGAGTTATTATATTAAGTTATAATAAAAAGAGATAAAATTTAAAAATCAAATATTAATAAAATAAAATGACAGAATTTTTAACAAGTATAGATATTCATTTTGTATACCTTTTCATCTTTACGTTAGGTTTATCGTTTGGTACAGGCTCAGCGCTTCTCAATGGTGTACTTTTTTATGTTGCTGCAAAGGATGAGAAAATTTCACGCAATGAATTTTTAATGCTTAAGAATGCACGAAATATCACTTGGTTTGGTGTTTTGCTTTATGCGTTTGGAGGTGTCGGACTGTTTACACTTGCGTATGAGTCAATGCTCCAACTTGGAATATTTTATGCAAGTATAACCATTTTTACTATTCTCGTTATTAATTCCCTTGTATTTCATTTTTACCATATTCCAAATCTTGAAAAAAAATTAAATGAGAGCAAGGGGGATGAGAGCAAGTTTTCATACAATGCTTATATTTTAATTAGTGGGCTGATTTCCATAGTATCGTGGGTGTTTCTTAATCTACATCACTCAATGCATAGGTCGGATATTGGATTTTGGATATTTATAACAATGTATATGTTTACCGTGAGTATTGGGGTATATGTTGTGCGATTTTTATTTAATGAAAAATTAAAAAAGAAAGACTCTTTTATTTTAAAGAAATTTACTGTGATAACTGCAGTATTTACTATTATTTTATTAATTATCAGTATTATTTTTAGTATAGTTATTTTTGGTAACAAAAAGGGAACAGGGTTAGAAAAAACCACTAAGATCAGTCTCCCTGTTTATACACAAAAAGAAATTAAATTACACAGCAATACCAAAGACTGCTGGGTGAGTATTGATGATATGGTTTTTGATGCTAGCGTGGCTGTAGAGAAATACCCTGAAATATATTCATGTGGAGAGGATGTTACTGAAAAATATCGTAAAGTAATCACGGAAGGTGTTAGCAGTAGGATGATGAAATATCAAGTTGGTTTTGTTGGATACACTCGTGAAGAAGTGGCACTTCATAATGAAAATAGGAAAGATTGTTGGCTTATAATTGATGATTTTGTACTTGATGCAACAAAAGAATCTAAACTCCATCCAGCTGCATTTAATTGTGGAATGGATGCATCTGAAAACTACCATAAAAATCATGGTGATGGTATTAGTAATAAGATGATGAAATATAAAATAGGTATTGTGAGTGACAGTACGAGCTCAGTAAGTACTGAGGGTGTTTCAGAAGAAAAAGGGGTATTAAAACCATACCGAGAATTGTATGTAAAAGAGAGTTCTTGGAAGCCGGAAAATCTTATGGTAATTGTTGAGAAAAAAGCAGAAAGATTGCTTTTTATTGATGGAAGTACTAATAAAGAAATAGGACGTATTCATAATATTGGTTACCAGCCACATACTTCAGTTTATTCTCCGAAAGCTAAGTATATGTATATCATTGCTCGTGATGGATGGCTTACAAAAATAGATTTAGAGACACTAGAGCCAATAAAATCAATTAAAGTTGGAAAGAACTCAAGAGGAACGGCACTCACAGATAATGGAAAATATTTAGCTATTGGTAATTATGAGCCAGGAAATATTGTGATTGTTGATCCAACTTCAATGGAAGTTTTAAAAGAAATTCCAACAGTGGGAGAGATCAATGGAAAACAAGTGGAATCTCGCGTAGGTGCGATGATTGAAGATGGTGATAAAATCATTGCAGCTTTAAAGGATTTAAATAGTGTTTGGATAATAGATACATCCAAGAGAGGTTTCCCAGTAATTAAAAAACTTTGGGATATTGGCAATAACAAAACTCCATTACATGATGCGTTTCTAACGCCTGATGGAAGGTTTTATATCGTGGCATCAATGGGTTCAAATACAGTGTGGGTCATGGATACAAATACTTGGAAAGAGGTGGCGGAAGTAAAGACAGGGAAAACTCCACACACAGGACCTGGGGCTACGTGGGGTGATAATGTGTATGTTCCTGCAATGGGGGAAGGTTTAATTACTGTAATAAATATTAAAACTTGGAAGCCTATAAAGTACATTAAAACAGCAGGGCCTGGGCTGTTCGTACGCGCGTATGGTAAGAATCCAAACTATCCATATGTTTGGGCAGAAACTGCGTTTGGTGATAATAATGATGAAATTTATGTTATTGATGCGCGTATAAATGAAATTGTTAAGACGATAATTCCAGTCAAGGGGGAGAGTTCATGGCATCCTGAATTTACGAATAATGGTAAGTATGTATATATTGTTTCGCAGACAGCAAATGAGGTAGAGGTCTACGATGCTAATACATTTAAAATTGTAAAGCGGATAGAGGCCAACACACCCTCGGCAGTATCTAACGTGGGTAACAGAATTGAAGAGTTGGGCTTGTGAGGTGGTAATAAATTATTCTAATCTGGGAGTGGGGTTTTGTTAGCGAGTGTGATTATTTAATAAATTTATTTGAAATATGCAGAGCGCGTCAAATATGGGAATACTTTTGGTGGTTATTTTTATTCCAGTCATTTTAATTGTCTTGTATTTAGGGGGTGAGAAAAACACTCTTCCTTATAAAACAGATATGGTGGGAAAGCAAACAATCCATATTGGTAATGTCCCAATAAAGGTTACTGTGGCTGATACTGAAGCGGAGCGCACACAAGGGCTTTCTGGAAAAAAATCTTTACAAGTAAATGAAGGCCTTTTATTTATTTTTTCCAAAAGCGGAGCTTATGGGATATGGATGAAAGACATGCAATTTCCTATTGATATTATATGGATTTCAAAAAATGGATATGTCGTGGATATAAAAAAGGGTGTTACCCCACAGACCTTCCCTACGATCTTTTATCCCAGAGAGCTCGCTTCTTACATACTTGAAGTTAATGCGCTTTTTACAGAGGTGCGTGGAATTAGGGTGGGTGACAAGGTCTCTTTCCCTAAAAATTTGTTCTAAACCAGTTTATAAGACGATTTGGTTTCTTGGTTAGCAACTAGGTAAGTGTATAGGTATATTTAGTGGTTTGGATCGAATACTTGCAATTTATTTTTTTTATGGTACTCTATACTTAGTTTTAAAGTATAAGAAAGGGAGTCATTTTGACGACCCTATGGAAAAAAGAGGATTAAGAAACTGATGAAGAAATCACAATTTCTTGGTGGCATCTTTCTTGTGTTAGGTGTTGCTTTGGTTTTTTTAGTAACGTATGACGTTACCAAGAAAAACACTCCATTTTCGATAGTTAACGAGGTTGGAAAAGGATGCACGGCGGGAGTAGCAATTGATATTCCCGCAGAAGTTGCGTATTGTGCAGACTCGAAAAGGGCATTATATTGGGTCGATTTATCAGCCTATGGACCATATGTTAAGCTCTAGAGATTTCTGCAGAAGTTGTTATAAAAGGTCGGACAAAAGGATTATCCTTTGTCCGACCTTTATTTGAATATAAATATGATGTACTATATTCATTATGATCTTATGGAGTAATTCTGGTTGGATCTTCTCAAGAACTAATATAATCAGATATATTATTTTTATTATCGGGTTATGCGTGACTCTGTTTTTTGTATTTTATTTTTATAAATCTACCCCAGTATATATTCCTGGAAAAGAAGGAGTAATTTATTTTTCAGCTCGAACAAATAAACCTGGATATCTTACCTCCGTTTTTATTTTAGATGTTGCTAGTAAGAAAATATTTGGTATTAAGGCGACTAAACCAAATACAATTACTAATACTAATAGTATTTCTCCCGAACAAAATAAAAATGTGTATAGTGAAGCGTCTCTTTTAAAAGGCAAAAATGATATATTTTATATTCCTAATATTTTTCAATTGGCAGTTTTTGATACTGCGGAAGGCACCACTCGATTCATTACTCACTCTAATACTTACAAAACAACACCGGACTGGTCTCCTTCTGGTACGCTCATAGCATTTGCATCTCGAACTTTGACAAGTGGTGGTCTTTATAAATCTGGAGTGGGGTTGTGGGATATCAAGATTTCAAATCTTTCTGGGGATGAGTCTTTTATTACAAGTGGTTTCCAGCCACAGTGGTTTCCAGACGGGGTACATTTACTTATTTTGAAAGAGTATGGACTATATATAGTTAATAAAGATACTAAGGACGAACAAAAGCTCTCTGGTATTGAAGAAATTCCAATGTCTACAAATATGAAGATGGATCTTTCGCGAGATGGATCACGGATAGCTCTTTCGCTTTCTGAATCAGGGAGAGTTTTCATTATTGATTTACTCTCATTAGAGAACGCTAGAGCAAAAGTAAATCGTGAAATATCAGGACCTGCGTTTTGGCCTATATTTTCTGAGGATGGTAATAAATTGGCATTATATGAAGTGGATATAAATTCATTAACCGTTGGTTCACAATCAAGGATTTCTGTTTACAATCTAGAAACGTCTGAAAGAAAGATTCTTTATGATTTATCCGCTTTTGATCCTAGATCTATCGCGATCACTGATTGGCGTAAGTAATTTTTGTTTACTATAAAGTTATGTCTAATTTTAATACACTATAACTATGATACAAATTGAATCATTCAAAATAAATAAACAGTTATTAATACTCATCTCTATAGTATTTTCTTTTGTTATTATTACTATTGTTTCTGCTGATACTGGAGGTCCTGATGCAGGTCCTGATGGAAGAGGAACGGTAGCTTTTGATACTACGTTGGGGAAACCTGCACCAGTTAGTACTCTGAGTAATGTTAGTTATGATTTGGTAGGGCCATTGACAGGACAAAGTTCACCCACTGTGGATAATAATGATTTTGGCTATGATGGAGGAGGTGGTGACACAGGTGGGTCATCTTGCCCCTGCGGAGCAGTATGGCGGTTTGTCTATATGGGAAGAGGTAGTGGTAATGAGTGGGTCTGTAACACGTGCACTACACCACCACCACCTCCAGGTGGAGGAGGTGGAGGTGGAGGCGGTGGAGGTGGTAATAACCCACCTCTACCACAATGTTCAAACGGAGCAGATGACGATGACGATG
>CAZNKJ010000006.1:0-40202 GCA_964574145.1 uncultured Candidatus Saccharibacteria bacterium
GTGTTGTTGTTGATATTAGTGTTCCATCGTTAGGGCCATAGAGGAGACCTGATGGTGTGGTTGTACCTGTGCCACCGTTTGTAACGGACAAAGCAGTATCCAAAGTTAGAGCTCCTGTAAATCTTCCTGTACCTGAAACATCAAGATTGTATGATGGCGATACTGTGCTGATACCGACATTTCCTGTTGATGCTTGTAGGTATAATTGAGGATTTGATACGCCTTGAGTGAATATCTTTAGGTCTGTTCCAGAGTCACTTCCCGCTTTTGCAGATGTTTTAATCTGTGCGAAAGTAGTACTTTGATACATTATCAATCTCTTGGTGTTTGTGGTGGATGTATCATTTGAGGTCATCACTTCTAGAAATGTTGGCTTTTGAGTTGAAGTATCTGGTGTAACCCATAAACCGACATTACTTATACTACTAGCTCCTGAATAAATCCTAAATACTGCTCTCGGATAACTTGCATTTGTCCCAGCAGCGCTAAATGCAGCATATGTTCCTAATGTGGAATCTCTTGAAGCAATATACGGATTAGATGTTTTTTCTACTGTTAAAGGGAAATTTGGACTCGCCGTCCCAACCCCCACCCTCCCTGTTGAATAATCATAAACCAGACCGCCGGAGCCGATATTCAATCCCCCTGCGAATGTTGAAATTGCCGATGCTCCTGAGGCAACAAGATTTCCGCCAGAAATTGTTCCTGTCGTCGTGATGTTGCTAGCTCCCGTGTTTATTGCTCCAAAGTTGGAAGTGATTGAACCTGAATCTATTGCTCCAACAGTCGCTAGATTTGCAAGAGATGTGAGAGTGCTTATGGTTGAAGTCGCATTGATTCTTGCGTCCGCTCTTGCGTTAGTGAAGTAAAGATTATTTGTTCCCTCTGACAATGCGTCTGTGGTGGTGGCGTTAAATAATGTATAAAAAGGCGTACCAAAGTTTGTCAGGTTGGAAGCGTTTGAGTAATATGTTCCTTCTTGACCATCAAATGTGCCTGTCCAGTTTCCTGTTTTTGTGAGATATGAATCTCCTATTGGTGTACCTTGCCAAACGCCTGTTCCGATAGTGCCTAGTGTAATGATATTTGAAGTGCCAGCCCATGTTGAGAGTGCTGTGTTTTCTACATTGTTTAGAGCGAGTGTAGTTTTTAAATTTGTGGTTGATGTTCCTGTAAGTGTTCCCGTTCCTGATGCATACAAAATATCTCCATTAGTGTATGTCGTAAGTCCCGTACCGCCTCTTGATACAGATAGTGTTCCCGAGGTATCAGATATTGCTCTGTTTGTAATCTGTGTAAGGTTGGTCAGTGTGATATTATCCGCGATACTAGCGTCCCCTATTTCAGTACCATTCCATACTCCACTTGTAATTGTGCCGATTGATGCAAGATTAGTGAGTGTTGTTATTGAAGGCAGTGTCGTTGTTGCTGTTAGACGAGTATCAAAACGATTATTTGTCCAATAGAGATTGCTTGTCCCTTCTGACAATGCGTCTGTGGTGGTGGCGTTAAAGTATGTGTAAAAATCACTGCCATCAAAATGATTCAGATTTGAAACTTGCGACTCTGTAATAGAAAGAGCTGGTAATGATGAAATGAATGCTTGGGTAGTGGTGGCAAACCAGTTTGAGAGGGTGAGAACATTTGTCGTTCTTGCGATAGCAGAGTCAATGAAGTTCTGTGCGATTGTTGATGTTGATGTTAAGTTCCCTGCTCCATCTCCATAGAGGAATTGTGACGGTGTGGTTGTACCTGTGCCGCCGTAAGATACTCCTATCGTTGAGCCTTGCCATGTTCCACCTATTACAGTTCCCAAGTTTGAATTTGTTGAAACTAATAAATATGGGAATGTTGATGTGGCTGATGTTGAGGTTGAGGTGAAAATACTTGCTGTTACTGTTCCGTCAAACACTCCGTTACCTGCTACAGAGAGTTTGGAGTATGGAGTGGTGGTGCCGATACCCAAATTTCCTCCTGCCGTAAAAGTAAGAAGTTGCGTTCCTGTATCTGTAATAATACGAAATAAATCTGCTACCTGACTTGCAAAACCGCGAATTGCAAGCGGTATAGCGCTCGTTGTTGTCGCTTCAATAGTTGCCACCGCGCCAGAAACAGGAGTTGTTGTTCCTATCGCAGATTGCCCAGTACCAAAAACACGCTCCGAGGTAAATGCAAAAGGCGCGGTGCCAAGCTCCGCGCGCGGTGTTGCTTCAGAATCACTTCCTATTTTTACGCCGATATACAACCCACTATTTGTAAAATCAAGATAATCTGGAAATACAGTACAACTACTTAATTCAACCGTGAAATATCCTTCACTATCAGGATTAACCTGCACACACGAACCACTCGCTTGGTCATAAGTTTCTGTCCAGAGAAGAGGACCTGTGGAACCTACCGTATCACTCGGTGAGCCCCCCGAAGAGCTGTTATAAATTGAAAACTGAATCGTTGTAGCGTCCGTAATGGGATTACTACTTGAATCGCGCAAACGACTTTGGTAATTTATAAATGTCGGGATTGCCGCATACACTGTCGGTATATAAGTAAACACAAGAAAAAACAAACTAGACGTGATAATCATCTTCCATACAATTTTTGGAGTTTGCGTCCTTGTGTTCATAATAATTAATGGGATTTTTTATCAATCATTAATGATTTTATATTGGAAACTTCATTATTCTTTTGAAAATTTCTCCAATTTATTTTCAGTTTCTTGCAATTCTTTTTCTATTTTAGTTTTAGTTGTCAATAAACGTTTATGCGTTCGCCGAAGAATTGATTTTTCTCTCCGCAATGTTAGTTTTTCTTGTCGCTGCCTTAATTCCGATGTTCGACGGAGCAATAATGAAATAATAATAAGCAGCAATAAAATAACTACTATCAACAAAAAGGCTGTCGTTCCTACCCAAAACCATACATTTGTATAGAACGAGGTTTTTTCTTTGGTAACAACTTCATTTGGTATTGTCTTTTCTTCTTTCGGCTGTTTTATTTCTCCAATTAGAGTCTCTTTAAAACATACTGCATTTAATTTCTCTCGTGTCGTTTTTTGCACCAAACCAGTTCCTTGTTCAAAACCCCATGGTGTAAGAATATCTTCTTGATAATGTTCCTGAAAATCCATAACTGATTGTTTCGTCTTTGTACCAAAATATCCAGTGATATCTTCCGTGTAAAAACCAAGGTCTTTCAGACATATCTGTAAAGATTTTACTTCTTCTCCTTTGTCTCTTTGTTGTAAATCTTTTGTAAATACAAAGCGATCTGGAATAGATTTACTTACTAAAGTTGATTCCGTTTTCTTTGCTGAGACAGAGAAATTTGCTTTACCTAGATTTGTTGAGAGTTTGGTTCCTAGTCCATCATTTGCAAGCACACTTCCCGAGGAGACAACAAGAGCGGTACTTCCAACAGCACGAGCACGCACTACAAGAGTTACAAGCTTCCCTGCAGAGCCCGAGTATCCGCTGCCGAGCATTACCCCTTCAAAATACGCACTGTTGTTTCCATTTAGTTGTGGTTTCTGCGCCCAAAAATCAATAATGGAACCTGCTTGAGACACTGATACAATTTGTAAATTATTATTTAAAGATTTTATTGTAGCTTTTGCAGCATTCATCTCTTGTGCATCACTTGAGACAAATATGTTTATTGAAAATTGTTCACCTACAGTATAACTTCCTGAGGAAGGTACAAAATAAATAGAAGCAGCATACGAAAATGCTGGTGTTGCGAAAAACACAAGAAGTATTAGCCCAAAAAATATTTTATAAAAAATATTCATATGAGTATATAAAAAATGTTTGCATGTTGAGTAATATCCTCACCTATATTATACAACTATTTGTTAAAAAATATATTTAATTTTATATTTATCCACGTACTAAACGGACCAAAAATTTAATGACAAAAATAAGCGACAGAAGTATTATTACAATGACAAATATTGGTAAAGATGCTTTCTTTTCTTCAGGAGTGTACACACTTACACGCACATTGCCTGCACGATCAACAGCGCGAACATACACAAAACTTGTAAGTGATTGATCAAGTAAACGATATGGACTTTTTGCACTCTCCCATTCCCCTTTTGTTTCATCACGCAACTTTTTCCTTACCTCTAAAATTTCATAATGGTCAATGCCTGACTTCTTATCTTGAGCGGTAAATACAAGAAACATATCCCCAGAAAATAGTTCATCACTGCGAGCAATATCCAATTTAAACATTTCTGGAGGTTCATCATCTTTTATGTTTTCCTCAAATTTGATAACGGGTGTTGTTTTGTTGACATTTATGGAAAGTGGTTCAAAAGAAACAAAAGCAGGAGTGCCTTTTCCGTCATTAAGTAATGTTTTTATTTTAGAAATATCTATCGCTCCATCTCCTGTAGTAGACGCCTCCACAATAAATGAAAATAAATACCCGTGTACACCCTTCCATCCGCCAGGAATAATACCTGCGAATGAAATATCATTCATGGAAATTTCCGGGCGCTTACTCCACAACGCAACAAGCGAGTCCCCGTCACGAATAGTTAGTGGTGTCAGAAAAGAAGGTAAGTTAATAGTACCAGCAAACGCATTTACCGTTTCTCCTTCAGAATGCACATACACTGAGACCTCAAAACGTTGTGCGACTCCTATCGTTGTCTGTTGTGTTTCTAAAGATATCTGCGCAGCTTCTACAGATGCGTAGGAAAAAAACACACTAACTAAGAATAACGCGCTCACACTTATTAAAAAATATGAAAAATATATACGCATATTATCCAGTCCAGTAAAAAGCCATAATACTTAGATCAGTCAAATTAATAATATTATCACCATTTAATTGCGCCAACTCAAGCGCGCGTGTTTGCTCACTAAGTCTTTTTTCATACCAAAAACCTGCTATGGAAAAATCTACTAGATTAACACGACCGTCATTATTCAAATCACCCCGTTTAGTATAATTGAAAGTTTTTCTGGAAACATTTCTATTCCCTACAATAAAGTCAATCTTGTGCCCAAAATCACTGATAGCACCGGCTTGCGAAGATTTTGCTCGCGTCTCGTGACTTCCCTTTGCAAGAGAAGATGTGTCTAAATTATAAAGAAAAATACCATTATTATCAGCGTTCGTTGTGCGAAAAGTTTCTTCTTCTGAAGCCACACCGATAATTACTAAGCTTTCTGGAGCTGTCTGTCCGAAAATTTTCAAATTATCTCCATAACGTACTTCACTCTTGTCTGTTGCTAAGGTTGGTGCAAGAAAGATTCCACTAATTTGCGTAGTCACACCAGAACTTACATTAATAGGAAATGATTGTGATTGAGAATTAAGACCGTTATCATCAACTCCAACAATCATAAAAATATGACTACCCGTATTAATATTAATTGCTGTAATTGAAAAATGCGCATCAGGCCCCGCAACGGTAGTGACAATGATTTGTCCATCTTTCAATAATCGCACACTACTCATTGGGTAAGCTCTTCCAGAAAAAGTAGCTCCTGTTTGAGCAATAGTGGTTCCGCCTCCACCACCTCCACCAGAAGAACCAGGATTACCTGTACTGCCTGGGTTGCTAGAAGAAGATTCTGTTACTGCCCAAAAACGACCGTGGTTGATAATGTAATTAGCACTCGTTGATTTTTTTGTACCAGCAGAACCAATAGTCGCTTTTAATTTAAAATTATTTGAACTTCCACCAAATTCAACAAAACCGATTCCTTCTTGGTCTAATTTATAATTTTGACTAATCGCACCGAAAGCAATAAGTGGAATCAAAAACACAAGAAAGCAGACAATTAAAATAACACTGAAAAGTATTCTAGGAAATGTCTTATACTCAGACTGCGATATAGAAAACATTATTCACTTATTTTAACTTAAAGCAATAACAATACATAGTCAAAAATAAGACTATATATTACTTAATGTTCATGATGAGTCTTTACTACACAAGCTTTCCAAGTTTAAATACCGTAGTTGTTTTTTAGGTAATTTTTTACTGTGTATGAACCTTGTAAGGTTGAGTATTTTTTACTTGCAATAAGGCTTTTATCAACATCTTTCCAGTCTTCTCCTTTAGTGATCTTAAAATACAATGCATCTTTTATATAAGTCTCAGGAAACCAAAATGAATTGAACTCTACAAATGTTTTAAATATTTCTTTTTCTGAAAACCCTTGTGACGCCATAAGCTGAACCAACCCCAATGCTGAGTATCCATGAGAACAGTCTGGTGCTGCAGTAGAATTACCACAACATGGACGATACGCATTTTCTGCAACCTTTTTTGCAAGTACCTGCTCTTTTGAAGAAAGAGTAAGAAGTGATGTATCACCATAACCAGCACGACCTACTCCTATGTCATAGTTTGTAAAATATTTAGAGAATGGGCTGTCTGTTAAAATTTGATTTTCATTATGCTTAGCAAATGTCCACAAGACATACATCATAAACACAGCGTTATCATTGTTAATTGAAAGATTAGCATCTTGTCCATTTAATATGGCGCGCCATTGTGGCTTCATTTCCTGCCCATATCTATTTTTTAAAATATTTTCCAATTTAGCTGGATCAAGTACTCCTGCTCTAACCATTTTTGCAACAATACCACCCCATCGCACAGACGTCTCAAATCCGGCTTCTGGTGTTACTGTTTTGATAACTTTATTTATATCAATCTTCTCACCACTGTCAGTCGTAATAAAACCATTTTGAGAACCAAAATTTGTGTTTGAAGGTCCTGCAAAAACCGTGAACAGTTGATAAGCAAACAAAGACACTACCAAAATAACAATGACTATAAGTTTTTTATCCAAGACATTATTCTTTTCTTTTCTTTTCGGTGAAAACTCTTCATTAGAAATCTTCATAGAACATGAGATGCACTTCTTTTCATACAAACTTTTTGCAACAAGATAAAGACCCAGTGAAAGAAACACTAACCCTCCTACCTGAATCCAAAAGATCCAAGGGATTAAAAAAGCAAGCTGAGCGGTGAATACATTCCCAAACGCAAGAAAATTAATACCCAGACATGCTGGACAAACAGCACCGAATATACCTGTGGTCAAACCTGCAGCAGTCGCTGTTTTACCTTTAGTCCCAGCTTTAACTTTCAACTTCATTGCATGTATTGTCACTGTTATAATAAGAGCCGAGACAAATGCAGAAAAAGCCATGTAAAAAAATTCAAAAGATGAAATCGGAGTCATTCTATAAAAACCAAGTACCCCTTCTGGCATTGGTATCGTAAAAAGCCCATAGAAAAAACCATAAAGTCCTAAAAAGAAACCTAGAGCTATAAAAAATATCAAAAAATTTATACGTTCTTTAAAGATAAGAATAACATTTGCGACAATGTTGTAGATACTACTTTCTTTCATAATATTTTATATTTCTTTATATTCAGGACTAAGCTTTTGCACCTCACGAAGTACATACATACCATTTTCTTCCACTGTTCCTATTTCCTTTTTCCAGGAAGTTGTAAACTCGGGATAATCTCCAACATTCGGAGGAAGAATAAGAGTAGGAACTTTGTTAATAGCATATTTTCTTACAAGAGCCCTTCCTTTTACAGAAGAGATATCATAGACATTTTTATCATCTATTACCACTCCTATCTTTTTCAAGATATCTGTAAATATGTCTTCACTAAAACATTTTTTACAAGTCTTATCTTTAAGGATAACTATATCAATCACACCCCTAACTTTCCCTTCCTTTAGATCATAATAAGGAAGTAGGTTTTCTATGATTATTCTGTCCTCCGTCTTCCGTCCTAACAATGCTTTCCACGCAGAAACAATTTTTTTATTTTCAATATCACCTGAAATAACAATAGCTGGAAGATTTTTAATATTGTACCTATCTACATATTTCTGTGAAAGAATACTCTTATCTGAAACATGACTAACTTCATACTCAACTTTATGAGATATTTTAATCCTGTTAATAATGATATTTGCATCAAAACATTTTTCACATCTATCTTTTGGCGCATCTAGTATAATGAATGATATTTTTATTGGAGTACCTACAATAGTGCTATAAATATTTCTTGTAAAGAATATATTTGTAGCATAAAACACCACAAGAACCGCGAGAAGTATAAAAAGTCCTCGTGTTTTGTCGTAACTCATACCCTTATCCACACCCTCCAACCTGACTTGGTAATCCGATCGTTCCACCCTGAGCCTGTCCACTATCAGCCTTAATAACTCCATTTGAAACAGCTCCTAGAAGCTTCTGAGTTTGATACACCTGTATACCTGACATAATCACAAGCACCACTACTACTGCAGTTAAGATATCTGATGTACTAAACTTCTTCTCATCTTTGGTTTTTATATCAGAGACAGACTGTTCATGCCCTTCCTCACACGAGGTACACACTTTGTTAATATTGTTATTCATTTTATTCTTAATATTTTATTATAAAATTAAAACCTATTAAAATTAATTTAATGAACTTTTTTCCGAGAATTATTATATTCTAATGGGTATCCATTTTTTTTCCAGTCTATCATCCCACCAAAAAGATTTTTTATATTAACATATCCAAGATTAACGAGAGTTTGTGCGGCAACAGCACTCATCCCTCCACTCTGGCAATATAAAACAATTTTGGTATTTTTATCAGCAGGAATCTTATCTAAATTATCTAGTATATTATTGTACACAATAAATTTATCAGTATCCATTATTTCTCCTATATAAGGCGTATGTACATTTATCAGAATAAAATCTTTCTCTTTCTTGCTTAATAGATTATAAAGATCCCTGGAAGAGATATTAGAAAAAGTATTCACTTTTTTAATATCTGTTTCATTAACACTTGTTGTAGGATTCCTAGCGCCGTTCTTTGAGAAAGCAAACCACCCGCCAACTAAAACCACTATCACTATAATGCCGATGATTAATTTAATATTCATTTTATAAAACCTAAAATATTAGATTATTATTTTTTAATTAACCCTGATTATTCCACTTGTCTCTATCTTATTTTACCTACAAGACTACACTAGTTTTTATTTGTCCTTAGTAAGTTAAATATTTTCAATTGTGACATCATGGACTGTCTTCATAACGTCACTAATAGATTGAAGTTTGCGCGCTCTGTCTTGCAAATCAGTATCTTCTTTTTTACTCTGCGAAGCTCCCCATGAAAGACTAAGAACATCTATTTCCTTCTTCACTTTTTCAGTATTATTTTTCGTAAAAAATGTATACCACGGAAATTTTATGTTTACTTTATCTTTTCCTGAAAGTTCCACCAAAGCTACCAAGTTTACTGGGATAAACCCAAAGAGCTTTGCTGGTTGCTCATATTTCATTGTGGTTTTTCCAAGATCTAATGAAACACTTTCTATATTTGCATCACTGAGCACCGTGGCTCCGACAAAATCAAGAAAATCTTCTCCTTTAAGAATATCCTCAGGACTAATAGTCATTTCTTTTTTATCTCCATCCCAACCACGCACCACGACCTTGCCATCTTGTACTTCTTTTCTCACTTTATTTCCGTCAACGACAATCTCTTTTGACTTTCCGTCAAGATATTTATCTGAATCATTGTTGGATGTTGTGCTATTGCCATATCCATCATTATTTATATTCACATCAACACTTTCTCCGTCTATGCCTTCTAACTTCAAGAAAGAATCCAATGCCATTTTTGTTTCCTCATCATTTAAATCCACAAATACATCAAAAAACGAATCTGTGATATCACCATCTTCTACTATCTCATTTCCAGACTCATCAATAGCTCCTTCTACATCAAGATTTTCTGAATCACCAGAAGAGCTTGTCTCTTCTTCCACAACGCCATCTTCAACATCTTCGGAATCCATTTCATTTTCTGTCTTATCTTCCACGTCCTCTTCAGAACATTCTGCAAATTCACAATCTGGTCCGACCCTTCCAACGCTAGAGCCATCGGCGCAAACTTTTGCATCTTCTGTGCAAAACACTGTATCTGATTCTTCTGATGACTTATTCTCTGTATCTCCTGCTGTACCCTCTTCATCAACTTCAACTGACGAAGCTTCATTTGAAGATGTAGAGGTAACATCAGTATGAGCAAAAACCATACTCGGAATAAAAATAGCCAATACAGTCAATGTCTTTAATATATTCATATAGTTTATTTTATCCTAAATTGTATAAAAATGTTCATAATTCATATTGATTATACACCTAACGCCTCAGTGATGATGTTTATGATGTGGATATAACACAATAAGAAGATAGAAATTGACTGATACTACTTCTTATTTAGTTTTGGAGCTATTACTGTAATACCTACTGTTTTCTTAGTAAATAGTTTTTTTTCATTAAAACATATTAGGGTGATACTCATATCATTTATGACAGGATATATTACCTGCTCCCCGGAAGTGCTTTTATAGTATTTTCCATCTCTAAGAGGAAACTGGGGAAGAGGCCAATCATCATGCGCAGTACAAAATGTTGCTCCTTTTGAAAACCATACTATTTTTACCCTCTCACCATAATTCACAATACTTGGACTAACTGCCAATGTAAGTTGGGGTGGAATATTTTTTTGGTCACTTAGTTTTTTACTATTATTTTCTTTTTCATTAGGAGTCTGATCGGCTGAGTCTGTTGAACTCACAGGCTTAAGAGTAGAAATAATTAAAGACTTCCTTCTTTCCCCTCCTGGTCCAAAACAAACCATGCTGAAAACTTTAGTGGTTTTCAAATTATTTACTGTAAATTTTCCATTAACCTTTAAATCACCTGACCATTTTGTTGTACCCTCTTCCGCTTTACAACGGTCAGCATTTTTTACTTCCCAAGAAAGAGAAACTGTATCCCCAGGAGAAATCACTTTTTTATCTACTGTAAATATTATCTGCGGAATAGGGGTTGTGTTCTTTAAGAAATTTTCCCTTCGCTTACCAAAATCAGCATCCCTACTGTTTCCAGCAGTATCAGACCCAAATGGATCTCCATTGCCTGAGACTCCGCCTCCTTCTGGGTTAGCAGAATCACTCAAACTTACGTCCACCACACTCAAATCTAACGATCTGTCTATAGCCCCTATCGCAGGACCAACAGCAAGACCTATTGGACCCAGTGCAATACCAAAAACAACTCCAGCGAGACTAACACTGGCAGTTGTTTCAATTCCTATTTTTCCTGTTTCAGGATTTATTGAAAGACTTTTTTCAACTCCAAAAAAACTAGATATTTTCCCTAACACAGAATTATCCCAGTCCTCTTTTTCTGCTAATGCCTGCGCATAACCTTGTCGGTCCACAGCAGAAATACTGTCATTAAATGGATCGTTATCAGTCTCATCAATGCTCGTATCATCTTCACCCGGATCATTAATATCAGTTTCTGTACTTCCTAAGTCATTAAAACCACCACCGACTCCTGGAGAACCGACTCCACCTGCTCTTCCTGTTCCTCCATCACTGCTACTATCACCCTTACCATCTACTCCTCCACCAAAACCACCACCTACTCCTGGAGAACCGACTCCACCTGCTCTTCCACCCCCAATGTCACTACTACTATCATTTCCTCCGCCATCTCCTCCCCCTCCGCCATCTCCACCTCCATAGACAAAAACAGGGATAAAGAGAGAAACAACAATCACTGGCGCTAAAATTCTGAAAAATCTTTTTTGAATCATTACTAGAAATAATACTATAAAAAATGCCTAAATGCGTCTATGAAGGCTGTCATTGCTAAGTTCCCTTCAAAAAGGTATGTTCTACTTAGTCACAGATCCTAAATTTCAAGAAGGAAAACCCTCATGGAGATGTTTATGGAGATGTTTAAAGATTGGTTTATCCGTCCAGCGGCTATCCTCACAATGACAGTAGCTGTGTCTCTTTTTTTCTTACTCTTCTATATCTTGATGTTTTTCCCGCAATGTCCACGTTGTGAGAGCAGAAGAGTGAGAAAAACCAGGTTCCTCTCAAAAAGATGGGTTGAAAGCGACACTAATATTCATATCCCTGAACTAAAAGAAGTGGAAATGACAAGGATAACTTGTCTCAAATGTAAAAATATTAGTTTCGAAAACTAACACACTTCGTCACTCAAAAAAAGAGCGAACTTATTGGTTCGCTCTTTCATTTTTTTAATTCAAAATCCAGAAAAAATGACTACTAGGATATCTCTGTAATTAAATGACTCAAAAATTCGGGGAGAGAACTTCCTACAGCAGAGAGAGCTCTGGGAACTAGTGATTCTTCCGTGAGCCCAGGTAAGGTGTTTACTTCAAGGAAATATATACCATCTGAAGCGATAATAAAATCTGATCGTGAATAATGACGTAATCCAAGTATTCTATGTACTTCACAAGAAATATACTCCAGGTTCCTTTTTTCTTCCGGATTAAAACGCCCTGGACAAATTTCTTCCGCAGCCCCACCATACTTTGCATCATAGTCAAAAAATGTACGTCCAGCGTGCGGTACTATTTCAATAGGAAATAATGGATAAATATCCTTTCCTCGAAACTGTTCAACCACCGCACATGTGGCTTCTCTCCCTTTTATATACTCCTCAATTAATATCCGTGGAGAATTCTCAAAACCTTTTTCCACAATAGAAAGCAAGTCTTCTTCGTTCCAAACAATACTAACTCCCATAGAAGAACCCCCCGTCAGTGGTTTTACAACAAAAGGCTTCTGTAATCTACTAGCTGCCTTTGTTACAGCATCTTCAAAACCAAAACCGGGAGTGACTACTGAGTGACGAGCAAATTTTACTCCAAGATCTTCCGAGTAAGATTGTAAGGTTCTTTTAGTTAAAAACTTATTCATGCAAATAGCCGAAGCACTTACCCCAGAACCTGTATAAGGAACACAAAAAGTATCTAATATTTTTTGCACAGTTCCATCTTCTCCATATTCTCCATGCATTGCATTAAATACAACATCTTTTGTTGATAAAATAATCGCAGGCTCTTTAGGTAATCCTTTTTCGTGCCACACCCCCTGTTTATCAATCAATATATCAATCGCTTTATATTTAATCGGATCAAGATTGTTAAGAACAGCCGCTCCTGTTTTTAGAGATACGTCATATTCACTTGATGGTCCTCCACGTAAAACTGCGACCTTAATTTCATTCATATCAAAAGTATAACAAAATGAAAGTCATGTATACAAACTTCTTTAAGAACATTTGTCTATCTTTTTAAAATCTGATCGCGACTACTACGATGATATCTAACAGCAAAACGATGAGCCTCACTATTTGCCAACAAAATTGAAACCTCTTGTTCTTTAATATTTTTCTTATTACCAAGAATTTCTCGCGGTTTATGTCTCTCGTTCTTTACAACTGAAACAATAGGAATGCCGTAACCAAACTCTTTAAGAATTCGTTTTGCGACGGAAACCTGAGCCTTTCCACCATCGACTACTATCAAATTAGGAAGTCTCCACTCATCATGATTTAATCTACGACGCAACACCTCTGCTAAAGCGGCTGTGTCATTAGCACAATCGACAGAACGTATTTTAAACTTTCTATAATCAGATTTTTTAGGTTCAGCATTTTCAATGACCACCATTACTCCTACTATATTTTTCCCACTCATATGAGCTATATCGTACCCCTCTATTCTAAATATGCTGCTATTGCGAGAAAGTTCTCGTACTTCACGTTTCAGTAAAGTCACATCATTTATATGTTTTAAGGCAAATAGTTGCCGTTTAACAGTATTGGCTTTTTCAAATTTCTGATTTTTTGCATAAACTTCCATATCTCGTCTTAATTGAACCATAAGCTTCTTTTTCTTCCCTTCAAGAAAGAGTTTGATGTGTTTAATAGTTTTACTATATTCTCTTTTTGTTATAGCTCCTGTACACACTCCAGGACAAAGGTTAATTTGTGCATTGAAACATTGCTTATTTTTAATTTTCTGTTTTGCGTCAACTGACGGATGACAAGTATCTCTGAAAGGAAAAATTTTTCTAACTATGCGTATAGCCTCTTTTAAAAGTTTTCCTTCTGGGAACGGTCCAAATATATTTTTTATCTCTTCTGTTTTAAATCTTTGACCAAGTTCCCTTCCACGCACAATTAAAACACGGGGAAATGTTTCTCGAGTAATTACCAAGTAGTTATAACTTTTATCATCCTTTTCCCTGACATTATAAATAGGTCTATGAGTTTTTATAAGACTGGCCTCAAGAATAAGTGCCTCAAGTACTGAGTCAGTCTGCTGATACTCCACATGCTTTATTTCTGATACCATTTTTGAAATTGCAGCACTGCGAGTTTCCCCTATATCTTCGTTAAAATAACTTTTGACACGATCCTTCAAAGAAGTTGCTTTCCCTATATAAAGCAATCTCTTTTGAAAGCCGAGAAAAAAATATACACCAGGAGTGTTTGGTATTTTTTTGATCTGTGGATTGTTTACTTTCATATTTAATAATAGAGTGTAGAATTAAACTTTAGAGAGTACTATAGCTATAAATACAACATTAGGGGGTAGAAATGCAACACATAGTCGCTAAGAGTTGTCGTACTGAGTTAGTCTCGGTATTTGGTTTCCTTCAGAATCTACAAGCAACTGACGAAAGTATTAGAGAGTTATTGAAAGGCAATCACTTAAATAAGACTACTTTCAAACTAATCCTTGCTTTTGCGCGGGGTTTGGACAAAGTCAGTTATAAATTGGAATATTTGAATTATGACATGGCAACCAGAGTATTGTGGTTAATTTTCAAAACTCACTTTTCTAACAATGAGAACCTATGGCACCCTTTATTCAAAGAGAAAGCCGGGTATTCACCCAAACTGGTTGGAAGATGCGAATCTGAGGACATTATTTGGGATCAAATCATCCCACCTGTTGCACTGCTGATAATTCAACTCAAATCTACACTACCTTCTCACGCAGGAGGATTGCCAGAGAGAATTCCTGATGTATTCATTGAGGCGGACTAGCTCCGCCTCAATACTTTTTTTAGATACTTACCTGTATAGGACTCTTTTGACATAGCTACTTCTTCCGGAGTTCCTTTTGCTACAACTTTTCCTCCACTCTCTCCTCCATCCGGTCCAATATCTATAACATAATCTGCATTTTTTATTACATCCATATTATGTTCGATAACAACAACAGTATTTCCTCGATCAACTAGTTTCTGAAGTATTTCTATTAGTTTTTTTACATCTTCATAATGAAGTCCTATCGTTGGTTCATCTAATAAGTATATTGTTTTCTGTAAATGAGGCCTATAAAGCTCCGCTGAAATTTTTACTCGCTGCGCTTCACCGCCAGAGAGTGTGGTTGCAGACTGTCCGAGTTCTAGATAACCAAGTCCTACTTCGTTCAAAGTATCAAGTCTGTCATAAATAGCTGGAATATCTTCAAAAAAAGCCAACGCTTCTTCAATCGTCATTGTTAAAATGTCGTATATATTTTTTCCTTTATATACCACCTCCAAAGTCTCTTTCGTAAAACGTTTTCCTCCACAAATATCACACATGACATACACTGTCGGCAAAAAATGCATCTCAACAGCAATCGTACCGTTTCCTTGACAAGCCTCACACCTTCCTCCTTTCACATTAAACGAGAATCGCCCCGGCTTCCATCCACGAGCCCTCGCCTCATTAGTTTCAGCAAACAACTCTCTAATAAAAGTAAAAGCGCCAGTATACGTAGCTGGATTTGAACGTGGCGTACGTCCAATTGGAGATTGATCAATTAATATTGCACGACTAAGATACTCTGTCCCTGTTACTCTTGCAGCATTATAAATCTCCGCGCTTCTATATTTACGCTCATACCTTGCTCGTAGATTTTTATATAAAATCTCATAAAGTAAGCTGGACTTCCCAGACCCCGATACCCCTGTAATAATAATAAGACGACCAAGTGGAATGTCTATATTCATATTTTGAATATTGAAAACCTTTCCACCTGTAATACTTACAACTCCCTTCTTACCGTCCCTACGTTTCTTTGGTAATTCTATAACCTTATCCCCACGAAGATAGTCTAATGTTAAAGATTTTGATGTATTACGCTTTGCGGTTAATAATTTCTCCAAATCATCTGAAACCACCACTTCCCCACCATGGATACCAGCACCGGGACCAAGGTCTACAAGATAGTCAGAAGAATAAATAGTGTCTTCATCGTGTTCAACTACAATAATGGTATTTCCGAGATCTCGAAGATTAATTAATGTTTTTATCAAGCGATCATTGTCACGCTGATGAAGTCCGATCGTGGGTTCATCAAGTACATACAAAGCCCCCACAAGTCCTGAACCTAGCTGACTAGCTAGACGAATACGTTGTGCCTCTCCTCCAGAAAGCGTATTCGCGCGTCTATCAAGAGTAAGATAATCAATACCAACATTAAGCATGAACTGTAAACGATTTTGTATTTCCTTAACTACTATTTGTGATATGTCTTTTTGCTGATCACTAAGTATAAGAGAGTCTATAAATTTTTTTGCATCCTTAATGGAAAGAGAAGCTAGGTCAGTGATGTTTTTTCCTAGTCCTTTTTCATCATTTTTAAGATATACACGTAAAGCCTCCGAACGTAAACGAGCTCCATCACAATCCGGACATTTTTCTTTTCCAAAAAAATACTTTGTCCCCAGTCCATTACATAGAGAGCATGCTCCGTATGGTGAATTAAAAGAAAATAGACGTGGCTCTACTTCCGGAAATGAACTACCGTCTATGGCACAAATAAACTTGGATGAAAAAAGCTTAATGTCTCCAGTTGAAGACTCTATTTTGACAAGTCCTTCGGACTCACTGAGAGATCTTTCCACACCCTCAGACAGCCTTTCTTTGGCATCGCGCGCATTTCGCTCAAATTCACTAATAAAAATCTCATCCACTAAAACATCGATATCGTGTCGCTTATTCTTTGACAACACAATCTGTTCACGAAGGCTACACTTCTTACCATCTACGCGCACATACTGATATCCTTTTCCTAACAAATCATATAATAATTGGTAATACTCACCTTTCCTCCCCACAACCACAGGAGAGTAAATACCAATCTTTAGTTTGCTATACTCTATCCCTAACACTTTCTTTGTTGTCTTTTTGACACTGGTTTTTACAATCGTGTTCATAATAACTTTCATAATTTCATTATGTGAAAGTTTTTTAATCGGAATATCATGATTCAAACAATACGGCTGTCCCACACGCGCATACAAAATACGCATGTAGTCATAAATTTGCGTTATTGTTGCAACAGTGGAGCGAGGGTTATTTGAACGACTTTTCTGATCTATTGAAATTGCAGGAGACAAACCAGTAATCTCATCAACATCTGGTTTTTGCATTTGATTGATAAATTGACGAGCATAGGCAGAAAGAGATTCAACATACCTACGCTGTCCTTCTGCAAAAATAGTATCAAAAGCAAGAGAAGATTTTCCAGACCCAGAAAGCCCCGTCATGGCAATCATTTTATTACGTGGAATTTTAACTGTGATATTTTTTAAGTTATGAGTCCTCGCCCCTTTTACAAGGATTACATCTTCCGATGTTATTTTTTTCTTATTCATAGTAATGAGAAAGCACCCCCTTAATGGGGGTATGAGTCTACACAGCACAGTCTACTATCTTTTTTATCCACAAACAACGACTATTGAAAAACTCCCTCAGGAGTACAATTACTAAAGGTATCTAGAATATAAAAATTATTAACTCATAAAAAATACTATATGGACCGTCAAGACAACATTGAGATTAGTTACAATCTCTATACAGTAATATCAGCGGGAATTTTTTTATTCCTAGCAGGACTACATAGCTTACGTGCTTATTATCAATGGGATTTAATTCTTAATACTTGGTCAGTACCAATCTGGGTTTCTTGGCTAATAGTACTTGTGACTTTTCTGATGTCAATTACAGCAATACGCAAATTACGTTAACAAAATAATCAAAAATCCCCTGCATTTTATGCAGGGGATTTTTGATTATTTTAATTAGGCAGAAATTACTTCCTTAATCTTACTACTTACTTCGTCAAGAGTAAAATTTGATTTAATCATAAAGTCAGAAGCTCCTAATTTTACCCCCTTATCTATATCTTCCTGTTGACCTAAGTTTGAAAGAATTATAACCGGAATATTTTTTGTTTCGTCTTTTCCTTTAATAGCCGACAAAACATCAAAACCACTCATCCCAGGCAACAATAAATCCAACAAAATTACATCTGGATGTTCACTAGCTGAAAGAGCTATAGCCTGCTCCCCTTCAGTAGCATGCAAAACTTGCCAACCTTCTTTTGTAAGCTGTTGTCCAAGCATATCCTTAAGAAGAGTGTCATCTTCTACTACTAATACTTTTTTATCCATAATTTTAAACTATTTATCTAGTAAATTTTTATTGTTCTTTATATTTAAAAGGTTTTTCTTTTCTGACTTTAATACTATTAATACAAAGACTCTACTAATATAGTACTATTTTTTCTCTTCCGGCGCGACACTTCCCGTAATCGGTATAGTGAAGAAAAAAGTAGTCCCTACTCCCTCCACACTCTCAAACCACATTCGTCCTCCATGATAATTTACAATATTTCGTACTATAAAAAGACCTATACCACTACCATCATTTCTTTTCTTTTTAGCTTCTGAGGACCTGAAAAACTTTTGAAAAATATGCTGCTGAGCTTTCGGAGAAATTCCAATTCCATCATCTTTCACTGTAACAGTCAGCCTTTTATGATCATTTACCAAAGAAACAGTCACATGCCCCTCATCCTTACCATACCTAATAGCATTTTCTATCAAGTTACGAATAACCCAACGAATACGCTCTTTATCTACATATACTTTCGGAAATTCTTCATTGGCGTGATCAAATTGCAACGTAATTTTATTTTTCTGCGCAAAAGTTTTTTCTTCCTCTATTGTATTCTCAATCTCTTCCTTCAAGGAAAGTTCTTCACGATGAAAACCAAACTTACCCTGTTCTATACCGGCAGCACTCAAAAGCTCACCAACAATAGACACAAGCTCTTTTGTTTTTTCAAGAGCTCTTTGCAACAGCATACGTTGATCTTCTTTAAGATTATCACCTCCACTTAGAAGAGCGCCTAATGCCCAATTGATACCAGAAAGTGGTGTTCTCAATTGGTGTGCTGTGGTGGAAATGAAATCTGATTTTGTCTCAGAAACCACTTTGTCATGCTCTATAGTTGATTCAATACGATGAGCCACATCACTGAATGATTCCAAAAGTTCTCCAAAGCTTTCGTCATTATTTGACTTTATTTTTTTATCTTTTGCTTTTTCATCTACCTCTTCAACACCACTTAACACATCTTGAATTTGTCGAACAGGCTTCATAAAGAATTTACGGATAACTAAGAAAAACAATAGTCCAAAAAGTCCGAAAGCAACAAGAAGAAGAAATGTTTGCTGAGTAGCAACAATAATAGCTGGATCAATAAAATAAGATTGATCAATCTCCGTCCACAAAAGCTTATCATTGCGACCTAAATATGAGATTTCCACAACACGTTGTTCATTTTTTACATCAAGTCTTATGGACACTTCCCCCCGCCTACCCCTTGGAATTTTTTCTATCACAGCACTATTTATCTCCTCTGAATCCGTACTGGCTATAATGTCGCGCGACTGAACATCAACAAGACGAAAAAAGTTTACTCCAGGTTCTTTATTACCCACCCCCTCAAGAGAACTCTGTAAAAAATGCTTGGATAAATTTGTTGAGGAGGCGTTTGTATATATTTCATTTTCAAGAATCGTCTTACCAAGTATCTCTATCATCAAAACTCTCTCATTGAATATTTGATTCAAAGTTGTTTTATAGACGATGCGTCCAGACAAATATACTGAAAATGCCCCTATGACAAGAGCCAAAATCAAAATACTTATAGAAAAATTTTTCAGAAAAAATTTCATATTTTTATTGTAAGATGCAAATACTCTCTATGTATAAAGACTACAATATAACTAAAAGAAACAAGAAGTAATGACTCCCCAACAACAAGAATAGGCTCTGAAATCAATCGTTCATTCATATACCTCCAAAATATAGCAAAAGATCCACTACCATATACTATCATCATCAAAAAATTTATTTTTAATTTTCTAGAACTTAAATTCAAAATCTTAAATAATAAGAAACAAACAATAAAGAATAGTATTATTTGAGACAAAAGAAGAAAAGTCATCAAATTCATAAATATATTTGAAAATACACCAATCATTTGTCCCCACCAAAAAAATTTCAATATTATAAGCGCAAATAGAGAGAAGGAAATACCGAACCAAACAGGTTTATTTTTTACATTATCAAAAATAAGAATATTAACACTTTCAATAAATCCAAGAAAAAGAACTACGACAGAAAAAGCTTCAGGAATAAGACATAAACACTGCACCTGTATTCCCCACGCATGAGCAGCCACTTTAAAGATGTCGGGAATATTGGCTAAAGAAATAGTGGTCAATAAATCTCCCATATCATTTTTCTCTTATACCTAATGAAGAAGTTCCTGAAGAAATTATTTCTCGAAAAACACGAGAAAGAAAACCTACAAATACAAAAGTGGCTAAAACAAGTAACGTGGACTCAGTCAACATTCCAGAGTAAATTTTATCAATTAGAAAAAATACATCTTGCGAAAGGAAGATTATACTTAATGAAATTACCAACGCTCCTAGAGACAGTGAGACTATTGAAGTCTCCATAATAGAATGGGTCCGAAATAATGTAGATATCCATAAAAAGCCTCCCGTCAGAGATAGAACTGTCCAAAATATCATTGATACTAGCTGTCCCTCCATGGAAAAATTTTGAATATATTTGATATCTTGAGAAATAAGAATATTAGGAGTTAAAATATTTCCAAAAACATAAAACACAGTCAAGATACTCAAAATAAAGCCGACTGTTCCTAGGATAAAAAAAGATCTCTCCATTACTTGTTATTTATAAATAATTAATTACTCTACACTACTTGTATCATAGCGAAATAGACAACATAAAAAAATAGGTAGTGTCCCCACAAAGATTTACTAGGCACCCTCTTCAAGAACACGGATCTCATCTCGTAGAATTGCTGCTGTTTCAAAGTCCAAGTTTTTCACGGCTTCACCCATCTGTTGTTGTTTATCTTTGATAACCTTTTTGGGGTTTTTCTTATACAATTCCTTATCTATTGTAAGTAATGTGTTTACAGCGCTTTCGTGCTCACTCTTCAGCTGGTCTGTAATATCCACTATATTCTTTTTAATGGTCTTTGGAGTAATGTCATGTTTCTTATTATAAGCCTTCTGCATATCCCGACGACGCTCTGTCTCGCTAAGAGCAAGCTTCATGGAACCTGTAATTGAATCCGCATATAAAATTACATGTCCATCTACATTACGAGCTGCTCGTCCTATAGTCTGAACTAAAGCAGTTTCTGAACGCAAAAACCCCTCTTTATCAGCATCAAGAATACCAACAAGAGTTACTTCAGGAAGATCTAGTCCCTCGCGCAAGAGATTAACCCCAACGAGAATATCAAAATCCCCCCTGCGAAACTCAGACAGTAGAGTGATTCTATCAATAGTCTTAACGTCACTGTGAATATATTCCGCTTTTATGTTTTTTTCACACAGATACACACTCAAATCTTCAGCCATCTTCTTAGTGAGAGTCGTCACCAACACTCGTCCACCATTCAATACTGCCTTTTCAGCTTCATTTATAAAATCTTGTATCTGTCCGTGATATTTACCTTTTTCTATAACAGGCCGTACAGAAATTTTTGGATCCAAAAGTCCTGTTGGCCTAATGACCTGTTCCACCATCTGTCCTAGTGGCTTTACACTATTCTCATACTCATATTTTCCGGGAGTAGCTGACGTATATATGCGCAGTCCCGTCCTCTCCTCAAACTCATCAAACATTAAAGGTCTGTTGTCTATAGCACTTGGAAGGCGAAAACCGTGCTCCACAAGTGTTTTTTTTCGTGAACGATCTCCAGCATACATTCCCCCAAGTTGGGGAATGGTCACATGCGACTCATCTATTACTGTCAAAAAATCTGGGAGACCGTCTTCATTGTGCGGAAAATACGAAAGAAGCGTATGGGAAGGTTCTCCTTCTTCACGCCCATCAAAATGACGGGAATAATTTTCAATACCGTTACAATAACCAATCTCACGCATAAGGGCAGTATCATGATTCGTACGACGTTTAAGCCGTTCCGCTTCAAGCAACATCCCCGCTTTTTTAAAATATTTAAGCTGATCATTTAGCTCATTTTTGATATCAAGTATTGCTCGCTCTCGCTCTTTTTCTGGAGTAATGAAATGTTTTGCTGGAAAAAGAAAAAATGTGTTCGGTTCATCTATTATTCGCTGACTTATCGCATCTATCTTTAAAATTTTCTTTATTCCTAGGGCAGACAGCTCAAGTCGAAAAATTACCTTTTCATTAACCGGCATTATGTCAACTGAATTGCCTAATGCGCGAAACAAACCAGGAGAAAGATCTGCAGTGGTACGCTTGAAATGTATATTAACAAGCTTGCGTACTAATTCTGCACGTGTAATTTTCTTGCCTTCAGTTAGTTTGAGATAAACTTTTTCATATTCTTTGGGATTACCTAGTCCATAAATACATGAAACAGAAGCTACTATAATCACATCCCTGCGAGTTAATAAAGCTTGCGTAGAAGCATGCCGTAGACGCTCTATCTCTACATTGATCTGTGCCTCTTTTTCAATATAAGTATCAGAAATCGGCATGTATGCTTCTGGCTGATAGTAATCATAGTAAGAAACAAAATAATGTACTGCATTATCTGGAAAAAAATCTCTATACTCCTGAGCAAGCTGGGCAGCTAAAGTCTTATTATGAGCAATGACCAAGGTCGGTTTCTGGAATTTCTCTATAACATTGGCTACTGTAAAAGTCTTACCCGACCCCGTGACTCCTAAAAGAGTCTGATGTTTATATCCTTTTTTTATTCCAGAAATAAGCCCCTTGATTGCCTGAGGCTGATCTCCAGATGGTTTAAATAAACTTTTTAGTTTAAAAGTTTTGTTATACATAATCTAAAAAAGTATTTCCAAAATTTCCAAGATTCGACTATGAAATAGAAAAGGATTAACTATTTAAAAATCTCTATTATTTGCACAGTATGCTGTTATGGTGTATAAAAAGCAACAGGAATCACTTGAAAGGAGAAGAATGATGGAGGCGTCTACAAGAGCTACACCAACAAACGATGACCGCAAACCGAGATGTTTGTTTGAAAAAACAATCCACGGAAGAGATGCCAATGATAGGCCAGTGTCAGTCATTGTTAGATGTCTCCGTGTAGAAGAGCATCACGGCAACCATCAATTTGATACGGAAATTCCAAAAAATCGTACCTGAAATAATAAAAACTTTCTTGAGAAAAATACTTGGATTCTCAAATTAAAAAGGACGTGAATGACTCATGTCCTTTTATTTATTTTTTATAAAATTATATAAAAAAGTAGAGAATCTTATCTTTTGTATGAAGACAGAAAATCTTTTTTAAAATTCTCAAAACGGTTTTCAAGTATAGCTTCTCTCGCCCGTTCTACCAGATGAGTGAGAAAATAAACATTATGAAAAGAGACAAGCATAGCTCCAAGCATTTCTTTTGCACGAAAAAGATGCGCTAGATACGCTTTTGAGTATTGAGAGCAAGTGTTACAAAGACACTTCTCATCTGGCTTAGAAAAATCACTAATATACTTGTTGTTAAATAAATTTATTTTGCCGCTGTGTGTATAAAGTACTCCATTACGAGCTAGACGTGTTGGAGTAACACAGTCAAATAAATCTACTCCTTTTTCAATACCAGAAAAAATATCTTCCGGCTCTCCTATTCCAAGCAGATGACGTGGTCTCTCCGGTGGCAACTCCTCACATACCCAACCAACAGCTGTATCTAAATCTTCTTTTATATAAGATCCTCCAATCCCAAAACCATCAAAATTCATGCTTCCTATCGTGCGCGCACTCTCACGTCTAAGCTCTTCATGTCTACCTCCTTGAACTATCCCAAAAAGCGCCTGCTTATTTTGTACATCTGTATTCTGTCTGTGAGCAGCCAAACTACGCCTTCCCCAAAGATGAGTTCTGGCTAGAGCCTCTTTTTGATATACATAATTTGCTGAAGGAGAAGTACACTCATCAAAAGCAAACATTATATCAGCGCCAATATTGTGCTGAATCTCAATAGACCGCTCGGGAGTAAAGCGATGAAAACTTCCATCAATGTGAGACGTGAAAGAAACTCCTTCTTCATCTACAATAGCGAGGCGTCCATGTTGACTTGCTATATTTTTATCATATACACTAATTCCTTCTTTCTCCTCATCTCTCTTAGCAAGCTTACTCACGTGCACGCCAAATGCAGCACCAAGAGAAAATACTTGGAATCCTCCAGAATCAGTCATTAAGGGACTTTGCCAGTTCATAAAAGAATGCAAACCTCCAACTTTTTTTATAAGCTCATCACCTGGTTGGAGATAGAGGTGATAAGTATTAGCGATAATGACTTGCGCTCCTGCTTTTTTTACATCCTCTGGTTGTAACGCCTTAACCGTTCCCTTAGTACCAACAGCAACAAAAGCTGGAGTCTTAATATCGCCATGCAAAGTAGAAAGTACACCAGCTCGACCCCCCCATCCTTTGAGTTTCTCTAAAATTTTAAAAGAAAAATTTTTCATATAAGAAGAATACGCAAGTATCTTACTATAAACAACTACATCCTAATAACAAATATTAGATTTTATTTATCTGATATCCTGTTATTTAATGATTTTTATTAAACCTGTGTATATAAAAACCACAGCAATACTGTGGTTTTTATATAGTTTGATTAAGTTTTTTATTATCTCTACCTCTTATCGCTGACATTAAGTAACTGTACTTCAAAAATAAGAGTGGAATTAGGCGGTATACTACCCACACCTGAAGAACCGTATCCAAGTGAAGGCGGAATAGTGAGTGTGCGTTGACCACCTACTCGCATCCCGTCAAATCCCTCTTCCCAGCCTTTAATCACACTTCCTTGACCCAAGACAAAAGTAAACGGAACCCCTCTGTCAAAAGAGCTGTCAAACTTTGTCCCATCAACCAAACGTCCTGCATAATTAACTGTGAGTGTTTTTCCTGAACGCGCCTCTTCACCTTCGCCGATCTTAGTGTCCTTAATACCTAATCCCGAATCAGTAATAATCTCAGATACAACTCTTGTCTCAACAGAGGAAGATGTCTCCGAAGATGTCTTCGTGGTATCTTTATTACCACCAAAAAAACGAAAAGGAACAAATAAATAGAATACTACAAATATAATTATAAGAACTAATGAAACTGCTATCCATTCTGTTTGTGACATTTTTTTCATATATAAACTGGTAAAAAATATTAAGTGAGTATATGATACCTTTCTTACTGAACTCAGTGCAACTGTTTTTATTAACTAATGTATAATTCAAAGAATGAAAAACCTTCCTATAACTTATCCCATACGGATCAATAAATATTTAGCACTACATGGCTATGCGTCACGTAGAGGAGCTGATGATCTTATTAAGAAAGGATTCGTTAAGATAAATGGGAAACGAGCTTTATTGGGAGATATTGTTGAAAAAAATGATGAAGTAAAAGTATTGCACAGCAAGAAAAGACAAAAACTACTATATTTTATATACAACAAACCAATAGGAATTGTCACTCATGGGCCGCAGAATAAAGAAGAGGATATTGTTACTAAAATAAAAAGAAAAGATTTATTTCCAATAGGACGATTAGATAAGAACTCTCATGGGCTTATAATTCTTACTAACGATGGACGCATCACAGGTCCACTTCTAAATCCAGAGGAAAAACATGAAAAAGAATACCTGGTTAGAGTAGATAAAAAAATTTCAAATCATCTTATTAAATGGCTGACGCAAGGAGTTAATATAGAAGGCTATATTACTAAACCTGCTGTAGTTGCAAAAAAGAGTGATACGCAATTTTCAATTATATTAACTGAGGGTAAGACTCATCAGATCAGACGTATGTGTGCCGCTTTAGGATATGTCGTACGAGATTTAAAACGTGTTCGCATTATGAATATAAAAATTGGTTCACTGAAAAAAAATGAATTGCAAGAAATTAAAGAAAAGGAACTCCAAACCCTCCTTGACTCAATCCAAATAAAAACCTAACTTTCATCATAAAAAATTAAACTTTTCAAAAACTTATGGGACCGACCGTTAGAGTCTTTTATTGTACTCTCTTTTTTAGATCTAGATCTTCAGTTTGAGTTTTGGTATTCACAGAATCTATTTCACCATATTCTATACGAATCCTTAAACCATCCCGCAGTTCTACAACGCTCCCAATAGAAACAGGCTCGTCATTAACTAATACAATGGGCATCTTTCCATCACGTTTGAAAGGCTCCCCCCAGACATCAAAAAATTGTTGGAGAGTGAATACCCTACTAGATGACGCTGACTCAACATGTATCACTCCACCAGCCTCATGAGTGTGCAACTCTGACAAACACATCCCTGAAACTCCTATATTAGAAGGAACAGGCACTTGTACACCATCTTCATAGATCTCTAGTTTAGAGTGAGAATGTTGTACAATACTCTGTTCTCCTTGAGAAAGACATCGAATATCAGTATTTTTCCATACTCCAGATACGGTAGTACCTGTCATCTTCCCAAAAATCATGAGGCTGATCACAAAAACTAACACAGCTAATCCAATTAAAATATCACGAGTTTTCATATAAATATCATTTATATTTTATCCTTTAATAAAAAGTTCAAATTTATCAAGATCTTCTTCTGGAGATACTTCTATTAAGTTTAACAGCACCGGCTTATTATTCCACGTGGCATTAATTTCTGCATCCTCCCCCGCTCCGAAGGTTTCTTTGAAACGCCCTGGGGTTATGACTTCTGCACATATATCTGAATTATTTACAGTAGTAAAACGTATGGTAGCGATATCTTTTGCTGGTTCACGAACTTTAACAAAAGATTCCGTTTCAAGTAAATAACATGGAGTTGGAAGTTCCACTTCTCCCGCAACAGTATGTATATTATTTTTAAATTGATGTTTGGCATTTATGATTCGCGGCACGTAACCCTCTTCTTTTTTAATGGGAGGAGATATGGTTTGTTCTTTTTGCGTATTGTATTCGTAATACCACAAAGAACCTGCTGCGATCACAAGCACCACGACACTAACTACTCCAATAGATAAACGAGAGTTCATATACGCTCAGTATATCACTTAAATTCAATTATTATTATGAAGAGAGAAAATAATTAGACTGTCAAATCTATTTTTTTAAGACATACGAAGTAATGTCAATTCTTGAATCAACAAAATTACCTTTTATTTCTCCATCAGAATTAACCCATATTTGCTCTGGAACAAATTTGTAAATTCTCCTGGGTAATAACCCCAAAAAATCTTCTGGGTTTTTAGGCTTCTTGCTTTTTCTTAAATAAAGTAATTTTAGTGATTTTATAATTTCTACAATCTCTTTTTCTTTTCTAATTGACGTGCTTTGCCTTTCTTATAAACTCCAAAACCAGTACTTTCTGCAACGGTAGAATCATAAATCACGACAAAAACTTTCTTGTTCTCTTTTATATTTTTGGAATGTTGATTTTCTTTCCAAGAAACCCAATAGAAATTGTAACTTTTGCCAAAAGTAGAATAAATTGGAGAATTCCAAAGTTGATTATTTTTGTCACAAGTAGTAATGGTTATATATAAAATATCTTTGACACAATCGGTTGTTATGTAAAGTTTATAAGAATAATTACAAATGCTGACTTATTAAAACCATAGCGCCATACAAACCTCCAAGGTCACTGAGTTCTGCTTTTTTTATTTGAGGGATTTTTGGAAAAATAGACAATTGCTCCTTAACATATCTACGAATCTGTTCAATATTTATTGCAGGGTTTCCCACCATCATAGACCCTCCTAAAACCACAACATCTGGTGACCAATGTAAAATAGTATTCACCAAGCCATAGGAAACCCAAAGGGGTAGCTCTTCATCCCATACTTCTCTCTCTTTAACTTCATATGCCTTCATACCGAATCTTTTTTCAGTTGCAGTGCCAGAAACCATGTCATCAAAATTTCCACTAATGCATTTTGGACACAAAGAATGATCTGCATCAATTATCTGATGCCCCGGTTCAAATCCTAAAGCACTTCTGACAATCTTGCCATCAATAATACGCACTCCTCCTACACCAGTACTTATAGTTATGTAAGCCACGATTGCAAATCCTTTTCCTGCCCCATAGTGAGCCTCGCCAAGCCCCACAACCGCAGAATCGTTCTCAATAAAAACAGGCGTATTAAATGCTGTGGAAATCTCCTCAGACAACGGTTTACCAACCCACCTTGGTAGATTTGGTGAATTAAGAAGAACTTTTTTCTCATAATCTAAGGGTCCTGCTATACCTCCTCCAACAGCTTTTATCTTTACTCCCTTGGAAATACCTTCCGCAACATCTTTCAATTTTGCAATACCTTCCGAAAAATCATCCGGTGTATCATACACCACAGGTTCTCCCACAAAATCAGTACGATTTTTAGTAGCAGACACTCGAGTCTTAGTTCCTCCTATATCAAAAAGAATATACATATAACTACATTGACTTTAATATTTTTTTAACCTCCTGTTTATACAAAACAACATTTGGTTGATCAAAAGCATTAACATTAAGTAAGCGCGCGAGATACATAACCTCAAACATTTTGAATTGCATAAACTGACCTAATTCATATTCATTAATTTTTGGAAAAGATATGCTCATAAAAGGTAACTTATTCTTGAGATAAGCTGTCTTAACCCCTGTAAGAATAGCATCCATTATATCTTTTGTATCTTTTCCCTGAATCCCTGAGATAAGTTTTGGGAAAAAACGTTCTTCTGGTATTTCTAAACCCTTAAGAGAGCTACTTAAAAAGGTCGTGATCTTATCTTTCGGTCCTCCTAGGTAAAGCTGTCCGACTGAATGAAGATCTGTAGACCCTACCGATACAGTAGGAGTAATTCCTACACGAACTTCTTTTCCTTCTATATCTTGCTCTTTCCCTATACTTTCTCCAAGAAGTTGTCGGTACCACTTACCAAGTGATTCCAACTCACTATTAAATACAAAAGTGTCATGTATAATCCTTCCCTGTCTATAACTTCTCGCCAATACACTTGCTGAAATAAATGCTGGATTATACGGATACTTAAGAAGACATTTTTTGTTCATCTCTCCTGCTCCACGCAAAAGCTCAGGCACATTAAGTCCCGCAACAAGAAGAGGAAATATTCCTACTGCCGAAAAAACAGAATAACGTCCGCCAACATTCAAAGGAATGTTTAAACGAGCTAACGCTTGGTTTCCAGACTCCTTCCATAAAGAAGAATTCTCATCTGTTGTAACTACCAATCTTCTAGAGACATCTGGAAAACTTTTTTTAAGAAAAGAAATTAAAAGCTCAACATTTGCTATTGTCTCTAACGTCTCACCTCCCTTACTGATAATATTTACGACTAATTCCTCTGGATGTCGTACGACTCGACTTAAAAATGCCATTGTCCTCTTCAGACAAGTTGAATTAGTAGTGGATAAAAATATTATTCGCGGGAAACGATCTGGTTCTACAACATCAAAAAAACCATATAATGCATCATAAATAGCTTTTACGCCTAGGTTTGAACCTCCAATCCCAATTACTATTATATATTTAAGTCGTGTATTCCTTTTTTCAACAGCTATACGCCTAACTTCTTGGAAGAGTTTTCTGTCAAAAGGAAGATTTATGAAACTCTCCGGTTCTTTGTATGTTCCTGTATCAATAATCTGCCGAAGATATTTTCGATACTCTTCAAGAGATTGAGAGTCTTCTTTAATCTCTCCAGCTTGAATAAGGGAACTTTTTTCATGTGACAAATTCATATTTTTTACATTAAACAGATTCCAGTTAGAATTTTTTATACTCGCGTAAACATAACCAAATGTTTATCTAATGATACGATATTAAAATGAAAGTGCAAAAGAGATAACAGACTAAAGACAATTAAAAGTGGGGACAGTGCGACGTATCAAAAAAATATTGTTTTGTTACAATAATAAAAACAAAAAGACTAACTATGATTATAGCTTTCTTCAGCACCTCAGATAGTGAACGTAAATATTTAGAAAAATATTTTCCCGAGCATCACTGTATATTTATAAAAGAACCATTAAACTTAAACAATGTAAGTCGTGTTAGCGACGCTAGCATAATATCTATATTTATTGACTCCGAAGTTTCAGGTGAGATATTACTCAAACTACCTAATGTAAAACTCCTTGCGACTCGTTCAACAGGATATGATCATATAGATATGGAAGCCGCTTCAATGCGTAGTGTTTGTGTATCGAACATACCCTCTTATGGAAAAGAAACAGTAGCTGAATTTACTTTTGCTCTTATTCTTGAAGTTTCCAGAAAAGTCGCCGACGCGTATTATGCGCTACGTCAAAATGGTAGCGCGCATCCTAAAAATTTTGAGGGTTTTGAACTATATGGAAAAACCCTTGGAGTAATAGGAACAGGGTCCATAGGTAAACATGTTATACAAATTGCAAAAGGATTTGGAATGAACGTTATTGCATATGACATAAATCCTGATGAAAAATATGCACGGACTATGGGATATTTCTATAACACTATTCAAAATATACTCAAAGAATCCGACATTCTTACTTTGCATGTGCCTTACAACAAACATACAAGACATCTTATAAACGAAAAAAACATTATTCAGATGAAACATTCAGCCTACCTGATAAATACTTCCAGAGGAGGGGTTGTTGAAACTGACGCTCTAGTAAAAGCTTTATTTGAGAAACGTCTAGCAGGAGCAGGGCTTGATGTTCTTGAAGAAGAAGATGCTCTAACAGAAGAAACTGCTCTTCTTACAATAGATCACGACAACGCAAAAACAATGCAAACAATTCTACAAGGGCACGCCCTAATTGATATGCCTCAAGTAGTGGTAACTCCTCATATTGCATTTAATTCACGTGAAGCTAAAAAAGAGATCCTGCAAACTACAGTAGAAAACATTAAACGATTCATAGCTGGGTCCCCTCAACACGTTATCCATGAAAAATAATACCAACAAAAAATATATCCAGAATTATGCGGCTTTGTCTACTTCGGAAGGAAAAAGAAATGTCTTGTCTTTGGCAGAAGAAGGGCTTCGCGCCATTGACACAGAAACGGTTCTGCATAAAAGCATACATATAAAAGAAAACACACTCATAATACAAAAAACTTCATATTGTTTGTCCGATTATAAAAGAATCTTTATTATAGGATTCGGGAAAGTTTCTTGTAAAGCCGCGTCTGTCCTTGAAGAAATTTTGAAAGACAGAATCAATGGAGGAATAGTACTTGGTATTGAATCTGACACATGTGAGACAATTGATACTTATGAAGGCACTCATCCACGTCCATCTTCTCGTAATGTTGAGATTTCACAAAAAATTGCAAAGATTAGTAAAAATGCAACAAAAGATGATCTGGTAATCACTATAGTAAGTGGAGGAGGTTCTTCCCTTCTTTGTTACCCTCAAGAAGAATGCGATCAAGGGAAATTACTATACGACTCTTTTCTAACTTCAGGAGGAACTACCAGAGAACTAAATACTGTACGAAAACATATATCTCTCCTTAAAGGAGGGGGGCTTGCTAAAATCCTTTACCCAGCTACTGTAGTAGCTCTTATTTTCTCTGATATTCCAGGAAATTTTTTTGAAGAAGTGGCCTCTGGTCCTACATACAGAGACTCTTCTACTATTGCTGACGCGCAATCTATTATAGACAAATATAACCTTGGCTCATTTCGACTGACTGAAACCCCAAAAGATACTAAATACTTTGATAATATGACAAATATAGTCTTAGTCTCAAGCACAACCGCGCTTCAAGCTATGGCGAAAAAAGCAAAAAATATGGGGCTAAAAACTACAGTGCTCGGCTCAGAGCTATGTAAACCTGCAAAGGAAACCGTACGCTTACTATCTGAGGCAGCACGAGACGCAGATGTTGTGCTAGCTGGTGGCGAAACTCAAATACAAGTTGAATGTGCTGACGGAGAAGGTGGGCGAAATCAACATTTATCACTAGCTATGCTGGAAGAACTCAAAAACAACCAGGTTTTCTTATCCATAGCCTCAGATGGATGGGATAATACTCCAGTGGCAGGGGCTATAATTGACGAACCGTTACGCTCTAGAACAAAAGACCTCGGACTTAATCCAGAAAACTATCTATCAAGGTGTGACTCCTTTTCTTTTTTTGAAAAAGTAGGTGGACATATCATCACAGGACGTACCAGTTCTAACGTAGCAGACCTAATGATTCTCATGAACTCATAATTTTATATGGATGAAAAAATCATATCCGTAAACGCAGACACTATTCTTGACTCTCGAGGAAAGAAAACCTTATCCGTATCCATACAAACTAATAAGTATGACGGTTATGCTTATGTTCCTTCAGGACAAAGCACAGGCGCGAATGAAGCTAGAGAATTACGCGACCCAGATGGAGGAGTGGATAGAGCAATTGAATTAATTCAATCCACGATCTCCCCAGCGCTTATAGGAAAATCTGTAACGGACCAAAAAGGAATAGACTCTCTTTTAATAGAACTTGATGGTACAAAAACAAAAGAAAGATTGGGAGCAAACAGCATTATAGGTATTTCTATTGCAACAGCTCGCGCAGCTGCTTCTTCAAAAAATAAGGAACTTTTTGAATATCTGCATGAAATATCTCCAGTTATACCTTCTCGAGACTCCCCTCTTCTTTTTATGAATCTTCTGAATGGAGGATTGCATGCAAAAAATGGATTGAGCTTTCAAGAATTTCATATGATCCCACTACTTTCTACAATAAAGGAAGCTTATACCTGCGGAATTGACTTTGATCGAGTTCTAGAAGAAAAAATTAGAACGCAATACGGAAGTGATTCAATAGAAAGAGGTGATGAAGGAGGTCTTATTTTCCCAGGAAATTCTGCTGAAGAGGCTTTGATTCTTTTTTCCCAGACTGCAGACCAGCTTGGAGTTTTAAAACACATCCGATTCGGTATTGATGTCGCTGCTTCATCTTTCTTTAAGACAAATACTTACACTGTTGACGGAAAAGATTACTCAAAGGAGTCATTGCTTGAGTTTTATGGAACTCTTATTGAGTCCTATCCGATCTATGCGCTTGAAGACCCTTTTGAAGAAGAAGATTATATTTCTTTTGCAAACCTACACGAACTTTACCCAACACTTCTTGTGGTAGGAGACGACCTAACTACAACAAATGAGGAACGGCTAAAGAATGCAATTAAATTTAAAAGCATTAATGCTCTTATTATTAAACCTAATCAAATAGGGACATTAACAGAAACTTTTGCAACAATACAACTTGCACGAAATAACAACATCGCTTGTATTGCAAGCCATAGAAGTGGAGAAACAATGGATAGTGCTATATCAGACATAGCTATTGCTTTTGGGTGCCTAGGGATTAAAGCTGGAGCTCCTCACGCAAAAGAACGAGCTGTAAAATATAGACGTCTGATGGAAATTTCAAAAAAATAAAATGAGTGAGTCACGAACACAAATAGTAGCCACGATAGGACCTTCTACGGCAAATATGGACTCTCTTCTTCAACTGGTACAAGCTGGAATGGACGTTGTTCGACTTAATTTTGCGCACGGAACTTTTGAAGAGCATCGTAAAGTTATTGAATTTATACGAATCATATCTGATAAAAAAAAGAAACACATACCAATAATAGGAGACTTGGCTGGACCGCGTCTACATGGCACAGATTCACATAAATACGACAGGGACGCTATATATCCTCTTACTGACCACGATATGGAAAGTATTGCTTTTAGTATTGAACAAAATCTTAATTATGTAGCTCTCTCATACACAGGCTCTGGTTCTGATATAGAAGAAGTGCGACACCTCACTCAAATTGGAGAAAATGCAATGCGGATCATTGCAAAGATAGAACGAGTGGAAGCTTTGCGTAATCTGGATGAAATTATAGAAGTATCTGATGCAGTAATGATAGCCAGAGGCGATTTGGGAAACGAAATTCCATTAGAACAAATTCCATACATTCAATACTCTATTATTAAAAAAATGAACTGGGCTCATAAGCCAGTCATTACCGCAACTGAAATGCTTTTATCTATGGTAAAAAATCCTACTCCAACACGCGCTGAGGTTTCTGACGTGGCTTATGCTGTAATAAGCGGTTCAGATGCTGTAATGCTCTCTGAAGAAACAGCCATTGGTGACTACCCTATAGATACAACTTTAATGATGGAAAAAATAATATTTGAAGCAGAAAGACACTCTTTACAACAAGATACACACCGATTATAAAAACAAATTTAAAGATATCATCTCAAAATTATTAGTTAGCCGATGCAGCCTTTCGAGTCACATCTATATATGGAAGTGTGAAATAAAAAGTACTACCTTCATGTTCACCTTGAGACTCAAACCATAGTTTCCCTCCGTGACCTTCAACAATGTGCTTAGCTAGAAAGAGCCCTATCCCAGTCCCCTCTGTGTCTATGTGTAAAGCGCGATCACTACGAAAAAATTTAGAGAAGATATATTTTTTCTCATTTCCTAAAATTCCTATACCATGATCTTGTACTGAAACAATAACCTTCTTTTTGTCCCTTCTAATAGATACTATCACCTGTCCACCAGCAGGAGAATAAGTAATGGCATTTTCAAGAAGCACTTGAATTACTGAATAAATACGTTTTTTATCAATACAAGCAAATAGATACTCTTCATTAGCCTGAAACTCAATAAAGACTAGGTTATTCCTCCACTGACTATTCTGATAGCTAGTCAATATTTCACGGACAATTGACACCATATCACTTTTTTCAAAATGATATTTAGGTCTTCCTTTTTCACTTTCTGAGACCTCAAGAAGAAGGTTTACCAACCCAACCAATCTATTGTTTTCAATGGCTATTTGATGCAACATCCGTTCATCATAATCACTCAATTCATAAGATTCCTTTCTAAAATTCGCTGCTTCTTTTTTCTGAAGAAGCTCGGCAACAGCTCCCTTTATTTTTGAAAGAGGTGTTCTAAGTTTATGGGACCCTATTGTAATAAAACGATATCGTATACTCCGCGCCTCAGCAGTAAAATAAAGAACCACTAAGAAAGCTACAAGAAAAAAAGAACTTAAGACAACGGGAAGAAACCATACATTTAAGAATGTAAGCGAGTTTAAAAAATCTACAAACTCTACGAGTCTGTACAAAATATTTAACACTAAAATATATATTTGTTCCACATTTGTTTAGCTAATGCACAAAAGATAATAAAAGTTTGTAAAAACTTTGTGTCTATCTAATACTAAATTTAGTATACATCATTAAATAGACTTAATAAATTCCTAAAATACATTAATTATAATTTAAATCATTTCAAAATCTCCTCAGCTAAACGAACAATCTCTTCACGACTATCCAACGCGCTATCAGGCACTGACCACCAATTTTTGATAAGAATACTTTTTTTATCTTTATTCACATATGAAAATTGTGTTGAACCTTTGTCTTTGTATTGTTTTTGTAAAAATTTATCAGTTACCTTAAAATATAAAATATCATCAATTAATACGCCCAATATCCTCCCTTCAACTTTTAAAACAACCCCACTAAACAATTTTGAGACTCGTATTTCAGCAAACGGTTCAAGCATATCAAGAATATATTCAATAAATTCTTTTGAATTTTTCATTCTTAAGTATCTAATCAAAAAGAGAAACTAGGTAGTTATCTATCTTTCTTTGGTCTATTGCGTAGAAATTAGTATCGTTGTCATAAAGCCATTGTGCCAAACCACTTCCAACAAAACGCCAATGCCACGGTTCATATTTATAATATTTATTACTTTTTGGATAGGAAATCACAAAACCAAAACGATGCGCATTATTCGTAAGCCATTTATAGGCATCAGACTTATCAAACGCGCGGAGAGTTGAACCTATTTTTGAAGTCGTAAAATCCACCGTCGTTCCAAGCTGATGTTCTGAATACCCTTGATCAGCAGAAAACTGATTTGCAGTATTTTTTCCATATACCATATTATATGAACTTTTAAGATCTGTTTGAGTTTCAAAAGAACGGTATGCAGAAAGAACTTCTATATCAATTCCATTTTTTCTAGCTGAATCAAGCAGGCTTATTAGCTTTGGCAGAACTTTTGCGTGCATCCATTGGTCTTTCTTTTTATTATCCAAATATTGTTCATCAATTTGAGAAAGCTCCGAAGGAACATAATGTTCATTGAGAAAATAAATCTTTGAATACTTCTGCAAAAGCTCTTTGTCTATCTTACTTAGTTTATTGAGCTCCCCCACAGTCCCAGTTATTTTATTAACCTGTTCAGCTAAGACGCCAACCTGAGTTCTTTCAGCTGTAAGTTGTTGAGATAAATTTTCTTTTTCATCCTCAGTTTTTTTGAGAGAACTTCTAAGAAAACTGATGTTCTCACTAAGACCGTCGGCATATTTAGAAAGTGAATAGTATCTGTATCCAAAATACCCAAAAGAAACAAGCACTAAAATGAGACATGTCACACCTAATAAATATTTCTTTTTTATACCTAAATCTTTTTTAAATTTAAAAAAATGAATTTTCATAAAAACAAGAAAAAGCTCGGACTCTAGTCTTAACGACAAGTCCAATTATTTTTTCGCAAAGTACAACTAAATACTACCCTAAGAAAACATTCCTAAGCGCAAAAGCATTGTCCCTATCCAAAGAACCAATACAAAATATGCTACACACCACCCTTTCGCCACCGGAAAATAACGTGACATGAGACGAAAATGACTCGTGTACCACGTATGTCCGAACCATGCGACAAGGTTTGCGCCAATGCTATCTATGAGCAAGAGATAGAATATGATCTCCTCAATGTTAGACATAACATTTCTATGTTAACGAACATGAAATATATGTCTAGCTAGCTATCAACACAAAAAAGTTGATACGGACACAACTCCTGAATAAATTTCAATAAAATTGACATTTATATTGAAATATGCTATTCTTGCGGTAAGCTTTTGACACTTGAGCAGGGTTCTAGAGCTGCAGATATACTCTTAACACGACCAAATCTGGATTACTCTACCTGCCTCAACTAACTAAATTATAATGCAAACAACAACAAGCCGACATAGTCGGAGTGGTTCATCGCACAGCCGACGGCATACTTTTTCTAATTCAGTTTCTCGACACAAACGATCCAATAATTCTCAATCACGAAATCACGGTGGTGGTAATCGGGGAAATCGTAATCGTTCTACGCGCAAGATGGCAACCTTTGACCCTTCTCGTTTTATCAATACTAACCCTACTGAAGTAATCACTGAAACTTATACTCCGAAAAACAGTTTTGAAACATTTGGTCTTAACAAAAAATTTGTAGAGACCATTACTTCACTAAAGATGATTTCTCCAACACCCATCCAAGACCAAATCATACCTGAAATACTTAAAGGACGTGATGTTATAGGACTGGCTGAGACAGGAACTGGTAAAACCGCCGCTTTCCTAATTCCTCTTATTGAAAAAACACTAAAAGACCCTGCTCGACGCACCCTCATTCTCGCTCCTACTCGAGAACTTGCTATACAGATAGAAGAAGAACTGCGTACACTAGCACGTGGTTTCCGTATTTTCTCAGTGACTTGTGTAGGGGGAATAAATATACGCCCTCAAATTTCTGCATTACGACATGTAAATCATTTCGTTATCGGAACTCCTGGACGAGTACTAGACTTAATTAAGCGCCGACATTTTTCACCTTCTAAAATAACAACTGTCGTTCTTGACGAAGCAGATCGCATGCTTGATATGGGATTTATCAATGATATGAAGTCAATACTATCTACTACTCCGCAGGACAGAGAAACTCTTCTTTTTTCAGCAACAATGTCAAAAGATACAGAAATCATCGTACAAAAATTTCTCCGAGACCCAATTAAAGTATCAGTAAAAAAGAAAGACGTTACAAACAGTATTGAACAAAATATCGTCTCCTATAATTCAAAAGATAAGTTTGAAACCTTAATATCATTACTGGAAAATCCAGAACTCAAACGCGTTCTTATTTTTGGCGCAATGAAGCATAGTGTGGAAAAACTCGCACAACAGCTCTCAAAAAAAGGCATTCGCTCTGAATCAATCCATGGCAACAAAACACATGGTGGCCGACAATACGCTCTCAAAAAATTTAAAAGTAATAATGCAAGAGTTCTTGTGGCAACCGATGTAGCTGCACGAGGTATCCACGTTGAAGATATAACTCATGTGATAAATTACGACCTACCAAATACTTTTGAAGACTACGTACATCGCATAGGAAGAACAGGACGTGGTTCTAAACGTGGGAAAGCTTTAACTTTTGTACTGAAAAAATAATTGATTCAACAAAAAACCGCCCCTTTGTCTCATACATAAGGGCGGTTTTTTATTTACAGGATAAAGATAAGGTTAAAAACCTTTCAAAAAAGACCTGCGTCTTTTTTCCTCCATACGTTCAATAGCGTAACGTAGAGTGGTACGAGGAATTTGTTTATAATTTTTTATTAAAAAACTCTCTACGATTTTACTGTCTCTCTTCCATACTTCACGCAACATCCAACCAACCGCTTTGTGAGTTAAATCATGTGAATCTGGCAACAACACCTTCGCATTTTTCATTGTCCATCTAAAGTCAGATTTTCGTATAAATGCCCACGTCGCAACGATGGACAGTCTGCGCTCCCATAAATTCTTTGATTTTGCATGCTTTTCAAGCACGTTACCCTCCTTAGGATTTTCTAAGATATATTCTCCTACAATTTTATATGCGGAAAGATCTACTAAATCCCAATTATTCACATACTTAAAATTTTTAAGATAAAAATCATATATTTTTTTCTTTATCTTTTTATCACCTTTTTCAAAATTTAATACAAGAATTGTAATTGCGACAGTTCTCTCTTCGTGGATTTTAGACTGTAGTAATTTTTTTATATCAACAAAAGACAAACCGATAAATTGTTTAGCCACTTTTTTAATATCAGAACCCGAAACTCCTATGAATTGATCTCCATAACCATACTCTCCCTTACCCATTTTAAAAAACCTTTCATTAGTTTCCTTACGTTTCGCTGAAACACACGTCTGTAATATTTTTTTAAGTAAAACAAGTGACATTATATTTCTGACATATTTTGCGCGTTTAATTTAAACTTCCAAAGGTTAAACCTTTGGAGGTTTTTTAGAATTGTTACAATCTAGCTGACCTCCTCAATCTCGGATAATCCTCCATCAAGCCACACAAGGCTTTTATAGTATTTTTTATTTTCTCAGTCCAACGCTCCTCGGACGAAGGATATATTTTTTACACGAACATTCATCTACACGACATTCACCGTCTTTCTTATACTTTGGCACTGGATCGCCATCTTTGAAAGATTTAATACCATTATGTGCATTGCGTGAGTGCCCACATTCGCAAATCTCATCAGCATCCTTTTCGACGCCATAGAAATCACCAGATTTCTTCCTTAAAAACTCTTCACAATTCCAAACCAACTCCCTAGCAAGTTCTTTTATCTTAAGTAAATCATTGGCATCTATAACCCTGTATGTTCCTCTAGTTTCTTGTCCATTAATTTGAGCAGATGTTCGACTCTTAACCACTAAATACTCTTGATATCGTTGTTCACAGTCTTTTTCTTCCATTACTTTAATTTTACCATTTTGACCCTCTTCGGACAACTTAAAAAGCGACAAAACGACACTGGATCGCATGCCCTGCATGCTTAGAATTGAATATCTGAAATCGAGGTATGTCTATCAGTCTCACCTCTCTCGAAGTACTTCTCTAAGATTCCAAAGGTTTAACCTTTGGAGGTTTTTTGCTCATTTAATTTGGAGATAATATATTCCGCATACCATACAGGCCAATCTAAATCGGGTTTGCCTGTAGACTTCTCATATTCTGCATGAGCAGACTCTGCTTCTCTTAACAATTTAGTCAATAACTCTCTATTCATATTT
>CAZNKJ010000007.1:0-37167 GCA_964574145.1 uncultured Candidatus Saccharibacteria bacterium
AAAACTGTTGTGCGGGAAACTGTACCGTGGGTTCGAATCCCACCTCCTCCGCAGAAACTTCCGCTCGCGAAAGCGAAGACGGACGGCGCGCCGAAGGCGCGGGAGAAGAAGAAATAGGTTTGCGCAAAGGAGATAATCTCTTCACATTGCGGTGTTTTTTGAACGAGAGTGTTATCAAGCCTTTTTTATTTAGATCTCATAGTTAGTATGAGGATTATATGTATATAATTTTTACTATACAAATATATTAAGTGCCTCAATATAAAATTTATGGGTAAAAAGGAATTTTCTAAAATCTCAAAAGTTATTTAAGTCCAAACACTATTTTCAGTTTAGTGCGAGTCTTTGGCCCAACTAAGCCATACCCAGTGGATACTTCATTTCCGAAAGAAACAACACTGTACTTTTTTTGAAATCTTTTTACCGCATCTTGGGTAAGCTGTCCGAAATATTTGGTTTCATTGCCAGTTGAGCCGGAGTTTTGATCGGCAAGTTTCGTATCAGTATCCGAATTAAGTAGTTGCTGCAATCTTTTTACATCGTAATTTTGCATTCCAACTCGAAGAGTTTTAGTAAAGACGACCAAGGTTGGTTGGGCAAGAGTTTTTGGTTGTTGAATAGAAGGGGTTTTTGTGGGTATTTTTGTAGTTGGTTGTTTTAAGAAAAAAGAATTCACAAACATTCTGGTTGACGGTCCAAAAAAGCCAGTGCCCTTACTTAAACCAATGGATGTTAAAATCCTAGAAGCATAAGTGTCTTGAAATTTAATCAAAGCCTTTTTGGTAAGAGAGTAAAAATATTCAGTTTCGTTTCCTAGCGAACCCAGTTTACTATCAGCTAATTTAAAGCCGTTCTGATTTAAAAATTTCTGCAAAGCTTTGACATCTTCTCCCTTGTCGCCCAAACGCAGATTACGGTTAAAAAGTATTGTTGCCGCAAAATATTTCTGTGGTGTTGTTTGAGAAATTTTTTTTGGAGTATAAATAATACTATCGGAGATAATTTTTGAATACCGCGCGAATTTGTTAGAAAATTTAACATAGAGTGTCTTTTTTCCATATCCTTTCGACAATACCCACGGGGTTGAGGTAGCATAATTGATATATATGGCGAAGGAGAAGTTTGGATTATCCGCAATGGCAATTTTTTCAGCATCTGGTCCTCCTTCAAAATGAAGCATGACAGCAGTATCATTAGTAATATCTGGAGTTATAAAAAATTTAAATCCGTTATTTGGTTCGGTTGGAGGGGGTGGTGTCCAGCCACCACTTGCAGGGCTGGTTTCGTCATTGTCACTGGCTGATAAACATCCAGGATCATTGGGATAGTCAATCAAGCCATCGCCGTCGTCGTCAAGCGAATTATTGCAAGCTACCCGCGCACTTTGAGGACGCCAATCGGTTCTTATTTTAAAGTCAGAAACACTGCAGGAATTGGTATTTGAGCAATTGAAGCTGATTTGACCTGTTACAGTGCCTGAAGCGTAGCCACTAAAATATCCTGAGGAATCAATGGTTACGCCGGAGAAGTCTATCCACCCAGTATTTTCTCCCCAAGCAGAGCCAGACAATATTCCTTTGTTGTTATTGCTAACACCGGAACCGCTTGGATTGAGGTTGATCCAGCCATAATTATTACTCCATGCGTATCCAGTTATGCCTGTATCATTAATAGCGACATTACCACCAGATGTACTAAAATTTATCCAACCAGCGTTTTCCGACCATGCGTATTCATAAGTAGGGTTAATTGTTCCGTTGGTTTCCGATGCCAAAACAAAAGTTGGCAACAAGATTATAAATATTGCTAAAGTAAAAATAAAAACTAGTTTTGTACTTTTTAATTTCACAAAGCATTTTTATTTACCGTTTGACTGACTTTTACTGCCATTTCGCAAACAGGCAACACTAACCACCTCTACTTTTTTATCACTGTCATATAAAGGGACTTTAACGCATTTTTCCGTAGCTATTATTAGTGTTCTTATAGAATCAGACACGCCTTTTTGGTAGGCAGTTTTTGCATATTGCGTCTTAAATTCTTGCCATTGGTCGTATGCGATATAACCAATGGAAAATATAACCCAAACAACAATACCAAAAACCAAAATATTTTTTTTAGTTATGATATTTTTTATAGCCATACCGATCAAATACCTATTCTCATATTATTTATAATAATCTACCCATCCTCCTAATAAAGTATACCCCGTTCCAACATGAAGTATTAAATAATTATTAGCGGTTGATTTTACTACTCTAGCCCTATAAATATCGCTGTAAGAAACATCAGTAATGACTTCTTCTTCAGAATTAGCAATATTTAATACTTGTATAGCACTATTTATGATGCCTCCATTAGCGCCAATATCAAGAAAATTATATCCGTTAACCCAAGAAGAAGGTATATACATCCTATAAACCGCACCATATTTACCACCTTGTTGATCAGGACTGTAATATGCAATACCATCTGCAGGAACTACATAAGCACCATCCGAAACTCTTTTTAGTCTTCCAGCAAAGCCACCAGAACTTATTCCATTTCCATCAATTCTTGCTATCACAGCATTATTTGCATAAATATCAAAGATTCCATCTGAAACCCAATTAAAACCAGTATCACTATCTCCTATCGCTAAATCAATAGAAGGAGAAGCGGTAGTCCCAATACCAACATTTCCAATTGAAGTTATTTTTACTCGCTCAACATTGTTCGTATAAAATCCAATTTGTCCGTCAGCCGTACTAAACATACCTCCGTCTGTGTCTCCTGGGGAAGTAAAGGAGTATCCACCACCGTTGGCAGGGGTAGCTCCTTTGACTCTTATTTGTCCGTTTACTTCTAGCTCTGCACTCGGAGCGCTGTTTCCAATGCCGACATTACCAGTGTCTAAAATAGTAAATATATCAGTGCGAGTATAAGATCCGTCATTAGCATTTACTCTTAACCCTACATCTGTTTTTTGCCATTCAGCCCAAGTGGATGTTGCAGAATTTTCTTTTAAATAAACTGCGGCCGCTAAACTGCCAGTAACCATAATTTTGACATCACCACCACTTACTTCTAAAAGCTGAGCAGGAGAGTTAGTCCCAATACCAACTTTTGCATTTAAAATATTTACTTCATCAGTTGCTTGATCGTCAAATTCAATTCTTCCGGCAGCTGCACCCAAACCAAGCCAATCACCTGTTGCACTTGAATCAGCAAAAGCTGCACCTGTCGTCATAGACCCTACTTTGGTAATATCTCCAGATCCTGATCCTGCACTGCCCCATGCAGGATTGGCACCTGTCCCAAGAGTTTTCAAAAATTGTCCAGATGTTCCAGGAGCTAATTTTACCCAATTAGTCCCATCAAAATATATAATATCTCCTTGACTGGCTGTAATGCCAGCAATGTCTGTAAGGTAGGCGTTACCTTTCTGGGGAGTATTTACTGTACAGTTAGTATCTCCTGGAGCGCAAGTTGGAGATAGGGTCTCTCCAAGATTATAGGACGATCCTGGTGGAGCAGCCAAGGCAGTATAAATAAAGGTTGAAAAAGCGATAATAAAAACACTAAGCAAAAACTTGGTACTTGTTTGCAGGACACTTATTATAGTGAGTAATTTGTGCAAATGTTTCATACAGCTTTTGTTTTTACTAAACTTACTTTTTTATATCAATTCGGGAAAGAAATTAAGCAATTTATAATCGTGTTTTTTGGCAAACTTGATTCGAGTATATTTTTTATAGAGCTAACATTTATATAATACCACACACCAAATTATAATAATGTCCGTCAATATAAAAAGTGAATATTTTATTCACCACCATTTTATTTTGTTTGTAGTTACTCGTTTAGAAAATTGAATAAAACATAAAGATGGACTCCTTATATATTTCGCTTTAACACAAAACACCTGCGTAATGCTCTCTAGTCAAAACCCAAGGTTAGAACCTTAGGTTTTGTATAATTTAGTTCAACCAAGTTAAGTGCAACGCTATTTTTATTTTTTTAGATTCTGTTCAATATCAATTAAGCAAAATACAAAAAAGATAATCAGGATTTTTGATTGTATAAACAGTTGGATATGGCAGATAACGTTTACAATTGATAATTTTCCATGATTTTGTTTAAAATACATTCAATTTTTTTACATAAAATCAAATGATATTATGTGTAATATTTTAATTTCTCTCACACTTAACTGTTAATCTGAGAAATTTAGTAGGTAACCTACCATACAAACTTACTGGCTATGATCGTATTAAAATGTGGTAAAGGGAATAATATTTGATTTAGATATCTGTTTTTAAATACATTCTCATTCGATAGATTTTTTTCCAACCTATTTTTGTTCAAATAAATGCAGTAAATGAAAATTTCTACAGACAGGTTTTTATATCAAAAGGTGACCGCCTTTATATGTTATTCCTAACCTCTACAGTCTGAAGGTCTATTTTTGTTTGTCGAACGATGATAAAAATATAAATAATCTCAAGGATTCCGACTGTGTTAATTAGAAGAATAATAATAAACCACCATTTGTGTCCAAGGCGCGCAGATTTCCACATAGCGTACCCTTTCCATGCTAAAGACCAAATACTAAGCAAAGCGATAGCTACAATAAACCACAAATTGAATTGTCCAAAATAATGTTCCATATTTATATATCATATCAAGATGTACGCAATGGATGCAATTTATAACTTTGTTTATGATATGCTCAAGACATGACACGGTATTTGGGTATAGATTTTGGGTCAAAAAAAATAGGATTAGCTTTCTCTGATGAAGATGGAAGTATGGCATTTCCCCTTTGTGTGTTAAAAACTTCAAAAAACTTAATTCAAGACGTGACAGATATTATAAAAGAAAAAAAAATTAATGCAGTAGTTCTCGGAGATTCTCAAGATTTTAAAGGAAAGGATAATCCAGTTATGGAAAAAGCCCATTTGTTTCGTGAGGCTCTTGAAAAAGAGATTAATGTGGTGGTACATCTGGAACCAGAAATTTTTAGTACTAAAGAAGCTGCGCGTATTCAGGGCTATAAACCTTCTTTAGATGCATCAGCTGCTTCTATTATTCTTCAATCTTTTTTAGACAAACAATAATATGACTATATATAATAATAACTCAAAAAATCCATCAGGCTCTAAGGAGGAAGGGCTGGAACAAACAGAAGATCAAAATTTAAAAATATCAGTAGGAAAATTCAGTGAAATTGAAATGACGGTTGGAGAAATTATTGAGGCAGAGTGTGTCCCAGACACGGATAGACTCCTTAATCTTAAAGTAGATTTAGGCGAAAAAATTTCCCGACAGATTATTTCCGGCATAGCCACTTTTTTTGAAAGTCCACAAGACTTAATAGGGAAGAAGTGTGTATTTGTGACAAATTTGGCGCCTCGTACAATACGTGGGCTTGAAAGCAACGGAATGATATTAGCTGCTCATACTGAAGATGGTTCTTTTTCTTTGGTGATTCCTGAAAAAAATATAGTTGTAGGTACGCGAATTGGTTAATAGTACGGATCATGTATTTTAAAAAGATAAAAGAGAAATTACATTTCTGGGCTAGAATAAATGCACAAGGCCCTTATGCGACGCCATCTCTGTTACTTTTAGCTTTTGCAGAGTCTGTGTTTTTTCCAATACCAGTAGATGTACTTTTAATACCACTTGTCATCTTGCGCGCTAAAGGCTGGAAATATTATGCTTTGGTTGCCACTATTGCCTCAGTGTTAGGAGGGATAGTAGGGTATGCACTTGGTTTTTTCCTCTTTTCTTTGGTAGGAGAACGTATTGTAGCCTTGTATCATTTTGAACCCGAATTCGCTTTGGTTAGTGAATGGCTCTCTAACAATACATTCTGGGCGACTTTTATTTCTGCTTTTACCCCGATTCCGTATAAAGTATTTACACTTTCAGCGGGCTTGTTGCACGCACCCTTTTTTGTCTTTCTTTTAGCGTCTTTATTTGGGCGTTTTCTTCGGTATATGACGGTTTCTTTAATTGCATATATTTGGGGCGCTCAATTTGTCCGAATAGTTCTTAGGAGTTTTTCAACAGCAACCTTCTTTGTCTTTTTTGCTGTTATTTTTACTTATATTTTGATAAAGATGTTTTTTAAGGTTTAGTTGGAAATCCACATGTGCGTTAACAGTTTGTCTGCCTAACTGTTTTTAAACACGCTATACTACATATAATAGTACTTGACCTTATATGTCTGACACTCTTACTTTAAAAAAAGAACAAAGTTTTTTCAAACGATTTTTTCCTTCCCCAACTTTTTTAACTATGCCCGCAGTTGGTATTGATGTGTCTGATGAGTCAATCAAGTTTTTAGGCTTAATGTCAAAAAACTTCAATGAATCCTCTATTGTTTTTGGTGAAGAGCGGCTTGAGAGTGAAGTGGTGGTGCGTGGGGAGATTCGTGATACAGACAAGCTCACAAAAGCCTTATCTATTATTGGGGAAAAGATGAAGACACATTTTGTTCGTGTATCACTCCCTGAGCAGAAAGCGTATTTTTTTACTACACAGGTGCCAGAAGATGCTTCTCATGAGCAGGTTTTGAAATTATTAGAGTTTAAGTTAGAGGAGCATGTTCCTCTTTCACCCAAAGAGGCTGTAGTTGATTATGATCGCATCCCTCACCTAAGCATTTCCACACATAATCACTGGGATGTTGGTGTGACAGTATACCCAAAAGAAACTATTGAGAAGTATACAAAAGTTTTTTCTCAAGCTGGGCTGTTTCCTTTATCATTTGAAATTGAAGCACAGGCTATTGAACGTTCAGTCGTACCATCAGAATATATGGGTACGTGCATGATAGTGGACTTTGGAGAAACCAGTACCGGTCTTTCAATTATAAGTCGTGGCACACTTGGTTTTACTTCAACCTTAGACATTGTCGGATCAGATATAACTTCTATTATTATGGAGGAACTAGGTGTTAAAAAAGATGAAGTTACAAAAATAAAAAATACCGTAGGAGTGGTTGGTAGTTCCGAAAAAATAACAATGACAAAACAGCTTTTAGAGAAAGTAGACGAATTAGCTGCTGAAATTAAGCGACATCATACATATTGGGAAACTCGAAGCAAGAATGAGGATGGAATGAAAGAAAAAGTAGAACGTATCATTCTTTGCGGAGGGAATGCAAACATACATGGATTACCTGAATATCTTGAACACGCACTTAAGATTCCAGTTGAGCGTGCAAATGTTTGGCAGAATATTCTTTCTTTTGACCAGGTTATTCCTGATATGTCGTACGAAGTGTCTCTTTCGTATGCGACAGCTATTGGACTTGCTGTACGACAAATAAACTAGTTTTATGCGTAATCTTTTAACTAACTACACAAAGCGGCTAATACAAAAAGAGTATTATATACGTCTCGTGATACTTGCCACGTTACTCTCTTCATCTGTATTGGTGATAGCCAGCGTATTTTTAGTGCCATCATACATTCTTGCTAAAGCACAGAAAGTTTCTATTGAAAATCAAGCACGTGTTATTAAACAGAGTTTAGTTTCTCAAGAAGAAGAGTCGCTTTCTGCGGCTCTTCAGTTGGCTCAAGAGGAGTTGGATATTCTTGCTTCAATAAAAGATCAAAAACTTTTTTCTGAACGTTTGAAAGATGTTGTGCGGGAGAAACCAGAAGGTATCAATTTGTCTAGTTTTACTTACAAGACGCAAGAAGGTAAAAAACAAAGCATGGTTATCTCTGGGAAAGCTTATACCCGTAACGATCTTTTGTCTTTTGAGAAGAAGCTGAGGTCTAATTTAGATTTTAGCTCCGTTGAGTTTCCTGTGTCTAATTTGGCAAAAGATAAAGACATAGACTTTTCTATTGCTCTTGAGTACGAGTCATGATTAAACTTAATTTAAAAAAAACACACTCAGTGGTTACGGTAACCCTACTTCTCTTATTAGTATTAATAATCGGGTATGTTTACTTCCTTTTTATTATTTTTAAAATAAATAATGAGCAGCGTATTTTAGGAAAAGAAGTTCAGTTGCAGGTAAAAAAAGATGAACATTTTCGCGCAATAAAAAAGATTCTAGCAGACACTAGAAGTGAACGTTTGGAATTAAACACACGTTTTGTTTCAAAAGAAGGAGTAGTTTCTTTTATTGAAAAGATAGAAAGTCTCAGTAGTGTGGCAGGAGCATCTGTTGATATTCAGTCAGTAAATATTATTGACGCGAAGTCTAAAGCTGGGTATGAATGGTTGGAATTGTCAGTAGATGTTAGTGGTACGTGGGATGAAGTGTATTACCTAATTTCTCTAGTCGAACACTTGCCTATGGCGGCATCTCTTTTTGACGTTAGAATTGTTTATTCTAATACAGATGACGGAAAGGAAGTGTGGGATGGTTATTTTCGCGTGCGTGCAGTTAAATTAAAAGAAAAGTAATATGAATTTTCCTCTTTTTCTAAAATCATTTATAGAAAAAATCTCAAAAGTGGGAGTTATAACTAAGAGAGACACATTAACACATCCTTCTCGCGATTGGTGGATAGCGTTAATTTCTTTTGTTCTAGTAATAGTTTTCCTTCTTTTGTGGAGTGTTTATTTGTTTTGGAGACTAGACTCAGGACAATTATCTTCCGACACAGAAAATACTTCTTCTTTTAAACAAACTTTTAATAGAGCAGATCTTCAAAAAACGTTACTTGAATATCAAAAAAGAGATTTATTTTATAAAAACATACTTGACGTACCTCCAAGACTTGAAAGTCCTCGTTAATGTTTAGTAGTTGAAACATATAGAGTCTTTTTGTATGCTAAGTTCCTGCCCCTGTAGTTTAAAGGATAAAACGAGTGGCTTCTATCCACTTGATCTGGGTTCGATTCCTAGCAGGGGCACCAAATAGTACTTCCGCTTGGCAAAGCTGGCCAGAAGCACCAAGTAGTGTTTCTTGTACTGGAAGCACGTTGATATATTTTTAATCCTTCAGGTCGGTATGTTTATTGGGTTGAGAAATCAAAACTTTCCCTATATACTTGCTCGTAGCGGGCGCTTAGCTCAGTTGGTAGAGCAATTCGTTTACACCGAAAAGGTCGGGGGTTCAAGTCCCTCAGCGCCCACAGTTTAAGGAAGCTTTATTAGTAGAGATTTTATTCCACAGCCGATATTGTTTTATAATGCGGCTAGATAGTTTTCTTGATTTTGGAATTTTGTTTTAAATAAACCATTGGCTGTATGAAAAAATCAATTATTCAAAGTGTTGGAATAATAATGGACGGTAATCGTCGTTGGGCAAGAAAGAGAGGTTTACCAATCCTGGAAGGTCATCGACATGGGTATGAAAAATTCAAAGAGGTTGTTGATTGGGGCAAGAAAACTGGTGTAAAGCATCTGATTTTTTACACGTTTTCGACTGAGAATTGGGGTCGTAGTAAGACAGAGGTTAAGTATCTAACTAACCTTTTTAAGAATGTATTTATGGAAGATTTAGATGATGTACGTCAAAAGGATGTCCGGATACTTTTTATAGGGCAACGGGAAAGGTTTTCAAAAGGGATGCAAGAAAAGATGAATGCTCTGGAGGAAGAAACTATAAATAATATGAAAGGGACTGTTACTGTTGCGCTTTCTTATGGTGGAAGGGCGGAAATAGTGGATGCTGTAAATAATATAATTAAAGAAAGAAGGACTAATCTGATAACAGAAAAAGAATTTAAAAATTATATGTGGTCACACAATATTCCTGATCCAGATATTATTATTAGAACTGGAGGTAATATGCGTCTTTCAAATTTTTTAACATGGCAGTCTGCGTATAGTGAATTATATTTTCTAGATACATATTGGCCTGATTTTACAGAAAAAGAATTTAAGGATATCTTAGAAGAGTATTGTGTGCGAGAACGTCGTATAGGAGTATGATCAAAAATATAACTATTTTGTATGAAGATGAGGATATTTTGGCGCTTAATAAGCCAGCAGGTCTTATGGTGCATTCTGATGGACGTACAAAAGAAGAGACTCTTGCAGATTGGGTCATATTTAATTATCCCGATCTTCGTTTTGTAGGTGAGACCCAAAAACTTCAAGATGGTTCTGAGTTAGAGCGACCAGGTATAGTACACAGGTTAGATCGTGAGACTTCAGGTGTTGTTGTTTTGGCAAAAAACCAAGTTTCATTTATTTCCCTTAAGAAGCAATTTCAAAAGCATACTATAAAAAAAACATATAGCGCGTTTGTCTATGGGCATCTGAAACAAAAACAAGGTGTTGTAGACCTCCCGATTGGGAGGAGTCGAAGGGATTTTAGATTATGGCTTGCTGACATACATGCTCGAGGACATCAGCGGGAAGCTGTTACAGAGTATCGGGTGCTTGAAGAGGTATTGGGTGCAAGTTTTATAGAACTGTCTCCAAAAACAGGAAGGACACATCAAATTCGGGTACATATGAAGGCTGTTAGTCATCCCGTAGTATGTGACAAGCGCTATGCTCCAAAAAATCCATGTATATTAGGCTTTGACAGGTTGGCTTTACACGCACGTCTTATATCTTTAAATACTCCTTCAGGCGTAATTATTGTGATAGAGGCTCCTTTTCCGACAGATTTTCTTCGAGCTCTTAAAATGTTGCATAAAGAAGATCTTGCGAAATAGGCAACTTCTATGGTAGAGTATTCGCTACTATATGGTTACACAAGAGAAAACAGGGATAATTATTTCACCTGTAAATATGGAAGCTCGGAAAGATCTTGGTATCAGGTCAGGAGATACTGTTCGTGTGTGGCAAAAACTAGAAGAAAAAGGAAAAACTCGTCTACAGGTATTTGAAGGGTTGGTACTTGCGCAGAAGCACGGAAGTGAAGCTGGTGCGACTTTTACGGTACGTCGAGTATCTAGCGGGATCGGAGTGGAGAAAATCTTCCCACTTTATTCACCATCTATTGATAAAATTGAAATAGTGCGTCGTTCAAAAGTGCGTCGTTCAAAACTTTATTATATTAGAGAGAAGGTTGCGAAAGAGATTAGACGTCAGATGCGTAATATGAAAATGATGGATCTTTCAACAGGAAGTGATATTGCAGAAAAAGAAGTTAAAGAAAATACGAAACAAGAAGAAAAAGAACAGACTGAAAAAGAAGAAGCAAAAGCTCAAGAGCTAAATGCAGAAGCTGAAATTTCTAAAACAGAAGAAACAGAAGAAAAGAAAGAAGAGTCTAAGTAATGTTCAAGTAAAATATCAAAAGTTTGTAGAGCCTTACTTGAAGAGGGTGGTTATTTCGGGCATAATAGCTTCACTTGCCCAGGTGGCGAAATTGGTAGACGCGCTACCTTGAGGGGGTAGTGGGAGTAATCTCGTGCTGGTTCAACTCCAGTCCTGGGCACAAAACTCATGAGTTAGTTCAGAGTTTTAAATTAAATATGGTGGCTGTAGCTCAGCTGGTAGAGCTCTCGGTTGTGGTCCGAGTGGTCGCAGGTTCAAGTCCTGTCAGCCACCCCAAAATAAAGAGACGTATGTCGACTGTATTTTGGGAGTATGCTGGGAGGTCTAGAGACTGAGCAGTGCACCCTAATAAGAAGCAAGATAATGATGCGAAAAAAACGACACAGGTAGGAAACAAGCTGATCAGGAGTAAGGCGAAGAGAGTTTCTAACGTAAGGTCAAAGGCTACACAAAAGATAATCAAAGATCTTGTTGATTCGATGCGTCATCATGAATTAGTTGGTATGGCCGCACCTCAGATTGGTGAGGATGTAAGGATATTTGTTTCCGAGATTCGTAAAACAAGATTACGCAAGAAGCAAAGTATAAAAAATATAAATAAGCTTAGAGTTTATATAAATCCTGAAATAGCCTGGTCTTCAAAAGATAAAGTTTCTGATTGGGAAGGGTGTGGTAGTGTTGCATTTGCAAATTTATTTGGGAAAGTAAAAAGATCTAAAAAAGTTACTATACGGGCTTTAGATGGAAGTGGAAGTGAGTTTACAATTAAAGCAGATAATTTGCTAGCAAGAATTATTCAACATGAAATGGATCATCTTAGCGGGACTATTTTTACTGACACAGCTGATCCCAAACGTTTATGAGTCGAGACGAATATTTAAAAAAGTTTGCAAAAAAGTAGTAATCAAGAGGTGTACAAGGTTTGCATACTAACCAATAAAGAATTCAAAATACAAAGATGAAAAAAAACTTTTCATCGGTTATACTTCTAATATGAAAAAAGGATTAGATTATCCAGGTATAACAGTTGTGTACTTTTGTCATGATGGGCAAGGGAATGTTGTAATGAGCAAACGAGGGATCAATTGTCGTGATGAGTATGGCTGTTGGGATATCGGTGGGGGTGGTTTGGAATTTGGTCATACTATCGAAGAGACTCTTCGAAAGGAAATCAAGGAAGAATATTGTACGGATGTGACTAACTATGAGTTTCTCGGCTATCGTGATGTACATAGAAAGCATGGTGATGATCAAACCCATTGGATTGCTCTGGACTTTAAAGTTTTGGTGGATAAAGAAAAGATAGACAATGGAGAGCCCCACAAATTTGATGCAGTCGAATGGTTTAAATTAAGTAAATTACCACAGCCACAGCATTCTCAGCTCTCTAAGTTTTTAGAGTTGTACAAAAACGTTCTCTAGCAATCCATTAATTCGCATATTAACCAACAAAGAATTCAAATCAACAGATTCATTTAGTAAATGTATTTGTTAATATAATTGTTTTATATGTTCTACACTAGAAAAGGAGATGACGGTGAATCAAATCTATTGGACTGTAAAAGGTTATCTAAAGATGCACCAATTTTCGAAGCACTGGGGGCTCTTGATGAACTTAACTCATATCTAGGTGTATGTAAGGCATTTGCGCACTGTCTTAAGGTAAGGTCTGATATGGTTTCTCTTTGTGAAGAGCTTCAACAGCATTTATTTATTATTCAAGCAGAATTGGCTGGGGCTGATAAGAATATTAAATATACACACGTTGTTTGGCTTGAAGAGGTCGTGGATAAAATTGAGCAGAAATTACCGCCAATTAAGAATTTCTTGATCTCAGGAGCAACACCTCTATCTGCACATTTTGATTACGCACGCACACTTGCCCGACGAGCGGAACGTAGAGTGATTTGTCTTGGAAAAGAAAAGAATATTAATGAGTACATTAAGGTATACATGAACAGGGTGTCTAGTGTTTTGTATGCTTTTGCTCGTCTTTCAGCACATAAAAGTGGCGCCGATGAGTCAGCGCCACTGTATTAAGAGAGACCTTTTGGTATAGTTTTAAATTTCTATTTCACAAGTTCCACCAGCACAAGCAAGCTCACGCTTCATTTCAGTTTCATCACGTAGTTCGTAAGTAACAAGTTTTGAGTAGTCAACATTCTCAAAGCGCTTCACAAGTTCGTTGTATTGATCTTTTGTTATTTCTTCATAAGGAGCTAGTTGGTAGACGTGTTCAGATCTAGGCAGAAAAGAGAGCCCCCCAAGTATATTCCAGTTTCTGTATAGCCAATCAGCAACTTCTATCCATTCATTTTCTCTAATTGAGATGGTGATTGAGGGATTATGTTCTGTATAATTTACTTTCACTAATTTCCAATGTTCTAATTGTTCAATTGCAGATAGGTCTTTGCTATAGATAGAGTCTTTTGGTGATTTAACAGGGAATTCTAAAACGAAAGTGTTAGCATTTTCCAAACTTTGTCCAACCTCAGGACTAAATGGAGCTCCTTGGTCACGCAACATTTTGAAAAGAGAGTCTGTTGCTGAAATACGAACACGACGTATGTAATAAGGGGAGTGTCGTGCGTGCATACCGGATGCGCAGTTTACTGTTTGTGACACAGTACCAGATGGTTTTACAGCTGTGGTACAGGTAGAAGTGTTTGTTCCAAATCGTTTTGAGTATTTTTTATTTACTTCAATTACCTCATTTTTTAATTCCTCAAAAGCTTTAGCGTTGCGTACAGCAGGGCAGTCCCACTGTCCTGTGATTGAAACACCCAAAAGACGTTCTGACGCGCAGTTTTCTTTCCATTGTTTGGAAACGTAATTAAATTTTGTAAGTGAAGATTGATATGTTCCTAATATAGTAGCAATACGGATTTTTCGTTTAAGAGTAGTTAGGGTATCTGTGCTTCGTGCTATCACTTCAGAAAGATTACAAAACTGTTTCGACTGTAAGATTATTTCACCGCAAGGGTTGGTGCCAATTCCACCAGTAATACTGTTATTAACAACATATCCTTTTTTATCCAATACTTTTATTCGTCTTTCAGGTAGTTGGGAGATAAGACTTCCTTTATTGAAAATACCACGTTCACCAGTACCAGCTTTCATAAGAGAGATCCATTCATCCATGAACTCTGTATTTGTAGGTTTTTCTGTGTAGACAGCAGAATTGTTTGCCATGGAACGTTGAGGATTCGTGTAGAAAAACTGACCATCTTTTGCGTGACGCATCTCTTGATCATCTAGGTCAGATAGAGAAATCATTGCTGTACGGCGTACACCGCCTGACACAATAGCTTCACCGATTTTACAGATAATATCGTGCACGTTGAGATTTGTAAGTCTTTTCCCTTGTCGCCTTAGGATGATTTCACGGGTAAATATTAGAAGAGCTTTAAGAGGGTCCGGTCCAGAAGCTTTACCACCCATTGTTTTTAGACGCGCGCCTGCAGGGCGAATTTTTGAATAGTCAAACTCAACATCTTTGCCGTTGAACCAAGTTTTAAGTCCAAATACTAAAGCGTCTGCCCATCCTTCCTTAGAATCTTCAATAATATATATAGGAAGTTTTTTGCCAGTTTGTATCTGTACTTGTGGGAGTTTCCCAACATTTTGACTTTCAACCGCAAAGCCCACACCGCATCCACAAGCGGAAAGATAAAGTATCTCACCAAAATCTTGCAGCTTTGTTGGGGCAACAAAAGAACAATTGTATGCAGTGGCGTTACATCGGCGCGCTGGATCTCCTGAAAACTGAAGTAATCTCATAGAAGGCATAGCTTCTTGTTTTAAGATTGCTTCACGTATTTCATTATATTCTTCTGACGAAAGTTTATCTGCAAGATTTTCTTTCATGAAAGAAATATATCGATCAACTGTTTCAATCCAAGTTTCTCGACGACCTTCCTTTGGTATCCATCTTGCGTATGTTCGTAGGTATACAAATTCTCCAAGTTGATTATTTTTAAAATATTTAGAACTTTTCTCGACAAGTTTTTTAATATGCTCCGGGACTTCAATATTTTGTTCTCGTAGTTTTGCGCGTTCATTTCTGTAGAGGATATAAGCTTTTGCAGTACCTACATAATCAGAGAGTATAAGTTCTTTTTCAACAGTATCTTGCGCTCCTTCAACCGTTGGCATGAAATTGCGGTATTTTTTGGCTATTCGCACTACGTCAGCCGCTACTTTATGCGCCACCATGCGCGCCTCATCCTCAGAACCTTCGCCAGAAACAATCATTGATTTGTGAATAGCTGCTACAATTTTTTCAAAATTAAATTGGACTATTGTTCCGTCTCGCTTTTCTATTTTTGGGATAAAAGAGACATACTCAGCAGACTTTTCAACAGTTTTTTTCTTTAATTTTGCCCCAACAGTTTTTGGAGCTACCTGATGTGTTTTTGAAGCGACTTTAGTCATGGTGATTAACTAATTATTAAAGATAACAAAATTGTTATCTTAGTTTTTATAAAGGTATTTTGTATTATACTCCTTACAAATACTTCTGGTGGTGGATAACTGTATTTTTTTATATTTTCACCATAAAAACAGACAGGTATTCAAGTGGACAATGGTGAAACGCTTGAAATACTTGCTCTGAGATTACCTTAAAAAGAAAGTGCCCCACTTTAATAAAAGTTTATTAGGAGGTTTCTGTGTGAAGGTTTCAGATTCCAATGTTTTTAACTACTGATTTTTTCAAATTTTAATGAGCGGGTGTCCTTAAATGAGAAACAATATCCAGATACCTGCTGCGCCAATTACCATTGCTGCGAACTGTATAATGGAATTTTTAATATTTGTTACTTTGTGAAGTTCTGGGACTAGATCTGATCCAGCTATATATAAAAAACTACCTGCAGCAAAGGCTGTTGCTATAGGTACAAGAGCTTCGTTTGTATTACCTACAGCAAGAGCCAACACTGCTCCAAGTACTGCAGTAAGGGCTGATAGGAAATTTAGCAAAAGAGCTTGCATCTTTTTCATACCAGAATGAAGTAGTATTCCGAAGTCACTAATTTCTTGGGGTATTTCGTGGAGAATAATAGCAACAGTGGTTGCCATACCCACTTCTATACTGATCAAATAACTTGCTCCTATAATAATTCCATCAAGAAAATTGTGGATTCCATCTGAAAAAAGTATTAAGAATCCCAACGGGTGTATTTTTTGAGAAGTTTTCACGTTTTTGTTTTCTAGTTGCGCTTCGTAAATATTTTCTATGTTGTGCGTATGCCGCCAGTTTAGAATCTTTTCTAAAATAAAAAATGAAAAAATACCGCTCATTATCCAAAATGTTGCTACTGGAGTAGATTTAAATTTGTCATAAGTTTCTGGTATGAGATTAATCAGGGCATCTGTGAATAATGCTCCAACAGCAATACTGATAAGTATAAAAATACTTTTATTTAGGAGGCGGGTATTTAATGAAAGAGTCGTAATTCCTATAAGAGAAATAAGACTAACGATAAATACACTACCAAGAGTATAAAGCACCACACTATTCATTACGTGGATAATACCGTGCTGATAAAATACATGCAATGATTTCACAATACAGATTTTTTAAGTGGTTGTAGATTTTGTTTTGTCTTATATTATATGTAGTGAATGCTTTTATATAATATTTTCAAACACTATGGACCAATCAACTAACAAAAATTTTATCTCAGGCTGTTTTCATAATAACTATTTCAATAAAGCTATTTTGCTTGTGGCGATACTTTTGGCTATTTTTCTTGCGGTTAAATCTATAGGAGTTGTTAAGGGTTTTAAATATATTGGTGGTGGGGTTCCAGCAACAAATATAGTAACTGTTACGGGTGAAGGGGAGGTGTTTGCGATTCCTAACATAGCGGCGTTTACTTTTTCTGTAGTTGAAGAGGGGAAAACTGTAAAAGATGCACAAACCGTGGCTACTCGAAAAATTAATGACATGATTGCGTACTTGGAACGTGAAGGGGTTGGTGAGAAAGATATCAAGACTGTTGTGTATAGTGTAAACCCTCGTTATGAATATGGAGGTGGCGTGGGGGTAGAGACATATTCTGCGCGTAAGGTAGTAACAAGAATTCTTATAGGTTTTGAAGTGCGTCAGAGTATTTTTGTAAAAGTGCGTGATACACAAAAAGCAGGAGAATTACTTTCTGGGATTGGTGGGCGTGGAGCGTCTAATATATCTGGTTTACAATTTACGATTGATAATGAAAAAGTACTAAAGATAGAGGCGCGTAGAAAGGCAATTGAAGACGCAAAAAATAAAGCGAAGCAACTCTCCAAAGATCTTGGGGTTGGGCTGGTCCGTATAATTTCGTTTAGTGAATCCAAGGATGGATATTATCCTAAGTATGGACTTAATAGGTCGTTTGAAAACATCTCTACCCAGACTGTTCCCCAGATTCCAGAGGGTGAAAATAAGATTTTTTCTAATGTTTCTATTACGTACGAGATTCGATAGGTCTTAATATAGAAGAATAAGATGGTAGAGATCTTGCGTAGTGTGGTAAAGTACGTGGTAAATAAAAGGCACTTGACTTAAGGTCTGTGTGCGGTATTATACGGCTGTACTTATACCCCCAACGGGGTTTTTTTATAGGCGATTATTATCATATACAATATGAGTAGAATTACACAATATCTTAAAGACACCCGCTCAGAGATGAAACATGTCTCATGGCCTACTAAAAAACAGGCAATGATATTTACCGTCCTTGTTATTCTTTTATCACTATTAACCTCGTTATTTCTCGGGTTTTTTGACTTTGCATTTACAACTTTACTTAAGAAATTTATTCTTTAAGAAATATTGATATTTAATATGGCTAAACAAGAAGCACACACAGAGCGTAACTGGTACGCAATACACACTTACTCAGGATATGAAAATGCGGTAGCGCGTAACTTGAAGCAACGTATCGAGTCTCTTGGTATGAATGATCGTATTTTTGATGTAGTGGTGCCTACGGAGAAAAAAATAAAAATACGAGCTGGTAAGCGTGTAGAAGAAGAAGAAAAAATATATCCCGGTTATGTGTTGGTAGATATGGCCGTAACGGATGATTCTTGGTATGTTGTGCGTAACACCCCTCGAGTTACAGGGTTTGTTGGGTCTGGAGTACATCCTGTACCTCTTGGAAAGGAAGAGGTTGATTCGCTTTTTAAGCGTATGAATTCAGACACAGTTAAGCACAAAATAGATCTTTCTGTTAATGAGCAGGTGATGATAGTGGATGGTCCGTTTAAGGAACTAGAGGGGAAAGTTGGGGAAGTCGATGAAGAACGTGGAAAAATCAAAGTGATGGTTTCCATGTTTGGAAGAGAAACTCCAGTCGAATTGGACTTCTTGCAGGTTAAGAAAATTTAAATAAAATTATCGTATTAAATATATGGCAAAAAAAGTAGAGAAAAAACTCAAATTACAAATACAAGGAGGTGCAGCAAATCCAGCCCCTCCTGTAGGACCTGCTTTGGGGCAGGCAGGTGTAAATATAGGCGAGTTTGTGACTCGTTTTAATGAAGCAACACAAGAGATGCGTGGCGATATCGTGCCGGTAGAAATTTCCGTTTATGATGACAGGTCTTTTGATTTTATATTGAAAACTCCTCCCGCATCACGTTTATTACTTAAGGCTATAGGTAAACCAAAAGGTTCAGGTAAAAATTTGGTTTCAAAGGTTGGTAGTGTCACTGACGCTCAGTTGGCGGAAATAGCTGAGAAAAAAAAGCCAGACCTAAACGCTAACGATATCGAAGCAGCAAAGAAAATTATCGCAGGCACCGCTCGCTCAATGGGGATTGAGGTAAAATAAGAAAATTTTAACAAATTTTTCTTATAAGTTTAAATTAAAAGAATAGCGACCGTTTTATCTGCGGTCGCTATTTTTTGATATGTTTGTTTTTAAGGAAACAGACGTTTGTTTTGTTCAAGTAATGAGAATAAAGCGTCGTATAGTTTTCCGATATCAGCATGCTTATGTGCTCGTGGTCCTTTGTATGCATCCATCTCTTGAAGAGTCGTACCTAATTCTTTCCATGTGCGACCTTCATCCAGAAATACATTGATAGTGGACACCAGCTTGTCAATCGCATAAACAAAACGACCTTCCTCATCCTTTTGCCTCTCATAAGAACGGATTGTTTTTGCCATTTCAGGGAAAGACTCTTTCCATTCTCTTTCAATCTGCCGCAGAGCTGTTTTTTCTCGCCCTTTTTTTGTCTTCTTTTGATGAAGCCAGTCTTCTTTTGACATCGAAGGATCATGAAAAGCAGAAGTATCGTCTGCATAAGTTTCAACCAAGTCATGCACAATTGCATATTGAATTACAAGAGCGGTATCAAGGTTGAGTTTTAGGTAGTCGTTGATGAACCACGCCACAAGTGCTATTTGAAATGTGTGTTCTCCATTTCTTTCTTTGCCTGAGATATTTCGGAACCATATACACCTTTCAATTGCGCGAAAGGTGTTCGTAAATTCCACGAATTTTATCAGAACACTCAGGTTTTCTTGCTGTGAAGTGGGAGAAACTAGTTGTTTTTCCATTTCTCTCTCCATATTCTGGATGAGTTACTACGATAGAAATTTCTACTGCTTAATGTAGATGAAATAAGAGATTAGTCAATGGTATGTAAATTATGCTCTAGATTGACCCAGGAATATTTCAGTCCATTTTCAGTTTTCAGTTTTTTTTCAAAAATTTTTCTTACGAATATATTTTTATATGGAGGAAAATAAGCATCAGCTTTTTTTCTATCTTCTATAAGAGTTAAATATAGTTTGTCGGCAAAATGAATGGACTGTTCGTATATTTGAGCTCCACCGATTATAAAAATCTCTGTAGTATCAATTGCCTGAGCTTTCTTAAGAGCTTTCTCAAGAGAATGGACTACCATTACCTTTTCGCATAAATATGATTTGTCTCTCGTGATGACTATATTTGTCCTGTTTGGGAGGGGCCCTTTAATCTGTTTCCTAATAGATTCGAAAGTTTTTCTGCCCATAATCACGGGGTGGTTCTCGGTGATTTTCTTAAAGCGTTTAAGGTCCTCACTTATATGCCACAAAAGCTCATTATCATTTCCAATCGCTCGATCATAAGTGCTAATAGCCGCTATGATACTTATCATAGGCATTTTTTTAACATCTATCTGCATAAAGTAAAGTATTTATACCACGCAGATAAGCAAATGTCCTCTTTGTACCTTTCTGTCTCTACGATATACTTTCTTGTAATGAATTCTTATGAAGTAGAAATAAAAAGTTTGCTTGGGGGTAAGGAAAAAGCGGATATTCTGAAGGAAAAATTACAAAATATTGATCCTGGTGTTAAATGTATTTCTAAACACAAACAGCTTAATCATTATTTTGTTAATGGAGATATGGATAGGTTAGAAATGGCAATTACTCCACTTGTGTCTTCTGCTGATTTAGAAAAATTAAAAGATATGATAGAGGTTGGAGACGATTTTTCTATAAGAACAAGACTGACTGACGATGCCCTGTTGTTTGTTATTAAGGCTTCTGTTGACGAAGGGTCTAGCCATAACACAGTATCTCGGCTTGAGTTTGAAACTAAGATTAAAGATATGACGCTGGATGAGTTGGATGCACTAATTTTGAGTGTGGGATATACTTATCAAGCAAAATGGTCTCGCGAGAGAGAGGAGTATGTATGCAAAGACATAACTGTGTGTTTGGACAAAAATGCTGGTTATGGCTATCTAGTAGAGTTTGAAAAGATCGTTGAAAGTTCTGACCTATTAGAGTCTGCTCGTGATGAGCTACATACTTTCATGAAGGAATTAGGAGTGGAAGAATTACCACAAGACAGGTTGGAGAGGATGTTTTCTCATTACAATGAAAATTGGACTGAGTACTATGGAACGGATAAAATTTTTACAATTCATTAAACACGCACACATATATGTATCTTTCAGATTCTGATATAAAAAAAGCAATAGATTGTAAAGATATTACTATTAGTGATTTTGATATAAAACGTTTGCAGCCAGTAAGTTATGATATTCTTTTAGGCAATAAATTTTTTCTTACAGAGACACACAGAGATGGTTATATTGATCCGCACAATAAAAAATTTCCTAAAGCGCGAGAGATTCATGTAAACGATAAGGATCATTTTATTATTCACCCAGGGGTTAGTGTTTTGGCTTGGTCACGTGATTATTTTGGATCAGACAAGTATCTTATTCAGCTTTCAGGTAAGAGCTCTTTAGCTCGTATAGGGCTTATTGTTCATAATACTGCGGGGATAGTTAATCCGGGAGATTATCTTAATATTACCCTTGAGCTTTATAACCTAAACAGCATTCCCATTTTACTTCGTCCTGGAATGGAGATAGCGCAACTTACTTTCTCAAAGATTTCTACCGAACCTAAGAAAGTGTATTCACGACAGACTGGGAAATATGTGGATGAGGAGGTTCGTCAGAAAAAGGTAGTAAAGAGGGTTGTTAAGAAAAAAACAAAAGCAGGAATAAAGAAAAAGAAAATTTCCAAGCAAAAAAAATAAACAGACCAATGTTGGAAGAAAAAAGACATCCAGAATATCAATACCTAGACCTTCTACAAGAAATTCTTGATTCTGGGTTTGAAAAAAAAGAGTTTAATTCTGGGAAAGCTATCAAAAGTGTTTTTGGTCGTACTATGCGTTTCGACCTTTCAGAGGGGTTTCCTTTATTGACCACAAAGAAGGTTTTTTTACGGGGAATTATTATAGAGTTGTTGTGGTTTCTGCGAGGGGAAACAAATATCAGACCTCTTATTTTGGAGAATGTGCATATCTGGGATGATTGGCCGTATAAGGATTACAAGAAGAAGATGGAGGACGGAAATGTTCCCAATTTGTCCCAACAGGATTTTATAGAGAAAATAAAAAATGATGAAGAGTTTGCAAAAGAATGGGGCGAATTAGGTCCTGTTTATGGACGGCAGTGGCGTAAGTGGCTTGCGAGTGACGGTAGAGAAATAGATCAACTGGCATGGGCAATTGAAAAAACAAAAAATTATCCAGATCGAAAACACGTTATTGTCTCTGCGTGGAATCCGGAGTATGTGTATGAAATGTCAAAACCTGGAACATCTATGGCAATACCTCCATGCCATACGATGTTTAATATAAATGTCACTAATGGAAGGCTTTCTTTATTGTTATATCAAAGGAGTGCAGATATGTTTTTAGGAGTTCCTTTTAACATAGCAAGTTATTCACTTTTAACTCTCATGCTAGCTCAGGTATGTGGTTATAAGCCAGGTGAGTTTATCCATTTTCTTGGAGATACTCATCTATACAGCGACCACTATGAGCAGGCTAAAGAGCAAATAAACAGAAAACCCAGACCTTTTCCTACAATGAAACTTAATACTAGTGTTAAAGAAATAGATAGGTTTGTTTTTGAAGATTTTGAAGTAAAAGGGTACGATTCTCATCCTTCAATAAAGGGAGATATTACTGTGGTAGGGGGGTTTAATGAAAAAGATAGAAAGGAGTATAATAAAAAGAATTAAAGTTGAAATATGTTGTAGTTGTTTACATTTTCATTCGTTTATTATCAATCTGAAATAATCAGACTATTATGAAAAATGACTACAAATTTCTAAAAAAAGAAGACACAGACATTTTTAAAGCAATTGTCGGTGAAGAAAAACGAGAAGCTGAAGGGCTTGAACTCATTCCATCCGAAAACTACGTATCTCTCGCGGTGCGCGAAGCTATGGGCTCTGTACTTACCAATAAGTATTCCGAAGGATACCCTGGGAAGCGTTATTATGGTGGACAGGAATATACAGATATAGTGGAGCGTGTCGCAATAGAGCGCGCGCGTAGACTATTTAATTGTAAATATGTAAATGTGCAAACACACTCCGGAGCGCCCGCAAATATTGCTATGTACTTTGCGCTTCTTGAACCTGGGGACACTGTACTTGGCATGGATCTCTCGCATGGTGGGCACTTAACACACGGACATCCGGTAACATATATAACCAAAATCTTTAACTTTGTTAGGTACAAAATGAAGGATGTTGATACTGGAGAGATTGACTATGAAGAGATGCTCAAAGTTGCAAAAAAAGAGAAACCCAAAATCATTCTTGCTGGTTTCTCTGCTTATTCGAGGGAATTGGACTATAAAAAGTTTGTTGAGATTGCACAAGAAGTGGGGGCGTATGCTGTGGCTGATATAGCGCATATTGCAGGGCTTATAGCGGGTAAGGTTGCGCGTAATCCTTTTGACGATGGTTTTGATGTTATTACTTCAACCACACACAAGACGTTGCGTGGTCCACGCGGAGGATTAGTCCTTGTGCGTGACAGCGAAAAATTGGCGAAAAAAATAGACAAGACTGTTTTCCCGGGCCTTCAGGGCGGTCCGCATATGCATCAGATTGCTGCAAAAGCGATATGTTTTAGTGAAGCACTACACCCGTCATTTCAAAAATATGCACAACAAATTCTTAAGAATGCAAAAGCTATGGAGAATGTATTTCATGAACGCAATGTGCGTATGTTGGGTGGGGGGACGTCAAACCACCTTATCCTCGCGGATGTTTACGGCTCTTTGAATGTTTCTGGACAGGAGGCGGAGAGAGCTCTTGATGAGGTGGGAATAACTCTCAATAAAAACATGATTGCTGATGATTCTCGCGTACCTATGGATCCTTCTGGCATTCGTTTTGGCACACCAGCTGTCACGACTCGTGGCTTCAAAGAAAAAGAATGTGTTGACGTTGCGCACCTGATGATTGATACTCTTCAGAACAAAGATGATAGTAAAAAGAAGAAGGAATTTCGTGAAGAAATAAAGGAACTTTGTAAAAAATTTCCTATACCTAAAAGTTTTGTATAACCACATTCTTTATTCAATAGACGAATAACACCAATATCAGCTATACTGGCTTAATGATTGAAGGAATTATACGTAAAAGTATTAATGAGGCTGTTTCAGAGCTTGGTTTTTCTGTACCTCATTTTATACTTGAACATCCTTCAGACATCTCTCTTGGGGATTATGCAAGCAACGTAGCATTACTTCTCAGTAAGGAGGCTAGAAAGAAACCAACCGAGTTGGCGGGCGAGATAGTCTTAAATATTAACCAAAATAAACCAAAAGAGATTGAGAGAATAGAAATAGCAGGGCCAGGATTTATAAATTTTTATTTGCGGTCCGAGATTTTTACGAAAAAAATTTCTGAGATTTTGAAACAAAGTGATAAGTGGGGAAGTGGAGATGGTCTAAAAAATAAAAAAATAATAATAGAATATACCGATCCTAACCCTTTCAAACCTTTTCATATAGGGCATCTTATGAGTAATACAATAGGGGAGGCGATAACAAGGCTTCTTGAGATGTCTGGTGCAGAGATCTTCAGAGCAAATTACCAAGGAGATGTTGGGCTTCATGTGGCAAAAGCTTTGTGGGCAATTGAGAAAAAAGATTTTGCGGTGGATAATCCAGAAGAGCTTGGAAAGGCTTATGTATATGGAAATGAACAATATGAATCTAGTGATACAGCCAAACAAGAGATTGTTGAGATAAATAAAAAAGTGTATGCGAAAGATAAAAGTATTTTGGAGATTTATAAAAAGGGTAGAGAAACATCGTTAGCTCATTTTGAAGATTTATATAAATTGTTAGGAACTAAGTTTGATCATTATTTTTTTGAGGGAGAGACATGGGAGATTGGCAAAAAGATGGTTGATGAAGGTTTGAAAAAAGGAGTTTTTGAAGAGAGCGATGGAGCGATTATTTTTCGTGGCGAAAAATATGGTTTGCACACCCGTGTATTTATAACAAAAGAGGGGATACCAACGTATGAAACCAAAGACCTTGGACTGGTTAGTTTGAAAAGAAAGATTTTTCAGTTTGATCTTTCTGTTATTGTCACAGGCGTAGAGCAGGTGGAGTATTTCAAGGTTTTGTTTAAAGTAGTTTCCCTTTTAGATCCGGAGCTTGAGGGAAAGCTTAAGCATATTGGGCATGGTCTAATGCAACTTTCCTCTGGCAAAATGTCTTCTCGTTCTGGAAATGTTGTAACAGGGGAGTTTTTTATACACAAAGTGCAGGAGGAGGTGGGGAAACGTACTAAGGATATCCAAACCAGAGATCGTATAGCAATAGCGGCTATTAAGTACTCTATACTCAAGCAGTCTTCTGGTAAAAATATCACCTTTGATTTATCCCAAGCCCTTTCTTTTGAGGGGGTTTCTGGTCCGTATTTACAGTACTCTTATGTTCGAGCCTCTTCTGTTTTGGATAAAGCAAAAGATATGGGGATTAAACCAAATATTGAAAATGCTGTGGATACTGCAGGACTTATAGAAAAACTCCTGTATAGATTTCCCAAAGTGGTTAAGAGGGCTGGAGAAGAGTATGAACCACATTATTTGGTAACTTATCTCACTGAGCTAGCTAGTGCTTTTAGTAGTTATTATGCGAAGGAACGTATTGCGGACGCAGATGAAAATTCGTCATATAAAGTGGCGCTTACTAAAGCATTTCAAATCACAATGAAGAACGGACTGAGCCTTTTAGGCATACAGGCTCCTGAGAGGATGTAGAGGTTTAAGACGGAATTAACTCAAGGTTGTCTTATTCATAATAAAGAGTAATCTCTGGGTAGGTTTTCTATTTATGGAGGCGGTAAAGTGTATTTGGATTCAAGTGTTGTTTCAAATACTGAAGAGATTTGTTATAGAAGTAAGAAGAATAGATTTCCCAATGGTGGGAAGCTAATCAAGCAACTCTCCTACTTTCGTGGTATGTTTGATTTAGCCTAAGTTGTTATTTTTTTGAAGGAGAGGTTAAAATGTCACCAAAGTTTGACGAAAGTTTCTCTACGTCTACTAATGAATTACAATATGCAATTAAAGTAGCTGGAAGGATGAAGTATCCTATTTACCTTCTTCCAGATTTTGGAATAGGGAAGGTGAAGGGTGTAAAAGTTAGGTCAGAGTGGGAGCTCGAAGAAATCTATCCTGATTTACTCGCTCAGAGCGAGATGAATCAAGTGACCATTAAGAAACCCATATTTGTTCTAGAAAGACTCTCTTGTTTTTTGTCTAACTGGTTTTGCTTATCTCCAACAAAACAATAAGAAAGACAATTCACACCAGAATGGGGGGATGTCTTTAAGGTCTCGTGTTTTTACGCGAGACCTTTTTGCATACATGGGTGTAAATGCTACTATTTTAAACACAAGACTATGAAAGAAGTTTCAACAGATAAAGAAAAAAGTGTTTCGTTGCGTGAGAAGGACATTCTTGATTTTTGGAAAGAGAACCGTATTTTTGAAAAATCAGATAAAAAGTCAGCCCCAAAAGGTGAATTTATCTTTTATGATGGGCCACCCTTTGCCACGGGATTACCTCATTATGGGCATATTTTAGCTGGCACTATAAAAGATGTTATCCCACGGTATAAGACGATGTGTGGATACAGAGTTTCAAGACGTTGGGGGTGGGATTGTCACGGACTTCCTCTTGAAAATGAAATTGAAAAAGAATTAGGCCTTAAGAACAAAAGAGACATTGAAAAACTCGGTGTAGAAAAATTTAATGAAGCAGCTCGTAAGGCTGTACTTCGCTACGCTGATGACTGGAGAAAAATCATTCCTCGTATGGGCAGATGGGTGGATATGGATCGTGACTACAAGACCATGGACTCTTCGTACACAGAGAGTGTTTGGTGGATATTTAATGCTCTAAATAAAAAAGGATTGGTTTATGAAGGTAATAAGTCAATGCACTTGTGTCCGCGGTGTGGAACCACTCTCTCTAATTTTGAAGTAGCACAGGGGTATAGAGACATTGTAGATTTTGCGGTGACAGTAAAACTCAAACTTAGTGGAGAAGAGAATAGATTTATTTTGGTATGGACTACTACTCCATGGACTCTTCCTGGAAATATGGCAGTTGCGATAAATAAAGATGCTCAGTATGTAATAGCCGAGAAAGACGGAGAAGAACTTATTGTGGCTAAAGATAGGGTGGGTGTGTTGGGTGACAATTATTCTATAAAAAAAGAGATTACAGGGGACTCTCTTGTGGGAGTATCATACTCTCCACCATTCCCATACTATGTAGATAAAAAGATTAAAAATAAAGATAACGCTTGGAAGATTTACCATGCGTCGTACGTGTCTCTTGAGGACGGAACAGGAGCTGTGCATATAGCTCCGGCGTTTGGGGCTGAAGACATGGAGCTGTCTTTAAAGTGTGACATACCTCTTATACATCACGTTACAGAAGATGGTGTTTTTAGTTCAGATGTGACAGATTTTGCAGGAATGCCGGTAAAGCCAAAGGATACGGAAGAAGAAAAAGACAAACATCAATCTGCTGATATAGAAATAATAAAATATTTAGCTCATAAAGAACTTTTGTTTAAAAAAGAAAAGATTACACATTCATATCCTCATTGTTGGAGGTGTTTTACTCCGCTCTTGAATTACGCATCCTCATCTTGGTTCGTAAAAGTGTCGTCTTTTAGAGAGAAACTTGTTTCAGAAAATGAAAAAATAAAATGGGTACCAAGAGATATTGGAGAAAAGAGGTTTGGCAACTGGCTTAAGGGTGCTCGTGACTGGGCTGTGTCACGCAGTAGGTATTGGGGAGCTCCGATTCCGGTATGGAAAAATAAAGAAACCGGAAGTACTGTTTTTATAGAGTCTCTCGATGAGTTAAAAAAATATACAAAGAAGTCAGGAAATAAATATCTACTGATGCGTCATGGAGAAGCTTTATTTAATACTAAAAATACACTCAATGCTGAATTGTCAGTTGAAAATCCTTTAACTAAAACGGGGAAAGACACTGTTCGTGCTGTGGCAAAAAAACTAGAAGGCAAAAAAATAGACATGGTAGTGTATTCACCACTCCAGAGGACGCGAGAAACGGCTGAAGCTTTGGTGGGTCTACTTGGTTTGTCAAAAGATATTCTCAAAGAAGACTCCAGACTTAAAGAGGTTACTTTCGGTGAGTTTGAAGGTAAATCAATCAATGAATACCATTCATTTTTTCAGTTTACTCATGAGAGGATGATAGTGAGGCCTAAAGGTGGTGAGACATGGACGGAGGTGAAGAGTAGAGTTATGGAAGTTCTTTATGAATTTGATGAAAAATATAAAGATAAGACCATATTAATTGTTTCCCATAATGGACCTATTCAAATGATGCAGGCGGGAGCATATGGATATGATATAAGTAAAAGTGGCGAACATATTGAAAATAATCAGTTTGATTTAAAAACAGGGGAGATCAGGGAACTGTCTTTTGTCCCTATTCCACACAGTACTAACTACGAACTTGACTTACACCGCCCATATATTGATGAGATAGATTTAGTAGATACCAATGGGGCACCTCTCAAGCGTGTACCGTATGTGTTTGATTGTTGGTTTGAGTCTGGTTCCATGCCTTATGGGCAACAACATTATCCATTTGAAAATACTGATATTTTTGATCCAACAAGCAGTTGGTTTAAACGATCAAGAGGATACCCCGCTGATTTCATTGCGGAAGGTATGGACCAGACACGAGGTTGGTTTTATTCGCTTATAATTATTGGCACTGCTCTTTTTGGAAAATCTCCATATAGAAATGTAATAGTAAACGGTCTTGTTTTGACAGAGGATGGAACAAAAATGAGCAAGAGTCTCAAGAATTATCCTGACCCGATGGATGTTATAGAAAATTATGGTGCCGATTCTCTTCGATATTACTTGCTTTCGTCTCCTATTGTTCGGGGTGAAGATTTTGCTTTCTCTAACAAGGGTGTGGCGGAAGTTATGAGAAAGAACATAGGGCGACTCTCTAACGTTCTTTCCTTTTATAAAATCTACGCAGACCCTTCTGTTACAGGTAAGGCAGATAGTCCAAACAGACTTGATCAATGGATTGTTGCGCGTCTCAATGAACTCATTGGAGATGTTACCCTTGGTATGGAAAGGTACGAACTTGATAAAGGGACTCGTCCCATTTCATTTTTTATAGATGATCTTTCTACATGGTATCTTCGTCGCTCTCGCGAGAGGTTTAAAGGTGAAAATGAAAAAGATAAAAAGTACGCCCTGTCCACTCTTCGGCATGTGTTTGTTGAACTAAGTAAAGTCATGGCTCCGTCAATGCCCTTTTTCTCCGAATATCTGTATTTAGCGACAAAAGAAGAGAGTTCTCCAGAAAGCGTCCACTTGTGTAAATGGCCTATTGAGAAAAAAGTGAATAAAGTATTGCTTAAAGAAATGGCAGAAGCTCGTAGTTTAGTATCTTTAGGGCTTGAAGCGCGTGATAAAGTGCAGATTAAGGTACGACAACCTCTTTCCCTTCTGACTGTGAAAAAACTCTCCATTAACTCTTTAGATATTCCTTTAGTAAAAGAGGAGATAAATATAAAAGAGATAGTTGAGGATAAAAATATAGAGAATGAAATTGTTTTAGACACACTTCTCACAGAGGAATTAAAAGATGAGGGAATCGCGCGGGACTTTATTCGACAAGTGCAAGTGTTGCGTAAAGCCAAAGGACTCACTACAGAGGATACGATAGAACTTATAGTGGATACTCAAACAGGAAAAGCTTTAATTGAACGATTTCAAAAGGAAATACAATCAAAGGTTTTAGCTAAAGAGATTATTTTCAAGGAAACTGAAGGTGAAAATGTTGTTCTTGCTGATCACACTTTCAAAATTTCTCTTGAGAAGTGCTCTAAATGCTCTTGCTAAATGGCTCATCATATATACAACTCAGACTGTCTTATTTTTGGGGGAGTTGCTGTTGGAGAAAGTAATCGTTTCCTAACAGTCTGGACTAGGGAGTTAGGTTTGATCCGAGTTGTTGGAAAAAGTTTGCGAGCATCTCACTCTAAACTCAAACATCATTTACAAGACTATTCATATTCGCACATTTCGCTTGTACGTGGGCGTAATACTTGGAGAGTAACTGGAGCGCAATTAATATATAATTTTTATATTGAATATGCTGGTTCGCGGAGCAAGCAACTTCTTCTTATGCGCATTTGTGCTTTGTTGTCACGACTGCTTCAGGGAGAAGAGATGGATAGAACATTGTTTGATTTAGTATCTGATGGTATGGCTTTTATGCAGACTACCGCGCTAGATGCAGGGCTACTTAGAGATTTTGAACACTCCTTACTTATTCGTATTCTTGCAAGACTTGGTTATGTTGGAGAAAGTGAAGATATTTCCATTTTATTATCCATGTCGTCTTTTTCTAGAGAGGAGCTTGCGCGCACTTCTGCTTATCGCACTCAGGCGATACAAGTAATTAATAAGGCTATTGAGGCGAGTGGTTTGTAAAGATTTTGAGAAAGAAGATAGGCGTGAGATTCTTCGTGTTATACTATTTGTTATCTATGTTTGGAGACACAAACGGTATTGAGAGGCTAAAAAAGAAGCTCTACGCGAGGAGTGGAGAAGGTTTAGGCGTTAAAAAACGACGCAAATTGCGTGAGCTTTCTTTTGATGTAAAAACACAATGGAAACCAGATCCTATTAAGAAAAATAAGGTAAATAAGAATAGGCTGTTATTTTGGTTGCTTATATTTTCCAGTCTTTTTTTTGTTGGGGCTATCGCAATTTCTGTTTTTTTCTTTTTTGCAGATCGTAATATAGTTTCTCCTTCTAATGTTGAGATTGAAATACAAGGTCCTTCTACTGTCGGAGGTGGGAAGGAGCTCGTACTCCAAATACTTGTTACCAATAAGAATGCCATTCAAATTAAGGATGTGGATCTTCTTCTTGAGTATCCTTCAAGCACAAGAACCGCTGGCGATTTGACGCGTGAATTATTAAGGTCTCGTGAAAAAATAGGGTTGCTGCAACCAGGGGAGCGTATACAAAGGACAGCGCGCGCGGTGCTTTTTGGTGAAGAGGGAGAAAGTAGAGTAGTCAAAGTTACTGTTGAATATCGAGTGGAGGGATCAAACGCCATTTTTCATAGTGACCAAACTTATGAAATAAATCTCTCAAATGCTCCTCTGTCTCTTTTAGTTGACTCTGTTGATACTATCTCTTCCGGTCAAGAGTTGGGTTTTACAGTCACAGTGGTGTCTAATTCTGACACTATAATAAAAGATGTGTTGCTTTCAGCGGAATATCCTTTTGGTTTTGATTTTCTACGATCAGATCCATCTCCTTTTGCAAAAAAGTCTGTGTGGAAACTAGGAGACATAAAACCTGAACAAAAAAAAGTTATCCAGGTTTATGGAAATATTTTAGGAGAAGCGGCAGAAGAGCGTGTATTTCGTTTTTCTGCGGGTCTTGCAAATGAGAACGATGATACAAAGTTGGAGACTGCGTTTGTAACATTTCTTAAGCCTATAGTTGTAGAGCGTCCTTTTATTGGGGTTGATATGGCAATTAATGGTGACAAGAGTCAAACTTCTGTTATTGATCGATCTTCTCGTGTGAGAGCTGATGTGGCGTGGGTAAATAATCTATCGGACAAGATTTATGATGCCGAGATTGAAGTAAAAATAGTTGGGAATATTCTGGATGAAAAAACGGTGGTGTCACAACGTGGATTTTATCGCTCTTCAGATGATACAGTTGTGTGGAGTCGTGAGACACTTCCCTCTCTTGCGACCCTATCAGCGGGAGATCGTGGAACTGTTTCTTTTTCTTTTATACCTATACAGACGTCGTCTGCTGATATATTTCGTACTCCTTATTTAGTATTAGATGTCACTATTAGAGGTAAACGCATATCTCAAAACAATGTTCCTGAGATAGTTGAGTCTACAGTACGACGAACATTACAGGTAGTTACAGATTTGTCGCCTTCTTCTCGAGCTGCTTATACTAATACTCCATTTTCTAATATCGGGCCTATTCCTCCGAAAGCAGAGACAAAAACGACATATACTATTTTTTGGGAAGTAAATAATTCCACAAATCCTGTTGGTAATGTTACTATGTCTGCTTCGTTACCATCGTATATGAGTTGGGTTGGTGCTGTGAGCCCAGAATCAGAACAAGTTGAGTTTAATGAAGTTGGAGGGCGTATTCGTTGGGATATTGGATCCATTCCTGCGCACAAGAGTCGCAAAGTTGCATTTCAGGTGGCTATATATCCGAGCGTTAGTCAGGTTGGCACTATACCAATTATTATTAGTGGACAAAGGGTGGACGGTATGGACACGTTTACTACCACTAAACTTAATAAAATCTTAACAGATTTATCAACACGACTTTTAGGAGACCCTTCTTTTCCTCCCGAAGGAGGGAAAGTGGTTGAGTAGTATAAATACTATGACTAAAGAAACAAATATTGATAATACGATGGAAAAAATAGTCTCACTTTGTAAACGACGTGGTTTCGTGTACCAAGGTTCTGAGGTGTATGGAGGATTGGCTGGTACATGGGATTATGGTCCGTTTGGCACAGAACTTGATTCTAATATAAAGCAGTACTGGTGGAAAAAATTTGTGCAAGATAGAGAGAATATTTATGGGATTAATGCATCCATCATGATGTCACCTAAAGTGTGGGAAGCTTCTGGACATACAGAGTCTTTTACAGACCCATTGGTTGAAGACAAAATTACACATAAAAGATATCGTGCTGATCATTTACTTGAGGAGGCGGGAATAGATGTGAATAATATGTCTGTTGAAGAAATGGGAGAAAAAATGAGTGAGCTCAATCTAAAGAGCCCTGCTGGTAATTCAGTGACCGAACCAAAGGTTTTTAACCTTATGGTGGAGGCTAAGATAGGTGCTGTGGAGGGGGAAAAAGAATCAGTCTATTTAAGAGGGGAGATAACCCAAGGTGTACATGTTAATTTTAAAAATATTTTAGACTCAATGCACCCAAAGCTTCCTTTTGGAGTAGCTCAAATAGGTAAGGCGTTTAGAAATGAAATTGTCCCAGCTAATTTTTTATTTCGTGTTCGGGAATTTGAACAGATGGAATTACAGTATTATGTTCGGCCGAATAAAGAAGACGGAGATAAGCAGTTTGAATATTGGAAGCAGTTTAGTATGGATTGGTATAAAGGTTTGGGCATACGAGAATCCAACCTCCGTCTACGTGAGCATGAAGAAAATGAACGAGCGCATTATGCTAAGGACGCGTGGGATATAGAATACAAAACACCATTTGGTTGGAGAGAAGCTTGGGGTATACATAATAGGAGTGACTGGGATCTAAAACGCCATCAAGAGTACTCGGGAGTGTCTATGGAATATCTAGAACAGGACGGGACTAGGGTGATGCCGTGGGTTATAGAGACATCAGGTGGAGTAGGGAGGGCTTTTCTTTTTGTTTTACTTGATGCGTATCGTGAAGATAAAATCGGAGGAGAAGATCGAACTTATCTAGCTTTGTCTCCGCACATAGCTCCAGTCAAGGTAGCAATATTCCCGTTGTTGAAAAATAAACCGGAATTGGTATCAAAAGCGCGAGAAGTGTATAAGTCTGTAAAGGAGAAAATCCCTCAGATTATGTGGGATGATAATGGAAATATAGGTAAGAGATATCGTAGGCAAGATGAAATAGGAACTCCGTACTGCGTTACTATTGACTTTGATACTTTAGAGAACGATACGGTAACAGTACGAGATCGAGATAGTGGTGAACAAAAAAGAGTACCCATTTTGGATTTACTGGGAAGTTTGTCTATATACTAAATTTTGTTTGTTGAATAATTTTGTTTTTTTGGAGACTTTTTCAAAAAAGAGGTAGGTGTTACTATGGACATATGGCGTTATCAAAAAATACAACGGTAAACATAAGTTTCGCAACTATCGTTAAGACGGTTCTCTTTATTCTATTAGTATGGCTTCTCTTCGTTTTGAAGAGTATAGTTCTAATTGTTTTAACTGCGGTAGTGATTGCTTCTGCAATAGAACCAGCTGTATCTTGGTTTGTTCAGCGTCGTATTTCACGTGTTTTTTCAGTTCTGCTTGTTTATGCGGTACTGATTCTTTCTTTAGGAGGGCTTTTTTATGCTTTTACTCCAATTCTTATTGAGGAAACTTCCGCAATACTTTCAATACTTCCTGCGCAGGTTGATACTTTGAAATTGTCCAATCCGATTGTAGGAACTCTTTTTGGGTCTGGCTCAAGTGACGGTGGTTTTTCTCCTCAAACTGTTATAGCTGATCTTCAGAATACATTTTCAACAACCTCAGGTGGTTTTTTAAGTACCATAAGTGCTATTTTTGGAGGAATCTTAGGTTTTATATTAGTAATTGTCTTTTCTTTTTATTTTTCTGTACAAGAAACTGGTGTAGATGATTTTCTGCGGGTTATTACACCATTGAAATATCAGGAAAGAGCCATAGATCTTTGGCGACGATCACAAGTAAAAATAGGGCTTTGGATGCAGGGTCAGCTTGTCCTTGCTGTATTGGTTAGTGTTTTAGTATATCTAGGTCTCACCATTCTTGGAGTGCGATATGCACTACTCTTAGCTTTGCTAGCCGGTATTTTTGAACTAATTCCAGTCTTTGGTCCTGTCCTGGCTGCCATTCCAGCCATTGCGATTTCATTTATTGATGGAGGGACATCTCTTGCTTTGTATGTGTTTGCGTTTTATGTCATCATCCAACAGTTTGAAAACCATTTGATATATCCTTTAGTAGTAACTAAGGTGGTCGGGGTTCCTCCTCTTTTGGTGATCTTAGCTCTGATAGTTGGGGCAAATCTGGCAGGGTTTTTTGGTATTTTACTTTCTGTCCCAGCTGCTGCAGTTATCCAAGAATTAGTACATGATATAGAAGAAGATCGTAAGAAAATAAAGAAAAAAACACTAACTACTTAATTTTTGTTATGGCAAAAAAAAAGACCTTTTATATAACAACCACGCTTCCTTATGTAAACTCCGACCCTCATGTCGGTTTTGCTCTTGAACTGGTACAAGCAGACGTAATAGCTCGCTATCAAAAACTTGTTGGTAGCAATGTTTTCTTTAACACTGGTACAGATGAGCATGGTCAGAAAATTTATGAGAAAGCAGGTAAAGAAGGAAAAGATACTCAAGAGTATGTTGATGAATATGCCGCTAAGTTTTGTAACTTAGAAAAAACACTTGGTTTGGATGATAGTATCTTGCATTTTGTTCGTACTACTGACGAACATCATAAAATTGCTGCAAAAGAATTTTGGAGGAGGTGCGATGCCAATGGTGATATTTATAAGAAATTTTATAAAGTAAGGTATTGCATAGGGTGTGAGCTTGAGAAAACAGATTCGGAACTCAAAGATGGGAAATGTCCTCTGCATCCAAATCAGGAATTAGAGATACGGGAAGAAGAAAATTATTTTTTTAGGTTTAAAAATTATAAGAAAAAATTGTTAGATTTTTATAAGAAAAATCCAAACTTTGTAGTACCTGATACTCGTTTTAATGAAATAAAAGCGTTCATAGAGCGCGGTCTGGAGGATTTTAGTATCTCGCGTCTAAAAGAGAAGATGCCTTGGGGAATTTCTGTTCCTGAGGACGAAGGACATGTCATGTATGTTTGGTTTGATGCTCTTATTAATTACATTTCAACAACGGGTTGGCCAGAGGAACAAGATTTTGGTGGTTATTGGCCAGGTATTCAGTTTGCTGGAAAAGACCAGATACGTCAGCAGGCTGCTATGTGGCAGGCTATGTTGATGTCTGCTGGACTTCCTAATTCAAAACAAATAGTTATTCATGGTTTTGTTACTAGTGGTGGACAAAAGATGAGTAAAAGTATTGGAAATGTTATTGATCCACTTGAAATTGTTAAAGATTACGGCACTGAGCCTTTACGGTATTATCTTGTTCATCATGTTCACCCTTTTGAGGATAGTGATTTCACGATGGATCGTTTCAAGGAAACCTATAATGCCAATCTAGCAAACGGCCTCGGCAACCTAGTGGCTCGTATAATGAAGATGGCAGAAACATATCTATCAGAACCTGTTGATGTGTCATGTGTTGATACTGAGGGATGGAAAGATTCTCGTAGCAAGCCGTACAACGAAGCGTATGAGGGTTTTGAATTTAACAAAGTAGCCGATCTAATATGGAAATATATTGGAGAAACAGATGAAATAATTCAGGGCAAGCAACCGTTTAAGCTTATTAAGCAAAACAAAAATGCTGCTGAAAAAATCATAAAAGAATTGGTTGGCAGGCTGGCGGTGATCGCACTTCATGTAGAGCCAATACTCCCTGAGACAGCACGAAAAATACAAGAAGCAATAAAGAAAAACAAAATGCCTAAAACGTTGTTTCCACGCAAAGATTAGATTATGAAAATTTTAGTTTTTGGAGACAGTATCACGCAGGGTTATTATGATCTAAAATACGGCGGATGGGTAAATAAGCTTTTTGTTTATGTTATGAATTTGTCAGCAAAATCAAATTGGAAAGTTGATCATACCGTTTTTAATTTGGGAATTTCTGGTGATCGAACAGACAAGTTGAATTTGAGGTTTGAAAATGAATTTACTCAAAGGGTAAAAAATGAAAAAAGCGAGCTACTCACATTATTTGCGATTGGGATAAATGATTCGGCAAGTAACAAGAAAGGGAAATGTAGGGTGAGCCCAGAAGTCTTTGAAAAGAATATGGAATCTTTTATTTGTAATGCAAGTGCTCATGGAAGGGTGGCTGTAGTTGGGCTTACTCCAGTAGATGAATCAGCACTCGATCCGATTCCATGGAGTTCTGCGTACTCGTATCTAGAAGGAAACAGAGCAAAATTCGATAACATTTTGGGTGTTCTTGCGAAACGACACAATTGTTTATATATAAAAACTAACGATCTATACAAAGATTTTTCAAAATATACAACAGACGGTATTCATCCTAATGCTGATGGACATCAGTTAATATTTGAGCGTGTGAAAGATTGTCTAGAGTTGGAAGGTATCATTTGATGAAATATATTGACATACATTCTCACATAAGTTTTCCGCAATTTGATAATGACCGCGATGATGTCCTTG
>CAZNKJ010000008.1:0-31124 GCA_964574145.1 uncultured Candidatus Saccharibacteria bacterium
AGACTTAAGTCCGGTTAAACCCTGCCGTCCAAAGGTTAAACCTCTGGAGACTTGCACGACTTGCAGAGGTTTAACCTTTGGAGGGCTTCTGCTACAATTATAATTAATGTCTCGAAATTATGTATTTGCACCTAAAGAGTATTATCATGTGTATGCACGTGGTTTTGAAAAATTACCGGTGTTCAGAGAAGTGGGCGATTACAATCGGTTTTTGCAAAGTCTCTTTCTTTTTAATTCTGAAAAACCAAAAGTCCTCCGCGAAATCTCCAGAGGTTTAACCTCTGGAGCATCCCTTTTTGATATAGAAAAAGAGAGTACCCTTGTTGATATTGGTGCGTACTGTTTGATGCCAAACCATTTCCATTTACTTGTTCGTGAGAAGAATGAAAAAGGGATTAGTCGGTTTATGCAAAAATTAATGACTGCTTACACAATGTACTTCAACAAAAAGTATGAGCGAGTAGGGGCTATTTTTGGGTCCTCCTTTAAAGCACAACATGTGGTGAACGATATTCATCTCAAATATTTATTTGCCTATATTCATCTAAACCCAAAAAACATCGTGAAGGCTTCTTTGAAAGAGTATCCATATTCTAGTTACCCAGACTACACAGGATCTGTGCGCTCCCAAATGAATATTTTACATAAAGAGGCTTTTCCCGATTATTTTCAGGGGAGATTAGATAGTGAAATCGAAGAGTGGGTCTCATATGAGGATTTTCAAATCTCCAAAGGTTAAACCTCTGCAAGTCGTGCAGAGGTTTAACCTTTGGAACTTAACCTCTACCTTTGGAAATGTCTCTGTTTGGGATAGCGATCTTAGTATGTAACGAAGGTTTATGTAACGAAAGTTTAACCTTCGTTGTGTTGGGGATGGTTAAATGTAGAAGATTGGTATACTTATGAGAGTAAGCTTTTTGGTTCGGCACACTCTATTAGTTGGGTATGCTTTGGAGTAATGGTGTTGTTATACTACACTTGAACTATTAGTTTTCGTTAGGAATTTTATTTATAATTTTTAAATACTTTTATTTACTAAAAATATTATGGCTATACAAGTTGCAATAAATGGTTTTGGGCGGATAGGAAGGTCTTTTTTCAGAGTTGCGTTTTTAAATAAGGATATTGAAATAGTCGCAATAAATGATTTAGGAGATGTTGAGAATTTGGCATATCTTTTAAAATACGATACTGCGCAAGGTAAGTACGAGCATGAGATTGAGGCGATTACTGGAGAAAATCCCAAGCTTGTGGTTGATGGAAAAGAGTTTCCTTTTTTGAGCGTGAGGGATCCCTCTGAATTGCCTTGGAAAGATTTGGATGTTGATATTGCGTTAGAATCTACAGGGGTCTTTGCAAGTTATGAAAAATCACGGGTGCATCTTGAGGCTGGCGCCAAGAGAGTTGTTATTTCTGCTCCTGTAAAAGATGAGCCTGGAGAAGGTATTTCCGGAGCCACTGTGCTTGTTGGTGTGAACGAGGAGAAGTTGAAGGTGTGTGACATTAGTTCTAATGCATCATGTACAACAAATGCGGGAAGTCCTATTATTCAGATTCTTGATGAGAATGTTGGTATAGAGAAAGCGTTATTGAATACAGTACATGGATATACTGCCACGCAGTCATTAGTGGATTCTCCTAATAAAAAAGATTTTAGAAAAGGTAGAGCGGCGGCGCAGAATATTATTCCTTCTACCACGGGCGCGGCTATAGCAACAGCAAAGGCCATTACTCAGCTTGAAGGAAAGTTTGACGGTATTGCACTTCGTGTACCAGTAATAGCTGGGTCTATCGTTGATATAACATTCGTAGCTAAAAAAGACACAAGTGTTGAAGAGATAAATGATATTTTAAGGAATGCCTCTAAAGAAGAGAGATGGAAAAAGGTATTTGCTGTTACAGAAGAACAGCTCGTTTCTAATGATATTATTGGAAGCCCTTATGCTTCTATAGCAGATTTACAATTTACACGTGTAGTTTCTGGTAATTTAGTAAAAGTTTTGTCTTGGTATGATAATGAGATGGGGTACACACATTCTTTGGTGGAACATGTTGTAATTTCTGGTAAAAATTTAAAAAATAATTAAGTATGCGTATTGTTTTTGCGTCAGATCATGCTGGTTTTAAATTAAAACAAACCCTTGTTTTTTTTGTAAAAGAACTTGGGTATGAGGTAGAGGATTGTGGCGCAGATGAGTATGAAGAGAGTGATGACTATCCAGATTTTGTAGCAAAGGCAGCTTTAAAAATATCAAATAACCCTGAAGACTTGAAAGGAATTATTTTGGGCGGTTCCGGTCAGGGAGAGGCAATAGTTGCTAACAGGTTCAAACACGTAAGAGCTGTTGTTTTCTACGGAGGGAGTGAAAAGATTATCTCTCTTTCACGAGAACACAATGACGCAAATGTTCTTTCTCTTGGCGCGCGCTTTGTAGAGGAAGAAGAGGCAAAGATAGCAGTGAAAAACTGGCTTGAAACTGTTTTCTCCGAAGAGGAGCGTCACGTGAGAAGGATAAAGAAGATAGATTCATTTTAATATTTTCTATGATTGAGATTATTCCTGCAATTATGCCAAAGAATTTCTCTGACTTGGAGGAGGGTGTTAAAAAAGTAAAAAAGTATGTGTCATTAGTGCAGGTGGATATAATGGATGGAGTTTTTGTTGAAGGAAAGACGTGGCCTTACACGGAGAGAGTAGAGGAGTTCAACAGTATCTGCAATAAAGAAAAAAGTTTACCAGATGCGAATGTTTTGGACTATGAAGTTGATTTGATGGTCTCTGAGCCTGAACAAGTTGTTGAGAGTTGGGTATGTGCTGGTGTGTCACGCATAATTATTCATCTAGAGTCTACAGAAAGTATGGACGAAATAATAGCTTGTATTAAGTCACACGCAGAACATACGAGTGATAAAAATTTCAAAGAAGTCTCTCTAGGAGTTGCTATCAATACAACAACTTCAGTTGAGCTCGTTGAGCCGTTTGTTAAAGATATTAGTTTTGTTCAGTGTATGGGGATTGCTGAAATAGGCAAACAAGGGCAGAGCTTTGACGAGCGAGTGTATGAGCAATTACGAAGTTTGCGCAAGAAATATCCAGATTTGGTTTTGAGCGTTGATGGAGCTGTGCATTTTGATAATGCCAAAGACTTGGCGGAAGCTGGAGCAGACAGACTGGTGTCTGGTTCGGAAATATTTGGAGATAGTAGTGTAGAAGTGAGTAAGAAGATAGAACGATTCCATGATATTGTAAGAGCAGTTTAGAAAATAAATTTAATAAAAAGACAAGATAATATGGGTGAATATATACATGATGAAAAAATAAAAGAGCTGGAAGTGAAAGCGAATGAGGTTCGTCAGAGCTTAATTTCAATGCTTGCAGAGGCAGGTTCAGGACACACCGCAGGACCTCTCGGAATGGCAGACATTTTTACCGCATTATATTTTCATATACTTAATCATGATCCTAAAAAGCCAGATTGGGAAGAGAGAGATCGTCTGATCCTCTCTAATGGACATATCGTTCCGATACGTTACGCGGCAATGGCTCATGCAGGCTATTTTCCTATTGAGGAACTTATGACTCTAAGGAAATTCGGTTCGCGGTTGCAAGGGCATCCAGAACGGACGATACTTGCGTCTATGGAGAGTACTTCTGGACCTCTAGGTTCGGGTCTTTCACAGGCAGCAGGTATTGCTTATGGTGCACGAATGGATAGCAAAACGTTTCGCATATATTGTTTGATGTCTGATGCAGAGCATCAAGCTGGAAATTTGTGGGAAGGAGCAATGTTTGCAGGAGTTAATAAGCTATCTAATCTTGTCGCAGTGATTGATAGAAATAATATTCAAATAAACGGAATGACGGAAGACATAATGCCTCTTGAACCTCTTAGAGATAAATATGAAGCGTTTGGTTGGCATGTTATTGATATAGATGGACATAATATGGAAGAAATCGTGAATGCTACTGAAGAAGCAAAAGCTATCTACGAAAAACCGACTCTTTTGATAGCGCATACTATTCCAGGAAAAGGGATTAAGGAGATGGAGTTTGATTATAAATGGCATGGTCAGCCTCCAAAAAGAGAAGATGCTGAGAAGTTTTTGAAAGAGCTACGTACTCTTGGCGGAAAGATTAAAAGTGAACACGAATAGGTTGTCTGAAGTAGATAACTGATAAACTAAGATTTTCAACATGATTAAAAAAGAAGCACATTTGGTAGAGGACGTATTTAATTTGGATACGATTCAACAAGGACCTACTCGTGATGGTTTTGGCAAGGGGGTTCTTGAGGCGGGGAAGATAGATGAAAATGTGGTTTTGCTTTGCGCAGACTTGGCGGAATCAACAAGATCCCATTGGTTTAAGGAAGAATTTCCTGAGCGATATATTGAGATAGGAGTGGCGGAACAAAATCTTGCAACTGTTGCTTCTGGCCTTGCTGTTTATGGAAAGATTCCTTTCATAACATCCTACGCGGCTTTTTCACCTGGACGAAATAATGAGCAGATCAGAACCACTATTTCTCTAAATGACGTACCAGTGAAGGTGTGTGGAATGCATGCAGGTGTTTCGGTTGGTCCTGATGGCGCTACTCATCAACAACTTGAAGACATCGCATTAATGCGAGTCCAGCCAAACATGACCGTGGTGGCACCGGCTGATGTAGAAGAGGCACGCAAGGCAACTCTAGCAGCAGCCAGTACTGGTTCGCCTATATATTTACGCTTCGCGCGGGAAAAGACTCCTATCTTTACTACAACAGATACTCCTTTTGAAATAGGGAAAGCTCTTGTTGTGTGGGAGTCAGAAAATCCTCAGGTTGTTGTCGTTGCTTGTGGCGCTTTAGTGCATAACGCTATTATGGCTGCTAAGGAATTAGAGAAAGAGGGGGTTGGAACTATTGTTATAAACAATCATACTATCAAACCAATGGATGAAAAAACTATTGTTGATGCAGTAAAGAAAGCGGGGGCTGTTGTAACAGTAGAAGAACATCAAGTAATGGGTGGTATGGGTGGAGCTGTTGCTGAGATGCTGGCAAAACAACACCCAGTTCCTATAGAATTTATTGGAGTACAGGATCAGTTTGGACAATCAGGAGAACCAAACGAACTCATTGAGCATTATGGGATGGATGTTAAGAGTATTAAAGGTGCGGTAAAGACTGTCTTGAAGAGGAGAGTTTGATATTTTTATTTAAAACAAATCTTACTATCTGTGGTAATGAGTTCTTAAAAAAAAGATACTAAGGATTAATTAAAAAAATATAGTTGTCTCTATTCTGGTGTGTTGATATACTCGTGTAATAATTATGTCTGATAACGCACTTGAAATTAAAAATCTTGTAAAGAAGTATAATAGTGGCACTAAAGCTGTTGATGGCGTAAGTTTCTCTGTTCCGCAGGGTGATTTCTTTGGTTTTTTAGGGTCAAATGGCGCGGGAAAGACTACGACAATTCAATGTGTTACTGGGATTGCTAAGATTACCAGTGGTACGATTTCAGTATTCGGAATAGATGTTGTTGAAGAGTATAGAGAAGCACGGAAAAAAATAGGACTTGCGCCTCAAGAATTTAACTTTGATTTTTTTGGTCAAATTGAAAAATCTCTTGACTATATAGGAGGGTATTATGGTATTCCCAAGCAAAAACGAAAAGAACGTATTGAGGAATTACTTGAGCAGTTTGGGCTTATTGAACATAGACATAAGCCATTCCATGAACTTTCCGGTGGACTAAAACGTCGCGCAATGCTTGCGCGTGCGCTTATTCATGACCCAGACCTTATTATATTTGATGAACCAACGGCTGGAGTGGATGTTGAGTTGAGGCACGATTTATGGAAATATATGGAAGATTTAAATACTGCCGGAAAAACTATTATTCTGACCTCGCATTATTTGGAGGAAGTTGAAAAACTATGTAAATCTATTGCCATAATAAATAAAGGTAAGATCGTGGCGCAGGGGGCTAAGTCAGAATTTTTGAAAGGGGGGAGTAGTTTGGAGGACGTATATCTAAAAATAACTAAAGGAGAAGATTGGTAATATGCATAATCTAAATTTAATTGGTTTGTATACTTTAGTACGAAGAGAGGTAGAACGAAGCATCTTTCGTGTTGCTATACAGGCGATTGTCTCTCCACTGGTTTCTGCTTTTTTGTTTATTTTTATTTTTGGGTTTATCCTTGGAAAAAAGATAGAGTTTATAGCAGGCATACCTTATATTGAGTTTGTTTTTCCCGGGATTTTAATGATGAATATACTCACAGCCTCTTTTATAGCAAGCTCAAATGCTGTGTACTTTAGTCGTTTTATCAGAACCATTGATGAAATTTTAGTAGCACCTCTTTCTTATGCAGAAATGATTATAGGTTTTGTTTCGAGTGCCATTATCCGGTCGCTTATTATAGCTCTCGGTGTGCTTATAATAGGACTTTTGTTTGGGGTTGTAACTTTTGTACGTTTTGATTTATTCTTATTTTACGCGCTTGGGATTTCAGCGATTTTTTCTCTTCTGGGTATTATAGTTGGACTTTGGGCAAAGGGATTTGAACAGTTAAACGTACTTAATACTTTTATTATTATGCCACTTTCTTTTTTAGGAGGTATGTTTTATTCCATTGAGTTTTTACCGGAAAGTATTCGTACTATCACAATACTTAACCCGTTTTTTTATTTTATTGATGGAATGCGTTTTTCAATGACAGGGGTTTCTGAAAGTAATTTACTTGTAGGAGCCGCACTTATTTTTTTCCTTGTAGCAGGATTAAGTTTGTTGGTATGGTATTTATTTAAAATTAGTTGGAGATTGCGTGAATAATTATGACTAGCAAAGAAAAAATAGAAAAATTACTTTTGTCTGCCAACATCACTCTGAATGGTAATAATTTGTGGGATATTACTGTGCACGACAAGCGTTTTTATGACCGAGTCCTTGGAGGAGGTACTCTTGCTTTGGGAGAGACTTACATGGACGGGTGGTGGGATGTCCCAGATCTTGACCAGTTTGTAGACAGAGCACTTTCGGCGCAACTTGATGAAAAGTTGATAACTTTTGGGCTTCTACTCCATATCTTAAAAGCAAAAATATTAAATCTTCAGAATATCAATCGAGCTTTTCATATCGGCAAAGCTCATTATGATATAGGGAATGAGCTGTATCGCTCTATGCTTGATCCGCGCATGGTTTACACTTGTGGGTATTGGAGTGGAAATCCTTCAGCATTAAACTTGGCAGTAGCGCAGGAAGCAAAGCTTGATTTAGTGTGTAGAAAAATTGGTTTGAAAAAAGGACAACGAGTTTTAGATATAGGTGGAGGATGGGGAAGTTTTGGAAAATATGCTGCTGAGCATTATGGAGCCAGTGTTGTTGCTGTTACGGTGTCAAAAGAACAAGCTGCTCTTGGGATAGAACTTACTAAGGGACTTCCTGTTGAAATACGTTTCCAAGATTATAGGAGTATTAAAGATGGGCCTTATGATCATATTGTTTCGTTGGGAATGTTTGAACATGTAGGGTATAAAAATTATTCTGTTTATATGGAAACTGTAAATAAACTTTTAAAAGATGATGGATTGTTTTTATTGCATACGATTGGCAGTAACAAAACTTCGTATGTTGGCGATCCTTGGATGAGTAAGTATATATTCCCTGGGGGGATGACGCCGGCAGTTTCTCAAATTGGTAAGTCTATAGAAAATTTATTTGTGATAGAAGACTGGCATAATTTTGGAGCGGACTACGATAAGACTCTTATGGCTTGGTTTTTAAATTTTGATAAAAATTGGAATAAATTAAAAGGTGCTTATGATGAACATTTTTACAGAATGTGGAAATTTTATTTACTTGCTTCAGCGGCTTCGTTTAGATCTCGGAAAAATCAACTGTGGCAGATAGTGCTTTCTAAACACGGCAGAAAGGGTGGTTATAAGTTAGTACGTTGATAGGGTGGAGGTATTATTATGTTATACTAAGGAGCAAATATGTTACGACAAAATGTAAATTCGTATCTAGCCATTCTTTTTCTTGGATCAATTGCTCTAGCTTCTTCGCTTATTATGATAAATGTGTCACAGATAGAAGAATTTGATGGGTCGGGAGATATTTCAGCTGCACTTTCTATTGATCTATAAAGGAGTTAGGTTTTTATAAAGTTTTATAACTAAGGGTAATTTAGAATCTAAATTTTTGCGCATTTGGGTTTTTTTCGGATGGTTTTGAATTATATGAAGAAACTCCGCAGAGCGGAGTTTCTAGTTCGAACAAAGTGTAAAAAATCTACACAGTGACTGTGGGCAGGGTCGCTGAAGAAGTTTTTGTTTTTTGCGTCTTTTTTAAATATACAGACAAAGTATTTTCTTTGCCATTTGAACACTCAACCAGCTTTTTTGAATCAAGACAAAATAGCTTGATTACTTTCCAGGCTGTGAAAGCTTCAACAAACAAATTAGAGGAATGTTCTTCTGCAACCTCAGGTGGTTTTTTGTTTATTGTATTTGTCGATGACATTTTTTGTCTCCTTCATTAAACAAAAACAGTTCTATATTAACCCATGATCCATTTATCTATGTCTAATTATCCATAAGCTAGGCGTTGCTAGCTAGTAAGATATCCACACATACTTAATAAGTCTTTATCCAAAAAAATATTACAGAAGTAGTGAATTTTACATTCGGGTAGGTTTGTAATCTTCAGGGGCTTTCTTGAGGTATTCTTCCAGATTTTCTTTAGTCAAAAGACCTTTTTGAGCGCCTATGTGTTGAACTACCTGCATTGAGTTAATAGGACCGCGAGAAAGAGCTTCAGGTAGTGACATATCAAGAGCGAGCATAGAAGTTACAGTTGAAGAAAAAGAGTCTCCAGCTCCTGTTCTGTCTATGGGTGGAGCTGGGTCAGGATACATTGGCATTTTCCATATCTCAGTTCCATCATAAGAGTATGCCCCTTGCGGGCCATCGGTAATAATTATTGTCTTTGGTCCAAGCGCGCGCATTCCTTTCAAAAGATCTTTAATATCTTCTGAATCATTATTTAGAATTGATTGAGCTTCTTGTTTGTTGCAGAAGAAAAGAGCGGTAACTTCATAAATATTTTTTAGAATCTTGGCGCCGAGTTTAATTTGGAATGTTCCTGGTTGGAAAGCTAGGTTTACCTCTGGATTATTTTTCACATAATCAGCGATCTCTTGATGATAGGGAAGAGAGTTTTCTCCGACAGAAGAAAAGTACATCCACTTGGGAGGGGTTTCAAATTTCGGTAGATTGTAATCATAATCATAATGCTTGATTAAGATTGTACGTTCTGCTTCATAAAGCAAAACATAATGATAGTTTGATTTCTTACCTTTTTCGATAGACACGAATTGAGTATCTATACCTTCTTTTTTTATTTGTTCAAGTATCTCAACTCCATTTTTGTCGTCACCTATGTTTGTGACCATTGCGGAGTTTAATCCAAGTCTATGCGCAGAAACTGCAGCATTGGGGCTGTTCCCGACTGCAGGTACTACGGTGACAGATTCATATGGAATCTTTGATCCAAAATCCATACACAGCTGGCAATTTTCTTTATTGAGACTGCAATTAACATGAGCGTCTTGGAGTTGTATAAAAGCATCAGTAACGATATCACCAACTGCAACAAAATCTAATTTTTTCATATACATTTTAGTATACCAAGATGTGTTGTTTACTCTATCCACAGGTGTTTATTGTCCACATATTCTCTCGCAGAGAATGGTACAATTACAGAGGTATGAAAACGTTAAGAGAGATAATAAAAGACGCTGATGAAAATAAAATTGCCATAGGGCATTTCAATATTTCTGACTCTGAACAGCTTTGGGCGATATTCAGCGCGGCTCGTGAGCTGAAAGTGCCTATTATCATTGGTACTTCAGAAGGCGAGCGTGATTTTATCGGGGTGTGTCAGGCGGCTGCTTTGGTAAAGAGTATTAGAGAGGAATATGATTATCCAATATATCTTAATGCTGATCATACATATTCGTTTGAACGTGTTAAAGAGGCCGTTGATGCTGGATATGATGCAGTAATTTTTGATGGGAACAAGGTTTCTCATGAAGAAAATATAGCTATTACAAAACAGTGTGTGAAGTATTCGCGAGAGAGTGGGCGAGATGTTTTGGTGGAAGCAGAGCTTGGCAACATAGGAATGTCATCAAAAATGTTAGATGAGATTCCAGAAGGGGCAGAGGTGACAGAAGATATGATGACAAAACCAGAAGATCTTAAGTTTTTTGTGAGAGAAACAGGAGTTGATTTAATAGCTCCTGCTGTTGGAAATTTGCATGGGGTTTTAAGGGGTGGAAAAAATCCAAATATTAGTCCGCAACGTATTAAAGAATTGCGAGAAGCTGGTGGGATACCCATGGTGTTGCACGGTGGTTCTGGAATTGAGGACACCGGTTTTGTTGAGGCAATAAAATCAGGAATATCAGTGATTCATATTAATACAGAAATTCGTCTTGCGTATCGAAAAGGTATTGAAGAAGCTCTTTATGAAAATAAAGATGAGATAGCCCCTTATCGTTTTATGAAAAAAGGACTTGAAAATGTTAAGAGTGTGGTTGAAGGTCGCTTAAGGCTTTTTAGCGATTTGTAGATAGGCTTCCTCCCGTAGTTATTAATTTTAATTATTGTTTATTATATTAAAATATGTCAAAGAAAATTTATATTACACGTCGTATTCCTGAATCTGGAATAGCTATGCTTAAGGATAAGGGATACGAAGTAGATGTCAGCGAAAAAGATGGAGTTTTATCACGAGAAGAGCTCTTAGATGCCCTTAGGGCAAAACCATATGATGGAGTCATCCCTCTTTTAACAGATACTATTGATGGAGAAGTGTATGATGCTGTTCCATCAGCAAAGATTTTTTCTAATTATGCTGTAGGTTTTAACAATATAGACATTGAGGCTGCAAAAAAAAGAGGCGTTACTATTACTAACACTCCTGGAGTTCTTACGGATACCGTAGCTGAGCATACTGTGTCTATGATACTCTCTATAACATCAAGGATTGTTGAGGGGGATCGGTTTGTGCGCGCAGAAAAATATAAAGGATGGGCACCTATGTTATTACTGGGGACTGATTTAAAAGGTAAAACTTTAGGTGTTTTGGGTGCTGGACGTATAGGTTCACGAGTTGCGCATATATGCTCAAAAGGACTTGGTATGTCAATTATTTATTATGACGTTAAACAAAACGAGAAATTTGAGGAAGAGCATGGGGCTGTTTACCACGACAGTGTTTCCAGCGTAATGAAAGAAGCAGATGTTGTGACAGTACACGTTCCTCTTCTTGAGTCTACTCATCATTTGGTAGACGCAGAACAGTTAAGTTATATGAAGTCTTCAGCATATCTCATCAATACTTCTCGAGGTCCTGTGATAGAAGAAAGCGCATTAGTAGATGTATTGAAAAATGAAAAGATAAAAGGTGCCGCGTTGGATGTATATGAAAACGAGCCTGATTTAGCCCCAGGATTATCTGAACTTCAGAATGTGGTAATTACTCCACATATTGCTTCTGCTACAGAGGGTACTCGAGGAGCCATGTCTAACATTGCAGCGCAAAATATGATCGCTTTTCTTGAAGGAGGCACTCCTCCGAACGTAGTTTCGTAATTAGAAACTTACATTATTTATTTGACATTTATTTGACTTCCAAATCCCCAAACCTCCCAACCTATGTCAAAGGCGGACTTCGACATGGTTAGTTAGTGGAAAAAAGAGGTCGAAAAAGAGGTCGAAGTCCGCCTTTGGCATATCTTTGATGCTAGTTAGGGGCGGTTTTTGGAGGCCTTGGTATCTATTCTCTAGTATTTATTATTGCTAGAGGGGTATTGTTGAAAATTTTAATAGGATAAAATTTTCGATGTTTTTTCTTTGGTTTATATCAGAGTAATTTGTTGTAGATATATTGATAGAAAAACAGAGTTGATTTTTAATGCTTTATTAGTATAATGTCCTTCATGTTGGATCTAGTTATAGAAAAAAGAGATAAAATTGGTAAGGCGTCAAAACGTCGGGAAGGAGGCTTGATTCCCGCTGTTTTTTATGGGCCGAAAGAATCATCAACTCCAATCAGTTTATCTGATAAAGACTTTTTAAATGTATGGAAACAAGTTGGAGAATCTTCGGTTATCAGTTTGACGGGTATTGGAGAACCAAAGGAGGTGCTAATACAAGATGTTGACCGAGATCCTATAACAGGGGGCGTTCGTCATGTAGATTTTTATGTAATAGAAAAAGGAAAAAAGATTGAAGTTAATGTACCAATCGTTTTTGTTGGGGAAGCTCCAGCTGTTAAGGATCTTGGAGGGATGTTGGTTAAAGTGCTCCACGAAATTTCAGTTGAGGTTATGCCAAAAGATTTACCGCATGAGATTACGGTAGATATATCAGGATTAGTTGATTTTGACGCACAGGTTCATGCAAAAGATATTATATTGCCAAGTGAGGTGACGATGCTTACTGGGATAGATGAGGTGGTGGTATTAGCAGCTCCAGCGAAAGAAGAAGAAATTGAAGAAACTGTAGAAGACCCAGATCTCGAATCTATTGAGGTGGAGAAGAAAGGAAAAGAAAACGATTCTGAAGAGACTGCAGAAGATTCTACAAATGAAGGGAAGTAGAAACGGAAGGTTTAATCTTTTGCTGTGTAAGGTGGCTTTTTAAAATTTAAGTATTAGGTGAGGAATAAATCAGTGGTAAGAAGCAGATGGCCTGGGTTATACTGAGGTGGCTGTATGAAATTAGCTCAAAAGAATTTTATATATATATTTGTTCTGGTGATCAGTACACTGACTTTTTTTCATCAAGAAGTTTTTAATTTTGCACATGCGGAGGTAACTAATAAAAATATTGCTTCTCGCAGAGCGCAACTTAAGGGTGAGCTTGAGAAATTAGAAGCAGAAATACGTGCACAATCAAAACTCCTCGTAGGTAAACGTAAGGAACGAGTTTCTATTGAAAGAGACGTTGCTATTTTAAATGCTGAGATTAAGAAAGCCCAGTTATCTATACGTGCTAGAGAAATTGAGGTCCAACGTCTTAACGGACAAATTGATACCAGAATAGGTACTATAAACTCTTTAGATGAAAAACTTATTCGTGAGAAAGAGTCGTTGGCGCAGTTAATACGTAAAGCTCATCAGATAGATGGTTTTTCTTTAGTAGAAGTTATCTTGTCTAGTCAGCGTCTCTCTGATTTTTTTGAAGATCTGGACACTTTTACTGTTATCAAAGGAGAGCTAAAGAAGTCTTTTGGTGAAATTGCTTTAACAAAAGATGATACCCAGGTTGAAAAACTTTCGTTGGAGGGTAAACGTTCTGCTGAAATTTCTTTGCGAAATCTGCAAAAACTAGAAAAGGGGAAAATAGAAAAAGCAGAAAAAGAAAGACGACGTATTTTACGTATAACAAAAGGTCAAGAAAGTACATATCAAGGTATCATTGCCTCAAAAGAAAAAACGGTAGCAGAAATTCGCGCTGAACTCTTCACCTTGCGAGATTCAGCAGATATATCTTTTGGGCAAGCTTATGATTATGCATTAGCGGCATCTCGTGGAACTGGAGTAAGACCAGCTTTTTTGTTGGGTATTCTTAAAAATGAATCTGATCTTGGTAGAAATATAGGACAGTGCCTGTTGACTAATTCTCCAAATAAAGGAAATGGAGTTGGTAAAAATACAGGTACTTCTTTTGCAAAAGTGATGAAGGCGTCTCGTGACGTGGATCCTTTTATGGTGATCGTTGCTGAACTAGGCATTAGACCTTCATCACAGCCAGTGTCGTGCCCGCAGTCTATTGGTTATGGCGGAGCTATGGGGCCAGCTCAGTTTATTCCTTCTACGTGGATGTTGTATAAAAAGAGAATATCTGCAGTGACAGGACAAAACCCGCCTAATCCATGGGATCCGCGTACTGCATTTTTTGCTTCGGCTCTTTTGTTGAAAGATAACGGCGCCGACAAAGGTACTCGTTATTCAGAGCGCTTAGCGGCTCTTAGATATTTTGCAGGTTGGTCAAATGCAGAAAACCCAGCATTTGCCGCGTATGGAGATCGAGTGATGGGTTATGCTGAAGAATTCCAACAGCAGATAGATATTTTAGAGACAAATTAATATTTTACTTGGGGAATAATTTTTCTTACTGAATTTTTAATATAGCCCTCAAGTTTCATTCTCTTAGTGTAGTGGAGAATAATGTTTGTGTGTTTACATAGATATTTGTTTGGTATTTGTTAATATTTGGTGTGTATGTTATAGTTTTTGAGTATGAAAACAGACATCCATCCAAAATACTACACAGAAGCGACTACTACATGTGCGTGTGGTAATACTTTTAGTATTGGTTCTACAAAAGAATCCGTAGAGGTTGAGGTGTGTAGTAAATGTCATCCTTTCTATACTGGAAATGAAAAGGTTATTGATACCGCTGGGCGTGTTGAGAAATTTAAGGCTCGTACTGCTGCGCGCGTAACAAAGACATTAAAAAAGACATCAGCCGTAAAGGAGGATACAAAAAAATAACTAATTTAGATTAACAAAATTATCAATGTGTACCTCTGTTACATTGGTTTTGTTTGTAAATATATATGAGCAAGGTTGATCTGGAAGGATATAAAAAGAATAACAAAACTAGTTTTTTAGCTGGGGAGTATGAGAGATTGTCTGTAGAGGAGGAGAGAACTCTTGCAATGGCTCAAAAAGATCCTCAACTTAAGCCTCTTGTAGAAGAAGAGTTAGTAAGTCTTAGAAAACAGAAAGATGTCCTTGTTGAACAGATGAGAAGTATTGTGAAGAAAGATGAGGAAGAAGAAAAATTTCCTAATGAGTTAATACTTGAGGTGCGGGCAGGTGCTGGAGGTGACGAAGCTGCATTATTTGCGCGTGAACTGGCTGAGATGTATGAGCGTTATGCGGAAGCTAGTGGATGGCAGTACAGAATTTTAGATGAATCTAAGAATTCCACTGATGGCTACAAAGAAGCTTCCATAGAGTTTAAGGGAGAAGGGGTTTATGAACAGTTGCGTTTTGAGACAGGGGTCCATCGGATACAAAGGGTCCCTGCCACTGAAAAAATGGGGAGGGTTCATACTTCAACAGCTTCTGTTGCGATTTTGCCAATTCGTAAAAATCTTATTGTGGAAATAAAACCTACTGAGCTCGAGACTGAGTTTTCTAGATCAGGGGGGAAAGGCGGACAAAATGTAAATAAAGTAGAAACCGCTGTACGTATTATCCATATTCCTACAGGAATAAGTGTGAGATGTACCTCAGAGCGTAGCCAGCAAAAGAACCGTGAAAAAGCGATGCAGATCGTGACTGCTCGCCTAGAAGAAAAAAGAGAATTAGAAGCTGCTCAAAAGTTGTCATCTCAGCGTAAGAAGCAGATAGGAACAGGGGATCGTTCAGAGAAAATCAGAACATATAACATTTTACAAGATCGAGTGACTGACCATCGTATCAAAGAGTCTTGGCACAATGTTGAAAGTATTTTTGCTGGCAATATAGGACAAATTTTAGAGGCTCTTTCTGCATATTCTGATGAGTGTGCAGTAGAAAAATAATCAGTTGCATAGCGACCATTTTCTTGTTAGAGTTGGTGACATATTTACTTTAATATGGAAAAAAACTTAATAACAAAAAATAAGGATATATCGGCTCTGTTGGACGATCTCTTTAAAGCAGGAGCTCATTTTGGATATACTCGTCGTCGACGTCATCCTTCTGTTACCCCATACATTTTTGGTGTAAAGAACAAGGTAGAGCTTTTTGATCTTGAGAAAGTATCAGAACTTCTAGAAAAAGCATCTATTTTTGTTGAGAAGTTGGGTGAAGAAAAGAAACAGATTTTATTTGTAGGAGGTAAAAACGAAGCACAAAGTATTGTTTCTAGTGCGGCAGAACAAATTGAAATGCCGTTTGTGGCTGGTAGATGGATAGGCGGAACAATTACAAATTTTTCAGAAATTCGAAAACGAATTAATCGACTGGAGGAACTTATTGACAAGAAAGATAAAGGAGAGTTTGAGGGTAAGTATACGAAGATGGAGATACTATTGTTTAGTCGTGAGATGGAAGATCTCAAAAGGTATTTCGGCGGATTAATTTCTATGAAAGAGCTTCCACATGCGATGTTTGTAATAGATACACAAAGAGAGAAACTTGCTGTAAGCGAAGCGCGCTTAGCTGGGATTCCTGTTGTAGCTTTAATGAACTCGGATTGTGATGTTTCTTCTGTTGCATATCCTATAGTTGGTAATGATATGGCAATAAAAAGTATAACTCTTTTTGCTGACAAGATCGTAGAAGCTTACAAACGAGGACTTTCTAAGGCAGTAACTACTGGTGAGGAGGAAAATGGTGTTGGTGCAGATGGTGGTAATAACTAATTTTAATTTAGGATACCCTTGGTATAATTTTTTATCAAAAATCTATTATGATTTCAATTGAGACTGTAAAAAAACTTCGTGACAGAACTGGTATTTCTATTATGCAATGTAAAAAAGCGCTTGAAGAAGTGGGCGGAGACATAGAGAAGGCGATAGTGATGCTTAGAAAGAACGCAACAAAAGTTGCTGAAAAAAAATCTGGAAGAAGTCTTGGTGCAGGGGTGGTTCAGGCATATATTCATACAAATAACACTATTGGTTCAATGGTTGAGTTGTCATGTGAGACAGACTTTGTTTCAAAGAATGAAGAGTTTGTCACTCTTGCACGAGACATAGCTATGCATACAGCAGCAACAAACCCTACATCAACAGATCGAGCTGGTGTTGATCCGGCGAAAACTAGTGCAGCACTGGCTGTGTTTGAAGATGAGTCAAAAGGCAAACCGGAGGAAGTACGTCAAAAAATTGTCGATGGTAAAATGGATTCGTATTATAGAGATATGGTTTTGCTTGAACAGTCTTTTATTAAGGAGCCGGAAAAAACTATAAAAGATTTAATTGAAGAGGCGACGCAAAAATTTGGAGAAAAAATTGAAATAACTGAGTTTGTTCGTTTTTCAATTAAGGGTTGATATATTAATCATATTCTATGATAGCTATTATTTCTTTTGGAACCTCCCTTTTCCTCTTGTTCGCATTGTTTTTGTTTAAGTTTTTTGAGATGCGTGGAAGATTTTTCTTTTACCGTCATGTTCGCACATTTGTAGATCAAAAAGTGGAGGATATTTCATTTTCGCTCCTAGCTATTCCTGGTATAAGTAAGTCCGTTTTAGCACGTACATTACATATTTTTATATGTTGGATTAGCGAAACAGTTCTTTATATTGTTCGTCTTACTGAAAAGAAGCTTTTGAAGTTTCTTAATATGATAAAAGGGAAAGGGGATGTTAATCACGAAAAAGGATCTGCCTCTTTGTTTTTAAAAGAGATTTCAAGTGAGAAAAAGAAGGACATTTCTTCTGATTAGATAGTAATATAAAGAGTTTTTGTATCGCAATAGACTTGTGATATTATTGTGAGCAACGTATATTAAGCAACATGCCGGAGTAGCTCAGTTGGTAGAGCAGTCGCTTTGTAAGCGATAGGTCGGGGGTTCGAGTCCTCTCTCCGGCTCAAAGTAGTGAGTATGTAGAGATTTTATATATTGAATGTAACAGAAAGGTTATTCTTAGATTTTACTTTAGCTTATTTGTTATAGAGTGTTTTGGCATAATTCCACATAGTATCGTTACCGCGTTCTTTGAGCCAGTACCACCATTCGACACCCCATAGATATTGTTGTGATAGATGGGTATCTTTTGCATATTTTATTATCTCTTTGAATTTTTTAAGGTCCATGCGTTTTAATTGTAAGGAGACAGGCGTTTCAGTGATTGGTTTTAAAAGCCATGGTTCTGCAGAGAGCTCTATTAGAATGGTGGGTTTTGCTCCGTAAAAGATACTCATAATATTTTCTTTAACTCGGTAAGATGAGGAGGGTAATAATGTACGGAAGGCGCCTATGTCTGGGTTCCAAAAGTATACATACACACTGGTTCCAAAGATATCTCCACGCTTATATGCATTGCGCCAAGTCCCTAAATTTCCGCTGTCTGTTATAAGAATAGGTCGTGTTGGGTCAAGTGACCTAACAAGAGAGATTTCCTCATCAAGAAAAGGCACATCTAGCTCGCCACAATACTCCTTAGCAAATGCACTGAGAAATGGTTCGTTTTCTACCTGCCAGTAGACGATGTTTTTGTATCCTTTGTATCTAGTAACTGTTTTTGTAATATATTCACGGATTTCTTTTTTCTGATCTTTCCATGGTATGGATTGTGCCCACTCTGGAGTGTGGCATTCAGGCCATCTAGGAAGACGTCTGCCAACTGCAAATATAACCTTCACATTCCTTTTCTGCGCTTCTTTGAGTTGGAAGTCGAGCTCTTCAAAGTTAAATTCTTCACGATTCTTTTCTACTAAGTTCCATTGTGCGGCCAGTCGAACTTTTTTTACATTAAGGTCGTCCAGCATAGCTAAGTATACTTTTTTCCAATCTAGTCCCAGCTCTCTTGCGTAGGGGGTGTTAAAGGAAGCTCCATAGTTTATTTGATCAGGTTCAGGAGTTCTAGACAGAATATTATATAAAAGAAAAAGAGACGCTATCAGTCCTATTACTACAAATATCCAGTTTCTGATTTTTTTCAGCATAGTAAATCTCAGAGAAATAAAATAGCAAATCCTATTATAATAATAGCAACAGCTCCAGCTTTACTAAAAAGGTTTTCCTTTGAACAATGCTCCCCACAGATTTGTGGTAAGGTATGTCCGATAAATGCAGAAAAAATTAGTAGAAATGCAAACTGAAGTCCCCCCAAAGCCTGTACTATAGAGACATCACCAAGATCTATTGCTTTAAGTAGTATTAAGCTGGCTATGCCTGCAAGTATCTTATTGCTAAGAATAATAATTCCAGTTTTACTGTGTTTTTTTGCGTTGTGTAAATGTAGTTTAAAACGTCTTTGAATAAATGGAATCAACAGAACAAGGAAGGCTGTCGCTGCTATACCCAACCTAGACCAAAAGAAAGCATTATCAAAATTTGTCTGTTCAAATAGAAATTTAAGTAATATAAAATGAGTTGCAAATAATATTCCAGATATTATAGAAAAAAGAACAGCTTTGTTTCCAGTCCTAAATCGTGAAAGCAAAATCGTGCCTATTACTAATACAGAAAATCCTATAAAGAAATTTGGAGTAAGTTTAGCTCCTAAAAAAAATGAGCTTAAAATGAATGTTACGATAGCAGAGGAAGCTCCCACCACAGGTATTACATCTGAAGCGGCTGCTCGTTTAAGTGCTGAGAATAAAGTGACTAAAGCGCTGAAAAAGGCTATACCTGCAGTAAGTGAGACTGTGGCAACTAGTAATGAAAGCGAAGATATATTTTGAAAAGATGGAATAGCGACCCCCTCAAGTGGTATCTGGATACCTTCAAAAAAGAAGATCACCCCAGAAAAGGCTGAAAGTGCTGTCACATAAAATGCATAGACAAAAGGTCGTGGGGCAGAGTGCGAAGATACTATATATTTATCTATAATTGCTACTATTGCGTATAAAAACTGCGCAATTACGACTAATAGAATCCAAGTGTTCATTATCTACATCTACCTAATTATTTTCTTATAACTTTTCGTTTGGCCTGAATAAGTATGGTCTTGTACGTCTATTTTGTTTTACTGCATAAGCTTAGAAACCTTACTTATTACAATTCTAGCGTATTTGTCTTACAAATGCTTGCGTATTCATAGGCTGAAGGGCGTATTTTGCGTTCAAGTGATTTATAGTTGATAGCCACTAGACCAAAACGTGGCCAAAAACCTTTATCCCATTCAAAGTTATCAAGTAAAGACCAGTAGAAATAGCCCTTTATTAACACACCCTCTTTTATAGCTTTGTGTATCCAGAAAAGATTTTGCTTGATAAAGAGCGAGCGATTTTGGTCGTCTCTATCAGGTAGTCCGTTTTCCGTTATGTAGATTGGTTTATTGTATTTTGCGGCTCGTATGAGTATTGGGTATAAACCACTGGGGCACATGTCCCAGTTTAAATCATTTATCCATAGGTGTTGATCTTTGGAGTTTATAAGTCCCCATTTACCACTTCCATCTAGAGATAAATCTATATTGTCACGGTGATAGAACTGGATGCCAATAAAATCGTTGCAATCATTTACTGAATTTAAGAAACGCCAATTACGAAAATATTCCAAGATCGGGACTATTAATTTGTTGACGATTTTATTTTTGTAGGGTTCCATAAATACTGCGTAATGGGATATTCCCACTTGTGCATTTTTGTGACTAGCATGAATAATTTTATAGGCTTCTCGATAGGCTTTCATTAAATTTTTAAATGCTCGATTAGCGCGGAAAAGATTTTTTGCATTTGGAGGAAATGCTCCCTGTACATAACTCATACCAATGAAAGTACCAGGCTCATTTAGTGGCATCCACATGGAAATTTCTTCAGCAGTAAAACTTTCCGTAATTTTTTTGACATACTTAATAAAACTATCAACAGTTTCTTTATTTTCCCAACCACCGTTTTGAGATATCCATACAGGGTTGGTCCAATGCCACAGTGTCACAAAAGGTGTCATGCCCCGCACATGGAGCGCCTTTAAAACTTTTCTATAGTGTTCAATTTCTTTTTCATCAAACTCTCCTTTCTTAGGTTCGATTCGAGACCATTCAAAAGATAGGCGATGTGCGTTATGTCCAAGAGATTGCGCTATATCGAAATCTTTTTCAAATAGGTTGTAGTGGTCAGCCGCTTTTCCAGATACATAGTTTTCTGGATCAAACATTTCAGGGAATTTTTTTTGTTGCCATCTTTCCCATCGTATTTGTGCCTTACTAGCTAGCAGTTGCGCATTTTCTTTTTCCCACTCACTCCAGTCATTATAAGTATTTCCCTCTACTTGGTGTGCCGAGGTAGCTGAGCCCCACAGGAATCCATCAGGGAATTTAATTTTTTGCACCATATTATTAGTTAGTATAACAGATTAAAAAAATATGTTTCCATAAGTTTAATGATTTTTTAATAAAGTTTTGAGAGAACAATGTCCTTCCTCTATAAGAAAAATAGGAATTTTTTGCATTTGATTGAAGCTAGAAAAAACATCGTGTTTATGTCATACTGAAGCACAACAATGTCAAAAAACACTGAAATACCTTTACATATTGGAAGAGCTTCTGACTTGTCGGGGTGGAATTATGTGCTATATAGGCTTCTAGAAATCCTTCCCGCCACTCTTTCGTGGGGTACTTTGTTAGGTGTTGTTTTACTCTCTCTTTATGCATCAGTGTTAGCGGCATATCTTATAATCGCCTTTGCTCTTTACTGGCTTTTGAAAACGGTCTATCTATCTGTACATCTTAGGCATAATTGGAAGCGCTTACTTCATAATATGAAACTTGATTGGGCGGAACGCATTTCGAACCTCCGACATGAGCATTTGAGGCATTTAGTAGTTCTTCCTTACTACAAAGAAACTCTTGAGACCGTTGAAGCTAGTATTGAAGCTTTATCCAAAACTAATGGAGATAAAAAGAAAATACTAGTTGTTCTTGCTGCTGAAGAAAGGGCAGGGAGTGGCGCTTTGGACATAGCCAATACCTTAATGACTCAGTACAAGGGTGTTTTTGGAGGAATGGTTGTTACTGTGCATCCAAATGGAGTACCTGGAGAGATGTCTGGTAAGGGGTCAAATATTTCTTACGCTACGGAAGAAGCTCAAAGGAGGTTGTTGGATAGCCAAAATATTCCTTATGAAAATGTTATCGTCTCAGCATTTGATGTAGATTCTATCGTCTATCCAAAGTATTTTCAATGTCTTACTTGGTATTTTTTAACATCGGAAGACCCATATTATGTATCTTACCAACCAGTTCCTTTGTATAATAATAATATTTGGACAGCACCAGCTCTTGCTAGGGTAGTAGCTGTTTCAAGTTCTTTTTGGCAGATGATTCAGCAAGAGAGGCCAGAAAAATTAGCAACCTTTTCCTCCCACTCTGTCAGTCTTTTAGCTTTGCGTAGAGTTAATTATTGGCAGCGAAATATGGTTTCTGAAGATTCACGTATTTTTTGGAATCTGTTCTTTAAAAGTGGAGGTAGGCATAGAGTCATACCAATGGCGTATCCTATTTCTATGGATGCCAATTACACAATTTCTTTTTGGAGGACGATGTTTAATATCTATCGTCAACACAGGCGCTGGACTTGGGGGGTAGAGAATGTTCCCTATATCATTTTTCAAAGCATGTATGCACACAGTATTCCGTTAAAAAAACGTTTGCGAGCTGTGTTCGTACAAGTAGAAGGGTTCTGGTCTCTAGCCACTCATCCACTCATCCTTCTTTTGCTGGGTTGGTTGCCTATAATTCTTGGAGACAGGGCATTTCAAGTGACAGTACTTTCGTATAACATGCCGATTGCCGCACGTACAGTCTTAACATTTGCAATGTTTGGACTCATTGTTTCTGCTGCTGTTTCTTTATCTCTTTTACCAACTCGTCCCTCTAATATAGCAAAAACGAAGGTAGTTTCTCAGATTCTTCAGTGGATATTAGTGCCATTTACTATGGTGATATTTAGTGCAATTCCTGGGCTTGAATCGCAAACCAGATTAGCTTTTGGGCGGCATTTGGGTTTTTGGGTTACTCCTAAAAAAGCCAATCAGTCTCTTGAAAAGATAGAAGATAATAAAAATCAGCAAATTGAATATTCTTCACCGCAACACGCACTATAATATATGGAAGTCCTATCATTAAAAAAACGTAGATTATATTTACTGCTACTAACAATTTCTTTCTTTATAACCGTTCCTTTGATTGTAATGTATGCGTCTGGGTACAGACTTTCAAATGATTTTAAGATAATTAAAACTGGTGGAATTTATGTTGAAATACCTATATCTGGAGCTTCTTTTTATCTTGACAGCAAGTTTAAAGGTTCTGGTTTTTTATTTCAAAAGAATTTTTTCGTTCAAGATTTGTTGCCAGGGATATATTCAGTACGAATTGATCGTGATGGATATCAAGATTGGCGGAAAGATTTTGAGGTAGCTCCTACTCGCATTGTAAGTGGAAAAGCATTATTACTCCCTAAGACACCCAATCTTACTTTTATATCTACTAGTACTCAAAAGTCTATACCTAAAGACATCTCTATTAAACGGCGTGAAATTTCTTCAGCAGAGTACAGTAAATTTATTGCGTATTTTAACGCAACATCTACGACAGAGCAGGCCGTGTCTGAGGTGGGTACCACATCAATTCTTTATAAAGGCGCGACTACAACTGTTATGGAGTTGGGGGGTATTGGTTTATGGAAAAACATAAGAGGTCTGCATGCTTGGTGGATTGGTGACAAAGATCGTTTCCCTTATTTCTTTTGCAGAAGAGACATATGTTCACGCGAGATTTTGATAGCTGGGAAGAGTTTTGATATAGGTAATTTTGATTTTTTCCCTGCAGACAATCAATTTGTAATAATAGAATGGCCAGACGGTATTTTTGTGACTGAGCTCGATACTCGAAGTCCCCAAAATATTCAATCTTTATATCCTGTTCGTGATGCAAAATTTCGTATTATAAATAATAATATTTATATATTAGATGGACAGAGTTTGTTTGAGGTGGAGATCTAGGTTTTTTATTTGTACATAAGCACAATAGCGTTATAATGTAGGGTAATATGAAGGAGGAAACACGAGGTCATATACATCCTATTTCTCAAGCTATTACTGAGATAAATGAAATTTTTCTCTCTATGGGTTTTTCTATTGCAGAAGGCCCTATTGTTGAGACAGAGCATTATAATTTTGATGCGCTGAATGTTCCACGCGATCATCCAGCGCGTGACTTGCAAGACACTTTTTTTGTGAAGGGCTTGAAGGAAACGGTTCTACGCACACACACTTCCCCAGTACAGGTGCGTTATATGGAAAATCATAAACCGCCTATTCGTATTATTTCTCCTGGAAGAGCATATAGAAACGAAGCTACAGACGCTAGTCATGAAGCTCAGTTTTTTCAGGTAGAAGGTCTTGTGGTTGATACGTCTGTGACATTAGCTAACTTGAAGTATGTTCTTGAGACTTTTTTCTCAGAATTTTATAAAAAAGATATACCGATACGTTTTCGCCCTGGATATTTTCCTTTTGTTGAACCTGGTGTAGAAGTGGACATGTTGCACACAAGTAGTAGAGGAGAAAAATGGTTAGAACTTATGGGGGCTGGGATGGTTCATCCTAATGTACTTGAAAGTGCTGGGATAGATCCCGATAAATATCAAGGATTCGCTTTTGGGGTAGGGATAGAGCGTTTGGTTGCTATTAAGTATGATGTGGAGGATATACGCCTCTTTCATAATGGAGATTTACGTTTCGTTAATCAATTTTAATAATGAAAGTTTCTTATAATTGGCTACAAACATATTTTGAAGAGAACCTTCCTAAGGTTGAAGTTCTTACGGAGATTTTGACTTTTCACGCTTTTGAGATTGAAGGTGTGGAACGAGTGGGGTCAGATATTGTTATAGATGTAGACGTGTTGCCCAATCGCTCAAGCGACTGTCTTTCTCATCGTGGTATAGCACATGAACTCTCAGTGCTTCTTGAGGTTCCGATGAAGATAGACCCTTTGTATAAAAAATCAGAACAGTTTCCTGAGTCAAAAGTTTTGTCTGTAGACGTTAAAGATTCTAAATTATGTCGTCGTTACAGTGCGGCTGTGATGCGTGGAGTCAAGGTTGGACCTTCTCCCGCGTGGCTTACAGAATATCTAGAAGCTATTGGACAAAAGTCTATAAATAATATTGTTGATGCCACAAACTATATTATGTTTGGTCTGGGTCAGCCGTTGCACGCTTTTGATATGGGCAATCTTTTGAAAGATAGTGGGGGTGGAAGTTATTCTATATCTGTACGGACAGCTAAAAAGGGGGAAAGAATAAAGACATTAGATGATATAAATTATGCTTTAGATGAAGAAACATTATTAATTGTGGATGGTAACAGTGATAAAGTAATAGGTATAGCGGGTATAAAAGGGGGAGATTTGGCGCGCGTTGATGGTTTAACAAAAGACATAGTAATAGAGTCAGCTAATTTCGACCCTCTTAATACTAGAAAATCTTCAAGAAGATTAAAATTACGTACAGATGCGTCTGTACGTTTTGAAAATGACATACCGAAAGAGTTTACAGAGATAGCTCTTAATGAAGTTGTTGAATTAATAAAAAAGATTGCAGGAGGAGAGTTGGAGGGGTTTGTAGATTTTTATCCAAAGAAAAATAATGCAAGACAAATTTCTATTTCAGCACATGGAGTAAATAGCCTTTTAGGTATTGATATATCAAAAAATGAGGTGTCTAAGATTTTGGATAGATTTAATTTTGAGTATACAGAGGAAGAAGGAAAGTTTTCCGTGACGGTGCCATTTGAAAGACTGGATTTATCTATCACTGAAGACTTAATAGAAGAAATTGGCCGTATATATGGTTATAGAAATATATCCTCAAAAGAGTTGTCAGTATTTAATAAAGAGATAGAAATAGATAAAAAATATTATTACGCAGAAAAAATTCGTTCCATTATGAGTGATCTGGGCTTTTCAGAGGTCTACACATATTCTTTAAGAAATAAAGGAGATGTGGCGTTACTTAATCCTTTAGCCTCTGATAAAGCATATCTGCGAGAAGATCTATCCTCAGGTATACACGAAAGTTTATTGCTCAACACGCACAACGCTCCTCTTTTGGGTCTTGATGAGATCAAGATATTTGAGATAGGTATTGTTTTTAGAGGAAATAAAGAGCTTTTAAATCTAGCATTTGGTATATCTTTAACGCAGAAGGTAAAGAACGAAAAGAGTGTTGTTGAAAAAAGTATCCAAGAGGTATTTTCAGAACTTTCAAATAGGTTAAAATTTGAAGTTACTGGCAAAATTGAGAATTCTATTTCAGAAATTGATTTAAGTTCTCTAATAGATTTACTACCTCAGCCTAAATCTTATGATCCACATAAAGAAGTGTCAGAAGTTTTGTACAAACCAATATCTCAGTATCCATTTGCGCTTCGAGACGTTTCAGTATGGACTCCATCGGGGACAACTTCGGAAGATGTGATAGATGTCATCAATAAGGAAGTGGGAGAGATCTTGGTTCGTCATTCACTCTTTGACGCTTTTGAGAAAGATGGAAGAGTTTCTTATGCTCTCCACTTAGTATTTCAGTCAAATGAGAAAACTTTATCTGAAAAAGAACTCACCATAATTATGGATAAAGTGTATAGAGCTCTTGGAGAAAAGGATGGGTGGGAGGTTAGATAAAAGGTCTCAAGGTAGTGTAGAAAAAGGACTGTTTAAAAGTGTCTTAATCCACAAAATACCTTGGATTTTAGCGAAATTTTGGTATAATATACTTACACATAGTCATGTGTTTTTGATTTAATATTGACTGGAAATGGCACAGGAAAAAGCTAAAAAAAACTCCATAAAAAAAGAGAAAGGGTCTCACTATAGCGCTCAGGACATTACGGTTCTTGAGGGACTTGAGCCAGTACGGAAACGTCCAGGTATGTATATAGGCACCACGGGTCCTGATGGTTTGCATCATTTAATCTGGGAGGTCTTTGATAATGCTCGTGATGAAGCGATGGGAGGTTTTGCAAATGATGTGGAAGTAGTTCTTTTACCTGGAGGGAGAGTGCGAGTGGTTGATAATGGTAGAGGAATACCAGTGGACAAACATAAAAAGACAAAAGTTTCAGCGCTTGAAACTATTATGACCACTTTGCACGCTGGGGGTAAGTTTGGAGGAGAGGGGTATAAAGTTTCAGGGGGCCTTCATGGGGTCGGTGTCTCTGTGGTGAATGCTCTTTCTGTGTATACAAAGGCAGAAGTTTATCGTGACGGAGGTAAGTATATGCAGGAATACGTTAGGGGCAAACAAAAATCTGCTGTAAAAAAACTAAAAAGTTCAAACTTGAACGGTACGGTTATTACGTTTGAACCAGATGATGAAATTTTTCAGACTATTGAATTTGATTGGAATAAGATAGTTGCGCATCTACGGCAACAGGCTTATTTAGTAAAGGGTTTGCGTATTACAGTAATAGACGCACGTAAATATGAAGGTGAGTTGGATTGTGATTCCATTTTCTATTTTCGGGAGAATAGAATAGAAATTCCTTCAATGACTTTTTATTTTGAAGGGGGTCTGCTTTCTCTTGTGCGTTTTTATAACCAGCATCAAAAGGCTATACATAAAAATATTTTTTATATTGAACAAACCTCTGGTGAAGTTTCTGTGGAAGTATCATTGCAGTATGTGGATGATATTTCTGCCAGAATTATGGCTTTTGCCAATAATACATACAACTCAGAAGGAGGGACTCATATAACTGGTTTTAAAACTGCTTTAACGAGAACATTAAATAATTATGCAAAAAAGAATAATTTGAATAAAAACGGCGAGGAAGTATTCACAGGAGATGATGTTTTAGAAGGTCTGACCGCGGTTGTTTCTGTAAAACTTCAGGAGGTTCAATTTGAAGGACAGACTAAAGCGAAACTTGGTAGTGTAGAAGCTCGAGGAGCAGTAGAGTCAGTGTTCGGAGACTCTTTAGGGGCATTCTTTGAGGAAAATCCAGATGATGCGCGCGCTATTATTAATAAGGTTTTGTTGGCACTGAAGGCGCGCAAGGCGGCAAAGGCGGCAAAGGATAGTGTTTTGAGAAAGGGAGCTTTGGAGGGCATGACTCTTCCTGGCAAACTTTCTGATTGTCAGTCGAAAGATCCTAGTGATTCGGAGATTTTTATAGTGGAAGGAGATTCAGCCGGAGGTAGTGCTAAAATGGGGCGAGATCGCCGTACCCAGGCTATCCTTCCTCTTCGGGGCAAGATTTTAAATGTGGAGCGAGCTCGTTTGGATAAAATGTTAGCTTCAACGGAAATCAAAGCGCTTGTTGTTGCGATGGGTACAGCTATTGGAGATGTTTTTGATATAAATAAGTTACGCTATCATAAAATAATTATCGCAACTGATGCTGATGTTGATGGCGCACACATTAGAACCCTTCTTCTGACTCTTTTTTTCAGACATTTCCGGCCGGTTATAGAAGGGGGTTTTCTTTATATAGCCAATCCACCTCTTTATAAAGTAAAGAGAGGTAAGGAAGTAACTTATGTATATACTGAGGAAGAAAAAGATCGTCTAGTGGGGAAGGAAGATATATCTTCTGAAGAGGTTTCAGTGGAAGATGGTGTGGCTGAAACAGAGAGTTCTACAAAAAAAACGGCAAAGGTTACTGTGCAAAGGTATAAAGGTTTGGGTGAAATGAACCCAGAAGAGCTTCGAGAAACTACTATGGATAAAGAAAACAGAATACTTAAACAGGTAAATATAGAAGACGCACAAGAGGCTGACAGAGTCTTCGATACTTTAATGGGAAGTGATGTTGCGCCACGTAAGGCGTTTATTCAGTCAAATGCAAAAAAAGCAACTCTAGATATTTAAATTTGAATATTAGTTTAAACTTAAAAAACCTCCGAAACTAAAAGTTTCGGAGGTTTTTTAAGTTTTTAAAATTAATTTAATTCTGCGCGAATTCTATTATTGCAGTATCTGTATTGTTGGTAAGATTTTTTTCTGGGACAAGTCGTTCGGTATCTACATTTATTACAGCTTCTGCTTTATTACTTGTACGGTCAATACTGTCAAAACCAAGAGTATATTCAACACGTTCTCCTGGCTTAAGTGAACGTTGTTTATCATCTGGTCTAAATACATACGTGCCGGAGGAAAGAGGTAGGTCAATAATGAATGACCATTGTCCTGATTCTTTTGTCCCAACGTTACGGACTTCAAAACGGATTGCCGCTCTATCTTTTGTCTTGATTGCATTTGATGGAGTGAAGTCATTGGTTATTTTATCCACTACTCCTGTTGCAAGAACTTTTACTTTTAGATCTGGAGTTCCTGAAGGGTTATTCACAATATTATTTTTCGTACCAATGAGACGAGTTTCTCTTGTTTTTGCTCCACGGGAAATAAAATTATCTGTAGTTATTTTTTCTTGCAGACTTGAACCTTCTCCTTGTAACTTTTTATTTATAAGAGTTAGTAAAGTGGAACCTTGCTGAGTTACTTCTGTTGAGTCTTTTGAGATAAACGTAATAGTTATAGGCAAATCCACAAAACGGTCTTTAGTAGAAAAGAAGTTAAGGGTTATGGAGTTGTCTTCATTTTCAAAACTAAAAGGTGTATCACAAGTAATTTCTTTTACTAAACCGTCAGAATTTTTTGTTTGAGCAGAGACTCCTTCACGACATTCATATTGAAAAACATAAGTGCCTGATTGAGAGATTTTATCTGTCCAAGTAAGAATAAACGGAATCCCCATTTCTACATTATGAGTTTTTAGATTGAAAGTAATCGGTTCATTATTGTCTGTTGGTACAAAAATGGATGTTAGGTTGGAAACAGCCGCAACTAGTGTTTGCGGAGAAACCCCTGCGAGTTTTAGTGTTCCCAATGCGCCAAGAGAGAGAAGGGAGATAACTCCAACAACAGCAAAAATATTTATGCAGTTAGCAACTGTTTTTTGTTTGTTTTGTTTTAGCGTACTAAACATACCCCTTTCATTTTTCTTGATAGGTGGTTTTTCTTGCGGCAAATTGTTGGGATATTGAGAATCCATAATAGTAAAGGTATTTAGGCAATAAAAATTAAGTTACTTTGTAAGATATAAAACAGGTGTAATTATTACCATATATTATTTTTCTTGTCAAGTTTATTTTCGTGTATATTTAATCTGAAAAGAGAGTAGTATCACTTTCTGCGAAATCTTTGCGTGTTTTAATAAATGGTGTATTCTTGAGTTTGGTTAGAAATTTGACGGAGGTTCTTGATATGTTTTATGTGTTTTTGTTCAAACTGATGCCGTATCCGTACCGTTTTATGTGTTTTCTACCATGGGGGTATCGATATAACATATGGTATAACAAATGTGAAAAGAATCTTATTGAATATCATCGATCGGTATTACGTAAACTCGATCTGAGATTTAGAAGATATGAGGCGGGGTCAGGTCTTGCTAGTCGGTATGGAAAGCAGGAAAGTCATGAAGACAATGTGTTGGATCCGAGGTATAAACTATAGATTTAATTGTAAAAATGTAGAGTTCAAGTAAAAAACCTTCTCTTTACCATGTCATATGTTTTTGATGTGGTATTTTTTTATATACCCACTTATTCTTATCTGCTGAATCCAACCTCATAAAATTAGGGTATTAGATTAGAGAGTAATAGATGTTTTTGTGTAAATTTGACTTTCTGATATAAATAATGTATAAAATATATATCAAAAAGCATTATCTATGGACCTAAAACAGCATACAAACAAACCAGAAACGGTTCTACAAGAGCTGTCTATACATCGTTTTACTTTCGTATCTTTTTTTGTTTTTATATTCGTATCTTCTCTTGCAATGCTTAATGTGGTGGGGTTTATTCCAGAAAAACGTCAATCTTTAAGTTCTTCTGATGTACAGAAAGAAGTTTTAAGTACAGTGTATGCTTCTTCAGAGAAGCTAGAACCTGCTCGTGTTAGAAGTACAACTTCAGAGGTGAGTATCTCAAATATACCAGTTCAGATAATTATTGAATCTGTCGGGATTAAGGTTGGGATAGAAAATCCTAAAGACAATGATGTGGCTGTCTTGGATAAGGCGCTCCTCTCTGGGGCTGTTCGTTATCCTGGTTCAGGATTTATGGATGATAATTCAACGATGTTTCTTTTTGGGCATTCCAGTTTTCTCCCTACGGTGAGAAATCAGAATTTTCGCGCATTTAATAATCTAGAAAAAGTTAAGAGAGGAGCATTTGTGCGTGTTGAATCAAAAGGGTTTGTAAATATATATAAAGTTACAGATGTGCGAAAAGTAAATGCGGACGAGGCCATCATTCAGATTTCTGGTAAAGGGAAGCGTCTTGTGTTATCTACTTGTAATTCTTTTGGAGATCCTGGCGAGCGTTTTGTGTTGGAGGCTGAATATGTTGGGAACTTTGCTCTTTAAATTTCACAAAACC
>CAZNKJ010000009.1:0-26859 GCA_964574145.1 uncultured Candidatus Saccharibacteria bacterium
GCGAACCCGACCGACAAAACCATTTTCTTACCGCTCTTTCGCCTATCGGCGGAGGGGTCTGGGGAGGAGCCGAACAAAAAATTGAAAAGGAAATAGTTTTGGTCGGGCGGTCGCCCGAGGTACGAGGGCAATGGCGCGGTGTTGTCGTTGTACGCGCTCCGCAGGGCGCGAGAGAAAGCACGCGAAGCGTTCCGCTTCCTATTGGGGATTTTCTTCAAAGAAAGTTCGGATTTCATCCAAAAGGTACCGCCAATTTGCGATTTTGTCATTTTCGGCAGAATTGCGAGCAGAGCGAAGCTCTGCAAAATCAGCCCTTTTTGTCCCGCCCGCAGGCGGGGTGACCGCACCGCAGGTGCGTAAAACTTCCGAAAATTCTGAAATTGTAAATTTGCGGAGGGTCTCGTGCTCAGACCGTGGTCGGTCAAGCCCTGCAATGTCATTTTAGACTTTTTGAGCTTATTAATTTAAGGTTCCTCGTGCACTAAACAATTTTATTGAATTTCCTCTAAATATTTTGTAAATCTTTAATCTTTGTTTTCAATTCTGTGATATTTTCTTTCAGATACTGAACTTCAACTTTTAATCCACCTATCGGCTCTGCAATATTATTAAGTTTATAAGCCCAAATACCACCAAAAAACGCGAGAAGTCCGATAATAATAGACGCAAAAATCGGAATTAGATACTTTAATACAGTGAAAACTGATGTTTTTGCGTCATTTTTTTTCTTCTCACTATCATAATATCGTATCCTGCTAATTTCAAAGGGTGTTGGATTTCTGCCTTGATCAACAAAATCTTCTTCCGTTTCATTCACTATACCGCTTTCGGTACCTACAGATTTTTCCGTATCTTGTGATGTTTCTTCTTTCTTATCGTCAAAAAAATCGCCCCCAGTTTTTTCCGTTGCTTCTATTTCTTCATTTTTGATATTTCTCGTGTCAGTCATCATTTTATTTTGCCGTCCATTTGACGATCAATTTGCTTACATCATCAGCTTTTTTTATACCTTTATCTATAAAATCAAGGATGTTTTTTTGTGTAGTATGTGGTGAAAATTCTTTGCGAAAATAATCCACGTCTACATAAATGCCAGTTTTGGGTAATTTTTCATCATCAATGACCATTTCTTTGGATTGTGATTTTTCCATTGGCCCCGTAGTCACATTGAAAAAATCTTCACCTACTACAAAATTCAACGGAAAACCAATATCAATTAAATCTCCATTAAATTGTTTGAGCTCATCCTCCGTTATGGCAAGAAATTTAGAACGGTAGTTATCAAAGGCACTCTTAAAGTCTTTAGCTTCAATTAAATAAGTTGATCTCACTCCAACGCGGGTAATACTACCTGTTGGAAAATAAGTCCACGCGGAACGAATAAAATCTTTTGCTTTCTCAACGAAAAAATCTTGTGTGTTGGGATAGTTTGTAAATACTCCCAGATTTCTAAAACTAATGAACGCTCCTATATTCTCTTGCTCCTTACTAGAAAAATCTATTCTATTTGTAGATATATTCCACTGGTCAAAGGTTGTACTAGATAACAAATCGGCAATTTCGCCTCGTTTATCTAAAAAACGAGAGCTTGGTTTGTATTTTATTTCTACTAAATGTTTTGATATTATTTTGCTCATAATTTATTTCTTCCACTCAATTTGGTCGTTAGAATTCTTAGACTCACGCCAGACTATATATAAACCAAGAAGTAATCCTAAAATAGGCCCTGCACTTCTCAAGTCTAGCGATATTTGCAGGCTAGAAGTGGTGGCGAAAAATATTATTCCAATAGCAAAAATTATATAAATAACTGAAAGAGCAACAGCAGTTTTAAATTTATTTGTCGGAGCAATTTTCGCACCAACCAAGACAAAAATTATTGCAATCACAAATGGGGTCAATGCACGTTCAATAGCAACAAATGCCTCTGGAGATAATTCAATAAAACCTAAAAAAGTTCCATTGTAAGAGGATTTTAACGAAAGTACCCAGTGTAGTGGAAAGGTTGCCAAAACTCCTGAGAGTAAAGCTCCTGGCAATAACACAATCCAGCGAAATAAGTTTTTTCTAAATTCTTTTTTATCCATATTTTTATCCTAACGCAACCGAGAAGTTTGTATAGCAGGTTGCCTACAAGGTACCTCGTGCTAGCTGTCAATGGCGGAGGGTATGGGATTCGAACCCATGAAGGGCTATAAACCCTTACTTCGTTAGCAGTGAAGCGCTTTCGACCACTCAGCCAACCCTCCATTTATACTGTGCTCTGTAAGAACTTTGTTTATTCTTGCAGAAGTTCGAGTATCAATCACTAATTCAATCAACTACTGGATATTACCACATCCAGTAGGATTTCATTGAGCACTCAGCCAACCCTCCGTATATTTTGTATGTTCCTATTTCACGACTACGTTTAGGTATTTAGAGTATCAGTCACTGCTGTTTGTGGCTAATCGCTATGCTCTTAACACTCAACTAAACCTCCATTTAAACCTTAAGTAAGCTATACGATATCACAAATCAAATACCTTTTGTACCAGTGAGAAAGGCTTGTTTTAAGAGTGGTGACTTAGTAAGCAATAGCAATACATAAAATATTTTTTGCACCAGCCTTAAGCAAGGTCTCCTCAGCTTCTTTCAGAGTGCTTCCTGTTGTTATTACGTCATCAAGCAGGATGATGTTTTGTCCATAAATGGTTTTATCATTTGCTTTGAATGTATCCTTTACATTGTTAAGACGGTCTTTTCGAGCCAGGGTGGTTTGAGGTTTGCTGTCACGGTATTTAATCAGAGCATTTTTTTCTCCTAAAGATATAAAAGGGAATTGAGAAATTATTTTTTCTGCGACTTGCTTGGTCTGGTTGAAGCCACGTTCGTGTAAGCGAGTGTGGGAGATAGGAATTGGTATAAGAATTGGATTGCTAAAATTTGAAAATAAATGCATATCTCCAAGAGAAATTGTTAGATATTCTCCAACAGCTTTTGCAAACAAGTCTGACACGTGGGCATTGTTGTGGTATTTTAAAAGCCAGATCATTCTTTTTATAATAGGTTGTCTGTATTGGAAGAGAGCGACACATTTTTCATTGAAATTTTTAATATTTTGGTATTTCAAAAAGTCTTCTTCTTTTAACTCTAAAATCTGGCGTTCTATTTCTTGTACAGGAAAGAAAAGATCAAGGATGTGAGTTGTTAAAAAATGCATATAAGAAAGAAGTTTTTCTCTATGGCTAGTTTTTATGTATTTTGTGTATAAATTTTGCATAGTGGATGATATACTACAGCGTATAGTACATTTGTTTTGCACACCATGGTGAATTTTTTTTCAGAATTATTACAATCAGGTCAAAAGTTTTTTAAGCAACCACCCAGTAGTGTGATAGGGGTGGATATTGGCTCGTCTTCAATTAAGGTGGTGCAGTTGTGTCGTAAACGAGGAGTCGCAGTTCTTGAAACTTATGGAGAGATAGCACTAGGTCCTTATGCGGATCTTGAGATAGGTCAAGCCACGGTACTGCCAACTGAAAAAATAATACGAGCGCTTCTTGATGTAATGTCAGAAGCAAATGTTACATCTCGTACGGGAGGAGTATCTATTCCATTTACATCTAGCTTAGTTACGATGATTAGTTTGCCGTCATTGTCTGAAAAACAGCTTAAAAAGATGATTCCGCTGGAGGCTAGAAAATATATACCAGTTCCGATCAATGAAGTCTCCCTTGATTGGTTTGTTGTACCTGATGTAGATGATGGAGTAAGGGTTAATACAGCTGAGGAAGGTAATAATAAGGATAAAAAAAATATTCCAAGCATTAAACCAACAAATGTATTACTTGTCGCTATACATAACGATGTTCTCTCTGTGTATCAGACAATTATAGAAGGGGCTTCTCTCGCCGAGCATTTTTTTGAAATTGAAATTTTTAGTAGTATACGCGCAGTTATTGGGCAAACTCTTTCTCCTATAGGAGTACTTGATATTGGTGCAGGAAAAACGAAGTTGTATATAGTTGAATATGGGGTGGTGAAAGTATCCCATCTTATAAATAGGGGATCTCAAGATTTAACTCTATCTTTATCTCGTTCCCTTGAAATGAGCATTGAACAAGCAGAAAAGCTGAAACGCACAGATGGCTTGTTAGGGGATGACCCAAATGTGCGTGAGGCGATACTAGTTCCTTTAGGACATATTTTTTCTGAGGTAAACAGGGTACTGCTTTCGTATGGGCGTAAGAACAATCGTAATATTGGTCGTTTGGTATTAACTGGTGGCGGGTCTGTTCTTAAAGGTCTTTTGCCTTTAGCTAAAGAGAAATTAGAAACAGATGTAATTCTTGGGGATCCTTTTGCAAAGACGGATGCCCCTGCTTTCCTTGAGGATGTGTTACAGCAAGTAGGTCCAGAATTTTCTGTTGCGGTGGGACTCGCTCTACGCAAACTGCAGGAGACTTCTTAAGTTAAGCAATGGACTTTGGCTAGGTGTTTATAACCTAAGTAGGTAGCTTTTTTCTCATACTATATACTAAAGATATAAAATACGATGTTGGACTTTTTGTCTGTCCAGCTTAAAGTGACATACGGATGCGTGTGGTAAAATTTAAAAAATAGATATAATGGAATCAAAAATTCAATCTTCTTTTATCCCAAAAAAACCAATAACATCTGGGAAAGTACGTCCACAGCATAATTTTCAAGGAGGTATTATCTTTTTCTTATCATTATTTCTTCTTCTTGGTGTCGTTGCTGTTTCGGCGGGGTTGTTTTTTTATAAGGGATTTTTGGAACAAAATATAACTCGTAAAGATAAAGAGCTCCAGACAGCACGCGCTTCATTCGCTCCTGCCCAACTAAACGAACTGAAACGTCTTGATCTACGTATTAACACGGCGCAAGATTTACTTAATAAGCACAATGCTCCGACTCTTTTGTTTGATCTTTTGGAGGAGTTGACGTTAAAAACGGTGCAGTTTAGAGATTTAAAATATTTAATATTACCCGATGGGCGTTCTTCAATTTCTATGACTGGAGAGGCTAGGAGTTTTGCTTCGGTAGCCCTACAGTCTGATGCCTTCAACAAAGAAAGGTCTATAGAAGAGCCAATTTTTTCTAATTTAGACGTTAATCAAAATGGAAATGCTTTATTTGATGTGTCTGCTTTTGTTGGAAGTGATTCTATGTCATATAGAAGGTATATTGAGAAAAATACCACAGCGTATTCACTTGAAAATTCCATTATCAATAACGATAAAGGAGCAATCAATGGGTCGACTTCTGGTCTTGAGGGGAATTCTTCCTCAACGTCTGAACAATCTAGTTCAACTCCAATAAATTAAAATCTTATGCGTTACATACTCCCAGTCTTATTTATAACAACAGCCATTTTACTCTTTTTTGGTTTAACCGATTCGTATTATCAAAAAGTTCTTATTCTTCGCGCGCAAGAGAAACAATTTGACTCAGCTTTATCGCGTTCTGTAGAATTAAAAAAATTAAAGGGTTCTCTACTAACCAAATATAATAGTTTTTCAGCAGAGGATTTGGGGAGTCTTCGTAAAATGCTTCCTGATAATTTGGATAACGTGCGTTTAATACTTGCCTTAGACAATCTGGCACGATTACACGGTATGCGCATTCAAGATGTGTCTATAGACAAAAAGGCTGCTAAGCAATCGGCAGGGGCTGTTGAAGTGTCTAGCGAGGAAGCGTATGGTTCTGTGATTTTGTCTTTCTCTACGCAAGCCACTTATGAAGCTTTTAAAGAATTTCTTGTGGATTTGGAGAAAAGTCTTCGTTTGGTTGATGTCGTTGAGTTAGATGTGTCTTTAAACGAAAATAATTTTGATTTTAAGGTGAGTGTGCAAGCCTATTGGCTTAATTGAAACTAAATATGGAATTTTTTAAACAATATAAAATGATAATCTTGAGCATACTTGTTACGGTCATACTGTTTGCCATATATTCTGTATATTTTACAAATAATGATAGTTCTACCCTCACTCAAGAAAAAGGTGGGGCGGGAGTTACTGTAGACACAGAGTTATTGACTTTGGTTCTTTCTCTCAAGTCAATCGAACTAGATGGCTCATTGTTTAGTACACCTGAGTTTCGTAGTCTTGTTGATTTAGGTAAAGAGATATCACCTGAGCCAACTGGTCGAACTAATCCATTCCGACCATTTGAATTTTTTGCAGGAAGAGGCTTGTAGTCGGAATAATAGAAGTAGAATAAGAGGATATATTTTATTTCTCTGTTAATTAAATGAGATGAATCTTTTAGAGACACTTGTAGATAAAAAAATATTAGACAGAGAAGATGTCGCGTCGGTAGAAAAAGAGGTGGAGGAGAAAAAAATATCTTTGGAGGATGTACTTGAGGGACGTGGGATAGACAGTGATCTTATTTTTAAGGCAAAATCCGAAGGACTGGCAGTTCCATCACGCAAGGTTGGAGAAGACCCCATTCCTTTCGAGGTATTGAGCTATATACCAGAAGAATCGGCACGACATTATCAGTTTGTTCCGTTGGCAGTTGTTGATGGTGTTTTGGAGGTGGGAGTTACTGACCCAGATAATATTGAAGCCCTAGATGCCCTAAATTTTATATCGTCAAAAATAAGTCTACCGTTTAAAGTGTTTTTGATTTCTCTCAAAGACTTTAATCGTGTTGTAGAGATGTATAAAGGTCTTTCAGGTGAAGTAAACAAAGCTCTCACTGATCTTTCAGGCGCTATTTCAAGTGACGTTAAAGAAGCAAGCGAGAAAGCAAAGACCGACGAAAAGGTTACAGTCTCTAAACAAAAAGATGGTACAAATAAAGCTATCAAAGAAGATGCTCCTGTTACCAAAATTGTTGCAACAATTTTGCGTTATGCCGTTGAAGGTAAAGCGTCTGATGTACATATTGAGCACATGAGTAAAGATGTTAGAGTCCGCTTTCGTGTAGATGGAGTGCTAAACACTTCGCTAGTTCTTCCTATTCAGGTGCACCAAGCTGTTGTAGCTAGGATCAAAATTCTTTCTTCTATGCGTCTAGACGAAAAAAGAAAACCGCAAGATGGGCGTTTTTCTGCAAATGTCCTGGGACGCAGGGTTGATTTCAGAGTTTCAACATTTCCAACTTATTACGGAGAAAAGATTGTAATGCGTATTTTGGATACGGAACGTGGAGTTCAAGAACTAGAAGCTATGGGTCTTTCAGGAAGGAATCTTGAGTTGGTCAGTAATGCCATTGAAAAACCTTTTGGAATGATTTTAATCTCAGGTCCCACTGGTTCTGGGAAAACCACAACATTGTATTCGATGTTAAATCTTGTTGATCGAGAAAAAAAGAATGTACTTTCACTGGAAGATCCTGTGGAATACAACATAGATGGCATTAATCAGTCTCAAATTAGACCTGAGATAGGGTACACGTTTGCAAACGGATTACGTACTACTTTGCGACAAGACCCGGATATTATCATGGTTGGTGAGATTCGTGATAAAGAAACAGCTCAATTGGCTGTACAGGCCGCACTTACTGGTCATTTAGTTTTATCCACAATACATACCAACAGCGCTGTTGGAGTTATTCCTCGTTTGATTGACATGGGAGTCGATCCATACTTAATTGCTCCTACTCTCATAATAACTGTTGCTCAGCGACTTGTACGAACATTGTGTGAAGGAGCGGGAGTTCCTATTTCCGTTGAAGGGAGTATTAAGCTTATGATAGATAAACAATTTGAAGATTTACCTGAAAAATTTAGAAAAAAGTTACCAGTAATGGAAAAATTATTCAGAGCACAGCCAACATCTGATTGTCCCAATGGTACACGTGGACGTACAGCAGTGTTTGAAGTCATGCAGATGGATAAAGAAATTGAAAAAGCGATACTTACTAACCCTGTGGAGTCGGCTATTTACACAATAGCGCGCAAGAGAGGGATGCTCACAATGAAAGAAGATGCTATTATGAAAGCTGCTAACAAGATCGTTCCTTTTGAAGAAATAAACACACTTGGGAAAGATTTATCGGGAGGTGAAGATGTTCAATCCGAAGAAATTTCTGAAGAGGAAGATAATGAACCTGAAAAAACTATAGATATTTCCGCTAAATAATAATATGAAAGATAAATATACAATTCACATAATTGACGACGATACTTTTCTGCTTGACATGTATACCCTTAAGTTTAAAGAAAAGGGTTTTAAAGTAGATAGCAGTTCGTCAGGAGAGGAGGCTATAGGTAAGCTTCGTGATGGAGCCACGCCCAATGTTATACTTTTTGATATTGTTATGCCCGGAGTAGATGGGTTTGAGTTATTGGATACTATAAAGAAAGAAAAATTGGCAAAAGGAGCTTTGTTGATTGCTCTTTCAAATCAAGGCGAGGAGCGTGATATAGAGCTTGCGAAAGAGCATGGAACAAATGAATATATTGTAAAAGCTGACATGGTTCCATCGGAAGTACTTGAGACGGTGTCCACTATTATTACAAAGCATTTAACATCGAAATGAATCACTCACAGGAACTCAAGGAATATATTGAAATTGTAGCTAAAGAGAATGGTTCGGATATTCATCTTTCTGCTGGTAATCATCCTGTCGTTAGGGTTAATGATGTTCTCATACCTCTGTTAAAGAAAAAGCAACTAACTGCAGAGGATACGCTTGGTCTTGTTTCAGAACTTTTGTCTGAAGAACAAAAGAATCTTTTTTTAAAAAAACATGAAATAGATTTTTCTTATACATATAATGAAAAGATTCGTTTTAGAGGAAATGCTTTTTTTCAAAAAGGAAGTATTTCTATAGCTCTTCGTTTAGTTCAAGAAAAAATCCGTAGCCTTGAGGAGTTGTCTATTCCTCCTCTTTTAGCCAATTTCGCAAAACGTCAGCAAGGTTTTTTCCTTGTGGTGGGGCCTGTTGGACAAGGGAAAACCACCACTCTTGCTGCATTGATTGAGTTGATTAATACAGAAAGAACTGAGCATATTGTGACTATAGAAGATCCAATAGAGTATCTCTTTACGCAACAGAAATCAATAATTGATCAACGAGAGGTTAAGATTGATACGGATAATTTTCAAACAGCATTACTGTCAGTGTTTCGACAAGACGTGGATGTCATAATGATTGGTGAAATGCGAGGTACTGAGACGATGTCGGCAGCTGTTACAGCAGCTGAAACTGGGCATTTGGTACTTTCCACTCTTCATACTAATAATGCTGCGCAGACTATAGACCGTATCATTGACTCATTTCCCGCAGGACAGCAACAACAAATTCGTCTTCAGCTTGCAGGGAGTTTGATTGGAATTTTTTCTCAACGTCTTATTCCTAGAGTGTCTGGGGGATTGATCCCCGCATTTGAGCTTCTTATTAACAATACCGCTGTTTCAAACCTAATACGGGAAGAGCGTACACATGAAATCAATACTGTTATAGAGACAAGCTCTGACGATGGGATGATAGATATGAACAGGTCGCTAGCGGACCTTGTGCGTCGTGGTGAGATTACTGTAGAAAACGCTTTCTCACGCTCACTTGATCCAAAGATACTGGAGAGACTTTTGTAAAAAGCAGATAATATAAAAACATCTAGAATAAATTATTTTAACTTGCGTGTATGTTATTTAACTATCAGATTTTTGAAAAAGGCGGAGAAAAAAGAGATGGCAGTATAGATGCTGTGTCAGAAGAAGCCGCTATTAGCGCACTGCAGCGCCGTGGGTTTGTGGTAGTCTCTATCACCTCTGCAGACAAGAAGTCTGTACTCAGGATGAATCTTTTTGAGCACGTATCAAGCCAAGAACTTGTTATTTTATTTCGTCAGATATCAACAATGTTTGAAGCCCAAGTTTCTGCGTTGCGCGTATTTCGTCTGTTAGCTAAAGAAGCAGCATCGCCACTTTTGGAACGCACGATGAATGAGATAGGTGATGATTTGCAGGGCGGGAGTTCTATAGCTAACGCACTTGAAAAACATCCTAAAGTATTCTCTCTCTTTTATGTAAACATGGTTCGTTCTGGTGAAGAGATTGGGAAGCTTGATGAAACTTTTTTATATTTGGCAGACCATCTAGATCGTACATATGAAGTATATTCTCGCGCGCGCAATGCGCTCATCTACCCAGCCTTTGTTGTGTTTACATTTATAACGGTTATGGTTTTAATGTTGACGATTGTTGTCCCGCGGATTAGCGCAGTTTTGACTGAGGCTGGGCAAGAGCTACCATTTCTAACAAGAGTAGTTATGGGGTTTTCTGATTTTTTCATCAAATATGGAGTGTTTATGCTCATTTTTCTATTAGTTGGCATTTTCTTTTTATGGAGGTATGGTCGTACAAATGAAGGAGAGTATGCTTTGGCAAAACTCAAAATCTCACTTCCATATATAGGCGACTTATATAGGAAGCTCTATCTTTCTCGAGTTGCAGATAGTATGAGTACTATGCTCAGTAGTGGTATTCCGATGGTGCGCGCGCTTGAAATTACTGCAGAAATTGTTGACAATCGTGTGTTTAAAGACACTTTAGTAGAGGCTACTCAAGCTATTAAGTCAGGTCGTTCAGTGTCTGATACATTAGGTAATTATCCAGAATTTCCGGGAATAATGGTTCAGATGATAAAGGTTGGGGAGGAGACAGGAGAGCTTGGTAAGATTCTCAAGACATTAGCTAAGTTTTATCGCAGAGAAGTTACCAATGCAGTTGACACACTTGTGAACTTGATTGAACCTGTAATGGTAGTTGGTTTGGGTTTGGGTGTCGGGCTTTTGCTTTCGGCAATTCTTCTTCCCATCTATAGCATATCCTCTGCTATTTAGAGATTTCTTTTAAAGGATTACCTAATTTTTAAATCAGATAAATTATATTATCCACATCTATATTGTTTGTTTTTGTGTGTAATTGTTATAATAAGGGACAAGCAAAACCTTCTTTGTATAGGAAGTGGTCGAGCTTTAATGAATTAATTTAATTTAAATTATGCTTTATAAGCAAAAGAATAGAGGTTTTACACTTATTGAACTTCTTGTTGTTATCGCTATAATAGGTATCCTCTCGTCTGTGGTTCTTGCTTCTTTAAACACAGCTCGAAAGAAAGCACGTGATGCTAGGAGAGTGTCTGATATGAAGCAGTTGCAACTTGCGCTTGAGCTTTACTTTGACGCAAATAGTAATGCATATCCTATTAGCACAACTCAAGGAAGTGCAAGTACGACACTTGCCGCTCTTGTTTCGAGTGGTTATATTTCAACCATCCCGTCGGAGCCTTCCTCTGGAGCAGATTATCAGTATATTTCAGATACAAATGGAGCTGAGTACTGTTTAGGAACTCAGATAGAAGGAACACTTCCTTCTCCAAGTGACACATGTCCTACTCTGGATATTACCGTTTCGGGAATTAACTATAAGGTAGGTCCTTAATACTTATTTTAGAGTTAGCCTCGTTTCGTTATCGTCTTGATAATGTAAACACACAAAATACCAGTTTGAACTGGTATTTTGTGTGTTTAGTAAGTCTTGTGTAGTATAATAAGTGAATATGAAATATAGATACCATTCTCACTCCTATTATGGTTTTACCACTGTTGAGCTTGTTGTGTCTGTACTCTTTATCGGCGTATTAGCGGTTATTGCGATTAATTCTTTTTCTGCTACACGCGTTAGTGATAGGGATGAACGTAGAATAGAAGATATTACCTCACTTCAAAAAACGTTAGCTGATTATTTTGATAAATTTGGTGGATACCCTTCGTCATTAAATACCGAACTTGTCCGAAAAGGTTTTATTGAAACTCTTCCTGTTGACCCGCAAACAGGGGAACAGTATCTTTATTCAGCACTTAATGTTGGTTGTACCAGTTATCATTTAGGGGCTGTTTTGGAAGACAAACAACAGAAAGTTCTTGATGGGGATAAAGATATTAAACTTGGTGTAGTAGGAACAAATTGTCCCGACGGCGCTAGTAGTGTAGCTGACTTTAAAGGAGATGATCCTATTTATGATGTAAAGCCATAATTTATTAGCCTTAGCTTTTTCCGAGGTTTAACCTTGTGGTTTTTTGGAGCTTTATAACTACAGAAGGATAAGGATTTGAGTTTGAAAATCTGTACTTATTCAAAACATAGGTGAAGTAGGTTATAAGAAGTGGTTGTGAGTATGTATAATTGTAAGATATGTATGGTTCTGAAACTTTAATCATCTATATTTTTATTTTTCTGCTTGGCGCGATCATTGGCAGTTTTTTAAATGTATTAGCTTTGCGGTATAACACAGGCAGGACAATTTATGGCAGGTCGGCATGTTCTTCTTGTTCACATGAGCTGTCGTGGTTTGAGTTGTTTCCATTATTCTCTTTTCTTGTTTTAAAAGGACACTGCAGGTTTTGTAAAAGTAAACTTTCTATCCAGTATTTTATAGTTGAAGTATTGACTGGAATTATATTCGTTTCAGTTTTTTTCAAGAGTATTTCCATATATGACTTTCTCTTTTTTGCATTGTTGGCTAGCATATTCATTGTTATAGGTATTTACGACATTCGACATACTATTGTGCCAAATAGTCTATCTTTCTCAGCAGCACTACTTTCATTTTCGGGCATCTTTTTTGATTTTCACAGTTTATCTTTTGTTATCCCGACCTTTTTCCAGCTTTTTGCGGGGCCAATTGTAGCTCTTCCTCTTTTTCTGCTTTGGCTAGTTTCTAAAGGGAGGTGGATGGGGCTTGGTGATGCGAAACTGACTCTTTCTTTAGGTTGGTTGCTTGGAATACAAATCGGTCTAGCGGCAATTTTGGTTGCTTTTTGGGCAGGGGCTCTTTATGGTATTACAGTTCTTCTTATTTCTTACATAAGGCGGAAATTTTTATCGTGTCAGGCGTGGAAAAGCAGATTGTTCTTGTCACATTTTCACCATACAATAAGTAGTGAGGTTCCGTTTGCTCCCTTTCTCCTCTTAGGATTTGCGGCAGGTTTCTTTTTTGAAGGGGGTCTTATACAACTTATTTTGTGGAATATATAACAAAAGACAAAAAAGGTTTTTCCCTTATAGAATTGCTAATGGTGATAAGTATTTTTGGTCTTATCTCTATGGTTGGTTTAGCGAGTTATAGTCAATTCAACAGTCGGACTTTGCTGGATAGTTTGGCGTATGACATAGCATTGTCTCTACGTCAGGCGCAATCGTATGGACTTTCAGTACGAGAAGGGTCGAGCGGGGGTGGTTTTAACTCAGGATATGGTATCTATTTTGACAAAGATAATAACACCTCTTATATTTTTTTTGCAGATGTTGATAATAATTTTCAGTTTAACAATATTCCATGCGGCCTTCCTGGGTCTGAGTGCATAGATAGTTTTACTCTTGGAAGTGGATATAAGATAAGTGATATTTGCGGGATATTTTCTAATCTGACTGAGAGATGCACATCAACGGACTCTTCGTTAAATGGCGTGGCTGTTGTTTTTAAAAGACCTGATCCGGATGCATTTTTAAATAGTAATCCGTTAGGAGATAAATATCAGGAAGTGCGCGTAACAGTCGCTTCTACTAAAGGAGTTAAGCAAAGTATATTTGTGGCAACTACCGGTCAAATTTCTGTAGGAAAAGGACTGTCAATAATAGGAACTAGGCCCATTGCTTTATTATATATGTCTGGCGTGGAAAGTTTTTTGAGTGAAAAAAAATCAAATTATGAATGAAGTTAATTACAATTTTATTATAACGGGTATTTATGGAAGCAGACATCTGTTTTTTGTAAGCAGTCTAAATAGAAGAGTTTAACAAATAAAATTTGATTTATTATGCGTATGGTAATGTAATATAAAAAATGTCTGGATATTTTCATTATATAAAAACAAATAAAGAAGGGGGTGTTTCAGCTTTCGCACTAAGAAATTCTGATACAATACATAGAGAACGTGGGTTTACTCTGATTGAAACCTTTGTTGCAATAACCATCCTCCTAATGGCTATCGTTGGTCCTCTTACACTTGCAACCCGCAGTCTCTTTTCAGCTTTGGTTGCTCGTGATCAGTTGGTAGCCTCGTATTTAGCTCAAGATGCTGTTGAGTTTGTACGATACAGACGTGATAGTAATTTCCTAGCGGGAAGTTCTTGGTTGAGTGGGGATCTGTCTCTATGCATTACTCCTAAGGTTTGTCAGATAGATACAGCAAACGACACAATTTCAGAATGTCCAAATGGTGTCTGTCCAGATCTTACGTATAATGATGTCGCTGGTATTTATGGATATGGAAATGGGTCAGGAGACAATCCAACCTCGTTTCAGCGGACAGTAACTCTCTCTCCTGTTGTAAATAATCCAGGTAATGAATACACGGTTGACGTAAAAGTGTCGTGGCAGACTAGTTCTTTTCAGAACAACTTCACTTCAAAGGAGAGTATTTATAACTGGCTTGGAAAATGATGAAAATATATGCATATATGGATAAGATAGATAGAAATAAAGAGTCCACCCTCTCACTGACTTTTTTTGTAAATATCTTTTTTGAAAACATACGCGCAAAAAATACGGCAAGAAAATCAATAAGAGGGTTTACCCTTATTGAAATGATGGTTGCTGTTTCAATTTTTAGTATAGTAATGCTTGTTGCTATAGGTTCTCTCGTGACTGTAATTGATGCAAACCGAAAAGCGCAATCATTACAATCTGTAATAAATAATATAAGTTTTGCGATTGAGAGTATGTCTCGCACCGCTCGAGTAGGGTCCTCGTACTATTGTTTTCAAGGGAACTCTAATCCTGCCCCGGTAGATAGTAATGGAATTGAAAAACCCTTGGATTGTGTCAATGGCGGGACGTTAATTGCATTTGAGGCACATGATGGTAATCCTAATGAGCGCGACGACCAAGTAGTATATCGTCTGAATGGCACATCTATTGAAAGATCGTTAGATGGGGGCAGCACTTTTGTAAGCCTTACATCTTCACGAGTGCGTATAGATCATTTAAAGTTTTATGTTATTGGGTCAGATCCTAATGATAGCCTGCAGTCAAGGATTTTGGTTACTATTAGCGGAACAGCAGGAGTTTCTGTTCGTTCTGAGACCAAATTTAACTTACAGACTACGATAACTCAACGAGTTCCAGATATTCCTTAATATCTTAACTAAGAATAGAGTATGTATATTTTTCATCCATTTAATAATAAAAAAGAACATAAGGTCGTTTTTGTATTAAGAAATCTTAATACGAGTTCGCAAAACAAACAAGGTTTTGTTTTGCTCTTTTCTGTTCTTGTTTCTTCTCTTTTGCTAGCTATTGGTCTGGCAATTTTCAATATAGGTCAAAAAGAATTAGTTTTGTCTGCAACAGCCCGTGATTCGCAGTTTGCATTTTATGCTGCTGACACTGGGATAGAGTGTGCATTTTACTGGGATTTCCAATCAGGCACATTTTCTCCTGGAGCAACCCAAGGTATTACTTGTAGCGGAGTTTTGCTTCCGAATGTCGGCGGGAAAAATTACGGAGTGGAAGACACTTTTAGATTAGACCTTTCTCCTCAGCCGTATTGTGTGGATGTTACTGTTCGAAAGACGGAATCTCCTCGTCGTACTTATGTTGAGGCTCGTGGGTATAATACTTGTGATTCCAATAATCCACGACGTGTAGAACGTGCTATACGTGCTACTTATTAAGTATATAAAGTTAATAGAGAAGACTTTTTGTTGTGTAAGACAGTATGCCTATTATAAAATAATTGATTGTATAGGTTACATCTTGGATAGGCTCTTAAACGGTGTTAGGTTGTACATGACAGCTCTATTTTTTGCTTATGAAAAAAGATAAAATATCAAAAAAAATACATACTCAGTATAAAAAACTTGTTGATATAATTCGCGAACATCAATATAAATATCACGTTTTGGATCAGCCAGAGGTGTCAGATGAAGTATATGATTCTTTATTTTCTGACTTAGTAAGTTTAGAAACGGAATTTCCCAGTCTTAAGGAGGTAGCAAGCCCGACGGAACGTGTGGGGGGTGATCCTCTTGATTCGTTTGAGAAAGTTCATCACAAAGTAAGGCAGTGGTCGTATGACAATGTTTTTACAGAGCAAGAGCTTTTAAGATGGGAGGAAAAAATTATGCGTTTTTTAAAAAAGAATACTGGTTTAAGTGTTTTTGCACGTGAGTATGTCTGCGAGCATAAGGTAGATGGGCTTAAAGTAGTACTTACTTATAAAAAAGGAGTATTTGTTGAGGGAGCTACTAGAGGTAATGGTGTCGTGGGTGAGAATGTTACTCAAAACCTAAAAACGATAGGAAGTATCCCTTTAATACTTCAAAAAAAAGTGGATATCGTTGTTGGTGGAGAGGTTTGGCTTCCTCTTAAAGAATTCAAGCGTATTAACACACAGAGGAAAAAAAATAATGAGTCAGTCTTTGCAAATCCTAGAAATGTAGCTGCTGGAACATTACGTCAACTTGATCCAAAAGTTGCAGCATCTCGCAACCTTGATTGTTTCATGTACGATCTGAATAGTTTGGATGTTGCGAATGAAAAAATTATACTTCCTAAGACTCAAGTAGAGGCATTAGAGCTTCTTTCTCATTTAGGGTTTAAGATAAACCGCAATTTTGAGAAAGTATCGAGTATTCCTAGTGTAATGACTTACTACACTAAATGGCTTTCGAGGAGAGAAAATGTTCAGTTTGGTATGGATGGGGTGGTGGTAAAAGTGAATAGTGTGGCTGCACAAAAAGCTCTTGGATATACTGGGAAAGCTCCACGTTTTGCAATTGCTTTTAAATTTCCTGCTGAACAAGCGACCACTGTTTTGGAAGATATTGTCTTTCAAGTTGGGAGAACTGCTGTTGTAACTCCAGTTGCTCGTTTACGTCCTGTACGAGTTGATGGTTCAGTAGTTTCTCGAGCCACTCTTCATAATGAGGATCAAATCAAGAGACTTGATATAAGAATTGGAGATACAGTTGTTATACAAAAGGCTGGCGATGTTATTCCAGAGATATTATATGTAATTAAAGATTTACGTATTCCAAAAGCAAAACCATTTTCTTTTCCGGATAAGATTTCAGGGTGTGGTGGTGACGGGGCAGTTCGCCGTATTCCTGGACAAGCAGCATATAAGTGTGTAAGTGGTAATTCTTTTGAGCAAGTAAGTAAAAAATTTCATCACTTTGTGTCAAAAAAAGCTTTTAATATAGAGGGATTAGGTCCTAAGATTATTGATCTATTGCTTGAGAAGGGGATAGTTAGTTCTTATGACGATTTATTCACTATAACAGAAGGGGATGTTTTAGACTTACCTAGTTTTAAAGAAAAGTCTGCAGATAATTTAATCAAAGCAATACAAAAAGCAAAAAAAATAGCATTACCTCAGTTCTTGATTGCGTTATCTATTGATCAGGTGGGAGAAGAAACTGCACATGATTTAGCTAACCATTTTGGGACATTTCAGAATGTTCGGAAAGCTTCCGTAGAAGATCTCGAGAAACTTCCAGGTGTTGGGGGTGTTGTGGCCGAGTCTCTTCACGATTGGTTTTTCAAAAAAGAAAACATAGTCCTTGTGGATAGACTTACTAAACACGTCAGTGTATTGAAAAGTGCTCAGAAAAAAGGTGTTTTTTCTGGGAAGACTTTTGTTATTACTGGGACTTTAAAGTTTTTCTCTAGAGAAGACGTAAAAGATATTATTCGTACAAATGGGGGATCAGTAAGTGGGTCTGTGTCAAGGCAAACTGATTATGTTGTAACAGGAGAGAATCCAGGGTCAAAATTAGATCAAGCTAATGAATTAAAGGTACATGTTCTTACAGAGAATGAGTTTCAAAAGCTTCTAACGTCCTCTGTGTTATAATAATAAAAATGATTAAAAAAGAAGAAATAGAAAAATTGGCAGACCTTGCTCGCATCACACTTTCTTCTGAGGAAGTAAAGAATTTACCCAAAGAGATAGATATAATTTTAGAGTATGTATCCCTGGTAAATAATATTTCTCTAGATAAAGAAAACGAACATCTAGGGGACGTGTATAATGTGATGCGTAAAGATGAAAGCCCACATGAAGGAGGGGTTTTTACAGAAGATTTGCTCCGTGAGGCGCCAGCTACTGAAGAAGGTTACGTGAAAGTAAGGCGTATTTTAGAATAGGAGTAATTATTTCATAATATTTATGAAAGGTATAGAAACAATAGAGGGAATTAACAAGAAAATTAAAAATGGCACTGTTACCTCAGTAGAGGTTGCTGGTGAATATTTGGATACTATTTCAAAACTTGATAAAGACGTGGGCGCATATTTGGAAGTGTACGAAGACGTTCTAGAGCAGGCAAAAGAGGTAGACAAGCGGGTCGCAGATGGGGATGTTAGCTTGTTAAGCGGAGTACCAATAGCTTTGAAAGATAATATTCTTGTAAAAGGAAAAAAAAGTACAGCAGGGTCAAAGGTGTTAGAGGGGTATACTGGAACGTACGATGCAACCGTTGTTTCTAAACTCAAACAAGCTGGCGCTGTTTTATTGGGGCGAACCAATTTGGATGAATTTGCTATGGGTTCATCCACCGAACATTCTGCATGGGGTGCGACAAAGAATCCTCTCGATCTTGATAGAGTCCCTGGAGGTTCTTCTGGTGGGTCTGCAGCGGCGGTTGCGATGGGTGGCGCGACTGCGGCTCTTGGTTCTGATACAGGTGGATCTATTCGTCAGCCAGCCAGTTTTTGTGGGGTGGTTGGGTTAAAGCCTACATACGGAACGGTGTCTCGTTCTGGTTTAATTGCATTAGGCTCGTCTTTTGATGTTATTGGCCCACTTACAAATACAGTTTCTGATGCAGAAATTCTTTATAATGTAATCTCTGGTAAAGATATTCTAGATGGGACATCTCGAGATGTTGGTAAGGATGATAAGGAAATTCATACAGTGGGAGTTCCTCGACAATTTTTAGAAGAAGGAATGGATAAAGATGTGGCGGAAGTATTTGAAGGAGTTATTAGTCAACTTCAGAAAGAAGGGTACGCTATACAGGATATAGAATTACCACACGCTGACTATGCTCTCCCCGCGTATTATATTGTGATGCCAGCCGAAGCTTCATCTAACTTAGCGCGTTTTGATGGAATAAAGTACGGACTGCACAAAGAAGGAGAGAGTCTCCTGGAAGAGTATATAAAGACTCGCGGAGCTGGATTTGGCCCAGAGACTCGCCGGAGAATTTTACTGGGTACTTATGTGCTTTCTTCTGGATATTATGATGCTTATTATGTAAAGGCACAGAGTGTGCGACGACTTATTACGGAAGATTTTAATTCTGCGTGGAAAGATGTTGATGTGATATTGACCCCAACTACCCCCACACCAGCATTTTTACTAAATGAAAAGAATGATCCTCTTTCTATGTATTTAGCGGATATATTTACGGTCTCTGCAAATTTAACAGGTATGCCTGCCCTTTCTGTACCAATGGGTACTGTGAACAGAGAAAGAAAATCTCTTCCAGTTGGTATACAAGCCATCGCTCCACATTTAAGTGAAAAAAGGTTATTTTCAATCGGAAAAGTTATTGAGCGGATAAATAAATAGGTTATGACAGAAGATACGACCTCAACACTAAATAATGTCCCGCAGATAAATCTGGATTCTCTTTTTAGTTTTTTTTATTCTTTATTAAAAAATCTATTAGAAGGAGATAGTCTAATTAAGGCTGTATATTGGATATGGGATGCTCTAAATTTTATTGCAGTTTTTACTGCTCCCATTCTGTTTTTTGGAATTATTTATGTTGTTATTCGCACGCGACAAATGCATGAAGAAGAGCATGAACAATTTAAAGAAGCGGCAATTCACGTGCGCGGAGAAAGAAAAGGTGATTTGGTATGGCAAAAAATTGTTGCAATGGTTGCGTCTGATAACCCCACTGAATGGCGTCAAGGTATTATTGATGCTGATGTATTGCTTGAAAAAGTTTTAACTGAAAAAGGGTATGTCGGGGATTCTTTGGGCGAGAAATTAAAAAATCTTACAAAGAATAGTTTACGTTCTCTTAATTCTGCATGGGAGGCTCATAAGGTCAGAAATGAAATAGCTCATACTGGCTCTAGTTTTATACTTACACAACGTGAGGCACGACGAGTCGTTGAAATGTACAGGCAGGTTTTTGATGAGTTGGGAGTGTTGTGAGGGCTTAGTTTTATTTTATTGACTAAAGATTATTGCACTGGTACAATGCTATACGTATTAAAATGCTTAGGCGTTTTTCTGTTTTCACATAACAGAGCGGGGTGGAGGAGTAGTACCTCACGAGGCTCATAACCTCGAGACGTCGGTGCAAGTCCGGCCCCCGCAACAAGTAAACAAAAAGAGCGCTTTTCATAGAACGCTCTTTTTGTTTACTTGGTCGTTGAGTCGCTTTCATAAACGTGTTATTTTTGTGTAGTTCACGCCGGGGTAGCTCAGTTGGTTAGAGCGTAGGACTCATAAACCTAAGGTCGACGGTTCAATTCCGTCTCCCGGCACACGAGATATTTAGACTGTTTTCTGCTAGAATATGCTTGTTCTTCTTTTGCAGCGGTAGCTCAATTTGGTTAGAGCACTCGCCTGTCACGCGAGAGGTTGCGGGTTCAAGTCCCGTTCGCTGCGCATTGTGCATCAGATTGGACCCCTTTAGGGGTCTTTTCAGTTTATTTTATTATGTTGAAATACGTTTAGGAAATGTGAAGTCTGTTAATTTTAGGATATTAGTAATCAAGTAGTGTTAATATATTCAAATGGACTATTTAAATTCTTTAATACCAGTATTAGATTCGTTAGGCTCATTTGGGTATTGGATAGTGCTAGTTGCGGCTCTTGTTGAAGCCTTGGTTTTAGTAGGAACATTTTTCCCTGGGGGGACGTTTGTGGCGCTTGTTGGTTTTGCGGCAGCAAGCGGTGGTCTTAATATTTGGTATTTAATTTTGTCTGCTGCTGTTGGAGCTGTAATAGGCGATAGTATAAGTTACTATCTTGGGAAAAAAGGAGCCGCGCATGTTAAAGAAAAACATCTTATTTACGGAGAGAGATTTTTTGAAAAATATGGAAGCAAGAGCATTTTTTTTGGGCGTTTCTTTGCCCCTTTGCGAGCCGTAGTTCCATTCGTTGCTGGTATTTCACATATGCAGACCAAGATATTTTTCTTTTGGAATATAATAGGCGCTGTGTTATGGGCTTTTGTCCATGTCTTTGTTGGGTATATTTTTGGGGCTTCACTCAAAAGTATTGAGATATGGACTGCAAGAATAGGGCTTTTTGTTACTGTGCTAGTAGGGATAGGAATAGTTCTTTGGTACGCAGTCAAAAATTATGAATTGATAGTTAATTCAGTACGTTCGATCTTACTCTCTATATTTAGCGCAATATTAAGCAATAAAAAAGTTCAAAATCTGCTATATAAATATCCTAGGACTGTCTTGTTTTTGAAACGGCGTTTTGATAAGACAAGTTTTATAGGTTTACCCCTCACTTTCCTTGGTGTGATTTTTACGTATAGTTTGATGACATTAGTTGGTATAACTGAAGATGTTTTGACCTTAGATCCAATCGTTTCGGTGGATAAATATATAGCCAATGCCCTTGTTGTTCACAGGGATCCATTTTTGACAGAATTTTTTTTGAAAATAACCCTCCTCGGAGGAATGGAAGCCATAGTGGGACTAGGTATTATATTTTTGATTTATTTAATTTTCAACAAGAGAAAAGAATACATCTATCCTTTTTTAGTTACTCTCTTAGGGACTTCATTAGTTACTCATATGGTAAAGATATTTATTCATAGAGAGCGACCGAGTGGTCTCATCCCTTTGGTTTCAGAGACCAGTTTTGCGTTCCCTAGTGGACATGCAGCTATTATTGTTGCATTTGCTGGTTTTGTTGCGTATGTGTTTATGCGTAGACGTATACATGTAGTTAAAAATATAAAGATAACTTTTGCTGCAGTTTTTGTTATCTTTTTAGTAGGAGTGAGTAGAGTATATCTTGGGGCCCATTTTTTGAGTGACGTTCTTGCAGGCTATCTTATGGGTTTTCTATGGTTGATTATAGGTATAATTTTAAGTGAGATTTATTTGCATAAGAACAGAGTTTCTAAATCAGAAGATTAGTTTTTTAAAAATTTTATTAAACAAAAATCGTTAGTATTTTTTAAGGTTTTAGATTTGGTTTCTTTGTTCTGCTTTTCTAACTAAAAGTATAGTTAAATTGAAAATAAAAGCGGTATATATTAGGATACGTTAGTGCCTTACAGCCACCCTAGCTCAGTTGGTAGAGCACTCGCATGGTAAGCGAGAGGTCGCCGGTTCAATCCCGGCGGGTGGCTCACGAAGCTTCTTCTTCGTGCCACCTTAGCTCAGTTGGTAGAGCAACGCACTCGTAACGCGTAGGTCCCCAGTTCAATCCTGGGAGGTGGCTCAAATATGTCTAACAATATACAAAAAAGAATAGAAGAAATAGAGAACTTGATGCTTGAGTCTGATTTTTGGAATGATAAGGAAAAGGCACGGGATCTTGTAAAAGAATTTAATGATTTAAAAGAAGAAAAAAGGGGGGGTGGTAGATATGATAAATTCAATGCGATTATAACCATACTTTCTGGAGCTGGAGGCGATGATGCGGAGGATTTTTCAAGAATGCTTTTTGAGATGTATCAGAAGTATTTAGATAAAAAAGGATGGGGTATTTATCTTTTGCATGAAAATAAAAATGATCGTGGGGGTTTTCGAAATGTTACTTTTGAAGTTTTAGGAAAAGGGTCTTATGGAATTTTGAGGAATGAGTCAGGTGTGCATCGTCTTGTGAGACTTTCCCCATTTAATTCTAAACAACAGCGACACACATCTTTTTCTCTCGTCGAAGTTGTTCCTAAGCTGAAAGAAATGAAAGAGATGGATATTCCTGATGATGATCTAGAAATGCAGTTTACCCGCTCAGGTGGTCCAGGTGGGCAAAATGTAAACAAAAGAGAAACAGCAGTGCGTATTCGTCATACACCAACTGGTATTTCCGTACACGTTGATTCAGAGCGTAGTCAGGCTCAGAATAAGGAGAGAGCTTTGGAGATATTAAAAGGTAAAATCTATAAAAAGCGAGAGGAAGATCGTAAGAAAGAAGAGGAAGGGCTTTCTGTGAGCTCTACTGTATCCATTGAGTGGGGGAGTCAAATTCGTTCATATGTATTACATCCATACAAACTCGTAAAAGATCATAGGACTGGAGTAGAAGTGCGAGATGCGGAAAAAGTACTTGATGGAGACCTAGAAGATTTCATTCTTGCGGAAAAAGAGAAGTTTTCTTAACAATCTAAAGTCCCTTAGAGTATATCCACATGTTCTAGAAGATTTGAGAGAGAGGTAAGAGATGTTATGATGATAGACGGGGAAGAAGTATGATGAGAAAAATATTTTCTTCGCAACCTAAATAAATTATTGAATCTATTGTCTATATGATTTTTTTTGACCGCGTTTCAAAAATATACAACGATCAGTCAGTTGCTCTTGATAACGTAACTTTTCGCGTGGAACCGCAGGAGTTTGTATCTATTGTTGGACACTCGGGCGCAGGAAAGACCACTCTTTTAAAAATGCTACTAGCTGAAGAGAGACCAACTGAGGGTTGTGTTTTTTTTGAATCAAATAATGTAAATGATTTAGAGCGTAGTTCGCTCAATACATTTAGACAACGTATAGGTACTATTTTTCAAGATTTTCGTTTACTCCCACAGAAGACAGCTTATGAGAATATTGCTTTTGCTATGGAAGTAGCGGGGCGTACCGATGAAGAGATAGCCTCGGACGTTCCACATGTTCTTGATCTAGTAGATCTTGAAGATAAAATGTGGAATTTCCCTCGCGAACTTTCTGGTGGAGAACATCAACGGGTTGCAATAGCTAGAGCAATAGTTAACCAGCCAGATGTTATTATTGCTGATGAACCAACGGGTAATCTAGACCCCATCAATACTTTTGAAGTGGTGCAGATTTTAAAGAAGATTAATGATCTAGGGACAACTATTGTACTTACAACACATAATAAGGGAGTAATTGATTCCATTGGAAGAAGGGTTGTTACAATGGATAGTGGTAAAATAGTTCGGGATGACAGTAAGGGTAAATATATTTTATAATACATTTATTGTATGTTTTGGCTTAATATAAAAAGAGTAATACGTTCAGGATTTGTTAGTTTTTGGCGAAATGGATTTATTTCATTATCTGCGATCTTAGTGATGACAGTCACTCTTTTTGTTATGGGGTCTCTTATTTTTATCGGAGCAACTTTAGAATCTTCTCTTGAGCAGATAAAAAATAAGGTGGATGTCAATGTGTATTTTGTTACCAGCGCTCTTGAGGAGGACATTTTGTCACTTAAGAACAGTCTTGAACAACTTCCAGAAGTTTCTTCTGTTGAATATATCTCACGAGATCAGGCGCTTTTACGTTTTCGCGCTCGACATGAAAATGATCAGCTGACCTTGCAAGCTCTTGATGAACTTGAGGAAAATCCGCTTGGAGCGACTCTTAATATTCGAGCAAAAGAGACATCTCAATATGAAGGGATAGCTGTCTTTCTTCAAGATGAAGCTACTGCTGGAAAAGACGGCCAGCCTATTATTGATAATATAAATTTTTTCCAGAATCGTGCAGCAATTGAGAAACTTGATAAAATTATCAGCTCTGCACAAACATTTGGTCTAGTGGTTACTTTTACTCTTATACTAGCTTCCATCATTATAACTTTTAGTACTATTCGTCTTGTTATTTATACGGCAAAAGAAGAAATTTCCGTGATGCGTCTGGTAGGTGCACAAAATATGTATATACGTGGACCGTTTATTTTTGAAGGGATGATGTATGGTTTTGTTTCGGCAATCATAACTCTGATTCTCTTTTACCCGCTTACTTTCTGGCTTGGACCAATAACTGAAGGTTTTTTTGGGGATATAAATTTATTTAGATATTATATAGACAATTTAGGTGAAATATTTCTTCTTATTATAGGTACAGGTATAGCCTTGGGGGTTATTTCAAGTTATTTGGCTGTTAGGAAATATTTACGTACGTGAAAAAGAAAAAACATAAATATATATTTGTGATAGGCGGAGTAATGTCTGGAGTAGGAAAAGGAATAGCAGCGTCTTCTCTTTCAAAAATTTTACAATCAAGAGGTTTTATTATAAACCCGATTAAAATTGACCCGTATCTGAATGTAGATGCTGGTACGATGAACCCCACAGAGCATGGAGAGACTTTTGTGCTTTCTTCAGGACTGGAGTGTGATCAGGATATGGGTAATTATGAGCGTTTTTTAGGAGTAGAGCTTAAAGAAGAAGATTATATCACAAGCGGTATGGTGTATAGCCATGTTATTGAAAGAGAGCGGAGCTTAAAATACGGAGGTAAGTGTGTAGAGGCTGTTCCGCATATTCGTGACGAAATTGTACGTCGTATTGAAATAGCAGCGGATTTAAACGGTTCGAATATTTCAGTAGTGGAGATAGGTGGAACAATTGGAGACTTCCAGAATGCTTTGTTCATGGAGGCGGCTCGAGTTATGCATATGAAAAATCCACAGGATGTACTTTTTATTATGGTTTCTTACCTTCCTATTCCTGGCAAGCTTGGTGAAATGAAGACTAAGCCGACTCAGAATGCCGTTCGCCAGCTTAACTCATATGGCATTCAGCCTGACATTGTTATTGCTCGCAGTGAAGTTCCTATTGATAAAAAACGCAAAGAAAAGATCGCTATTTGGTGTAATGTGCGACCTGAACATGTAATCTCTGCTCCAGATATTAAAAGTATCTATGATGTTCCTTTAAATTTTGAAAAAGATCATCTTGACGAAGCTGTTTTGGATCTATTGGGGATTCCAAAAAAACGTAAAAAAAGTGATCTGAAGCTTTGGAAAGCGTTTGTCAAAAAAACTCATACAGCAAAAAAAGAAGTCCATATTGCTATTGTAGGTAAATATTTTGATACTGGAGATTTTGTTTTGAGTGATGCGTATCTTTCTGTGATAGAGGCAATTAAATTTTCTGCATATGGGAAAAATTTGAAGCCCGTGATTCACTGGATAAATTCAAAAAAGTTTGAGAAAAAAGGTGGAACAGGAGTGCAGACTCTGGCGCAGTATAACGGCATCATTATTCCAGGTGGTTTTGGAGAGACAGGAATTGACGGCAAGTTGCGGGTTATTCAATATGCGCGTGAGAATAAGATTCCATATCTAGGTCTTTGTTATGGTATGCAATTAGCGGTTATTGAATATGCTCGCAACGTGGCAGGTATCAAAGGAGCAAACACTACAGAAATTGATGTTAAAGCAAAAGATCTGGTCATAGATGTTATGTCTGATCAGCGTAAAAAAATAAACGACGGAGACTATGGTGGGACAATGCGTCTCGGCTCTTACCCAGCTTATCTCAAGCGCGGCACTTTAGCACGAAAATATTATAAAGCTGAAATAGTAGAAGAACGACATCGACATAGGTATGAAGTAAATCCATCCTATGTTTCTTCTCTTGAAGAAGCTGGTATGGTGTTTTCTGGAGTATCTCCTGATGGAGTTCTTATGGAGATAGTAGAGCTTCCTAAAGAAAAACATCCTTTCTTTCTAGGGACACAGTTCCATCCAGAATTTAAAGCTAGACCCCTAGATCCACACCCCCTCTTTTCTGGATTTATAGAAGCAGCCTCTTTGCATAAAAGGAAAGAAAAGAAAGTGTCTATAAATAAAGATAAAAGTTAGAATTTATCAGTAGTTTTGTGTTTCCTTTGTTTTTAATATAAGCTTCATGCTGAAACTTTCTATGAGAGTTTTGAGTAAAAAAGTAGTAAAGTAGTAAAACATTGCCGGATCGTCTAATG
>CAZNKJ010000010.1:0-11039 GCA_964574145.1 uncultured Candidatus Saccharibacteria bacterium
GCTCCGCGGACAGGACTCGAACCTGTGACATGCTCGTTAACAGCGAGCCGCTCTACCAACTGAGCTACCGCGGAATATTGTTCTTATAAAAGAACTTCTGTATTTTACTTAAAAGACGATTAAATTGCAAAGTGTTCGGTATTTTTAATACATGAGAGAGAATTGAAGTAAATAGTGAAGTAGGGGTGGAGTTATGGTAATTTGTATTTAACTGATTAAGGTGGGTATAAATCTATACAAACATAGGTTTTCTTTAAGCCCTATGTACTTTCTGGTACACTTATTTTATCAAGAACATCGGCAAGCGGAGAGATGATTTGGGGTGCATTTTAAAAGGTCTGAGCTCGTTGGAGGTGTATAATAGGAGTTAGTAATTTATTAATACATAAAACTATATATAATATATTTATGCTTAATCTATACGTAAAAACTGGATGTCCATACTGTGCTGTTGTACTTCATAAAGTTGAGGAGCTTGGAATTGATATTAATTTAAAAAATATTCAAGACCCTCAAATACTTTCAGATCTTATTGAAAAAGGAGGGAAGCAACAAGTCCCTTATTTAGCAGATGAAGACGGGAAGGTGTCTCTTTATGAATCAGCTGATATTGTAGAATACCTTGATAAAAATTATAACAAGGAAAATTAGTTTAATATGTACATTAAAGTGCATGTTTTTCCAGGCTCAAAAAGGGAGAGAGTGGTAAAAAAAGATAAGTCTTACGAAATCTATGTGAAAGAGAAAGCTGAGATGAATAGGGCAAATAACAGGGTAAGAGAAGTGATAGCAGAACTCTTTAATGTTTCAAAAAATAATATATGTTTACTTTCTGGGCATCGTTCTCCAAAAAAACTTTTTAGCATTGATGATAAATTTATTCCATAAAAAATATTATGTTTACAATAAATCTTAAAGCAACACATATTACAATAACTCCTGATGTTCAGAATTATTTAGACAAACGATTACTTTCACTTGAACAATTTATTGATAAGGATGATAGTGGTGTTGTTTGTAATGTAGAACTTGAGCGGTTTGTGCATCATAGACGTGGAGATGTGTTTCGAGCGGAGATTACTTTGAGTACACGTGAAGGGGTCTACAGAGCTGAGGCAAAAGGAGAGAGCGTTGAGGCGGCTATTGATAAGGTAAAGGATGAGGTTGTGCGTGGATTACGTCGTAAAAAACGTAAAAAGATACATCTTTTACGTCGAGGTGGTGTTGCCTTAAAAGATTTCACTCATAACCTAAGTGCGCGTGGGATACAAATGAAAGATTTTGTCGTGCGGAGAAAAAAATAGTAATGGAATAGTGCAGGGGTTTGTAAATAAAAATACTGTGCCTGCGTTTTTTAGTTTTGATATTAGGTTAAGAATTGCCTCGTATGAAGTCTGAGTAGTCCATTTCTCTCTTTCCTTCTGGAATAATACGATTAAGAACTAACTCTCCGTTTTGAAAAGTGGCGCTAGTTATTTTAATACGGATTTTCTTGTCATTTTTTGTAATGAAGAAATAAGTCCAAGGCCAGCCATTAAAGGCTTGTATTTTAAGAAAGTTTTGTCGTGGATCTCCTGTTAGGTTTATTTCTCCATCTTCTTTTTTTATTTTTTTTGTGTATGTTGCTTCATTTTCGTCCTGGGGTTCTGGAGTAATGTCTCCAGCAACCCATTCTAGGATAGATTCTGCTAGAAAATCACCCCCTTCGGTTGCAAGCATGTCTTCCAGTACAGGCTTGCTAAGAGGCCAGTCTTCCTCAGCTATTTCCAAGCGAGCCTGACTCACTATCGGGCCATGGTCTAGTTTCTCGTCCATAAGCATTATGGAGATTCCAGTTTTTCTGTCGTCGGCAAGTATTTGAGATTCAATAGGGGAGGATCCTCGGTATTTTGGCAGGAGAGACGGGTGTACATTAAGGGTGCCGTATCTAGGGATGTTGAGAAGTTTTTTGGGTAAGATATTTCCATATGAAGCTACCAAGAAAAGATCCCATTCTGTGTTTTGAATTTCAGCAATAACCTCATCATTTAGTTTCTCTGGTTGCAGAACATCTATATTTTTTTCAAGTGCCCACTCTTTTACTGCGGGCATCTTTAGAGCAAGCTTCCTGTTTTGAGGTCTGTCTGGCATTGTGACTATAAGAATTGGAAGAAAATCATATTTTTCTAGCTGTTTTAATATACGCACGGCAAATATGGGAGTACCAAAAAAGGCAATTTTTAAATCTGTTTTTTTCATAATCAATCTTCTTTTATTTTTTCATTTTCTTTCAGTTGGATTTTGAACAGATCTCTTGCATGATCAGTAAAAAGAATGCCGTTTAGATGATCAATTTCGTGTTGAAAAATCTGAGCCAGAAGGTCACTCGCCCCTCGTTCAAACGAGACTCCCTTCTCGTCATATGCTTTTATTGAAACTTTTTCTGCTCGTTTCGTTTTTCCATACCAAGTGTCTACAGAGAGACACCCCTCCTCAGATTCTATTTTTTTACGGGAGATTTTTGTAATAGTCGGATTGATACATACCAAGTCTTTTGCATCTTTGGTTTGGTCTTTTACAATAAATACTTTTTTTGAAACTATGAACATACGTAGTGAGTAGCCTATTTGAGGAGCAGCTATCGCAACAGCATCATCTCTCATTGTTATGCCTTCTTGCATTTCTTTCAAAATAGTTTGTATTTTTGTTGTTTTTATATCAGGAACAGAGACTTCTTGTGCTTTTTGGCGTAAGATTTTTCCTTCTTTGTCATTTTTTTGGACAATTTTAACCATTACTCAATTGTAACGCTTTTTTAACAGATTTTTAAATAAGCTCCTCGGGGTTGATGGTTATTGAAAATTGTGGTGGTAATCGACGCAGTCGGTCAACTATTTTCTTGTCTGGCCAGTCTTCTTTGCGTGTACGTATAAGTGCATGCATAATATGTTTTCCTTTGTGTATTTGAAGAGACTCAGAATATACATGAATATTTAAATCAGAAAAATTTTCTTTTAAAAAATTACCTTCTTTTATTACACCAGAAGGAGTGCCTATAAAACTGATTTTTATTAATGTTGAAAAAGGCGGGTAGTTAAACTCTTTACGTATAGCAAGTTCTCGTTTGTAAAAGTTACCAATATTTCCTGAAAGAGAATCATCTAGTATTTCATTGCCACTTCTTCTTGTTTGGATGAATAGATTTTTTTCTGTCATTCCTCGGATTGTAAGGATGATGGAGAATATTCGTTCTGTAATTTTCCACTGGGGAATTGATAATAGAGAATCAATGGACACTATAATACTATTATCTACTGGCTTAGTGAGGTAAGGGATTGCCAGCTCTGTACCAAGGAGAATCGCTCCGTTTGTTTTGTAAAATTTTGCTATTTCAAGCAGGACTTGTTTATGTGTCTTTGTAGTATCTTTATCAATACGGAATATTGGAGTATCTGGAAATTCTTTGCATACAGCTTCGTAAGTACGTTGTGTTCCTACACCCAGAGCTTCTAATCTCCAGCTTTTACAAACATGGCAGCGTTCGTTTGCGCTACGTGTTTCTCCAGTGCGGTGTGAGACAAAAATATTTCCTGAAGATGCTTTATACAATACCATTGGAGTACTATTGTCTTCTGACATAACAGTACTACCACAGTCTCTACAGACAGTCATAGGAGCTAACCCTTTTCTGACTGTAAAGAGAAAAATTCTTTCTTTGTTTTCCACGGAAGATTTCAATAGTTTCTTTGTTTTTTCGCTTAGAATTTGAAATTGAGTCTTTCTTTTTGTTTGGTCTTCACGCATGTCTATCAAAGTTGCCTTTGACGAAAAAACAGGACGCATTTTTGGTGGGAGTACGTCCAGGAGCTCATTTTTTTCATGTCGGAAAATTGTCTCAATTCGTAAAGGAAAATCGGCAAGTATTAAACGTGCTTGTATGGCGCGTGTGTAGCTTTCAAGGAAAATTCTTAGGTCTATGTATGGTCTGTGAGGGATTTTGTAGGCATTAGAACGTTCATGTTCAATAATATATGTACTTATGTCGTTACGAAATAATGAAACAAAAAAAGCAGTTCCTATAATAAGCACAGAATGTGTCTCATGTTGTGCAGCTAGCCAGTTTTCCTGGACCTTTTTTTTAGTAAGATTGCTGTGAAAACAGAAAACATATTTTTCAATTCCTCTGGACATTTCTTTCTTTAGGTGTTCAGCGTCTGCGATAGAGGGAGTGATAATAAAAACAGATTTTTTGTGGGCAAATGACTCCCGTATTATATTTCTATAACGAGAAAGTCGTTCTTCATTTTCAGCTTGCAGTACAAGTACTTCTCCTGCGATAGAATTCTTAGTATTTTCTGGATAGTTTATATTAGTGAAAGTTTTTTGTTTTTCAAGTCCCTCTAATATAGATTGAGGAATAATAGAATGAAGTACTGCACCTGTCGTACTTGCTGTGTACAGGGCTGTCTCTTTCGCAGCTGCAATGAATTGTGGAGGAAGAAAAGAAATTGATTTTTTTGTAGATGTCTTGCGGACGACAAAGGAAGATGTTTTGATGCGCGCTTTAACATCGTGCAGGTTTTCTATTTTAGTTACGAGAGCTGGTACAATACGTTTACGAAGTGGCACAAATACAATATCTCCAATTTTTGTGGGTTGAGATCTGAAGTAAGTTAGACTCTCCTTTGTTATTCCACGCGCTATTGGGTTTACTTCAATAAGTTGCATTTTGTATAAAAAATATCCCTAATTTAAGAGTGTATTATTTTAATTTTTGCTCCGAGGGATGTTAATTTTTTTACAAGATCTTCGTATCCACGGTTAATGCTGTAAACATTTCGTAAAGTGGATTTACCTTTAGCAGTTAGCATACCTATTAGAATAATAGTTGCTGGTCGGAGAGCAGGAGGGCAGATAATTTCCGTTGGTTTAAGAGTTGTTGGTCCAGTAATGTAAATGCGATGTGGGTCTGCTAAAACAGTCATAGCTCCAAGTTTGTCCAGCTCTGTATAGTAGAGAGCTCTTTTTTCATATGACCAGTCGTGAATCAGGGTTTGTCCTTTTGCTTGTGTTGCTATGACTGCAAAAAAGGGAAGGTTATCCATGTTAAGACCTGGATAAGGGCGGCCATAGATTTTTTCTTCTTGGCTATGGAGTGAGGATGGTGTTGTGGTAATGTCTACAAGATTAGTCTTTCCATTTTTTGATTTATAGCGTTTAGAGATTTTGTGTTTTGAACCCATCTTTTTTAGCTTCAGAAGTTCTAACTCAAGGAAGTCTATAGGACATCTTTTTATGATTAGTTTGGATTTTGTAACCAGAGCTGTTGCTAGGAAAAACATAGCGTCAGTAGGATCTTCGCTGAGATAGTGTTCTAGTGGTTTGTCTATTTTTTTTACTCCATGTACTACTAGGGTAGTTGTGCCGATTCCTTCAAATTGGACCCCAGCTTTTTCAAGAAAGAAGCAAAGTTCTTGGACCTGATAATTCGCTGATGCATATTTAATGACAGTTTTTCCAGGAATAAGCGCAGAGGCCATAATGGCATTTTCTGTAGCTGTATCTCCAGACTCATACATAATAATCTCACTTGGGTGCAGTTTTGAGTTTGTAATTTTATATGAATTTTCTGTTGTTTCTATAGAGACTCCAAGATTTTCCAATGCATAAAAATGTGGACGTACTGTACGCGAGCCGAGTTTACATCCTCCAGACTGTGGAATAGAAAATTTTTTAAACTGATGAATCAGTGGTCCAATAAACATGATTATGCTTCGTGTCATTTGCGCAGCAGAAGAGTCTATTTGATGGAGGAGGAGTCGTTTTGGAGGTGTAATTGTGATGTTACGTCCTTTCCATTCTATTTTCACACCAATACTTTTGAGTACTTCAATAATACGATACACCTCTTCAATTTTAGGCATGTCTTTTAACGTAGTCGTGTTGTGATTAAGTAAGGAGGCACATAGTAAAACCACAGCACCATTCTTTGACGAATTAACTGTTATCGTACCGCTTAATTTGCGTCCACCTTCTATTTCAAAATGGAGTATTTTTTGCGCAGATATTTTTTTTGAGTTGACTCTTTTCATAATTATAGGAGCAGTATAACATAGCTGGTTTTTTGTAGATTATTAAGATTTGAACTAATTAATTAGGAAATTCCTTCCTGTTTGTAAATTTTCAGAAAACCGATACTATAGATTACATCATGGATTATTTCTCACCTAAGATAGGGGTTGATTTAGGCACTACTACAGTACTTGTTTTTGTGCCTGGTAGGGGGATAGTACTCAACGAACCTTCAGTGGTGGCAGTTTCTGAAGAGAGTAATCGTATCTTAGCGGTTGGAGATGAGGCGAAAGAAATGATCGGACGTACTCCAGATGACATTACTGCATATAGGCCTATGAAAGAAGGAGTCATTGCTGATTATAGAGTGACAGAGGCGATGTTGAGATATTATGTTCGCAAAGCGCTTGGGAAGTGGAATTTTTTAAAGCCTGAGATTATGGTTTCAGTGCCGGCGGGAGTTACTTCAACTGAAAGACGTGCTGTGATTGAGGCTACTATTAAGTCAGGAGCAAAAAGCGCTTATGTTGTGAAAGAGCCCATACTTGCTGCTATTGGAGCGGGTATCCCCATCCATGAGGCTCGTGGGCACATGATCGTTGATGTTGGGGGAGGAACTATTGACGTGGCAGTTATTTCTTTAGGTGGGATAGTGGCCTCTAAGTCTGTTAAGTGTGCTGGGAATCGTATTGACAGAGCGATAATAGATTATGTTAAGAAAACATTTAATTTAGCTATTGGAGAAAAGATGGCAGAAGAGATAAAAATAAGAGTTGGTTCCACTGTGTTTATGGAGGACGAACTCTCTATGGTTATAAAAGGGCGTGATTTTCTAACAGGATTACCTCGCTCATCAGAGATTAAAACTAATGAGATTGTTAAGGCAATAGCGCGTGAATTACGAGAAATGATCAAGGCGATCAAAGATGTTTTGCAAGAGACCCCCCCAGAGCTCGCTGCAGACATTATTGACTATGGAATTATTATGACAGGAGGTTCATCTCAATTAAGGAATTTTCCGGAGCTTGTTTTTCGTAGGACAGGAGTCAAATCTATATTAGCGGATGATGCCCAGTATTGTGTAGCTCGAGGAACGGGGATTGCGCTCCAGCATTTAGGTACATACAAAAAAAGTATCATAGCAAAAAAGTAGAGAGTTTGATGAAGTGGTTTGAATGGTATACTGAAATAGATATTGAAATATTTTCTTTTGTTGTATTTTTGGAAGAAAGTATTGAAAAATTTACGCATAAAAATAAAGAAAGAAAATGAAAGATTATAAATTAGAATTATATTTTTTTCTTGTTGTATTTGTGGCGATTCTTGCACTGACCTTTTTTGTATTTCTTCCTTTTCTTGGGGCGCTTGCTGTCGCAGCAGTGCTTGCTGTTATTTTTTATCCAGTGTATGAGTTTTTATTGCGTTGGTTTAAATGGAGAGGTTTAACCGCTTTCTTTACTCTAGTCGTTGTATTTATAGCTGTTTTTGTTCCGTTGTCTATTTTTGGTTTTCTGTTGTTTGAACAAGCTCAAGAGCTTTTTTTAAAACTTAGCGGTAATGGAGGTGGGGTGCAGTCTGCGCTAAGTCTCGTCGAATCGCGATTGGGTGATATTTTCCCTGAATTCACTTTGAATGTTGGAGTATATATAAAACAAGTCTTGAGCTGGTTAACTCAAAGTTTGGGAGGGATTTTTGCTAGCACTGCACAAGCCGTTCTTTCTTTTTTTATTGGTATGATTTCTCTATTTTATTTTCTTAGAGATGGTAAATGGTTTTGTGATGTTTTTGTGAAATATAGTCCGCTTCGTGATAAATATGATAATGAAATTCTTGAAAAAGTACGTCTTACTGTTGGTTCTATTCTCAAGGGAGCTCTTTTTGTAGCCCTTATACAAGGAATTTCTTCTGGGGTTGGAATGATGATTTTTGGTGTACCGCAAGCTGCTTTATGGGGTAGTGCTGCAGCGATAGGCGCACTTATTCCTGGTATAGGCACCACAATTGTGTTAGTTCCAGCTATTTTATACTTGTTTTTTTCAGTTGGCACTGTTCCAGCTCTAGGACTACTAGTGTGGGGCATCTTGGCAGTTGGGCTGATTGATAATTTACTCGGTCCTATTTTGATAGGGAAAGGAGTTCATATTCATCCTCTCCTGATTCTTTTGTCAGTGTTAGGAGGTCTTGCTTTTTTTGGTCCAGTGGGGTTTTTGCTTGGTCCAATAGCCTTTTCTCTTCTGCTTGCTTTAGCTGAGATATATAATTTTCTTATTGCTGATAAGATGTCGGAATAACTGTCTAATAAAGAGATGTTTACGAAGTATATAGTCAAAGACAAACTTGTTCATGCTTATGGGATTGAGGGTCAGACTGATTTTATATGTAAAAATATAATTTCAATATTAAATGACAAGTGTGGAGTGTCTGTAGAAGGGAATCCTGACTTCCAGGTTCTTGCTTTAAAAAGTTTTGGTATAAATGATGCACGAAATTTGATAGAGATGGCAGGCAGACTTCCTTTTTCCGGGAGTAAAAAATATTTTGTAATTTCATTTACACAGGCTACAAGGGAGGCTCAAAATGCACTATTGAAACTCCTAGAAGAACCAACAGAAGGCACTCATTTTTTTCTACTAGTACCGTCTCATGAAATTTTACTTCCAACACTTCGTTCTCGTTTGTTTTTAATTTCTGAAATAATAAATAAAAAGATATCTTCTTCTCGCGCGAAAGATTTCATACAAGCCACACCAAAGAGGCGTCTTATCCTTGTAAAAAAAATTATTGATGCGAAAGATAAAGTTGAGGCTATAAATTTTTTAAATGAATTGGAGGAACATATACACAGCTTAATTTCTACAAAAAACGTTTCGTCGTATGAATACAATGGATTGCATAATATTATTCAGGCTCGTGGATATCTTAACGACAGAGCTCCTTCAATTAAAATGCTTTTGGAGACAGTGGCTCTTTTAACTCCGATTTACCCGTAGGTTTTTTGAAAGAAACGTTTCTCCTGTTATAATATTTTCAATGAAATTTGATTTTAAAAAATTGAAAGAAAAGGCAAAGTCAACAGAAGAGTGGCTACGTGAAGAATACTTTAGTGTAAGAACTGGTAGGGCTACACCAGCTTTGCTTGATGGGGTTCGTGTAGAGTCTTATGGTGCAAAGGTATCCCTAAATCAAGTAGCTAGTATTTCAATGGAAGATGCTCGCACTTTACGCTTGGCGCCATATGACATTAGTCAGATAAAAGAGATTGAAAATACAATCGCTAAAGCAGATCTCGGGGTGTCAGTGGGGGCAGATGAAAAAGGTATCAGGATTTCTTTTCCTGAGCTTACTTCAGAAAGTCGTAGGCAGCTTTTAAAGGTTGTTGGGGACAAGCTTGAAAATGCTCGAATCTCACTTCGGAAAGTTCGAGATGATGTATGGGAGGATATTCAGAAAAAAGAAAAAGCAAAGGAAATTAGTGAAGACGATAAATTTAGTGCCAAAGAAGAAATGCAGAAAATAGTAGATGATGGAAATAAAAAACTTGAGGAGACAGCAAAGAAAAAAGAGAATGAAATTATTGGATAAAATATGAATATTTTAATTTTTCTTGCTGTTTTGGTAGTACTAGTCGTAGTTCATGAATTGGGGCATTTTATTGTAGCCAAGCGTTTTGGTATTCGAGTTGATGAGTTTGGCATAGGTTTTCCTCCAAGAGCATTCACTTTTTGGAAAAAAGGAGATACTTCTTATACACTCAACTGGCTTCCTTTTGGAGGTTTTGTAAAAATTTTAGGAGAAGATCCTGAAGACCCAGAAGCTGAAGGAGTGGATCAACAGCGTAGTCTTACACATAAATCAAAACTGGTGCAGGCTAGCGTATTAGTAGCAGGAGTGGGAATGAATATACTCCTTGCTTGGGCATTGTTCTCAGTTTCATTTATATCATCAGGTGTGCCTGTTTCTTTGTTAGGGAATGAGACAGTAAACAATTCTGCGAATGTTTCGGTAATTGTTTCGCAAGTTCTTCCAAATTCTCCAGCAGAAGAAGCAGGAATAGAAAGCGGAGATATAATTCTCTCTGTATCTTCTTCTGGTTCTGGGAAAAAAGTAAATATATTAACTCCTGAAGAAATAACTTCTTTTATACGTTCAAACAAGGCGAATGAGCTCAAGGTATCTATAAGGCGAGGAGAGCAGATTTCTGATATCAAGATGAAAGCGCAAAAAGGTTTAGTTGGGGGAAGCGTTGACTATTATGCGATAGGAGTTGGTATGGGTTTGTCAGGAGAGGTGTATCTTTCACCCATCTCTACAGTATTTAAAGCCCTAGAGTTTACTGGCAAAATGTTTGTTGCTATTGCAGTAGCCATAGTAGGATTTTTTGTCAGTGCTATTACTTTAAGCGCAGACTTGTCTCAAATAGCGGGACCTATAGGTATTGTAGGTTTGGTTGGGGACGCAGCATCTTTGGGCATCGTCCCTCTTATGATGTTTACAGCTTTTATATCTTTAAACCTTGCTGTTATAAACCTTCTTCCTGTGCCTGCTCTTGATGGTGGACGTCTCTTGTTTGTTTTTATTGAGGCAATAAAAGGCTCTCCTATTTCTCCGTCTGTGTCGCGCAGGTTAAACATGATCGGATTTGCTTTACTCATTCTTCTTATGCTCGTAGTGACTTACAGTGATATCGCACGTATTTTTGTTAGGTAAAAAGTTGGAATCTAGAAAGTTTTAATTAAAACTCCCATGGTTCGCGTAAACGAACCATGGGAGTTGTCTTTCAGTCGGTAAGCTTCTTGAAAAGCTCATCAAGCTTTTTGTGATTGAAGTGGACCGGTGTTCCAGGAAATGCCAAATGGCATTGGAACGCAATGACGATGTTTTCACCACAATATATAACCTTTTTCACCGTCGCCTCTATGAGGTAGAGGTCACCCTCCACTGTCGCATCGCTGAGGTAGAGGTCACCCTCCACTGTCGCACGGATGAGG
>CAZNKJ010000010.1:11139-22426 GCA_964574145.1 uncultured Candidatus Saccharibacteria bacterium
GCTGAGGTCGAGATTACCCTTCACCGTCGCATTATAGAGGGAGAGTGAACCATTTACGATTACTCCTCTAAAATCTTCCCGTGCTTCTTTGAGCGCCGCGGTGACGAATTCCTCAGGTGTCATAGTTTCAGTCATCTGGTCTCTCCTGTGTTTTATGTGTAATGTATGGGATTGGAACAAATTAACTGTTATGAGAATAGCATATAAAAACATAAATGTCAAATTTTCATATATCATAAACCGACATTATTTTGACCAGTTTCTTTATATAGGATACTATTTGTCTTAATGAAGCAATCACACCTTTTTACAAAAACACGAAAAGAAGCTCCAAAAGATGAAGTATCAAAAAATGCTCAACTTTTGATCAAAGGTGGATATATTCATAAAGAAATGGCAGGAGTTTATACTTTCCTTCCATTAGGGCTTAAGGTTTTGAAGAACATTGTAGATATTATTCGCGAAGAGATGAATAGCATAGGAGGTCAGGAAATCCTTATGCCGTCTTTGCAGAGTTCTAAGTTATGGCAAGAAACTAATCGATGGAGTGATAAGGAAGTAGATGTTTGGTTTAAGTCGGAACTTAAATCTGGTGGAGAGATAGGTTTTGCTTGGACACACGAAGAAGACATAACTGAGCTAATGACTCAGCACGTGCATTCACATAAAGATTTACCTTTGTACGCATATCATATTCAAAATAAATTTAGGAATGAAACACGTGCCAAGAGTGGAATTATGCGTACACGAGAATTTTTAATGAAAGATCTTTATTCGTTTTCTCGAACAGAGGAAGAGCACACTGCCTTCTACGAAAAATGTTCTGATGCGTATATGCGTATCTTTAATCGCTTGGGCATTGGGGAGAAGACGTTTCGTACATTTGCTTCAGGTGGTGCATTTACAAAATTTAGCCATGAATTTCAGACGATCTCAGAAGCTGGAGAGGATACTATTTATGTGGATGAGTCAAAAGGGGTCGCGATAAATGGTGAAGTTCTTGAGGAAGTAGATTTGTCCGAGTTAGGTGTTTCTCGAGAAAGTCTTGAAAAGAAAACCTCTATTGAGGTTGGGAATATTTTCTCACTCGGCACAAAATTTTCAGAGACACTAGGGCTTTTATACAGAGATGAACAGGGGGATAAACATCCCGTGATTATGGGTTCGTACGGTATTGGGCCAGCTCGTAGTATGGGTACAGTAGTTGAATTACTTTCAGACGAAAAAGGTATCAAGTGGCCTTTATCCATCGCTCCGTTTAAGGTGCATTTGATAGACCTTTCTCAAGGAAATGAACAAGTCAAAGCGGCAGCAGACGTCTTTTATAAAAAACTTACAGATTTGGGTATAGAAACTTTGTTTGATGATAGGCAGGTGCGTGCAGGAGAAAAATTTGCAGATAGTGATCTGTTGGGCATTCCGTATAGAGTTATTGTAAGTGAACGCAATCTAGCTGAGGGGAAGTTGGAACTGACTTTGCGCGCAAGCGGAGACTCTCGTTTGTTGAGTGAGGAAGAATTACTATCATTTTTAGGTCAGTAATTTAGAAGCAATAACAATGAAATTATCTCAATTAAAAGAAGGTTTGAATGGATTTCTTGGTAATGATATTGGGGTTGATTTAGGGACATCTAATACACTCGTATATCTTAAAGGAAATGGGGTTGTTGTGAATGAGCCATCTGTTGTGGCTGTGAATCAAAAAACTGGGCAAGTTGTGGCTGTTGGAACTCAGGCTAAAGAAATGTTAGGGAGAACCCCCCTTCATATAAAAGCATCAAGACCTCTTGTTGATGGAGTGATTTCTGATTTTGAAGTAACAGAAGAGATGCTTGCTTATCTTTTGGGTCGAGCGCAATCTGGAGAACGTAAGCTTTTAGGACCGCGTGTAGTAATAGGAGTTCCGTCAGGAATTACTAATGTGGAGATTCGTGCTGTTCGTGATGCTGCGAGAAATGCTGGGGCAAGAGAAGTGCATATTGTGGAAGAACCAATGGCAGCTGCTATTGGTATACGATTGTTGGTAGAAGAGGTAGGTGGGAATATGCTTATAGACATAGGAGGAGGAACTAGTGACATCGTGGTTATTTCTCTTGGGGGTATAGTGCGTTCGCAAAATATAAGAATTGCAGGGGATAAACTTGATAATGATATTGTGTCGTATATTCGCAATGAATTCAAGATACTAATTGGAGACAAAACTGCAGAAGAACTTAAAATTGCGGTAGGTTCTATTCTTGAAGGAGGTGAACCTCTTGAGTCAACTGTGCGTGGGAGGGATTTAGTCACAGGATTACCTCGTGAAGTTGTTATTACTGACACTGACGTGCGAGGTGCGATCTCTCATTCTATAGATCAAATGATTGAGTCAGTTCGTGAAGTCCTAGAGACTACACCTCCTGAGGTTATTTCTGATGTTATGCAAAATGGAATTTATTTAACAGGCGGAGGGGCTTTAATAAAAGGAATGCCAGAAGTTCTTTCTGAGATGTTGCAATTGCCTGTGCATGTTGCAGAGGATCCATTAACCGCAGTGGTACGTGGTACAGGGATTATTCTTGAGGATTTGAACCATTATAAGGATATATTGACTAGCGGAGATGATGAAAGGATTTTACCAAGAGAATAATTTTAAAAAGAAAAGTTTTTTTTCTGTCGTTTCTATAGGGATTTTCATTTTTGTAATGATACTTGTATCTGTTCATCTATATAACCCATCAACTTCTTCAGGGATTGTTCGTACCTTTGCTTATCCATTTTGGTTGGGAGGGAGTAGAGTTTCTGCCTCAGTAGCTTTTTTCTTCGAGTCTTTGCAGAGCAAAAAGAAACTAGTTGAAGAGAAGAGAAGTTTGATAGAGACAATAGTAAATTTGCGAGCGATGGAATTTGAAAATAAAATTCTTAAAGATGAGAATATGGATCTGAAGCAAATGTGGGGACAGCGTAATTTTGAGCGAATGATTATTGCTCCTGTTTTACGAAGACCCCCGTCTACTCTTTACGATACGCTTATAGTTGATACACGTGGAAATAAAGATATTTTGGAGGGTATGCGCGTTGTAGCTGACGGCCGTATTCTTATTGGTGAGGTCAGTAGTGTGGAAGGTAATGTGGCAGTGGTAAGACTTTTCTCAACTCCTGGGATTGAGACAGAAATTTTCATAGGAACTAGCACTGCCAGTGTGACTGCAAAAGGGTTGGGGTCTGGTAATTTTACCGCCAAACTACCTCGAGAGATGGGAATTGTCGTTGGAGAAAATATTACTCTTCCAGGGATATCCTTACCTTTTTCGGTGGTTGGGTCTGTGGATGTTCGTACAACAGACCCTTTTGAAATAATACGGTTTCGAATACCAGTGAATATAAATACTTTAAGGTGGGTAGAGATTGTTATAGATGATACGGAGGTAATTGACTCTGTTTTAAAAGATTCTTCCATTTCCACTTCATCACTAAAGTCTGAAAACTTATGAGTGGGAGAGCTATATTACTGCGTTTGTCTCTCAATCTCTTTCTATTCATGAGCATCCTTTTTTCTTCTTGGTGGGTGGTGATAGCGTTAATGATACTTCTTTTAATATTTTATGAAGCGTTTGAAGTTCTTTTATGGGGAATCTTTTTTGATATGCTTTATAGTATTGCTGTACCTTTTTATTTTGATGTTCCTATTTTATTTACATTATTTTCTATATTTCTCTTTATTGGAATGAATTTCTCCAAACGTTACTTGATATTTTATACTTAACAATATGAATTTGCGTACAATATGGTCACGTTTCTTTCGAAGAAAAAAAAGAGGTGAAATTTATCCAGATGAAATATTTCTTGACGCCAGCAATTTGCCTCAATTTGACAGTAATCAGTTTGAAGGAAGGCTTGAAAAACCTTTATCCAAGAAACCAATTTTTTATTTTGGAATAGTTTTTATTATCGTACTGAGTGTCTTTGCTGGACGTGTATTTATACTTCAAGTCGTAAAAGGGGAGGGGTATGTTCAAAAAAGTGAAAATAATAGATTGGAACATTCATTGTTGTTTGCAGATCGTGGAATTATTTATGACCGTAACGGAATGGAGATTGCCTGGAATACTTCAAATGACCCTGAGCCATATTCAAAGAGGGTGTATAGTGGAAAAAAGGGACTGGCTCATTTGGTTGGATATGTCGGGTATCCTCTAAAAGATTCGCAGGGAAATTATTATCGTACAAATTTTGTTGGCAAGAGTGGTATTGAGCGTGTTTTCAATAAAGATTTGCTGGGATTAAATGGTCTTAAAATCATAGAGATAGATGCCCAAGAAAAAATACATTCGGAAAGTGTTCTTCGATCTCCACAGTCTGGGACAAATATCTACACATCTATTGATGTGCGTTTATCTAATAAATTATATCAATTTATGGATAAGCTTGCGGAAGACGCTGGGTTTACTGGAGGGGCAGGTGTGATAATGGATATTAAGAATGGTGAAATAATTGCTCTTACAAGTTTTCCCGAATATAATTCAGGAAATATAACAGCAGGTGGTGCTAAGGTTGTCAGGAAGTATGTCTCTGATGAAAGAAAACCTTTTTTAAATAGAGTGGTGTCTGGTCTTTATACTCCAGGTTCTATTATTAAACCTTTTGTTGCAATAGGGGCGCTTGAAGAGGGGGTAATAACTCCAGAGGAAAAAATCTTAAGCACAGGATCGTTATCTATACCAAATCCATATTTTCCAGGTAAAGAGAGTGTTTTTAAGGATTGGAGAGCGCAAGGGCTTGTTGATATGAGAAAGGCGTTAGCAGTATCTTCTAACGTATATTTTTATGAAATAGGAGGTGGGTATAAAAACCAAAAAGGTCTTGGTATAGCTAGGATCGAAAAATATGCAAGATTATTTGGTTTTGGAGAAAAAACAGGAGTATCTCTTTTGGGTGAAAAGATAGGCACCATTCCAAACCCTGCTTGGAAGGCTAGAATGTTTAAAGATGGAAAGTGGCGAGTTGGTGATACCTATCATACAGCGATAGGTCAATATGGTTTTCAAGTTACTCCTATCCAAACAGTACGAGCGATAGCTGCGATAGCAAATGATGGTTTTCTTTTAACACCCTCGCTGATTCGTGGCACACGTCCTGTCTGGAAGAAATTGCAAGTCGCGCCAGAGAATTTTTCTGTTGTAAAAGAAGGGATGAGGTTGGCTGTGACAGATGGTACTGCGAAAGGTCTTTTTATACCACAGGTAAAAATAGCGGCAAAGACTGGCACAGCAGAGCTTGGTGTTTCAAAAAAATTTGTAAATTCTTGGGTTATTGGTTTTTTCCCGTATGAGAAACCACGTTACGCTTTTGCAGTCTTGATGGAGCATGGTCCGCGGAAGAATATGATTGGAGGGTTGTATATAATGCGACAACTTTTTGACTGGATGAGTGTCAACGCTCCAGAATACATAAAAAGCGAGTAAGTAAAGGTTTCCATATATTTTTTTGTCATTGACTTCTTGCTAGAGGTGGGTACAATGGAGCTTAACAAAAACTATGACAGAAAAGGCAGAATATTTGACTAGAGAGAAGTATGAAGAACTCAAGAAAGAACTTGATTATCTAAAAACAACACGCAGAAAAGAGATAGCAGAAAGTCTTGAATACGCTCGTTCTCTAGGAGATCTTTCAGAAAATGCTGAATACCAAGAGGCGCGTGAACTTCAGGCAGCAGCAGAAGAACGTATCTCTAAGTTAGAAGAGTCTCTTCAAATTGCAAAAATAGTAGATCACAAAGAAGGGGATGTTGTGACCCTTGGGTCTGTAGTTATTCTTTCTAAGGAAGATGGAAAAGAAAAACATCAATATGAGATTGTGGGATCAAAAGAAGCCGATATGCAACAGCGTAAGATTTCTCATTTGTCTCCCTTAGGTGAAGCATTAATTGGAAAGAAGAAAAATGATATTTTTCATTTTGATACGCCAAATGGAAAAATGAAATGCAAAGTAATTGATGTGAAATAAATATTTTCAATTAATATTTATAAAAACAAAGACGACCTAATAGGTCGTCTTTGTTTTTATAAATTGAATTTATATTTAATTCTTTCTTGAGTGGGTTACTGTGGATAACAAGGTTAGGGAAGTGAGCTGTGGTGGGATATAGTAGTAGAGCAGTGGGAATAAGTGGGAATTCATTATAAGATTATGTTAATTGGCGAATATGTTCATATTCTTGACCCTAAGAAACGACTGTCTTTACCGTCTAAGTTCCGAAAGGAACTTGGGCGTAAGGTCGTTGTAACAAAAGGGTTGGATAATTGTCTTTTTCTTTATTCTCTCGTTGAGTGGGAGAAGATTTCTTCTAAACTTGGAGAACTTTCGATAGGACAAGCGGATACTCGTGGTTTTAACAGGTTTATGCTCTCAGGAGCTGTTGAGGTTAATGTGGATACCGTCGGTAGAATTCTAATTCCCGATTTTCTTAAAGAATTTGCTGGATTGCGTAGCAGAGTTGTTTTCGCTGGAATTCATACACGTGTTGAGGTGTGGGATGAAAAATCTTGGGATGTGTACAAAAAACATATTGAAAAGCAGGCAGATGCTTTGGCAGAAAAGTTAGGAGAAATCGGAGTGATATAAAAAATTCAAAAAAATGAAAGGTAGCTCTGCTCAGGATTCTAACATCAGTGTTCATAAAAGTGTTCTTTTACAGGAAGCGATTGACGGACTCAATCTTAAGGAAGGTTTACGAGTTTTGGATGGCACCATAAATGGTGGAGGGCATAGTTCTGTTATTTGTCAAAAAATAGGTAAGAGTGGGGTTTTGATTGGTATGGATCTAGATCAAGAGGCTTTAGCCCGAGCAGAGAAACATCTTAAGAGTTGTAAGGCGACTACTTATCTTATAGAAGATAATTTCAGAAACATGGGTAGGTCAATGAAAAAATATGGAGTTGAGAACTTTGACGCAATACTGTTAGACCTTGGTCTCTCAAGCGATCAGTTGGGCGTGAGTGAGAGAGGTTTTAGCTTTCAGGTAGATGAGCCATTATTGATGACATTTAAAAAAGAGTTATCAGAGAATGACTTAACTGCTCGCGAGATTGTTAATACTTGGGACGAGGAACATATAGCAGATATTATCTATGGATATGGGGAGGAAAGGTTCTCACGCAGGATAGCTCGCAATATTGTGTTAGCCAGAAAAGAAGGCTTGATAGAAAGAACAAAAGATTTAGTAAGTATCGTGGAGCAAGCAGTACCTTCTTGGTATAAAAATGGTCGCACCCACTCGGCAACTAAAACTTTTCAAGCTTTACGCACAGCAGTCAATGATGAAATTGAATCATTGCGTGAAGGTCTTGAGAAAGGGATAAAATCTCTTTCTCCAAAAGGTCGCATAGCAGTTATAAGTTTTCATAGTATTGAAGATCGCGTGGTTAAAAGGATTTTAAAGAAAGCAGCTAAGGAGGACAAAGGAGTGGTTGTCACAAAGAAACCAATAGTCCCAACTGCTAAAGAAATAAAAGAAAATCCACGCGCACGAAGTGCCAAGTTACGAATTTTTGAATTAAAATAAAAAATTTATAAAACCAACGATAGTTAAGTTATGTACAGAAAAAATAATATAAAACATCTAGTTTTTGGAAAAAGAATTCTTGAAGCACTTCTTTTTCTTCTAGCATTTCTTGCATTTCTTTATATATATTTTGTAAGTTCTTCCATCATTACTGTAATTGTTCGAGAAGAAGTGAATGGGAATATTGTTACTGTAAGCTCAACTATAGGTGAACTTGAATCCAAATATTTGGCTTTGAAAAATGAGATTACTGTTGAGTATGCTTACTCGCATGGATTCTCAGACATTTCAAGCAAAAGCTATACACCGCGAGTTTCTACAATAGGGCGTGTGTTAACTGTAAATAGTCAATAATAATCTTATGTATTTGCTCTTAAAATGAGGAATACTTTTCGGCTCAGGTTACAGCTTTTATCTGTATTTGTGGTGCTAATAGCTTCTCTGTTACTTGTACGACTTTATGTAGTACAGGTGGTTCGAGGTGAATATTATAGTGACAGAGCTGATCGCCAATATGTACGATCTTCTTCTAATTTATATGATAGAGGGAATATTTTTTTTGAAGATAAAGAGAAACGTCTCATTTCTGCCGCAACTATAAAATCAGGTTTCCTTGTTGCTATCGATCCGAGCAAAATTGAAGACATTAAGGGGGTGTATGAAAAACTCAGCACTTTTGTTGAGATAGATGAAGAAGATTTTACTAAGCGTGCTGAAAAAAAAGGGGATCCATATGAAGAAGTGACACATCATATATCTCCTGAGGTGGCAAAAAAAATTGAAAAACAGGATATTAAAGGTGTTCGTGTATATAAAGAACGTTGGCGTTATTATCCAGGTAAGACTTTGGCCAGTCAAACTGTTGGGTTTGTTGGATTTCGAGGAAATGAGTACGCGGGACGTTATGGTCTTGAAAAAAAATATGAACAAACTTTGGCTAGAGAAGAGAGCAGTCTTTACGTAAATTTTTTTGCAGAGATTTTTGCAAATATTCAAGTCTTTAAGAATGACTCAAAAAAATCTGGTGATATTGTCACAACTATAGAACCTTCCGTTCAGCTTTTTCTTGAACAAAAGCTTAAAGAGATAACAAAAAAATGGAAGGGGAAAGAAACAATGGGAATAATCATCAATCCAAAAAATGGAGGAGTGTATGCTTTAGGAGTTTATCCTGGTTTTGACCTAAATGAATATAGTAAGGTCAAAAATATTTCTGTTTATTCAAATCCTCTAATTGAGAGTGTGTATGAGATGGGTTCTATCATTAAACCCCTTACAATGGCTGCAGGTCTTGATGCAGGAGTTATTACAGCGAATTCTACTTATTATGATGCAGGACATATCAGACTTAATGGATATACTATTTCAAACTATGATGGTAGGGGTCGTGGAGAGGTTCCTATGCAGCAGATCTTGAGCCAATCTTTAAATACAGGAGCGGCATTTGTTGAACGAAAAATGGGGAATAAAGTTTTTAGTAAGTATTTTAAAGCGTATGGAATTGGCGAGAAAACTGGTATTGATCTCCCAGGTGAGATAGAGGGGCTTGTAGGGAATCTTAAAAGTTCACATGATGTCGAATATGCAACTGCTTCGTTTGGACAGGGTATAGCCATAACTCCTATACAAACCGTACGAGCTCTATCAGTATTAGCAAATGGAGGGAATCTGATAACCCCGCATGTTGGGAAGGAAATCAAATATAAATCTGGTTTTTCTAAGTCTATATCATTTCCTACTGAAAGACGTGTATTAAAACAAGAAACCTCTGAGGAGATAAGTCGTATGTTGGTGCGCGTGGTGGATGAAGCTTTGCGCGGTGGCACTGTGGCGTTGCCTCGTTATAGTATCGCCGCAAAAACTGGGACAGCGCAAATAGCAGATCCTTCCAGCGGCGGATATTATGATGACAGATATCTCCATACTTTTTTTGGCTATTTTCCAGCTTATGACCCGCAGTATTTAATCTTTTTTCTAACACTTGAACCAAACGGTGCTCGTTATGCTTCCGAGACGCTCACAGCTCCTTTTATGGATACTGTTAAATTTCTGATAAACTACTATGAAGTGCCTCCTGATAGGTAGTTTTGAGTGGTGGTAAAGAAAGGATATGGATGTAATGAGAAATAAGATTGATCCAGTAAGGTTTTTTATTTGCAAACGAATCAATGAAAGGAATTTTTAAAAAGATTATTATAACCCTTCTTGAGTGGGAGGCGCGGATTGTTTTAAAAAAATATAAGCCGCACATTATTGCAGTTACGGGTAGTGTTGGTAAAACCTCCACAAAAGATGCTATTTATACTGTTTTTTCTGAATCATTTTATGTACGCAAAAGTGAAAAAAGTTTCAATAGTGAAATAGGTATTCCTTTAACGATCCTAGGGTTAGGAAATGCTTGGTTTAGCATAATTCGTTGGATAAAAAATCTGATAGAAGGAGTCGCTTTAATTCTTCTTAAAAGTCATTATCCTAATACCATTGTGTTGGAGGTTGGAGCAGATCGTCCAGGGGATATAAGGAAAGTATCGTCTTGGATTTTGCCGGAAGTAGTTGTTTTAACTCAGTTTTCAGATGTACCCGTACATGTTGAATTTTTTGATTCGGCGGAGCATCTTATAGAAGAAAAGCTTTGTCTTGTTAAAGCTTTGCGAAATGAGGGAACTTTGGTGGTTAATTTTGATGATGACAGGATGCGCTCTCTAGCGCCACCTAAAGATGGTTCCATTATAACGTATGGTTTTACGGATGGTGCAGATATTAGAGCGACTAAGGAAAGCCTGAGGTATTCTAATGGGAAACTGACAGGGATTATGTTTCGAGTTGATTATGCTGGGAAAAGTATACCTGTGGTTTTGTATGGGTCAATTGGACATCAGCATATTTATCCTGCTTTAGCGACATTGGCGCTGGGTATTTCTCAGGGACTTAATATGATAACTATGGTGGATTCACTTCTAAAACATATACCACCCCCAGGACGTATGCACCTTATTGATGGCATAAAGGACTCTGTCATTATAGATGATACTTATAATTCTTCTCCAATTGCTGTAGAGAAGGCACTTGATGTATTAGGCGAAGTGGATACACGAGGACGCAAGATTGTTGTTTTAGGGGATATGTTGGAGCTTGGAGTTCATTCTGTTGAGGAACATCGAGTGGCTGGAAGAAAAGCGGCAGCTGTCGCCGATATTTTAATTATTGTTGGTATACGCTCTCACTACACAGCAGAGAAAGCTTTGAAAAGTGGAATGAAGAAAAAAAGTATTCTTATGTTCAATGATTCAAAAAGTGCAGGAACAGCTTTATGCGAGATGCTAGCAGAAAATGATATTGTTTTAGTTAAAGGCTCTCAGTCTATGCGGATGGAGAGGGTCGTGAAAGAAGTAATGAAAGAACCAGAAAAAGCAAAGGAACTCTTGGTTCGTCAGGAAGAAGAGTGGAAAAAAAGATAATCTTTATTTTTTAATAAAGAGTGTTATAATTTGAAAAATTCAGCCAGGACTGAATTTTTATTTGGCTATATTGTTAATGATTGGGATCTCGGTTTATTCAAGAGATATTCGTATCGATTGGAATGCAAATCGCGATGTAAGTGGAGCGAGTCACTGTCCACAACTGACACAGCTTCACCACGACAAAATTACAGTGTAGTACAATTATATTAAAGGCCCTATCGTCTAACGGTTAGGACATCGCCTTCTCAAGGCGGTAATCGGGGTTCGATTCCCCGTAGGGTCA
>CAZNKJ010000011.1:0-20484 GCA_964574145.1 uncultured Candidatus Saccharibacteria bacterium
CAAGTTCTGCCGCCCTACCTGCTGCAATCATCCCAGAGGCTCCACCTCCAATGACAACAACATCGTATGATTGTGTATCTTTTGTTTGTTTCATTTAGATATTTTTGTTTGTTTAAATCACCTCGAACACTACAAACACCACGTGTTATATTCGAAAATCTATTTTGTTCTTAAGTAAATCGAAAATTAAATCAATCAAACATGAAAAAACAACCTAATTGTCATCTATTTATGTCATAAATATATTAAAATGTCTAGACTAGGACAATATATCTTCTATCAAGTACACGTTTCTCCCTCAAATTCTTCTATACTCCATTTCTCGCCATCATAGTCACAAACCGTTATTTCTGTATTTTTCGCTCCGTTAAAAACTATATTAAGTATGGTTTTATACAAACCAAATCTAGAGTTCCTTTTTCTCATCCGTTCAAGAAGTAATGCATACATCCCACGATGAGTAATCACAACAAAAGTATCCTTATCTTTATTTTCTAAATATGAAACAGCCTTTCTTGCTCGTTCATCTAACCTATACATATTCTCACCATCAAAGTGACACCATTTGGAGACATTTGTATTTATAAAAATAAGAATAGCTACATAAAGTGAATGTGGTGAGTAACGCCATTTGTTTACCAAATCACTAGGCCATTTAAATTCGTTAAAAAAGTCTTTTGACTCTAAATCGACACAGAGCTTACTTGCTATAATCTCCCCTGTCTGCCTAGCACGCAACAGAGAACTGGTGATTACAAAATCAATGTCACTTTTGGAAAGCTTGTCGGCTGTACAAGACGCTTGTTCTTTTCCCAAATCAGAAAGGGGTTCATCATCCGCCTGAAAGAGCTTCTTCCTGTTATGACAAGTCTCTCCATGTCGGACTATATATATTCTCATATTAAAACTTTTCTATTCCTTAATGAGATCTATCAGTGCAAGCTCCAGCGGCAGCTCTCGCACATACGAATGTCTTGTTTCTTCATAAGCTTCCAAAAAACGGCTCAATGTCTTTGAATTAATACTACTGTCCTTCTTTCCCGCAATGTTCTTGAGATACAAAAAATCTTCTTTGGAGTATTCTTCTTGTAAAACACTCCCTAACTCTGCTGCATACCTTAACAAAAGTACCGTGCGTAATTTACGCAAGATAAGCTTTAGAAAAATACCCATATCTGTATTTTGTTTTGAAGCTCTAGAAACAGCCTCTAGTCCTGAAGAAAGTTTTTTTTCATCAATAGATCTAATAACAGTATTTATAAGCTCCACACGAGGAGACCCTGTTACTTCTTCCACATCTGCAACATTAATCTTTTTACCACTTGAAGCTATTATTATTTTTTGCAAAATCCCAAGTGCATCTCGAAAAGAACCCTCTGCCAGAGTGGCTATCAAATCTGCTGAAGATTGCTCGAGGGTATATCCTTCTTTTTTTGCAACAGAAGATACCATATCCTTAAGCATAGACACTGTTGGCTTACGAAAAATATGCACTTCACAACGAGAAACTATTGTCTCTGGAAGCTTATCTATCTCTGTTGTGGCAAGAATAAAAACAGCATGCTTCGGAGGCTCTTCTAATGTCTTAAGAAAGGCATTGAATGCCTCCTTAGTAAGCATATGAACCTCATCAATAATATATATCTTATATTGAGATTCAAAAGGAAGAACTGTCACACCTTCGCGCAATTCACGAACATCATCAATACCTCGATTTGACGCAGCGTCTATTTCATATAAATCCTTATCGCTCGTACCTGCCTCTTTAGCAAAAATACGCGCAATACTTGTCTTACCAGTACCTCGAGAACCTGCAAATAAATAAGCATGCGAAACAGCACCCTTCCCAAGTGCCCCAGTAAGAACCGAAATTACATGCTCTTGCCCTACTATTTCTGTAAAATCTTGCGGGCGATATTTGCGATAAAGAGTAGCCTGTTCTCTTTTTTCCATGCGGTCAGTATACCACGACACACCCGTACTTTCTTATTTGTGGAAAAATATATAACGAAAATTCTTCTACTTTCTAGATTTGGTTGTTTTCCGCACAACTTTTTTAGTTTTTTTCTTTATAGTTCTAACTTTTTTATTCGCCGTCAACTTTATTTCCTTTTGAATATTTTTCCAATATTTTTTAAGTTCTCGCTCAAGAGCTGCTATGTCTTTTGAGTCAATAGTTTTTAATTTTGTATATCGTTTTGTTACTTGAGCAACAACTTTGTAATAATCTTTCTGTGTTTCAATTTTTGCTTTTTTTGCTTGTATAAAGACTTCCTTTTTAACTTTATTTGTCCACGCCATAACTTTCTTACGATTCTTTTTTCCGTCTGGCCCATATAAGAAATAAGCTCCAGCAGCGGCCGCAGCCGCACCTGCCACTAAAGCCACACCAAGACCTACTTGTTTTTTAGAAACTTTTCGCTTCGCAGTTTTCTTTTTTACCATAATTTTTATTTATAATTTTAAGATAATAATCCTTACCCCTATTTCTCTTCTTTTTCCTTCTTCTTCGTAGAACGCTTTTTCCTTTCTGACGACATAAAACGACCACCAAACATACTTAAAATATCTTGGAGCCTTGTCCCACCTTTCTTAATTACCTTATGAAAAGACAAGAAATCGCGTTCTAAAAAAGACATTCCCTTCTTCACTTTTTCAGACATCTCTTTAATATCTTTTAAAATCATAACCACATAAAACAAAACTACTCCAACTAGAATTGTTACGAACACAATGGCGATTGAAGTAATAAGAAAAAATATGTTTGTCTGCAGAACATCTGACATGTTTATATTATACGCAATGATCTTTTAACTTCAAAAGTTTAACTGTGTACTACCTCACCTTCTTCTTAATTCTTTATATATACGTCTTTATCAAGTCTACTACTTCAGAAGCATTTTGACATTTCATTAGTCTTATACGGAGTTCTTTTGCCCCATCAAATCCTGATGCGTAGGACCTATAATGTTTTTTCATAGTTGCGAAATTCCTGTGTGGCAACAGTTTTTCAAATAATTTTGTATGTTCCGCCAAAACATTTAAACGTTCTGTAACTGAGACATTCTCTTTCTTTATAGTATCTGAAAACAACCAAGGATTTCCAAATATTGCTCTACCTAACATTACTCCGTCACAATTTGTTTGTTTCACTTTTTCTCTTGCACCAACAAGAGACTCAACATCCCCATTGCCTATAATGAGAGTCTGACTTTTTAATTCATCTCGTATTTCTACTGCTCGCTTTATATGTTCCCAACACGCTGGTACATCTGACATTTCTTTGCGTGTGCGCGAATGTATTGTTATTACTGCTGGCTGTGCGCGAAGAAGTGTCGGTAACCATTCTTCAATCTCATTTTTGTTATAACCAATACGAGTTTTTACCGACACAGGCAACATCCCTGCTCCTCTCTTTGCGGCATTAATAAGTTCCACCGCCAAGTCGTAATTTTTCATAATAGAAGCTCCAGCGCCCTGTTTTTCAACACTCTTATCTGGACATCCCATATTTATATCCACCCCATCAAAACCACGCTCTTGCGCAAGATAAGCTGCTCTTTCCATCATATCCGTACGTGAAGTAAAAAACTGCGCCACTATTGGTCGTTCTGCTTCAGAAAAAATCAATACTTCTTCCAATTTCTTTCTCCCCTCCTTATCTGCAAGAAAAATCCCATCAGCTGAAACAAACTCTGTCCACAATACATCTGGTTTTCCATATTTAAATATTATTCTTCTGAATGCAGCATCTGTAACATCTGCCATTGGTGCCAATACAAAAAATGGCTTCTTCAACTTACCCCAAAATCCTTGTTGCATAAAATCTATTTATCCAAAAATTTATAATATACTTTATTACCAAACCGCAGATCAATGTAGTCTATTCCTACTGTCCCGTTATTTTTCAAATCATCAGACAAAAGCGTGGACTTAAGGTTGTCTAAAACAGAAGAAAGTTTCGCGTCTTGTGCAAACAAAACACGTGTACTGCTCCCTAAATAAAGCTCATAACTATTTACATCTCCAACCGCCAATTCTGTTGCTTGTATATCAGACTTTCGTAAAGATTGTAAAAAAAATAATATCTCTTGAAATCTTTTTTTAGGTAAAAAATATTGACCAACAGAAGAACCATCTCCTAAAGGCCCATAGAAACGAAAATATATATCTCCTGTGAAAACAGGTGAGGAAGCGTAGAGTAATCCATTTTCATCAAGAAAAAAACATTCTGGAATAGCATCTTCCAAACGATTCTCTCCACACCAAAGTGCTTTAGGTTTTCTTTCTTTTATCTCTACTAAAATAGAATTAAAGCCAACAGAAGACACCTTCACCTCTTCTACCCTCTTAAACTTCAGTAGAATAGATTTTTCTATGAAATTACGTGGATAGATAAAAATGTCAGACCGAGGAAAAATAAAAAAATAATCTCCAGAAATCTCCTTATTCACTAGACTCTTAATGTCTTCCAACAACACAGTCTCATTTCCATTCAAAACTACTTCCTGAATACTTACCTCAGGACGTTTTAAAAGATAAGAAATACCAGCAATCAAAAGCAAAATAGCGACCACTAAAAACAAAATCTTGAGAGCAAAAGACTGACGCTTACGACGTGTCAATTTAGAGGACCGTAGTGTTTTTTTTCTCCACCACATATCACCATTCAGAATAGATTATTGAGTATTCACACCTATAATGTCCTTGCCCATATATGGACGTAATACTTCTGGAATGACAATGGATCCGTCTTCTTGCTGATTGTTTTCTAAAATGGAAATAAGAACTCGTGGAGTTGCGATAGCTGTGTTGTTTAAAGAATGAGCATACCTTAATACACCTTTATCATCTTTATATCGTATGTTCAACCTACGAGTTTGAAAGTCATGGAAGTATGAAGAAGAATGGGTTTCTCTATATTTCTCTTCAGACGGTACCCATACCTCCAAATCATATTTTTTTACTTGCCCAAGTCCTAAATCACCACCACAATTTACAACCTTACGATATGGAAGTTTAAGAGCCTGCAAAAGATCCTCAGAATTTTTTGTTAGTTCTTCATGATGTTTTACTGACTCTTCGTGATTAGCTTCACACAAAACTATCTGTTCAAGTTTAAAAAACTCATGCACACGCATCAAACCTTTAGTATCTTTTCCATGACTCCCAGCCTCACGACGAAAACATGTAGAAAACGCTAAAAATTTTATAGGGAAATCCTCCTTATTTAAGACTTCATCCATGTAATATCCCATTGAGGACACTTCTGAAGTCCCTGCTAAATATTCGTTGTCCTGTGTTTTATATAAATCTTCTTCACTCTGAGGCAAGTATCCTGTTCCAATAAATGGTTCTCGACGCAATAATGCTGGAGCAAAAGTAGGAATAAAGCCCCCTTTTTTTTCAAAAACATCTCGTACAAAATTCAACACTGCAAAAGCCAACCGAGCCCCATCATTCTTCAGAAAATAACCCCGAAACCCAGCCACCTTCACCCCACGCTCAAAGTCAGCCATATCGTACAACTTAGCTATCTCTATATGGCTTTTAGGAGTAAAAGTAAATGATGGCTTTTCTCCCCACACACTTACCTCCTCATTGTCTTCATCACTCTCTCCTTCTGGCACAGACATATCCGGGACATTAGGCACTTGCACCATTAATGTCTGCCACTCCTGCATCAACTCTTTAAGTTTATTTTCTCCAACCTGCAAACCTGCTTTAAACATTTGCATTTCACCAATCAGCTTCACTTTCTGATCAATGTCTGTAGTTTCTGCGATACGTTGAGTAACCGCATTTTGCGAAGCGCGCTTTTCTTCCACATCTCTTTGTAACTTTCGACGCTCACTATCAACCTCAAGCAGGCGATCTATATCTACCTCAATGTGTTTTTTGCGAGCAGCATCTTTAACCAACCCAGCATTTTCCCGTATAAACTTAATATCCAACATATATTTTCCTTAATGGTATTATAGATAATACTATGTCGTTCCCCATGAGACAACTCACTCCAACAAATTTCCCCACTCTTTTACAAGAAATTCCAGACTCCCCACCACTACTAAATATTCGAGGAGAGTCAATCGACTCAGACAACAAGTTCCTATGTGTTGTCGGTTCACGCAAATATACCTCGTACGGAAAAGATGTTTGTACTTCTCTTATTCAAGGTCTCTCTGGACAAAATATTACGATAGTGTCTGGGTTAGCACTTGGAATAGACTCTATCGCACATCAAGCAGCCCTTGAAGTTGGGCTTACAACAGTAGCCATCCCTGGTTCAGGACTTGGAAATAGCGTGCTGTACCCAAGAAGCAACTATAGACTAGCTCATCAAATCCTTGATGCAGGTGGTTCTCTTGTCTCAGAGTTTCCTGAAGATCACAAAGCAAGACCTGAAAACTTTCCCCAGCGAAATCGCATAATGGCAGGATTATCCCATGCTGTGCTTGTTATTGAAGCTGAAGTACGCTCCGGAACACTTATAACGGCTCGCTTGGCTACAGAATACAATAGAGATGTTCTAACAGCTCCCGGATCAATATTCTCTGGCACTTCAGCTGGTCCGCATCTACTTATACGTCTTGGTGCAACTCCAGTACGCTCCAGCAAAGATATTTTAGAAGTATTCAATATGGAAAACGAAGAACCTTCTCATGTATACAACCTCAAAGACCTTTCAGAGAATGAAAACAGGGTGATTTCTTATCTTGGTACACCACTAGTCCGAGATGAGTTAATAGAAAAAATGGGACTGCCAATACACGAGGTTAATTCTTTACTTTCTGCTATGGAACTAAAGAGCTTAATAATAGAAAAAATGGGTACTATACGCCTTAGAAAGAGCTAATTTCACCCCTAGAAAACCTCTTCTGTGTTTACTTTACATAAATACTCAGTGAAAAAATTGAAAATAATAATTGACAATCTACACACTTTAACGTAGTAGTGTAGGACTATAGGGTACAATTAAAAACTTGAAAATCACATAAATTAAAGAAAAAAATCAAAATGAAACTATTAATCGTCGAGTCTCCAGCAAAAGCAAAAACTATTTCAAAATATCTAAATGATGAATATACAGTTCGAGCCTCAGTCGGACATATTCGAGATCTTCCAAAAAGCAATAAAAACGCTATTGATATTAAAGGAGGTTTCATCCCTCAATACGAAATTGTAAAAGGGAAAGAAAGTATTATTCATGAACTAGAAGATTTTGCTAAAAAAGCGAAAGAGGTGGTATTAGCAACCGACCCCGACAGAGAAGGAGAGGCTATCGCGTGGCACCTTACTGAAGCTCTCCACCTAAACTCAAAGAAAACAAAAAGGGTTAGATTTCATGAAATTACCAAAGAGGCAGTTCAGGAAGCAATGAATCATCCCACCGTTATAGATGATAATTTACGTCGCGCGCAAGAGGCGCGTAGAGTACTAGACAGACTAGTTGGATATGACCTTTCTGGACTTATTTGGAAAAAAGTACGCTATGGACTTTCTGCAGGTAGGGTACAATCTCCAGCTCTGCGTATTTTAATGGTACGTGAGAGAGAAATTCGCGCATTTATTCCAGAAAATTATTGGGTTATCACAGCAGAAGTTAAAAGTGGAGAAAAGATTAAATTCCCTCTTACTTGTTCCGAAGAACCCAAAAAAGAATCTGAGTCCGACAGAATACTAGATGTTGGAAAATCTGGATCATGGACTATCTCTGACCTAAAGGAATCTGAAATGAAACGCTCTCCAAAAGCGCCTTTTACTACATCCACTCTTCAGCAGGTCGCAAGCACCAGACTAGGATTTGCACCATCACGGACAATGGGTATAGCACAAAAGCTCTACGAAAAAGGTTTTATTACTTACATGCGAACAGACAGTGTTACTCTGTCTAAACAATCATTGACCCAAATCGCATCTTTCACAAAAAAAGAATATGGGAAAGAATATTCGGCCGTACGCACATATAAAACAAAAAGTCGTTCCGCTCAGGAAGCTCATGAGGCTATCCGCCCAACTTCAATTACAAAAATAAGCGCTGGGGCAAATGAAGATCAAAAAAAACTCTACACGCTTATCTGGGAACGCACTGTCGCCTCACAAATGACAGATGCTAAACTCAAAAAAACTAAACTCATTGCACATATAGAGCCTGCTTCTGGTAAAAAAGAAATTCCAGATTTCTATACAAATGGTTCACGTGTCATTTTTGATGGTTGGCTTAAGGCAGACCCGCGCGCACGCGGAGAAGATACTGAAGTGCCTAAAGTGGCAGTTGGAGAAAAATTAAATTTAATAGAAATTCTTTCAGAAGGAAAACAAACACAACCACCTTCTCGTTACACAGAAGCAGGTCTCATCAAAGAGCTGGAAAAACGAGGAATAGGACGTCCTTCTACCTACGCTTCCATTATCAAAACTCTTGTTGATCGTGGCTATTCTGAAAAAGAAGGACGCACGCTATTCCCCACTGACACAGGAGAAGTGGTCAGCGACTTTCTTGAAAAGAATTTCAGCACATATATCAGTGATGATTTTACAGCTAAAATGGAGAACGAGCTGGATGAAATAGCTAATGGAACACGTAAATACAAAAAAACTCTCAAAGATTTTTACGGACCATTTTCAAAAGAAATAAAGTCAAAAGAAAAAATAGACAAACTAACAAACCTAGGAGATGCTCCTGAAGAATTTAAATGTCCAAAATGCAAAGCATCAATGATTATAAAGCTCGGACGTGGAGGAAAATTCATGAGTTGTTCTCTTTTCCCTGAATGCGATGGCGCACGAACAATAGAAGGTAAAATCATTGAACCAGATAAACCTATAGGAAAACACCCAGAAACTGGTGAGGATATCTACCTTCTGCACGGGCGGTTTGGACCTTACGTACAAATCGGAGAAAAAACAAAAGAAAATCCAAAACCACGCCGAGCCAGCGTGCCAAAGGACAAAGACACTGATGAAGTAACTGTGGAAGATGCTGTAACTTATTTAAGTCTACCGCGCATCCTAGGACAACATCCAGAAACTAATGAAGATGTAGTAGCAAGTATAGGGCGTTTTGGACCATTTATAGTCCATGATGGAGATTTTCGCTCGCTTAAAAAAGATGACGTGTATAAGATAAAACTAAAACGAGCACTTGAAATTTTAGCGGAAGAAAAGAAAACTCGAGGTAAAAAGAAAAGCGCTTGAAATTAATCAAGACGCTTTATGTTCTTTGGTTGATTAAACATAAGCTCAACAGCTAATGCTTTAGGCTTTTTGACTTAACCTTTTTCTTCGTCAACCAATTCATCAAAAGAAGACGTCTTGCTCGGCAAGACTTCCCACCCAGAGACTCCGTCTTCAACCACAGTAGGAATCATGCAGAAAGGCCCATCCACGTAGTGAAGCCAACCACCATCTTGTCCTACTTTGGTTTCCTTACCTTTATCTTTCACAACCAAACTCCTTTTCTATAGAATTAGGAAACAAAATCCCAATAAAAGAATACTATATACCACGGATATTGTCAATACCTACAAGCCAACTTTAGTTGTGTACAATGACTTACATATGAACCCCTTAACCTTTACTAACGGAGTCAAGGAAATTACTGCCTTAATGGGTAACCCTCCAGCAGAGGATGTTGAACTTATTACCAAGGCTTACTGCTTTGCAAAAAAAGCTCACAAGAACCACAAACGAAATTCTGGGGAGCCCTACTTTAACCATCTTGTAGAAACAGCAAAAACTTTAGCAGACCTTGGACTAGGGCCGAAAACCATATCTGCCGGGCTCCTGCATGACTCTATTGAAGATGTAAATGTAAAACCTGAAGATATAAGAGAAGAGTTCGGCAATGACATCTTACACTTAGTGGAAGGTGTAACAAAATTAGGTACCTTAAAATACCGCGGGCTTTCTCGCCACACTGAAAGTCTGCGTAAACTTTTTGTAGCTTCGGCACAAGACATACGAGTAGTTATAATCAAGCTTGCCGACCGCTTACACAACATGAGAACGCTAGAATATGTCCCTGAACATAAACGCAGACGTATTGCTCTTGAAACACTGGACATCTACGCCCCAGTAGCTTATAGACTTGGTATAGGAAAATTAAAAGGAGAACTGGAAGACTTGGCTTTTCCTTATATCTATCCAAAAGAGTATAGTGAAGTTAAAAAACTATTAAAGCAAAAAAGTAAAGAAAATCTTAAACATCTTGAAAAAGTCAGCAAGTCTCTTAAAAAAGAACTTGGCAAACAAGGGATTACCAATTTTGAAACACATTTTCGTATTAAATTTCTTTACAGCCTTTTCCGTAAACTTGAACGAAAAGATGGCGATATTGAAAAAATATATGATATTTCTGCTTTACGTATTATCGTCCCAACAATAAACGATTGCTATAAAATATTAGGTGTTATACATGGTACTTGGAGACCTCTTCCAGGAAAAATAAAAGATTATATTGCTTTTCCCAAACCTAACGGATATCAAAGTCTTCATACCACCATATTCACAGGAGACGGTGGTATTGTGGAAATCCAAATCCGTACTCGTGCTATGCACAACGAGGCTGAATATGGTATCGCTTCACACATTTCTTACAAAGCAAAGGTGGAGGATGGTAAAAAAGATGGAGCTAATCTGGTCTGGATACGCTCCCTACTTCCATCTATCTCTTCATTAAAAAAACAATTGGATAGAAAAGAACAAAAAGAAGCAGGTGTTTCCTATACGACTCCCTCCGCGCCTGAATGGATAAAACAAATAGCACAAGTGCAAAAAGATTCTTCTAAATCAGATGAGTTCTTAAACACACTAAAAACTGACTTCTTCACTCATCGTATCTTTGTATTTACACCACAAGGAGATGTTGTAGACCTGCCCATTGACTCAAGCACTATTGATTTTGCTTATGCTATACATTCCAATATAGGGGATCATCTTTCTGGAGCAAAAGTAAACGGCAAACTAACCTCGTTAGAAAATAAATTAAGAAACGGAGATATTGTTGAAATTATCACTAAGAAAAATGCTTCCCCGAAACAAAAATGGATAAGCCTCACCACAACAGCACTTGCTCGCAGACATATACGCTCAGCTCTAGCCCAAAACAAATCTAAACGGTAAAGTTTTTTATTGAATAAATATCTTCATCTTCATCCTCCTGTTCTTGTGGTTGTTCTTGCGGTTGATTTTGAGAAATATCATCTGAACTAGATTTTTCTCCTCCAGAGACACTCTCTGGACTCTCTTTTTGTTCAACATCGGCCTCAGTAGGATGTTTTTCTTCTGGTATATGCCCTCCTACACGCGCTATAAAACGATTAAGAAAATTTTCATTTTTCTCTGCTTCATCTTTTTTAAGAAGATCTAGAATATTACGCAAATCATCTGGAGAAAAATAATCTATTAAAATTTTACCTCCTACTTCCTTTTGTTCTATTTGTACACGAGTACCAAGTGACTCGGTGAGCTCTTTTTCAAGCTCCAACATCTCTGAATTCAAAGCCTTTTTCCTTCGTACCTTGTCCACAGCTATTCTGCGCGCTATACTTTCCGCCTCACGTACTGTAAGTTTTTTATAAATAACTTCTTTAAAAAGAGTGCTTTGTTCATCAGGTTTATCTCCTAGCATCAAAAGAGGACGAGTGTGTCCCTCAGATATCTTCCCCCCAGCAAGAGCAACCTGCATATCCATCGGCAGAGCCAGTAAACGAATTGTGTTTGAAACATATTCTCTACTCTTCCCAACCTTTTTTGCAACTTCTGTATGCTTATGATTAAACTCCTCCACTAAACGATTAAATGCATGAGCTCTATCAATAGGATTTAAATCCTCTCGCTGTAAATTTTCTATTATTGCAAGTTCTAATTTTACTTTTCCAGTCTCTTCTCCAGTCCTTATAATAACTGGGACTTGCGAAAGCCCGGCCAACTTAGAAGCCCGCAGACGTCTTTCACCCGCAATAAGCTCATAGGATACAGAAAGCCCACCGTCTTCCCTGACAGTCTCATGTCTGGTGACTACAAGTGGTTGTAAAACACCGTATTGTCTAATCGATTCAGCTAAGTCATTCAAACGAAACTCATCAAATTCCATACGAGGTTGATATGGATTAGGGCGAACACGACTTATCTCCACCCAAAAGATTGAATTATTAAAAAGTTGTTGTGATTTCATATTAATATTATGCCTGTTATTGTATCATAAGAAAAACACCTCAAAATTGCAGTAATATGTGAATTACAGTACACTCAAATACATCTGCTGGAGTGGCGGAATTGGTATACGCGCACGACTCAAAATCGTGTGGGGCAACCCATGGGAGTTCAAGTCTCCCCTCCAGCACTTTGTACAAGTACTAAATAACACATCAAACCATACGACTTTCGTATGGTTTGATGTGTGTTGCTCTTTCTCTGTTTTCCTATACGATAATCTTCAGACGATAAAGCAGTAGGAAAGTCGGCTATTCACCACACAACCAGAAAAAGGATACTGATTATGTTTGACCAGGAACACTGGCTAACCACGGCAGAACAGCACAAAACAATAGAACTTCTTCTTCATTTCGGGATTATCAAATATGACAATTCCCGGTTCCTGCCACTTAAAAGCGGTGGTCACACAGACATTTACATCAATATGCGTGACGCAAGAAGTCACCCCGAAGTCATGGAGTACTTGACTCGCATATATTCAAATGCACTGCGCAGAATGAATATCAACCGATTCATTGAGGTACCAGCGGCAGTGAGCTGTATCGCTGGACCAATCTCGATCGAGACAGGGATTCCATTCATTACCATTCGTGAAAAAGCCAAAGACAGCAGAGTCACGAAAGGAAAAATGATTGGTAATTCCAGACATGGTGACAGAGCTGCTATCATTGACGACGTTATCACTGATGGTGAATCGAAACTTATGCCATACCAAGAAGGAAGGCGTGGCGGACTTGATATCTCTGAGATCATTGTTCTTGTTGATCGTCAACAAGGGTGGGAATCGAAGTTCAAAGATGAAAATGTTCCGTTGAGAGTCTGGTCAGGAATGACCCTTCACGATATACGGAAATACCTCATCATGAATGGACTTCTTGAGCGTTCAAATAAAGATCGTGAGAAATCCAATCCTGTCATTGTTGCACTTGACGGCAAAGATTGGAGCGAGCTACTTCCTATTGTGGACGAGCTCCGCCCTTCAGGAACTATATTGAAGGTTAACGACCTGTTCTTCGAACACGGTGCTCAAATTATTGACGAGCTGTCGGTTTACGGTCGTGTTATGCTCGACGGGAAATTCTACGATATTCCAAACACTGTCGCAAATACATGTCGTCGCCTTGGCAGACGTGCACCATGGGCAATAACAGTACATGCATCTGGTGGCAGAGGAGCAATTGCTGCAGCCTCTGTCGCACTTCAAGGCACGGGGACGAAAGTACTCGCAATTACTGTCCTTACGTCATTTGATGAAGTCAGCTGTAAAGAAGTCTACCATCGGCTTCCACGAAACCAAGTGAGAGTTCTGGCTAAAATAGCTCACGAGGAAGGAGCTCATGGATATGTTTGTTCCCCAGAAGAAGTATCTATGCTCAGGAAATTATATCCAGACATGACATTGGTTGTACCTGGAATACGTTCTCCTGGTGTTGATAAAAATGACCAGAAACGCACAGGTACTCCCGCAAACACAATAACAAATGGTGCAAATCATCTTGTCATGGGACGCCAAATTTTCGAAGCGCTAGATCCAGTTGCAGAAGTTGAACGAGTTGTGACTGAAGAACTTGGACGAACGTGGTAGATTTAAGCCACAATTCAAAAACGGCGACCTTCGCAGGTCGCCGTTATTCTTTTTATAATTAATTTCCCTTTAACTTTATGACTTCCCCTCTTTCAAATACTCAAGCATTGTATCCACACCACTCACTTCAAAAGGATCGTCTGGACAATTATCTGAAAATCCTGGTTCTATGAATGTCTTTTTAACCTCACCATCTTCTATATAAGCGCTGTAGCGCCAAGACCTTTCACCAAAACCTAGATTGTCTTTTTTTACTAACATTCCCATACCTCGGGTGAAGTCTCCATTTCCATCTGGTAAGAATTTCACATTTTTTACTGCTTGATGTTTCCCCCATTGAAACATAACAAACGCATCATTCACCGAAACACAATACACCTCATCTACTCCAAGAACTTTTAACTCATTATATTTTTCCTCATATCCTGGTAAATGAGTTGACGAACAAGTCGGAGTAAAAGCTCCAGGAAGAGAGAAAATCACTACCTTCTTTCCATCAAAAACTTCACTTGTAGTAACATCCTGCCAACGAAACGGATTTTCTCCACCGACACTCTCATCTCTTACACGAGTCTTAAAAGTAACTTCTGGCACCTTATTGGGTATAGTAGGTTGCTCCATATTTTTTATTTACTAGATTAATGTTTAATGAAAGGTTATTCTAACACACAAGACTAAAGATAACATGTCAAAAAAGGACTCTCTGAAAAAAATAATAGTGATAGTGGGGCCAACCTCCTCTGGAAAGACTTCTTTGTCTATTTTTCTATCAAAAAAAATAAATGGAGAAGTTGTATCAGCAGACTCAAGACAGGTCTACAAAGGACTTGATATTGGTACAGGTAAAGTAACTAAAAAGGAAATGAGTAATATTCCACACTACCTTCTCGATGTCTCAAACCCTAAAAATATATTCAACGCTTCACAATACAAAGAGTTGGCAGAGATAGCTGTAGAGAACATGTTGCTACACGAAAAAATTCCCATAATAGTCGGCGGAACAGGTTTTTATATTGATGCACTACTTGATAAAGTAACTCTTCCAGATGTACCACCCAACAAAAAGCTACGTCTCCGTCATGAAAAGCTAAGTACTGTCACCCTCTTAAAGAAACTTCAAAAACTTGATCCCAAGAAATCAAAAGCTATAGACCCCCTCAACAAACGCAGACTGATTCGAGCCATAGAAATAGCATCCGCTCTTGGAAAGGTTCCTCCGATCCAGAAAAAACAAAGTCCTTATAAAACTTTGAAAATAGGAATATCGCTTCCTGACAAAGAACTCCAGAATAGAATTTACAATCGCATACTTGCGCGAATAAAGTTAGGAATGATTGATGAGGTACGTAAATTGCATAAAAAAGGACTATCGTGGAAACGCATGGAGGAATTAGGACTTGAATACCGCTATCTTAGTCGCCATCTACGCGGAAAGATTTCAAAGACTGAAATGGTTGAGCAATTAAATATTGCTTCATGGCAATACGCAAAACGTCAAATGAAGTGGTTCAAGAGAGACAAGAATATAGAATGGTTTTCTCCAACTCAAGAAAAAGAAATTGAACAGCGCGTGAAAATGTTTTTAAAAAAATAACCAATTCAAAACCCAGATAAACATTAGCTAAGTTTTATTCATTCTAGCTATCTCTTGCGGGCCCACCAGGACTCGAACCTGGGACGTCGGTTTTGGAGACCGAAATTTTACCACTAAACTACAGGCCCTCAACCCACCTCATTAGATGAGAAGAATTGAAACTATTTTACCACGATATTCTACTTCTTAGCTTCCTTATGGGTTACTTTCTTTTTACACCAAGAACAGTACTTGGCTAGTTCCAATTTTCTTTCAACACGCTTGCGATTTTTGCGCGTCCAGTAGTTTAGATGCTTGCAATCGCCACAGCGAAGAGCGGTAAGATGACTTTGAGACATATATAATTTAAAAGGATTAACTGGACTACTATAATGAATTTGGCTCCGTTCGTCAATCAACTACTGTTTCTCATAATCTACTCCTAAACAAGAAGTGACTACCTGTCCATATTCGGGATCAACCCTAGCAGCTTCTTTCTTACACTGATCTAGTGATGAAAATGATTGAGTTACCTCATATGTACCATCAGAGATCCTACGAACTTCAAAAGAGAAGTAGGGGGATTGGTCTTTAACCACCTCAATTTGCGCTTGATTCTTTTGAACTTCTGCGCCTATATTCTCTTTTGGAGCACATTGAATACTATTCCATGGTCCAAAATTTCTCGCCAAATCACTGTTATCAAAGAAAGTTTTCATGATTGTATCAACAACAAGCCAGGCTGTGAGGATTATAATCATTCCTACCACCACCTTGCCAAAAATACCCGTAGCAGTACTTATCTTTCCAGTATCCCCCGCTGAGGTTACGTAAAGAAAACCTGCATATGCAAATAAAAGAGTTGCAATGAAAACAGAAAAATACACAGCAAAACTAAGGGACTCATTTGCAACTTTTACCAAATCACAAAAATTACAAGCCTGCTCTCCTGCATCTCCACATGAGACTATCCCAGAAGGTCCTTTATCTCCTGGGAAAAGACCCGGCCCTTGAGCGCTTACTGGAGAGAAAAAGAAAGGAGCGGAAATAAAAATTACCGCAAACACCACAATGAGTAACGCATATAAACGTTGAGTCATAAGTATATTGTATAGTGGAGACATAAAAACGACAACCTACCCCGCTCGAATAAAAAACAATTTTATTTAAATAAAATAAAAAAACCGCCTCTATCCACTTAGGATAGTTGACGGTTTTTGAGGTGAGGCAGCGAATCATAAGAAACTCCACACCACCATACCGACTATTATTGCCAGTGGAATAATAACTTCCGCAAGAAGCAATATCGTCAGCGCAATTGATGGTACTTCCCGAAAAGTGACAGCGCGCCAGAGCGGACACAGAAAGAGGTTTTGAATCCAGTCAGAATCCCCTTCTTGGATAATCACCTCTCGCATATCGCTTGGCTCCCACGAGACAAGAAATCTTCTCGAAAAAGTTCCATCTTTCTCACAAAAAAGTTTGTAGTTCTTTTGCGAGAAAGGCCATCCCCACTTCACACCCCAGCCAATACCAACAGAATCGTGGACAAAATGAAGGAATGATGCGAATAAAAACATGATCGCAAATGAAGACGAAAACATTCCAATCATCGCAAATCCTGTTGATAGATACATTAGAGGATAATGCAGACCGTCACGATGGTCTTCAGGGTTTCCAGCATGAGCGGCAATTTCTCTTTTTTTGAAAAAATGCCACAGAAAATCTAAGTCCGGCATGAGTGCAAATGTAATTCCTGCCGCAAGGTGCCACCACGACATGGCAACACCCAATGTTTCAGTTGTCGCAATTGCGACAACTATTCCAAGTATTATGTCGAGTAGCATTGGATATCTCCCTCCTTGCTTCTGAATAGATATGGATTGGAAACATTCTTTATGTATCTCTATTAATTGTAACATGATATTAACCCATTGTCAATCTCACCTACATATAACATATAAATTACCAAATTGCGTATTTATCACACTAAGTCAAAATCTCTTTCTACGCACCAAGCAGGAACTTTATTCATTACTTTTTTCATATAGCTCAATATTATATTGTGCCATTGTCTTTTCTCAGACATTTAAAATGTATAATCTATTTTTTGTAAGTTTAAATTATGTTTATAAGAGTTTTTTATATTTTAAAAACACTGCCACTTGTTCCATCAACGCGAATTTTATCACCATCTTTGAGTTTTACAGTCCCATCAACCACTCCCATAACAGCGGGGATTCCATATTCTCTGGCAACTATCGCGGCATGAGACATTACTCCACCTGTATCCACCACCACAGCGCTTGCTATTTCAAAAAGCGGAGTCCATGACGGATTTGTATAGGGAGCAATTAAAATATCGTCGTGTTTTAGTTTATTAAATTCAGAACTCTGATGTATTATACGTGCAAAACCCTCCGTGACACCAGAACTCCCAGGCATTCCAACAAGTAATGCGCCTTCCTTGTTTTTTGTATTACGATATAATCTTGGATCAACTACGGGTATATTTTTAAGTTCAGTATATTTTAATTTACGTTGTGATATTAAAGAATTCCACTTATTAGTTTGATTATCTTTATATTGTAGACTTTTCACTATTTCTATCAATTCATTAAATTGTAAATAAAACACATCTTTGGATTTACTAAGTACTTTTACCTTTATTAAGCGATTACCCAACTCAAAAATTGCACTGCGAAGCGTGGGAACTGTCATCATTAAATAAAATCTACTATCTTCTCTAATTTCCTGAAAGTGGCGCGCAGTATTGAGCAATTTAAGAAAAAATGACCGAAATGGCGGAAAGCGGAAAACTGATTGTCCTAGTAATTCATCGCGTGTATCCTCCCATTTCTTCTTTGGTTTTTTATGCAGTGGAGTATCTGCAAGCGTTTTTAAAATTCCAAAAACTACTTCGGGTGATTCTTTCCATGTTGGTTGCGAGATAAGCATAGTGCCACCTGATTCCCGATAACCGTAAGCATCCAAGAAAGTTTGAAATTCCAATAAAAAGTCTCTCCCAATTTTAATATTTTTCAGCTGACTATTTATATCTTGCGGTTCATTATTCAGAAAAATCTCTCTAAGAAGATCTTCTTGGGAAATTTTTAACGCAAGATTGTTTAAGATATCATTTGTTTTTGTTACTTTAGTTGTAATTCCTGAAAATAAAAATGTACTTAGATTTCGTTTTTGTCCAATAAGCAAAAGTATTAAACTAAGCGTTGCTATAGAAAAAACAACACGTGGTAGATAAAGGATGCGTACCTTAAAGATAACTGGGAAAATACCAAGGGCTTCTTTTATGACCTCAATAAGACTTTCTGGTGAAAGCTTCTCATAATCTTTTTTTTCAAATTCTTTGATTTTTTCAATTATTCTAATAATGCGCGCATCATTTTTCCATTTAGATGAATTGTACTTAACAGAGTAAGCTCCCAACAGAAACGGCGCAAATATTATTGCTAAAGTTGGTCTTGGTTTTATTTTCCCATTATAGTGAACAAGAATTCCATCTTTTTCAATCAAAAATCTGTTAGTGGAAGATATGCGCAGTCCGAGTAATTTAAGAAATGGTCTAAGTAATTTATTAACTACAAGTGTAGGACCAAAAAGAGTTGCTTCCAATGGAAGCGGTCGCGTGGGCATCATTTCTGCAAGAGTGCCAGCTATCAGTCGGTTTATTTTACCTTGTTTTGACAACTCATCAGGAAGTGCGGTTATTGGCCGAGACTGAACTATGGATATTTTCCCTTTGGACCAAACCCATTCAATATCCTGTGGTGTATTAAAATGCTTCTGAATTTCTGCTCCAAGCTTTACAAGCTCAATCAGTGCCTTTTGCGGTAATTGTATATAGCCACTCTGTTTCTCAACTTGCTTTGTACCTCCACCTTCTTTTGGCATGATAATAAAATCATATTTACCAGCCATGCTCTTTACTATGCGCCACTTGCACCACTTGCGACGCATAACAAAATGATCAGGAATTACTAACCCGGAAACGACAGCTTCTCCAAGACCTGGGTTGGCGTCTACTACCATTTCTTTACGATTTCCATTCACAGGATTTGCGGTGAACATAACACCGGCAAAATCAGCATCAAGCATTTTTTGAACAACAACAGCAAGTTTTACTTTTTTTGGATCAATATTTTGATGATTACGATACAAAATAGCGCGTTTAGTCCAAAGTGACGCCCATACGCGCAAAATCGCGTCTAAAAGTTCGGTTTCTCCTATGATATTTAAATATGTATCTTGTTGTCCGGCAAACGAGGCGCTCGGAAGATCTTCTGCGGTAGCGCTTGACCTAACCGCCACAGGACCTTTTCCTAATTTTTTATATGCTTCTAATATTGCATTTTTTATATCCTTTTGAATCGGTGATTTTATAAAAGCACTCCGTATAATTGACCCATCATTGTTTTTATCTAAAATATTTTCAGTGATTATTTTTTCAAGATTATTTTCTTTTACAAAACTGTCATATGCAGGTGTTACAACAACAAAACCGGAAGGAACAGGTATTTTAATACTGGTAAGTTCACCAAGATTTGCCCCCTTTCCTCCAGCAAGAGGTATATTTTCTTTCCTTAGTTCTTCAAAATTTCGTATTATATCCATAAGATTATTTTAATTTTTACAAACTTTTGATAGACTAAAAGCTAAATATCCGGTGATTATCGTAATTATAAGACCAAGCCACAAAGGAATAGACCAGCCCGCCACAATAACACTAATACTAAACGCGAACTGAATACTAAAAGCTATTGAAATAAGTCCAAAAACAACCGCCGCTATACGCAACGTGTATCTTTGGAATATTTTATTTATTTTTTTTGTCTTTTTTTTACCTATCAATTTTGTAAATAGATATGTGGCTAAAATTTCTTTAAACATAATTTTATTGTTTAATTTTATAATTTTTTTTAATTATAACAACCACTGAGTCATATTTTATATATTTAGTATTGCTGATATATTTTGCTTCTGTAACAAACCCACACGCCGAGCGCGCGGAAAGTTAATTTTGAAAATAAGTTCTATTTTTGTGCGCCGGGCAGGATTTGAACCTGCGTAGGGCTAAGCCCGTCAGATT
>CAZNKJ010000012.1:0-20303 GCA_964574145.1 uncultured Candidatus Saccharibacteria bacterium
AGGATAAGGTGAGCCGACATCGAGGTGCCGAACACCGCCGTCGCTATGGACGCTTGGGCGGTACCAGCCTGTTATCCCCAGGGTAGCTTTTATCCGTTGATCTCTGGCCGCATCTAAAGCGAACCATCGGCTCACTATGTTCTGCTTTCGCACCTGTTCGAGATGTACCTCTCACAGTCAAGCCAGCTTATGCCATTACACTATCGGCACGGTTTCCATTCGCGCCTAGCTGACCTTAATAAACTCCTCCGTTACTTTTTAGGAGGATAGCGCCCCACTAAAACTGCCCACCACGCACTGTTCCGAAACGGTTTTGCCGCTCTGGTTAGAGACTACAGTTTAAAAGGATGGTCTTTCATTAGCGACTCCACGAAGGCCAAAACCTTCGCTTCAAAGTCTCCCATCTATTACTACGCGGTTAAACCATAGCCCCAATACGAAGTTACAGTAAAGCTCCTGGGGTCTTTTCGTCTAGCTGCAGGTAGGCGGCATCTTCACCGCCATTGCATTTTCACCGAGCAAGTCCTCGAGACAGTACCCCACTCGTTACGCCATTCGTGCACGTCTGAACTTACCAGACAAGGAATTACGCTCAAGTGTTCCTAAACTTGGACCATGTCTTCTCCCGTTCTGGGATCGCGACGTATGGCCTCTTCGTGTCGCGTTTTGGACTAACCTCATACATTCCTGTACGAGAAGGTAGCTTTTTGTGCGTATTCTGTTTATATCCATAATCGTCCCAGTCCTTCTGATGTCCTCCATTGAGAGAACATCAGAACCTTAGGACGATTATAGTTATCGCCGACATTGACCCGGGCTTATATAGCCCAGCATAATATCCGAAGACATTACACCCTCCATATTTAACCTTCGGGCATTGGTCAGGCGTCACCCCGTATACATCCTCTTACGAGTTCGCACGGAGCTGTGTTTTTGATAAACAGTCGGCAGGGTTACTTTCGCTGCGGCCTCTTTGATTGCTCAAAGAGGCAAGCCTTATTCCGAAGTTACGGCTGCTTTTTTGCCGAGTTCCTTGAGGACCTCTCACTCGTTCGCCTTGGTCTTCTCGACCTACCTACCTGTGTCGGTTTACGGTACGGTTTTTCGCATACTGAAGCTTAGAGATTTTTCTTGGAAGCGTGCTCAAGAAAGTTTTCTTTGGCCGAAGCCGCGGAATTCCCGCTCTGCTTGGAGTAATGCTACCCGGATTTTCCTGAAGTAGCCCCCTTACAGCACGGACGCAAATCCAATAATGCGCTCTCTCTACTACACTCCGTCATCCCATCGCATATGCGAAAAGTCATGGAATATTAACCATGTGTCCATCGCCTCCCCCTTTCGGGATCGGCTTAGGCCCGACTAACCCTTGGCTGATTAACATCGCCAAGGAAACCTTGGGTTTTCGGCGGAGGGGGATCTCACCCCTCTTGCGGTTACTTGTGCCAACATTCTCACTTCCATACACTCCAGCATGGGTCACCCCTTTGCCTTCATCGCGAATGGAACGCTCTCCTACCGCTTGCAAACTTCATTGAGGACCCGAAATGTTTTACATATCGGGAAAATTTGTTTGATTGAGCAATCTCTCTATTACCAAACAAAACAAAAGAACTGGTTGGAGTGGAGACTCTCCATTACAGAAAAGCCTCCACTCCGCGCGGAAAACCACAGAAACAAACTATCGAACAAATGTAACCGCCTGGGAAACGGGTATATGCTCGAAATGGTCCGTGGTTACCACGGCCAACCGAAAAAAGTTGTGCTGCACTGCCTAAACAGGGGCACTTCTTTTCGGCCGACTATACAACAAATGGTTGCCTTCGCTGTGGATGCTAGGGGGTATCCATTGTGTTGCAATTTTATCTTCATTCCTCAATGAAGTTCACAAGCCCTCAGTTTCGGTACTACGTTTAGCCCCGATCATCTGCGGCGCAAGATCTCTGAGTGAGTGAGCTGTTACGCTATCTTTAAAGGGTGGCTGCTTCTAAGCCAACCTCCTCACTGTCTATGAAATCTCACCTCCTTAAGCGCACTTAACGTAGATTTTGGGACCTTAACTAGAGGTCTGGGCTGTTTCCCTTTCGACCAGTGGAGCTTAGCCCCCACAGTCTAACTGCCACATTCTTGACTTTTGGTATTCGGAGTTTGATAGGATTGACGAGGTTTCCCCCTATTCAATCCTTCCAGTGCTCTACCCCCAAAAGGAACATGCGACGCTAGCCCTAAAGCTATTTCGGAGAGAACCAGCTATTACCAAGTTCGATTAGCTTTTCACTTCTTACCTCAGGTCATCCGAAGGAATTGAACGACCTACCGGTTCGGGCCTCCCCCTCGCTTTCGCAAGGGTTCACCCTGCCCAAGGTAAGCTCACTTGGCTTCGGGTCTTATGCATACGACTATTATTTCGCGCTATTCACACTCGGTTTCCCTCTGGCTTCGTCCATGTGGACTTCGCCAGCCATATACGTAAACTCGTTGGCTCATTCTTCAATAGGCACGCCATGACCGATACATCATAAATGATGTTCGGCTCTGACTCTTTGTAGACATACGGTTTCAGGTCTATTTCACTGTCCTCACCGGACTGCTTTTCACCTTTCCCTCACGGTACTAGTTCACTATCGATCTTAAAGTGTATTTAGCCTTACCAGTTAGTTCTGGCAGATTCACTCAAGCTATTCGTGTCTTGAGCTACTCAAGAATAACAACAAGAGAGGTAGAACATTTTCATGTACGGGACTATTACCCTCTAGGGTTAAGCTTCCCAGCTTATTCCATTAATAATCTACTTTGTAACTCCCCTCGCGTAAACGCGACATCGTCATCTTACAACCCCAGAGTATACAAGTACACTCTGGTTTGGGCTATTCCCATTTCGCTCGCCGCTACTATGGGAATCGCAAGAACCTTATCGTTTGTGAGTCACTATTACTAGCTTTCCCACAAACGAAAAAGTTCAATATTGCTTTCTGTTCCTCCAGGTACTGAGATGTTTCACTTCCCTGGGTGCGCACAGGACTTTTTAACAGTCCTGTAACTGATAAATCAGTTGGGTTTCCCCATTCGGAAATCTCCGGATCAAAGGTTGCTAGGCACCTCCCCGAAGCTTATCGCAGCCACGCTACGTCCTTCTTCGCCACTTTAAGTCTAGGCATCCACCGTATGTCCTTAGATCTCCCATTAGGAAATCTAAAAACCGCTTTTACTTGTGAATTTTCATTCAGTTTTAAATTAAAACTAAATGACAATTTTTTACCTGCCCATCTCCACAAACAACAAAAAAGACCCCGAAGTCATTGTGTGATGGAATAAAATTTTCAAAAAACTTGTTTATCTTTTTGAGAAACAAAAAACCGCATAAGAGCGGTAAAGATTTATAACCTAAACTAAGGCGTTATCTCCACCGCTCACTTTTCGATTTAATATTCTTCAACATAAACAATAGCAATAGTATACGTGCCATACCGAAACTGTCAAGAAATAAAAAGATCGCTAAATCAAAAATACTGACAGCAGGAGACATGTCAAAAAAGACTGCATATAGTGATCAAATTATCTATTTTAGACCACACAATATCTACCTACATATCTCATCTCCAAACAAAAATCTGATCTGTATCAAAAATCTGCACTTTTCAGAATAAAGCACGAGTTGATTAATGTATCATATAAAAAATATAAAAACCGCGTGTTTGTTAATGCGCGGTTTTTATATTTTTTAATTTTTAATTTTAGAATATTACTTATCCTTCACTTCGTTTCTTAAACGTTCAAGGTATGCAGCTGCAGCCTGCTGTCCACCAAGCCCAAACGCCAAACCAAACCCAAGTGAAAGCGCTACAATCACTCCAGTAAAGAGTGTCTGCACGAACGCTGTCGCAACCCCAAGTTGATTAAGCGCCGCAAGTACTGCAAATGTCCACACTGACCATTTTGCCACCCTTCCAAAAAAAGATGCTGAGCTCATATGCGCCGCCTTTGCGGCACCAACTATAATGTTTTGCATTACTTCAGCTATTACAGCAGCTACAAGTAAAATCAACACTGCTACGATAACCTGTGGTAAGTAGAGAAGAACAACTTCCTGAAGAAATATATTGACTTGAGTTAACCCTAACACATCAAAAGACGCTACAAGAAAGACTATGATGATAAACCACTTTATAAGCCCCCCAAGAAAAGCCCCCGAGTCGAGCTCAAAACCTGCACGCTTTAAAACGTCTTCAAGTCCGGCGCCACGAAGAGCGCTGTCAACTTTAACCGAACGCACAATCTGTGCAATAACTTTGCCAAACACCGCCCCTATAACCCAACCAACAATAAGGATAATAATTGCAACAATCAAACTAGGAGTGAATTCAATGACCCCAAGCCATAGATCCTGCAGAGATTGTGTCAGCACTTCTGTCCATGTATTTAATAACATAATAATATATAATCTTTTCGCATCACCCACCTATCTCATAAGCAAGTTAGATACAAAAAATGTCTAAATAGCTAATTAATTCATTCTATAGAGCTAAACAAAATAGATGTTTACACCTATAGCGACCTTTAAATAAGCACATATACGCGAATCAATCACGTGTATATTTATTGTATAGCAACACGCATATTTGGTTAGACAATCTATGTGGATAAAAAAAGTCCTGTTATATTTAATTGTCTATAGATAAACCTATTTTATCCACAACCGTCCTGTGAGGATAATCAAAAACATCACGTACAAGCCTGTCATAGATACCAAGACGGTATTTAAAATCTGAAGTACCAAATACTGCATAACGTATTTCTCTACCTAATTCTGCTTCAATTTCTTTAATAACTTTTGTGAGCTGTTGATGTTTTAGACCATCTCCAACAATTAAAAGATCCAGGCGACTGTCCCAGTTTTGCACAAAAATACCTGAAGCTATTATTAACTTAATTGTGCCAACTTTACGCAAACGCTGTACAATGTCTTTTTCTTCAAGAGAAGCAGTTCCTATTAATAACGTTTTAAGTTCTTCTAGATACGGAAAATCTTTATTTAGGACCCAGCCAGACACCCTCTTTCGTTTAACTTTTTGCAGTCTAAGAGTTTGAGAAACACGTCGTCTTATCTTCTTCTGTTTAATATCTTTAAAAAAACTTTTCTTTTTTAAAAAACCAATTTTTGCAAGCATTCGTATCTCATCACGAATAATATCAGAACTTGCGCGCGTTCTTGCAATAACATCTTTTACTTCATATCCTACTTCTGGATTAAAAAGAAAAAGTCGAAGGGTTTTTACAATACCGCTTCCGCCAAATAATTTACTCAGAATTTCCATAAATTGAATATACCATATCAAACACCTTTTTCCACCAACTACATAAGTCACCCTGTATACTTTTTGAGCTTGCAAAAAAGCTGTGACCAATCAACACTCACACATAAAATGTGTTGCCATCTCCATTAAAAAACACGCCATATTATAGACGTGCCTTTTATAACTCACTTGAAAGTCTACCTTAAAGCCCCTATTTCAACTCAACCGTTCCTCCGGCTCCTTCGATCTTTGTTTTAATCTCCTCAGCTTCTTCTTTTTTCACATCTTCTTTAAGAACTGTTGGAGCACCATCTACCATATCTTTTGCCTCCTTAAGACCAAGGCCTAGAACCTCTTTCACAACCTTAATAACAGCAATTTTCTGCTCTCCGATACCCTTAAGCTCAACCGTGAAAGAATTTTTTTCCTCTCCTCCGCCTTCAGCCGCGACTGGAGCTGCAGAAGCTTGCGCGGAAACATCAAATTTTTCTTCAAAAACCTTTACAAGCTCGTGAAGTTCCAAAACTGTCATCTCCTCTATTTCGCTAACAATCTTTTTAAATTTTGCTGGAACTTCCACGGGTGCAGTTTCTGTCTCCACAACTTCTTCCTTCTTTTCTTCAACTACATCCTCTTTCTTTTCTTCAGTCACAGGTGTAGTTTCTTCCTTTTTTTCTTCAGTCATAATTTCTTTACTAATTTCTTTTTTATTAATTTTTACGATTTCCCTATCCTACTTTTGTCAGCAAATATTCCAGATACGCCCTTAAGTAGTTTTTTTGTTTGCTACAGCATCTAACACAATAGCTAGTCCTGCGATTGGTGAATTAATCACATTAACAAACATACCACGCAATACTGACATGCTTGGTATAGAGGCTATATTCTCCATTTCGGCCTGACTCATATACTTCCCCTCAAACACCCCACCGATAATGAAAATGTTTTCCTTATGTTTCTTGGCAAAATCGGCTATTTTACTAGCAGGAAGTACTGGATCAGCTCCATAAGCTATAGCAATCTCTCCAGGTAATTCAGGCATTTCACCCTCAAACTTCACTTCTGAAAAAGCCCTGCGAATCAGTGTCTTGCGAGCAACAGCATAAGACACGCCCTCTTCTCTAAGAGAAGACCGGAGTTCGTTAGTGTCAGAAACCCCCAATCCATGAAAGTTTACAAACACTACAGACCCAGTATTCTGTACTGCATCTTTAATTTGATCTATTATCTTTTCTTTTTTCTGTCGTGTAACTGCCATATAAAAAATAAAATGGCTTATAAATAAGCCGAGTTTGGGAAAAAATATTCTCCCAACGACCTAAACAGGACCTATCTCGTTTTCTCTCGAGTGCCTGTTGTCTCTGGCTTAGTGGTACCACTTTATACATTTAATGGAGCGATGTCAACATTTTCCCTAGTAAGGGAAATTATGCATCCTCATATCTCTAATATGTGACAAATACAAAATATTTTCTTATCTAAATTTAAAATGTACTGTAGTGAGAAAATCTTACTCCTACTCTAAGTAGTAGGCCACTGTCCTACTTGTTTTGTTGAGTTTGTTGAGAGAGAGTAGAATTATCTACTGCGGAAGTATTCGCTTTTGATTCATACAGACTTACAACAATAGCCACTCCTAAAGAAATAAATACTAAAAGAGAAAAACGTAATATAAAACCAAAAGATGTTTTGTTAAAAAATTTCATACACTATACAATTATTTATAGCACTCAGTATACTTAACATTCTCCCACATTAAACACACAAAATCCAAACCCCATGTCGAAGTCCGCCTTCGACATTGACGGTCGATATTAAAGTAAGTCAAAGTCCGCCTTTGACATAGATTTCTAATAATTAGATTAATTCAAAAGCAAGCCAGTCTTCTATAAAACTTTCAAAAATAGGGGAAGAGGTAAAATATTCTGGGAAACTCTTCTTGGTCAAAATAAGTCTCTCTTCTCTTTGTAAATTTATATAATCTTGATAACTTGAGTATTTGTAATTTGCTATATAATTTTTAGCTTTTTCAATATCTCTAACTCCATCTTCTTTCCATTTTGGATCTATGAGACTAACTGGATTCAAATGAATATAAGCAAAAAGATATTTAAGATGTTCGTCACGGCTTATATGCTCTGCTTTAAACCTACTTTGAAACAAAGGTCCTACACGCTCATATTTTGTATTAAAATACTTTGCATAACTTGTGGTAAGTTTACTCATAAAGTTACTTATTCCACCCTCAGCAACCTCCTTCAAAAGAAGGTGGAAATGGTTAGGCATTAAACAATAAACTCCAATGCTAGTCAGTACCTCTTCTCGATTGATTTCAGAAAGTTCTTTACCTTTAGCAAAACGTGAAAGTATTGATTTGGAACTATTAGCAATAAAAAGAGACTTCAAAAAACGCCCGTAATCAGCTTGCTCTAAGAAAACATCTCGTTTTTCAACTCCACGATTATAAACATGATAGTACTCACCTACCGCAAAATGTACTTTTCGATTCATATTTAAATCATAACAAATCATGTCGAAGTCCGCCTTCGACATGTCCACTTTACCAAACGGCAAGGTCATCTATGCCATGTCGTCGTGTCGAAGGCGGACTTTGACATGGGGTGGAAGATGTCGAAGAGGTGTCGAAGGCGGACTTTGACATGGGGTCTTTGACAGGGGTATATAAAAACCCCCACCGCGGGAGCGGTGGGGGTTTTTATATTTTCTAACCTGTCCAGCTGGATTGTTCAGGTGAACTTACCAACAGGATACTTCGTTCTAAGCGAACTTAGATAGAGAGTAGAAATCAGGATTAGATAGCTGTTGTTCCAAGTGTTGGATTAACCTCAAGTGCTTCAAGACCAAAAGTGGTGTTGAAACCAGCTGGTGAACCAGATGAGGTACCCCAGTTGATTTGAGTAATCTTGAACTGCTTAGAACCTGATGTTCCATTTAGGTTACTCATAGAACCTGAGAACGTGAATGTTCGGCTTGCGCCAGAACCAATCATGTAAACAGATGCTGTGTCACCCGCGGTAGAACCATCTGCAGAAACAGCTGTAAGTCCAGTAGATGACATTGTGTCAGTAGCTGTAGTAGACGTTGCAAGCATTGTTGCAGGAGTCTTTGATACGTACACATCACCACCCTTAGCTGTCAATGTCATCTTGAACTCTAGGTTTGCAAGATAACTAGCAGTAACTGTTGGGTTTGTTGCGCTTAAACCACTCATCTCAGCTGCTACCTGATACAGATAGATATCTGAACTTGTTACAGTAGAAGATGTAACTGTTAGTGTGTTAAACACAGCGTCCTCTCCAGCAATATTTGTAGTGTTTGCTACCAATGAAGATGAAGCAATCGTGCCGTTTGTGAAGTTGTCAGCATCTACTACTGTCGCCATCAAACGATAAGAAGACTTGCTTCCATCAGGAGTCACCATTGCTGTTGCTCCATCTAGGTCAGATGCAGAGAAGATAGTTGTAGTAGCAACTGTAGAAGCTGAAGCTATTCGGTTTCCACTTGAGTCTGCTAGCCAAATATCACTGAATAGTGTAGCTGCATCATCACCACTGGTGTTCAAACCAAAGTTCATAGCGTTTATGTCCGCTGATGAATGCTTTGCCTCAAGATCAAACCGCATAAGCTCTACATTATCTGTAGTACCCGTTGTTGTAACTATAACGTTACGATCAACTGGTGAGTTTGCATCCAATGTAGCTGTTACATCACCTGTAGTGTTAACCTTGAAATCCCATGTACGACCACTCAAAGCTGCATTTGGCTCTTCGTGTTGATTACCAGATGTGTCTGTTGCTCGAACAGAGTTAGCTTTGAAGGTAGTAGTAATGGTTACGGCTGTCTTGTCAGTCGTAGCAAGAGCAGAAACGCGAAGAGTTAGAACTTTCTTAGTTCCTTCTGGAACAGAAATGTTCAAACCACTCATTCGTAGACGGTAGTCAGAACCCTCTGTCACTTCAACAAAGTCAGAAGCTGAAAGCCCGCTAACTTCTTTCACAACAGTGCTTCCGTCTAGGATAGCTATGCTACCTAGGTAAAGCCAAGGACGAACACTGAAGTTCGCGTCCACACGATTAATTGTCAAGTCTGAATCGTCAGCTTGTATCTTTATAGCAGCCACGTTGACAGTCTGTCCTTTTTCAACATCTGTCCCGTTTGAAGGGGAAGAGTCAAGAGTAACAGTAAGAGAACCTTCTGTTCCCGCACCTGTTGTGCCTGTGCCTGTTCCAGTACCTGTGCCTGTTCCAGTACCTGTGCCTGTTCCAGTACTAGCTGAAGCATTTACATTAGCCCGTGTAAGTGGACCAAAGTAACCTACTGCAGGTGAAATACCGTTTGCAGCCTGATAAGCGGCTAGAGCAGATTTTGTCTGGCTACCAAAGTATCCAGTAGATGCTCCAGCTGTGATAGCTGGGATTGAAAATCCAGCTCCCATAAGCATGTTCTGAAGAGCTGTCACATCTGCACCTGTTGAACCTATAGTAAGGTTACGAGTGTATGTGTATCCTCCAGAAGAGCCTGTAGAACCTCCTGTTAGCGTAGCGATCTGCGCTGACAGTTGTGTAATAGTTGCTAGAAGATTTGAGATCTGTGCCTGAAGCTCACTCACTGTCTGAGCGTTTGCACTTGGTGCAAATGCAAAGAGAGAGAAAGCTAGAGTAAGACCTATTACTCCTGCAACGATTTTTGAACTAAATGAGTCAGTAATACTAATCATATAATCTTATTAATGTACATTATTTAATGCGCACGGACATAATTATTTCTAAGTTGTAGTCCGTTCACACACTGATAAACAACTTATAATTGAACACGGACATCACATTTTAATTCAAAAAATTATGAATAAAAATGTATACGCCCGAAAACATACTAAACTACATACCTCATGATTTGCATCGACGCAGAGGCGCGTAGACATAGCAAGCAAGTTTTAGTCTGAATTTCTTCCATAAATCTGTCGTTGGTATGCTCTCCATAAACCCAATATTTGGACTACCAAAAGCAATACCGCTCAGAATAAAGTTTCTCTGAAAAATTGAAACATATTTAATTTTCAACGTTCTTCAATCCCCGCCATACTCTTTACATTTTGTATCTCAAATCTTTGCAAAAATACGGGAGATACGGTCTTCTAAACCAGCGAATATTATGCCGTAAATACCCTAAAATTGCAAGGATGTGCTATCTTTTGCGGTTACAGTCCTCACAGCACATTATAGTCCGACTAAGAGATTTAATGAAAATTTTTATGTGGATAACCACAGTTAATTCTTTCAATATTTCAGCTTGACCACACTTATTTCATCCTTACAAACCAAAGATCTTATTTTCTACTCTTCCTAATTATTTAACCACTAAAACTAAAGGAAGGTACTCGAACGAGAATGGTTTTAAAAAATTAATGATAAAGGACAAATTTCATAGCCTAATTAACCTAATAAAATTTGTATGTGCTAATCACGCCAACATGTAAGTACTCCATCTGCGCTCTCCTTCTTTCTTAAGGACACCGTCATTCACTAAAGAAAGAAGTTCCCTCTGGAGAGTTTTCTCACTGCAATCTTTCATATCAGACAAGTCTTTCATAGAAATACGACCATTTTGTCGTATTTTATCAATAAGAAGATTTCTTCTATCTTTTTTTATTTCTTTACGGACAGATGTTTGATATTTGCCTTTCTTGACACTTTGCATATCTGATTTATGCGTACGGTCTTCATTCATGCTGAAAGTTTGTCTTTTAGAATGTCTTTTATCATATTCTCGCAATCCTTTCGTTCCAAATTCTTGAGAATCCGGAACAGAAAAAAAGTCGGGAGAAAAATTTTGTTCTCTACGACCCCCAACATGCTGTTCAATTTTACTAACAAAAATAGTCAAAAGATCACGGTATTCTTTACTCAAGACACTGCTATTCATAGAGGATATATATCCACTTACAGTAGCAACAGTCAGTAAAGAACAAAGCTCTTCCACAAAAGCTCCTAGTTCACTCTCCTCATTTACACCACCTCCTGAAATAGTCCTCCTAGTTGTAAAAGACAATATCTCAATACTCAACAGACGAAGTTGTTTCCTTATAGGATCTTCAGGTGGTATAAAAGACGAAACTAGGTACAGAGCAACTGTTAATTTTTCCCCTTTTTTAAGGACAAAATGATTAATCTCATTATTCTGAATTATGTTGGATTTGTTGCTTAACATAGAAGTTATAGGATTGTGGACAACCTCTCTTCTTATTTTTATTGTCCTTTTGGCTATGTATACTTACGTGTCTTTTATATTGTCTTATAGTTATATAATGTCCTTTATAAAGCTTTCCTGTTCTGTCCATTATATATCGGACAAATTTTCTGTAAACCCTCCTATTTACATTTATTAAGAAGTGACAGACAAAACTATTTAAAATGTTCGGGAACATTATTCTCAACAAAACTCTGTCCTTGTCTAAAATACTAAAAATACGAAACTCACAAAAAGAATTTTTCTGTACAAACTTCAACCTTAAAATAAGAAGTTTTTTGAAAACATACCTAGGAGTTGTCCACGGATTTTAACTGTGCACAAAGCAACAAAGAAGCGGTACAATATATCCTAACAAGTACAAATTAATATAATGACTAGACGACGCAGAAGACGAAAAAAAACTATTGGTTTTAGTAACCCCTTTCAAGATGTTGAAAGTGGAATATTGCATGGTGTTTGGTCTATCATACTATTCCTACTAGGAGTCTTCCTTTCTCTTGCTGGCATAGGTTTTGCTGGCATAGGCGGTAAGGTTATTTTTAACGGATTGTATAGTGTCTTTGGGTGGGGTTATATTCTTCTCCCAATCCTGTCTTTATTAATTGCAATTTCTCTTATTCGACCTTTAGAGTATAAATTTGGCACTATTAAAATAGTAGCAGCTGGTCTGTTCTTTCTCTCAAGTCTTGGGATTATTGAAACAATGTTCAGCCAAGGAGGTGTAGTGGGGTCTATCGTTACTGCACCTCTTATAAATCTATTTGAAATCTATGTAACTATTTTTATTCTATGGGGGGTGGAGATTATATCCCTTATAGTTTTACTTGATATAGATTTTACAACCGCTTCTTTTCCGATACTCACTCGTATATTTTCCCGAAATAACTCCGCAGACGAATCCTATACTATCAGTGGATCTAATCTAAAAAACTCTGAGGAAGAAGAGGGTGATGAGGAAGAGGACCCTGAAGTAGATGAAGAGGACGAAATTGAGGATGAAGACGCAGAAGAAAACTTTTCTGACAATGACAATAAAGAAAGCAAACCGACTAAACAAACAGAAAGTTCTCTGTCTTTTGCGCCTATACGAGGTAGCGCCTTCTCACCTCCTCCCATCTCTCTTCTTGAGAAAGATAAAGGGAAACCTGGTGTCGGGGATATTAAAGCAAATGCAAATATTATAAAACGTACTTTGCAAAACTTTCGTATCACTGTAGAGATTGATGAAATTTCAATCGGACCATCTGTGACTCGATATGCATTAAAACCTGCTGAGGGAGTACGTCTATCCAAAATACTTAGCTTGCAAAACAATCTTGAACTTGCTTTAGCTGCACACCCAGTACGTATTGAAGCTCCTATACCTGGCAGGTCTTTAGTGGGTATTGAAGTTCCAAACACTACAAAAGCTACTGTCGGACTCGCTACCCTACTTGCAAATGAGTCCTTCCAAAATTCCGACAAACCTCTACTTGTGGCACTTGGAAAAGACATTACAGGGCATACTCATTTTGCAGATGTGGCAAAAATGCCACATCTCCTAATAGCAGGGGCTACGGGTTCCGGAAAATCAGTGACGATACATTCTCTTTTGACCTCCCTTCTGTTTCGCAATTCACCAGAGATATTACGTTTTATAATGATTGACCCTAAACGAGTAGAACTAACCCTCTATAACAAAATCCCTCACCTATTAACTCCTGTAGTAACTGATGCGAAAAAAGCCATTCTTGCTCTTAAGTGGGCTGCAAAGGAAATGGATCGCCGATATGACATATTGGAAGCAGAACAAGTTCGAGACATTGCCTCTTACCACTCCAACATACTAGGTCCAGCTCTCAAGAAAAAACGGTTGAAAGATGATGACATGCCTGCTGCTATGCCATATATTATGGTCGTTATAGACGAACTTGCTGATATTATGCAAGCATACCCTCGCGAGCTTGAAGCAACGATCGTGCGCCTTGCTCAGATGAGCCGAGCTGTGGGAATACATCTTGTTCTTTCTACACAACGACCTTCTGTTAATGTTATTACTGGACTTATTAAGGCAAATATTCCGTCTCGCATAGCTCTACAAGTTTCTTCTCAAATAGACTCCCGTACCATATTAGATGCAGGAGGAGCTGAAAAACTGCTTGGAGCAGGAGACATGCTATATCTTTCCGGAGAGATGTCAAAACCTATACGTATACAATCTGCTTTTATTTCTGAATCGGAATTAAAGAAAGTTACACAATATCTTATTAAAAATAGTGAGGATGAAATTCCAAATGAAATAGAGCTTTCTAGTGATTCTGTTAGTGATAAGAACAGTATTTTTGAAGCTACTTTGGAAGATGACCCTGATGAAGATGAGATGTATACACAGGCACGAGAAACAGTGGAACAGGTCGGTAAGGCTTCCACTTCATATCTCCAACGTAAACTACGAATAGGATATGCTAGAGCCGCCCGATTGATGGATATCCTTGAAGAACGCGGAATTATTGGTCCAGCAGACGGTTCAAAACCGCGTGAAGTGTTCACTGATAACAACGATGAAGATGAGAGTACTTATAATAAGGAGGAATAAAGTGATAACTAAATGAATACCTATAAAGAACCTAGATTTTATATAGCTGCGATCGGGGTCTCTATATTTGCCCTTATGCTACTTAGCTACGCCGCTTTTCAAGCCCGTCATCTAATTATCGGTCCAACTATATCAATAGAAAACCCTAGTAGTGAAAATTTGCTATCTCTGAAAGAGTTAATAGAAATACGGGGTAAAGCACAAAATATATCTTCTATAAGCCTAAATGATCGTCCTATTTTTATTAATGAAGATGGGCAATTTTCAGAAAAATTATTATTAGCAAAAGGCTATACTATAATGACAATTAAGGCAGAGGATCGCTTTGGTCGAGCGATAGTGAAGACATTACATATTGTACGTAACTAACTTAATTACATGGCAACAAAAAAAACTACCAAAACTAAAAAAATAGGTGACACTATAGAAAACACTATAAAAGAAATCCAAACTAAATTTGGAGAAGAGTCCATAATGAAACTTGGAGAAAAACCAAAGGTAAACATTGACGCTGTCCCGACTGGATCTATAGGTCTGAACTGGGCTCTTGGAATCGGCGGACTACCACGTGGACGTATTATTGAGATATTTGGACCGGAATCATCTGGGAAAACCACACTTTCTCTCCACGTAATTGCCGAAGCACAAAAGACTGGTGGGATCTGCGCCTTTATTGACGCAGAACATGCTATGGACCCAGAGTATTCCAAACGACTAGGTGTGAAGACCGATGAACTCCTCATTTCTCAACCAGACACAGGCGAACAGGCTCTTGAAATCACTGAAAGTTTGGTACGTTCTGGAAAAATAGACGTCATTGTAATCGACTCCGTTGCCGCCCTAACTCCTAAGGATGAGATCGAGGGCGATATGGGGGCTCATCATATGGGTAAGCAAGCTCGTCTAATGTCTCAAGCTCTACGAAAACTCACAGCAATCGTAGCTAAAAGTAAAACAGTTGTTATTTTTATCAACCAAATACGTATGCAAATAGGGGTAATGTTTGGAAACCCAGAAACTACCCCAGGAGGAAAAGCTTTGAAGTTTTATACCTCAGTACGTCTTGATATACGTCGTATTGCTCAAATCAAAAAAGGAGAGGAGGTTATGGGAGGACGTGTCAGAGTTAAGGTTGTTAAAAATAAAGTGGCATCTCCTTTTAAAACTACTGAGTTTGACCTCATGTACAACGAAGGAATCTCTCTTGAGGGAGAACTTTTAGCTCTTGGAGAAAAATTTGATGTTATCTCTAAATCAGGAGCTTCATACAGTTTTTGGCCACAAGGAAAAGAGGGTGAGGAGCAAAAACTGGCACGTGGATACGATGCCACACGCCAATATCTCCGAGATAACAAAAAAATTGCTAACGCGATCCTTAAAGAAATACAAAAACATATGTTTGAAAGTAAATAATATTTTATTTACTACACATCATGCTCAGTTACAACAAAATCCTTCCTAAGAAATATATCATCTTGGGCGGCACTCCGTTTGAGGTACTTTCTTCACATATATTCCGTAAACAACAAAACAAACCTGTCAATCAAACAAAACTAAGAAATCTCAAAAACAAGAAGGTAACAGAAAAAACTTTTCATCAATCTGATTCCGTTGAAGAAGCAGACCTTGAGAAAAAAGACATACTTTATATTTATAATTCAAAAGAAGAATATTGGTTTGGTGATAGAGATAATCCAAGTAGTCGATTCTCTATAACTTCCGACACTGTCGGGCCAGCACGGGTGTATTTAAAAGAAAAAGAAAAAGTAGAGGCCCTCCTTTTTGAAGGAGAGGTGATTGGAATATTTCTACCCATTAAAGTTGATCTTACTGTCATCGAGGCGCCTCCCAGCATTAGAGGTGATACTGCGCAAGGAGGCACAAAACAGGTAGTCCTAGAAAGTGGCGCTACGGTCTCTGTTCCTCTCTTTATAAGTGAAGGAGACATTGTTCGTATAAATACTGAAACAGGTAACTATATTGAACGCACTGAAAAAAATCAACAGCAATTTGACAAGTAATCCCTACAAAGGTAGTATTCCCTCAGACTCAATCGGAAAATAACAGAAGGAACACTCCCTCGAATGTTTGAACGAATCGGAACACCCCTCACCAGCGAAAAGTTGGACAAAATGACTAAAGAGAGGCAACTCCTATATAAATCTTTCTTTGACGAAGCTAAGAGACTTCTCAAGGATCAGGATTCCCAAGAGAAGTGGCCTGCTCCGACCGAATCACTTCAAGTTAATTACGAAGGAATTATCAAAGCCGATGGCGGCCATTTTTGCCCCGTTCGACAAATTGCCCTGTTCTTTGCCCTCAAGGAACCACAAGTTCAAACCATCCATTGACGGCAGTAAAAAACTGCTAAACCGCCCGATAAATCTTGGGCGGTTTTCCTTTCGCTATAAAAATACCTCTCTCTAAGTAACACTTAGTTAACCACGGTTTTCATATATTAAAAATCGCGTTTATTTCTACACAAAAGACTTGTGTATTGCTAGATGCAAATAAATCTATTCCGACACGTAAGGAAGGAGACCCATAAAACGAGAACGTTTTATGGCAGTAGCTAGCTTGCGTTGATATGACGCAGAGACACCTGTTTTTTTACGAGACAGTATGCGTCCATGAGGATTAAGAAATTTCTTAAGAACTTCAATGTCTTTATAGTCTATATGCTTAATATTATGTTTTTTAAAATAGCATTCCATAAAATCTAAAATGGTATATCATCTGGGTTAATCTCACCTTCTGGATACTGTATATCCTCTTTTTTTGCAGAAGGATTCTTTTCTCCCTCAACACTCCCAGTCGAAGTTCCCCCTCCGCCAGTTCTCGAGCCAAATTGTACTCGATCTGCAATAATCTCTGTACGATATTTCTTTTGACCATCACTTTCCCAACTTCGCGTCTGTAATCTTCCCTCAATGAGTACGGAGCTACCTTTATTTAAATACTGAGCCGTAGTTTCCGCTTGCCGCCCAAAAACTACAATATTATGAAATTCAGTACTCTCCTGCTTTTGCCCATCTTTATCTTTCCATACACGGTTTGTAGCCAAACCAAAACTCGCCACCTGCACACCAGAAGGCAATGACTTAAGCTCTGGGTCGCGAGTCAAATTTCCTATTAAAAAAACTTTGTTGAGATACATATATTTCTTTACTTTATTCTACCACCAACTCTTCAATTGTTCTATCTATCTCTTCATCAATAGACGCCTTTATCGCGGGTTCTTTAATTTTTGGACTTTCTTTTTCTTTTACCTTCTTTGTGAAAGTAGGTTTTACTGGCTTATCCGAACCCTCATTACTTGCCAAGAGGACATGTTTTGGTACGCGAGTATTCTCACGTACTGTGTTAATGATAAGCAGACGAAGAAGGTTTTCATTAGCATCTAACTCATTTTTTATATCATTTATTTCCGAAGAAAGTACCTCAAATTTAACCCAGCCAAAATACGCAGTATCATACTTCTCTTTTTTCCCTCCGAAATTGCGTTCCATTGTATAAGTTAGACGCGTCGTCACTGGAAATTCCTCAGAAATAAAAATTCCTCCTTTTTTTTCAACTATAGCTTTTATTTTCCCGACCTCAGCAGGAAGATTCTCGTCCGTAATTGATGAAAGAATATGATATCCTAGCTCATACACAGCGACTTCATCCGTCACCACTTCATTAGTTTCTCCTGTTTCTTTTATTGTCTCAATATCATCACTCATAAGTGGGCTCAAGTTTATCATAGCGTCACCCTATTCGCAACCAACTACACACTCCTACAAACCTATACGGCAATTTTAGCACCAACACATGTCAAAGGCGGACTTTGACATGGTCGAAGTCCGCCTTTGACATGTCTATTTTGGTATATTAAAAACCCTTTTTGCATTAATTAACATTTGTTGCAACACCTCCACCCTCTCTTCTGAGCGAATATCTGCTATTTTCTCTGCCACAAGAGACACGTGGACTGGCTCATTACGCTGTCCTCGATGAGGAAGAGGAGTCGCATAAGGTGAATCCGTTTCGGACATAATCATCTCAAGTGGTGCTTTTTTTATAATCTCATCATACTCATTCGTAAAGGTGACCACACCAGAAAATGAAATGGTGAAGCCCAAATCAAAAAACTTTCGTGCCACCTCTTCTGTGCCAGCAAAAAAATGTATATTACCAAAAACTTTTTCCTTAGAAGATTCGATTACTGAGAGAATGTTTTCATATGCGTCCATAGTCCCCTTTGATGGACGTCCGTGTATCATTAATGGCAAGTTATGTTCTATAGCAAACTCAACCTGTTTACTGAATTCTCTACGCTGACGCTCTTTCTCAGCTTCGTTAGAAATATCTATACGGAAATAATCAAGTCCACACTCTCCAATTGCCACCACTTTTTTATTTTTAACAAGACGTGCATAAGCGGCCACATCAAAACTTTCTTTCATGTTGTCTGTTGGATGCAAGCCGACCGTAGCGTATACTCCTTTATATTTTTCGGCCACCTCAACTGCATACTTGGAACTTTCTAGGTCCACACCAACTGTTATTGTAGCTGTGTTTGCATCACGCATACGCGCAAGGACATCATCGCGGTCATTATCAAATTGCGGAAAACTTATGTGAGAATGTATATCAAAAAACTTCAACATTAGTCTTTACGTGGGAATAAAGTTTTAGGCATTTTGTTTAAAAGTACTATTTCTTTTATAGCGACATTAGTCTCAGGCATAATTGGATTAAGCATTCTGCCGATTATATACAAGTCGTGCAAAAGCTCACGTATTATTTGTTTCGCTCTTTCTGGGTCTTCTTTGACTAATTTGAATGGTTGTTTAACAGTTATTTTTTCATCTAATTCCCCGATTTTTTTCCAGATATAATCAGCTGCTTTTTGAAAATCATAACCATCCAATGCTTCTGTGTACTCCAAGTTAAAGTCTGACACCTTAGGTTGTTCAATTGGTTCATCAAGATTGTCTTCAGCCATCTTCATCACGCGAGCGACGAGGTTTCCTAAACCATTTGCAAGATTGGCGTTATACCACTCATCCATTTTTTCCCAAGTGACATCGGTATCTTCAAATGGGTGCACGTGCCGTAATAAAAGATAACGAGTTGCATCAATTCCATACTTCTCTACAAGATCAAATGGGCTTATAACATTACCTATACTTTTGCTCATTTTTTGTCCACCGACTGTAATATATCCGTGTACAAAAATAGTTTTTGGTAGAGAAATGCCCGCAGACAATAAGAAAGCTGGCCAATATATAGAGTGGAATCTACTTATACCCTTACCTATGCCATGCACGATCTCATCACCATTCACCCAATAACGTTGAAACTTCTTGTCGTCAGTTGAATACCCAAGAGCTGTTATGTAATTTGACAAAGCGTCAACCCATACATACATCATTTGATCTTCATCATTTGGAACAGGCACACCCCACCCACGAGCACGTTTGCGTGAACGGGAAATACTTAAGTCAGCAAGTCCTCCGCGAATGAAGCTCAGCATTTCATTTTTACGCGACTCAGGGATAATACGTAATGTGTCAGAAACAATTAAGTCTTCCAGCTGTTTCTGGTAATTAGCAAGTTTGAAGAAATAATTTTCTTCCTCAACTTCCTCTAGTTTTTTACCTGGATGTTCTGGACATTCTCCGTTTAAAAGATCCTTCTCAAGCTTAAACTCTTCACACCCGACACAGTACATTCCTTTATACGTCTTTTTCTCTACATCTTCTGGCTTGAAAGCACTCCATAATTTCTGGGCACCTTCTATGTGTCGTTTTTCAACGGATGTACGAATAAAATCATCGTTGCTTATATTTAGTTTCTTGAGTAGGTCTTGGAAAATTTCTGCATGTTCGTTCACATAATCAGCAACACCTTTTCCCACCTCTTCTGCCTTTAAAACATTCTTGAGAGCGTTGTCGTCAGTCCCAGATAAAAACCAAGTGTCCATACCCATTAGTCGTTGGTAACGTGCTATTGCATCACATTGCACAAACTCTTCTGCATGTCCTATATGAGGAACAGCGTTGACGTATGGGATGGAGGTAGTGATATAAAAAGTTTTCTTCTCTGCCATGCTAAATTATACAGCTAGTGTTTTTTTCTTTATTTTCTTACGATCTTCTTCTATATCATGTACTAATTCT
>CAZNKJ010000013.1:0-19716 GCA_964574145.1 uncultured Candidatus Saccharibacteria bacterium
CAGAATAGAACTAATATAAAAATTTTGATACGTCACTTGCCTTGACGTAGGGCTTTAAATATGGTACTTTTTGTTCAGAGTTTTTGAACATTGACAGTATTACTGTCCTAACTTATACAGAACAAAGGAGAAACAAGTATGACTTCTGTAATTAGGGACCCTGCCCGTCCAAAAGGGCAGCTCAATTCCCGCCCCAATGGCTGGAAGAATTATGACATTGAGGTGGTTGACGTTGGCGACCCGCAAAATGAAGTGGTTACTCAAACCATCACAGTCAATCCAAAGATATATCTCATCGTATTGATCGTGTACACAATAGCTCAAATAGGGCTCGCGTTCATTGCGTATTCTGTGCGCAGCATACCCATAGCAAATTTGGGTCTGGATTGGACTTGGGGAGGTCTTGTATTTGCTTTGCAAGTACCACATCTAGCCTTGTCTTTCACATATGTTCGTGCAGATGAGTTTGGAGGATTTTTATTTTTTGGACAACCTGTAATGGAAATTGAGCGCGGATTAAAATTTCGTCCACTCTTTTTCCTTAGAATGGAAAGCTGTTCAAGAAAAGTTCAGCAATCACAATTCCCCGGAGATCCTGAATTGGTATTTAAGGGCAGTGATGAGAATTTTTTCAACCTCTCTGAAAGTGATAGAGAAAAATTGGTTTTACCTATCCGCGCAACGACTAACAAGCCGCGTAAGAAAGTTGAGGTGTCAGAAGGAAGAGATGAAAATGCTCTGGATACCCAAATGACATTGGAGGTGAACTTCTATGTCAGATGGCAAATTCTTCATTTTTTCGCTTTCTTTATCCGCATTGGAGACACCAAGGAGGGGTTGAGACAGCTTCGTGATTCTGGCGAACGTGTCATTGTCACAGAGATTGCTTCAAAAACACCTCAAGAGGTGATCAGAAATCTTGGTAACATAAATGAGGTACTCGACAGAGGTCTCAGCGAAGTCACCGAGGACTGGGGCATTAATGTCTTGGAAACAGCCATGCTATCTCCAGATTTTACTCACAAGGTAAATGCTTCATTGCGCGACGTTGTAGATGCAAAAGCCAGAGCCAGCAGTAAAAAAATTGAGGCTCGAGCTGAAGAGGTAAGGTTGTCCAGAGAGGGGCGTGGCAAAGCTTCTGCTAAACTTGCCGACTTAAAAGCGATGTCAGACGGCGCAAAAGAACTTGGTATAGATCCAAATCAGGTCATAGCTTTGGAAGCGACAAAAGCAATCGCCGGAGAAGGTACTACCATCTTCTTCGACGGGGGTGGAAAAGACGACGCCAGCTCACTGGGGATTGGAACTCGACTTGTTGCAGGTGGACTCCAAGCTTTCAACAAAACCCCTCACCGCTCTCACAAAAATGATGTGAAAGATGAAGGAGACAGTAAATGACAGGTCCTATTACAGTAATTGCTATCATCTTCTTGGTAGCAAGTATCTGGTGGTTACTAAAAAACAAGATGCCACCCAATTTCTTCGGAAAATTCAAAACCTTGAAAACTACCGGTTTGGATTTGGGAAGAATCCTCTCAATCTTAACCGGCTGGGTAATCCTGCACATTATCATCATGCTTGCCATGCCTGATGTGTGGGTTTGGTATATTGGACAGGTACACCTATTCCTTTCGGTGCAGATAACAGCATTAACGATCGCTCTGCTTGTAACGTTTGGCGGTAAGTTGGGCTTTTATATGTCTGTGGTAATTGCTGTGATTGTTGTTTCTGGCTTTTCGATTGCCATTTTGAAAGATTTTGGTAATCGTCAGACCGTTGCCAACTCTGTTTCACCCGTTGCTCGAAAAATAGAGAACCCGTGTGGCAAGCCAAAAATCGTCCTCGTAACACAAGAAAGGTGGTCAGACTCAGTCAAGGCTAGGATAGGTTGTGACTGGATTGCCCGGACCGATGAAAATGCCGGTTTGGGAAATACTTACCTGTGTTTCAAAACACGAATAAATGGGCGAGACAATCTCATTCTTACAGAATGTGGAACGAGTACAGAAACCCATTTTCCTGAAAATGTAATCGCTTGGAATATGGAGTTCAAGAGCACTGGGAAACCGGTGCAAATTAAAATAAATTTTATTCCAAGAGAATAAAGATGCCCACAACAAAGGCATCCAACTCAAACAAGGGCATCTTTGTCTAAACACAAAGGTGTCCTTTTTTTCTATAAAATACAACTTTCAGGAAGATCTATTCCGAATGTAGCCGTTGCGATTTTCAGAATCCCAAAAACAGAAGACATAATCACTAAACCAACAATTCCCCAAAGCATATGACGTTTACCAAGCTCTCTACCTTCATCACTATCAGCTCCATGAATGAAAACAAATCCTCCCCACAAGAAGATAAGCACAGCTATACCAAAAAGAAGAATTATGAGTGGATTAATGATTTGCTCATTAATTCTACACAATATATTAGAGACTGCCGCTAAATTCACGTCTGTTTAATAATTAAGTCAAGTAATCAATTCTTAATAGGTAACGTTGGAATATTCTTCAAACTTTCTCCTCCCAACCCAGATGAGTCTACAAGCAAATTAACAATACCCCACACCGCTACCATTACAAAGAATCCTATAATTCCCCAAATCATAAGCTGTCGTCCTTGTTCTTTACCCTCTTCACTAGCTCCTGAAAGAATAAAGTACTTCGCAACTCCCCAAATGAAAACCAAGAAAGCAATTGCGAATACAAACGGAACAAGTGTTCCGTTGATGAAAAGAACAAAGTTAAGCAGTAATGCTGAAACCTCTGTAAAATCACTATTTGCCGCTAAAGCAAGTGCAGGAAAAAACAACATCCCTACATTAAACCCTACGACTATATTTATTCTTTTCATGCTAAAACTTCTCAGAAAAATTAGCGTCTAGGCACGTCTGGAATATTCTTCAAACTTTCTCCTCCCAACCCAGAGGAACTAACAAGTAAATTAACAATACCCCACACCGCTACCATTACAAAGAATCCTATAATTCCCCAAATCATAAGCTGTCGTCCTTGTTCTTTACCCTCTTCACTAGCTCCTGAAAGAATAAAGTACTTCGCAACTCCCCAAATGAAAACCAAGAAAGCAATTGCGAATACAAACGGAACAAGTGTTCCGTTGATGAAACTTACGATATTTCCAAAAAGCGAGTTTAGACTATTAAAATTACTTTGAGCAAGAACTAACATTGGAAACATCCAGGCCAAAGCACCTACGCCCGTAATAATATGTACTTTTTTCATTTTTATATATTTTATACTATTAAATATAGTCGTGAGTAATCCATGTTGTACTACGTATATCTATACTACAACTATAGTGGAATAGTGACCAGTGTAAACATACCTACTCTGTGGATTAAAATATCTATAAAAAACTCAAGAAACCTTGTTTTACAAAAGCACTGCAGATAATAGATTTACTATCCCCCAAACTGAAATCATTACGACAAAAACTATAATTCCCCAAACTATAATATATTTCCCTTTTTGTTTCCTATCTTCGTTTCCAGGAAATACAATATATTGTGCAACACCCCAGACGAAAGCAAGAAAAGCAAAGGAAAAAATCAATAAAATAAGAATATTAAAAAAACCTATAAAATTATCCACAAAAGTCTTAAATGTGTTTACTTGTACCACATTGTTGTTTACAGGCCTCCAAAAAACACCCACAGCAAGCGCCTGAAAAGGAACAAGAAGTATAATTATCAAAGCATAGAAATGTAGATAAATTTTATGGACTAATTTCATATTAGGGTTTACTTATTTCGTTTACAGTCCCTTGAATAAGTACAGAAATTGCAGACGCCCCCAGTAGGATAATCGCTCCTACCACAGTCCATAGAAAGGCCCTTTTAGCAGTTTGTAACTCTTCTGGATTACCTTGCGCTTTAACAAAAAGAAAACCTGTATAAATAATGGCTAAAACGATGATAGGAAAACCAACTTGAACAAGTATACCTAAGAATTTTGCAAGAAAATCCGAAAGAGAATTTGAAGATATAGGATTTTCAAGTCCGCCTGGCCCGCGCGCAGTTACCGCCAGTAATACTGCGCGTGGATATAGTAAAGTAACTATTGTACCAACGGAAGATAATACTGGGATTAAATATTTCATAATAATATTCTTATCTTAGTAAATTATTAATTTCTGTATCAGCTATATCTATCGCCTCTCTCAAAAGTGCGCGTCCGGACACAGTAGACTCTATCATGCGTTTAAATATCGCATCCGTAGCAAACGAATCAGGATCTAACCAGCCTCGTGACGTGATTGCCGCATTATAAAAAACAGGTCCTATAGCATCAACTGGCTTCTCTCCAAGCAGATCACGCCGAATTGGAGGTAATCCTGTAAGTTTTGAAAGAGTCGCAATAGACTTTTGACTTGTTAAAGCTTCTGCCACTTCCAAAGCAGCGATAGGATTAGTAGAAGCGCGAGAAATAGAAAGACCTGAAAAGCGTGCAAATGTAATAGGATATTTCTCATCACGAGAACGAGCTAATTCTACTACATCAAAATTAAGATTCGGGTTTGCTTCTTTCAAGACATTAAATTCACTTGCAAAACCTATATATAAAGCTAAATCACCTGCAATAAAAGACTGACGTGAATCAGGTAATGCACGATTCCATGAATAAACAGCCTTAACTGGATTAGAAAATTCTGTATAAAAACGAAGTGCAGCTAACGCTGGAGGCTCCATGAAGCCAAAATTTTCAGTGAGTCGCGATGACAACTGACCATCTTCTGAAAAAGAAACTATCGGATTACCAGTCTGTAAAATAAACGCGGAAAGAATCCCCTTAGCGTTCACAACATTGCTATATTCTCCAAAAGCAACAAAACTTCTCACAATGTTGGACGACTTATCACGTTTAGTAACTTTTGGACTTAAAGTAAAAAATTCATCCCAAAATGTAGGCGGGGTCGTTAATCCAACACTTGCAAAAATATCACGATTCCAATACATCACTAAAGGATCTACAGAAAAAGGAAGTGCGCGAATACCATCTTGTGAAAGATACAACTCCCCTCCTTCCACAAAAGAATCCCTAAACTCTCTCTCTGAATAATTCTTATAGGGTATTACGAGTGTCTTGTCTGAGAAACCAAGCACTAACTCTTGAGGTAAATCAAAAAGATCTGGACCGTTACCAGCCGCTAAAGCATTAACCAAATCTCTACTATATGTGCGAGGATCTTTCTCCTCATAGGTAATCTGACTAAACCGGTCATTTTTTGTTGCTAAATTCTCTAAAATACCATCTATAACATCCTGCTTAACAGTTCCCCACATCAAAATCTCTGGCAAAGGTTTTTCTCCAGAAACTCCAAAACCTGTAGCAAAAACAATCACACCTATTATGGCCGAGACTGCGAAAGAGATCATTACCCCTAGCTGGAATACACTAAAATTACCCATAGTAAGTCATCATTCTTTTATAAAAATAAGTCCATAGTGATGGTCTCCTGCCTCCTTAATCTTTCGATCAAAAACAAAACCAACACTTTCAAAAAGTTTACACACCTTATCTGCTGAGATGACATCCTGCTGTTTAGGACCCAACCCACCAAATGAATCCGCCCAATCAACTACTAGGGTTTTTCCTTTTGGCTTTAACACTCTCTTTATCTCTTCCGCTACTTTCTGCCTGTGTTCAATCTGAAAAAGTACATTGGCCAGAATAACCATATCTAAAGTGGCTGAAGATAGACGACTACCATCTTTTTCATCTATGTCTCCCCATATAATATCTACATTAGATATTCCAGCTTTAGCAGTATCACTCTTAAGTCGCGAGAGTAACTCTTTTTGAATGTCTACAGCATACACACGTCCCTCTGTTACAATTTGTGCAACAGCTAGAGTGTAGTGCCCGCTCCCTGATCCAAAATCAGCGACACGCATTTCTTCACTCAATAAAAGCTCTCCTACAATTTTTTGTGGATCGGAAAATGCCATAATTCCTTAATATTATACTTAAGAAACAAAATATGCGTTCAAACACCTGTGTATAGCTTTTGCAACAATTTTTAAAGAACCACCAAAGATGCTATAGAATCTCCAGCACGCATCTTCATAACACGAACACCTTGTGTCTGCCTTCCAAGAATAGGAATCTCCTTTAAATCAACACGTATCACCTGTCCATTCTTAGAAATAACCACGAGCTCTCCCTCATCACCAACTATACGCGCCGCAATAAGTTTTCCTGTTTTTGGAGTTACTTTTACAGTTTTAATCCCAGACCCACCCCGTTTTTGTACCTTATATTCCTTTAATTTAGTTTTTTTACCATACCCAACTTGAGACACAACTAGAATATACGGATTGTCAATTCCAGCATCAACTACACCAGCTCCAACCACCGTATCCCCCTTTACTAACTTAATAGCACGTACTCCTGAAGCGCCACGCCCCATCTCCCTGATATCAGAAGCTTTGAAATGTATAGACTGTCCTGAGGCTGTAACCACAAAAGCTTCACCACCTTTTTCTACAAAAGTTGCGGAAATCAACTGATCGTCTCCAGAAAGCTTAATGGCTATCAAGCCACTACGACGTACATCAAAAAAACTATCAGCAGAAACTCGTTTTGTTGTTCCTTCTTTGGTAACAAGCAATAAAGAAAGTCCGCTTTTCTTTACCTCTTTTGGCATCGCTAATACAGATGTAATTCTTTCATCTGATGAAAGAGATAGAAAATTCATGATTGACTTCCCTTTGGTAGCACGCCTTCCTTCAGGTACTTCGTACATTTTTATTTGATATGCTTTCCCTTTGTCAGAGAAAAACAAAAGATCTGCATGAGTATTGGCGGTAAGGAACGTGGTTACAAAATCTTCTTCTTTAGTATTCAAATCTACAACACCTACCCCACCTCTCTTTTGTTTTTTAAACTCATTTGGATTCGTACGTTTTATATACCCACCTGAAGTCAATACCAACACAGACTCTTCTTCTGGAATCATATCTTCCAGAGAAATATTTTTAACACCACCTTTTACTATTTTTGTTCGACGCTCATCTCCATATTTTTCAGAAATATCTGACAAATCTTTCTTTATAACCGCAAGAATCTCTTTTGGACTTTTTAAAAGATCCTTGAGCTCTCTAATAAGTACTTGGAGCTGGGAAAGTTCTTCTTCTATTTTCTTACGCTCAAGACCAGCCAGCTTTTGCAAACGCATTTCAAGAATGGCCGTCGCTTGTTTATCTGAAAATTTAAATTCTTTCCTAAGTCCAGCATGAGCTGTTGGTACGTCTTTTGCAGCCCTTATGAGTTTAATTATCTTATCTATATGATCCAGCGCTTTTTTAAGACCTAACAAAATATGCTCTCTGTCTTGCGCGCGGGCCAAATCAAATGCTGTTCGACGCTCTATAACCTCTTTGCGATGAGAAATAAACGCCTCAATTAAACCCTTAAGAGACATTGTTTGAGGAATCCCTTCTATAAGAGCAACCATATTGTAGTGGAATGTCTCTTCCAGTTGGGTATGTTTGTAGATATAGTTGAGCACTGCCTGAGGTTGTGCTGAATTTTTTAATTCAACCACAATAGAAATATCGTCTGTTGATTCATCACGCAAATCTCGTATCCCCTCAACTTTCTTTTCTTGAACCAAAAGAGCTATACGCTTAATAAGCTCTGCCTTATTAACACGAAATGGAATAGAAGAAATAACAATTCTAAAGTTTCCCTTTTTATCTTCGGTAATTTCCGTCTCTCCTCGTACCACGACACCACCCTTCCCATTAGCATAGGCATGTTCAATATCTTTTTGATTGAAAGCAATGCCTCCCATAGGAAAATCTGGCCCTTTTATGAACTGCAGAAGATCTTTGGTCGTTGCGGCAGGATTATCAATTGTATAGATTACAGCTTTCACTACCTCCCGAAGATTATGTGGGGGTATGTTGGTAGCCATACCAACAGCGATACCAAGAGTGCCGTTTAGAAGCAAATTAGGTAGAGATGATGGAAGTACTATTGGCTCACGTCGATTGTTTTCATAATTAGGGCGCCAATCTACAGTATCCTTCTGAATATCACGCAAAAGCTCTTCACTTATGCGCGACATTTTTGCCTCTGTGTAACGAGCTGCTGCCGCACTATCTCCATCTATAGAACCAAAGTTTCCCTGTCCAATAACCAAAGGATGTCTGTGTGAAAAAGTCTGAGCCATCTTTACTAAAGAATCATAGACAGCCGTGTCTCCATGCGGATGATATTTACCCAAAACCTCTCCAACAACAGCAGCCGACTTTCTTGTCTTAGCTCCAGCAGTTAGACCCATTTCATGCATTGAAAAAAGTATGCGACGATGTACTGGTTTTAAACCATCTCGCGCATCAGGAAGCGCACGCGCTGTAATAACAGACATTGCATAGTCAAGATAGGCTTCACGCATTTCAACGCTAATACTCTGCGGCAATATATTTGCTGCAGAGTCTTCTTTTTTCTCTTCTTCTTCCCCCTTATTTACCATACTTTAATACATCTATTATAGCACAAAATGTGACTCTATTGAGAGCCGTTGGAATCTATCGCCTCGTAATCAATTGATTCTAAATTATCCTTGATATTCTTAATATCATCTATTCCATTCTTAAATACTTGAGATATATTTTTGCGAAAAACTGAAAGAGGAGAAATTGTTTCTGATGCAGTTTCACCATCTTTACCAATTGATCCTTCAAATCGTAGAGTCAAAATTGAAAGCCAAATTAAAAATATTACAAATGTAACTGCAAAAGCAGCAAGAATAGCAACTTTGAAACGCATGCTTTCTGGTTTTTCTCGTAATTTATCAAGCCAATCAAACATATGATCTAAGATCTCCTCCAAATAAAAACTAAGTAATGTTTCTAACTAGCTAACACAACAATCTCTCTATCTTTCCCATCCAAATCTCTCTTTTTTAATGTCAGTTTATCTACTGGTTTTCCATTACCCGCTTCTGATTTCAAAAATGTTTTTAAAGCGTCTTTATCTTCCACCCCATCTCCATAATGCATAGGGATAACTATCCTTGTCTCAAGTTCTACTGAGAGCTCATGCGCTTCAGATGCAGACAACACATCTCCGCCACCAATAGGGACAAAAAGAATATCAATATCAGGCAAAGAGCCTTTTATTTCCGGACTTATCTTTCTCTCCCCAAGAGCACCCAGAAAAACAATATGCATACCCTCAAGTTCCACAGTATATATAGTGTTCATTACTTCTGTATCTTGATAAGACGTCAAAACCTCAAAACCTTTTATGAAAATCCCCCTAACTTCATACTCTCCTGGACCAGTAACAACAAAAGGCTCTCTGTCTCCATGAGCTACTTGTTCCACCCCATTCATGTCTGGATGATTGAGTGTAACTAGGGCGATATCTGCGCCAAATTTTGCAGTCTTCCATTTTGACTTTTTTGCTATTGGATTAAAAGCTAGTGTCGTCTCTCCAAAAGCCACTTTAAAAAACTCTCCTCCGTAAGATGTGATAACCATAATGGTTTTTAGTATACGACATCACCGCAAAAAGAACAAAAGAAACTAGGATTCTGTTATTGAATTTGTTGCAAGCACTATATCTATAATGTCATTATTAGAAGTGAGTGATTCTCCGCTGGGGAGATCACATTTCATGAAAAGGATCTGAATCATGAAAACCAAACTCGCTGGAACGATCACCACTCGCGCCAGCCCTTCAATAATCGGCAAACCCGATCCGGGTGATGTAAATCCGTTTGACGGTGACATCAAACCTGCGGCAATCGAATCCGCCAGCGATGACGCCAGTTCCATCCACTGATCAAACTTACGCAAGATCGAACTGGTAAGTTATTCACGTCGGACAAAGAGCCGGACGACCCGCGCGCCCCACTTCTCGTAGAAAGCAGAGAAGTGGGGCATATTTTTATCGTTCAAAATTCATTCACTTTTCTTACAACTTACATAAGTATAAGACGGGTTCATGTAAATTGAGTCACATATATTTTTATTATATATTGCTTATTTCAAGCTATTTATATATACTTCTGTACAAATCCCCAATAGGGGCTTTTTATTAAAAAACGAATTGTAGTAACCTTCTCAAGTCAAGGACTAGATCTTAAGCGAAGAGAATTGGAGACAGAGAAAACTATTTTGCGTATAACTCTAAATGGAAACACAAGAAAATAAAAAAGAACTTGAAGAAGTTCTGACTGATTCTCATCTAGATGAGAACGAAGAAGATGAAGGAAGCTCCATAGAATCACGAAAGAAAAAAAAGGAGGGACCAATGGTCGCATTTGTAGCCGAAACCCCCGCCCCACCGCTAGAAGGAGATCTTCTTGAAGGGCCTGTTATTTCTATTGAAAAATCAAGCGTTTTTATAGATCTACCACCTTTTGGAACAGGAATTATTTACGGACGTGAATTCTTAAACGCCAGTGACATACTCCGAAAAGTAAATATTGGAGATACTATAGCGGCAAAAGTAGTAGACACTGAAGGACGCGAAGACTATATTGAACTCTCTCTTAAAGAAGCGCGTCAAGCACTTATTTGGAGCGAAGCAGAAACCGCTATTGCCAATAAAGCAATATTTGAACTACTCATTAAAGAGGCCAATAAGGGAGGTCTTATAATTGAGTGGCAAGGCATACAAGGGTTCTTGCCAGCTTCACAACTAAAGACCGACCATTACCCACGAGTAGAAGACGGTGATAAAGACAAAATTTTCGAAGAGCTTAAAAAACTTGTTGGAGAACGTCTATCAGTCTCTATCATCACAGCAGACTCGAAGGAAGGAAAACTTATTTTCTCTGAAAAAGATCCTGAGAAGAAAGAAAAGGAAGGAATCATAGACCGATACTCAATGGGAGATGTTGTAGAAGGCGAAATAACAGGAATCGTTGATTTCGGAGTCTTTGTTAAAATTGAAGATGGGCTGGAAGGTCTTGTGCATATTTCTGAAATGGACTGGGGTCTGGTTGAAGATCCTCGCACAATGTACAGCGTCGGAGATAAAGTAAGCGTGAAGATAATTGAAATCAAAACAGATAAAATCTCTCTCTCAATTAAAGCTCTTAAACAAAATCCTTGGCAGGAGGCCAAAGATAAATATAAAAAAGGAGATAAGGTATCCGGAGTCGTTATCAAATACAATAAACACGGAGCACTTGCTTCCATTGAAGAAGGAGTTGCTGGGCTTGTACATATTTCTGAATTTGGAAACGAGGAAAAACTGCGGGAAACACTTGAGCTTGGGAAGAGCTATCCATTCACCATCTCTCTGTTTGAACCATCAGAGCAACGAATGACATTGTCTTATGGTGAGAAAAAAGAAGAATAGAAAAAACAAACTCTGAGTCAAAAACAAATATTAAATAACACACGAGAACGTCAACGTTCTCGTGTGTTATTTAATTGACTACGCTAATTATATTTATTCATCGCAGCAACCCTACCTTCTGTAAAAATCATATTCAAAACATCACCAACCTTCTTTGAAATCTTCTTTAAAACTATCTCTTCCGGCTTACGAAATGACCCCAATAAAAAATCAAGAATCTTCTGTTCACCTACAGGTTTTTTAAGCTTACCTTTTGCTGTTACAGGGGACACTCCAACTCGTATACGTATAAAATTTTTTGTCTTTAAAGACTTTATTACCGAACCAACACCCCGATGCCCTCCAGAACCTCTACTATATGCCACACGAATAACTCCAAGAGGTAAATCCATATCATCATAGACAACAACAAGCGACTCTGCTGCCTTCACACTCTTTACAAAGGCGACTACAGCCTTTCCAGAATGGTTCATAAAAGTTTCTGGAAGCATCAACAAAACCTTACCCTTTGCCACACATCCACCACTCAAAAGAGCTTTGGGGTTTTTATTCTCTCTCCACTCTTCAAAATCATTCTTCTTTCTAAACTCCTGCACACACAGACGTCCCACATTATGCCTACTTCCTTCATATTCTTCTCCAGGATTGCCTAGCCCAACTACAACATATTTCATATTCTCTACAGTGTAACATTGAACACAAAAATATAGTAAGACATGCAAGCAATTCTTGTGTCAAGAAAAAATATATAATACAATGCACTTAAATATAATCTCAAAGAACTTTACCACTTAAACAAATATGACAAACTACGAAAATAATCCTCAAGACATAGATACAATTTCTAAAAACACAGACGAGCTTGCGGACAATCCTGTCGTAGAACCAAAAAAACAAAATTTTTTAAGTGATTTAATCACTTTCTCCATCTTTGCAATACTAATTGTTGCTCCAATACGTCTCTTTGTTGCTCAACCTTTTATAGTCAGCGGGGCGTCTATGGAACCAACGTTTGAGACAGGTCAATATCTCATTGTAGATCAACTTTCTTACAACTTTAGCCCACCCAAACGAGGAGAAGTAGTAATTTTTCGTTACCCAAAAGATCCTTCAAAATTTTTTATAAAACGTATTATAGGGCTACCTAATGAAACAGTGCAGATGCGTGGAAAAGACGTAATTATTAAAAATAAAGAACATCCCAGTGGGATTATACTTGATGAACCCTATCTTGATAAAGATAATATAAACGTAACAAACATGACAACTGTCTTACAAGACAATGAGTATTATGCTCTTGGAGACAATAGGCGAGCTAGTTCAGATTCACGAATATGGGGACCTTTGCCGGAAAATCTTATTATTGGCCGACCTTTCGTTCGCCTCTTCCCCATAGCAGTAGGTTCATTATTACCAGGTGACTACTCAAAATCCTCAGAGTAGCATCTCAAATACATAAATATTCATTATATGCCCACCACAGATCATCTTAAGCAAGCAACGGCAGTGGCATCTCACTACGGATTTGCTCCACTTGAATCTGTTTTAAAGAAACACGCACGGAAAGAGTATCTAAAAAAAATATCGCCTTGTGAAGTCCCTGTACCCCAAGATATCCTAGGCGAAGAATTGCATTTTTTAATAAAAAATTGCATCAACTCAACAATTCCAAAAAATGAACGCCCATTGCAGGTCTATCATGTTAACGTACCAACCTCCAGACAAACTAAAAATAGTAAAATTAAACATCCTCGATTAACCCTAACTGTGCTCGGAATAGAAAAAAGTATTGCGGAGGCGCTTATCTTAAAATCTACAATTACTATTCTCAAAGAAACATTTGGAAACACCGGTCACGTGCATGTAAACAGTGTTGGAGATAAAGACTCGACACAACGATTCACACGAGAACTAACTCAATATTTGAGGAAAAATGTTAACGACATGCCAACCCCTTGCAGAGAGGCTCTTAAGCGTGGAGCTATAGAATCTCTCTATTCCCTTTTTGAAAAAAAACATCCCATAGTTGAGCAAGCGCCACGCACAATGCAGTTCCTATCTGACGCAAGCAGACGACATCTTAAAGAAGTTGTGGAATTTTTGGAAATGTCTGATATCCCTTACACAGTAAACAACCAACTAATGAACAGCGGTTATCACTCTCAAGTATTATTTGAAATTCATCACCACAACAATACTGATGAAGACAGTAACGAAGAAACTGTAGCTCTGGCTCGTGGAGGTCGCTTTGATGAATTTACACGTAAATTTTCTCGTAATAGCTTCCCAGTAGTTAGTGCCGTTATAGAGCTACGTGGAAAAACCTCTCGCGTAAACAACAAATGGACTCCCCCTAGAGTGAGACGACCTAAGACTTATCTTATACAGCTCGGTTCACGCGCCAAACTACAAAGCCTTTTGGTTATTGAGATGTTACGACTAGCACATATCCCAGTATCTCAGGCAATAGGAGATGACACCTTAACCACTCAACTGGAAGAGGTAGCTGCACAAAAGATACCATATGCAATTATCATCGGACAACGAGAAGCTCTTGATAATACAATTATCATCCGCGATATGGCCACACACTCTCAGGAGATAATACCGATCAGTAAACTAGCTAGCCATCTTAATAAGATACTGTAAGTAAGACAGGGCTTGCCTATCGTTACTTATTTATGGTAAAGTGCACCGCAATGGCAACAAATATACAAGTTGAAAAAAATTCTAACGAAAATACTCCTAATTTAATCCGTCGCTTTACTAGACGAGTTCAAGGTTCGGGGGTTTTGCGACGTGTAAGAGGTTTGCGTTATGCACAACGTCCACTATCTCCACTTCTTTCTAAGAAAAAAAAGATTGCTTATCTAAAACGAAAAGCTACCCGAGACGAACTGGTAAAACTTGGCAAAATTCCTGAATTTACTCCACGAGGCCGTTTTCGTAAAAAATAAAATGGGTTCGTCTGTGGCTATTACACATACAACAAACGGTAAGCGTCCGCGCTTGCCGTTTGACCGTTTAAAAAACTCCATTTTGGGTAAATCTTACACCTTAAGTATTGTTTTTGCTGGCGACTATCGTATGCGAAATTTAAATAAAAAATACCGACACGCAACATACATACCTAATGTACTTTCATTTCCATTGTCAAAAAAACAAGGAGAGATATTCATCAATCTAAATCGGATACATGTGGAAGCTAAGCATTATGCTTTCAGTGAAAGAGTTTACACGGCATATCTTCTTATCCACGGGTTACTCCATTTGAAAGGAATGGCGCACAGCGTTACAATGGAGAAGAAGGAACTCGAACTGCTTCAGAAGTTTAATTTTCAATAAAACTATTCTTCTATAAAGTCCTTGGTGTGCACAACATAACGCAACAAGAGCTTCTTTTTTCTTTATACTAAATAATACAGTGGCACAAAACATTACAACCGGTATTGACATAGGCACCAACCAAATAAAGGTGGTTATTTCTGAACACACAACAAATGAAAGGAAAAGACAGTACCCTGTTATTATCGGCACTGGCATTGCTCAATCTAGAGGTCTGCGACATGGTTATATAGTTAATATTGCAGACACTTCTGCTGGAATTATCAAAGCTATACAGCAGGCAGAGAAAACAGCCAAAGTCCGTGTTAAACGCACGCACCTATCGGTAGGAGGTGTCGGACTTGAAGAAATACGCTCCAGAGGAGAAACAATGATTACACGCGCTGATTCTGAGGTTACTGACCTGGATATAGAACGTGCAATGAAAGATACTGAAGAGAAAGTTACAAAACGCATCTTAAATAGGAAAATACTCCATGTAATGCCATTGCGATTTCGCTTAGATGGAGAAATTGTATTAGGATATCCAAAAGGTATGAAGGGTTCTAAGCTTGAAGTTGATGCCCTTTTTATCGTTTGTCTTGAACAACATCTTAATGACTTAATCCAAGCAGTTGAAAATGTTGGAATAGAAGTAGAAGATGTTATGGCGTCACCCATTGCCGCTAGTTTTGTAACTTTAACAAAAGCACAAAAAATAGCAGGATGTGTGTTGGCAAATATTGGAGCAGAAACTGTTTCTATTGTAGTTTTTGAAAATAATGTACCACAATCTCTTAAAGTATTTCCAATAGGCTCAACAGACATCACTCATGATATAGCCTTAGGACTTAAAATATCTCTTGAAGAAGCCGAACAAGTTAAACTAGGAGCTATAATTGGAACTGACTATCCAAAAAAAAAGCTGGACGACATTATAGTTGTCAGGCTTGCTAATATTTTTGATTTAATAGAGGCTCATCTTAAAAAAATTGAGAAAAACGAGCTTCTTCCCGCTGGTATTGTTTTAACTGGTGGAGGATCTGGTATGACAACAATAGAAGATTTAGCACGAGCTTCATTAAAACTACCATCTCGTACAGCTTCTATACAGATGAACATAAATGGAAGAGACAAATCCAAAAATATGGTTAAAGATGCTTCGTGGGCGGTCGCTTACGGACTCTGTATTTGGGGTCAGAATAATGAAAACAGCTCAAGAGGTATAGAGGCTGCCAAAAAAACAGGCACAAGTATTCTTAACTGGATTAAACAATTCCTTCCTTAATTTTTTACTCAAAACTTAAAAATAGAAACAAACGAGACCATATACTCTCGTCAAAATAACAAACTCCGGACAATCTTTTTTTACACGATTAAATCTTTCTCAAAAGAAGATAAAATGGCTTAAAATCTTAAAACAAAAAAGGTTTTTGTCAAAGGTTTCTAATTCTCTATTTCCTGCTATTATGGAGTAGATTTATGGGGAGGGAAAAAGAATCACAATGGAGACATTGTGAGTTAATACGGCTATAAATAAAGCTTTTTATGAAACAAATACAACCAGACGTTGAAGCATTTGCACGAATTAGAGTAATTGGTGTCGGAGGATCAGGAAAAAACGCTATTAATCATATGATTAACTCCAAAGTAAAAGGGGTTGAATTCATAGTGGTCAATACTGACGCACAGGACCTACATAATTCTCTAGCGAAGAAGAAAATACACATAGGTAAAAATCTTACACGTGGACTTGGAACAGGAATGGATCCAGATATAGGAAGACGTGCTTCGGAAGAAACAAAAGAGGAAATACAAGAGGCTGTCAAAGGATCGGATATGGTATTTATTACATGTGGAGAAGGAGGTGGCACAGGTACAGGCGCTGCTCCTATAGTAGCCGCTATTTCTCGGGAAATTGGAGCTCTTACTGTAGGTGTGGTCACTAAACCTTTTTCATTTGAGGGTAATCAACGTATGCGCATTGCAGACCAAGGTCTAGAAGAACTTAAAAAAGAAGTTGATGCACTTATTGTTATCCCAAACGACCGTCTCCTAGCTACTGTTGAAAAAGAAACTACTGTACAAAATGCTTTTGCTATATGTGATGAAGTACTTCGACAAGCGGTTGAAGGAATTTCTGATTTAATAACTACCCCAGGTATCATAAACGTAGACTTCGCTGACATCCGTTCTGTGATGGAAAATGCCGGTTCAGCTCTCATGGGAGTTGGTTCTGCTACAGGAGAAAAACGAGCAGAGAATGCGGCTCAACAAGCCATCTCTTCCCCACTCTTAGACATCTCTGTCAATGGCGCAAAGGGGGTTCTGTTCTCTGTAGCTGGAGGTGACGATCTAGGTATGATCGAAATTCAAGAAGCAGCGAAAACTATCACTGAATCAATTGACCCTAATGCAAAAGTTATATTCGGAACAACCAAAGACGACCGACTCAAAAAGGGTGAGATCAGAGTTACTGTTATTGCAACAGGATTCCCCGATGGCTTAGTCAACAAATCAAGCTCTGGAGGAACTTCTCTTTTTCAGCTCAACAAAGACGAGACAGTCACAGATGATAATAAAGGAAAAATCTATAACTCCCTACATTCCACAATTAGCGATCAGAAAAAAGCTTCTGCCGAAAAAAAGAAAGAGGAAGATGGAAAAAGAAAAACAAACCTTCCCTCAGACGAAGATGACGACTGGTCAGTCCCCTCTTTTCTCAAACGCTCTCGTCTAAAATAAGTTTAGCTTTTTATAAGCAAAACCCGAACAAATTAAAAAATACAGATATCAGACGATACCTGCTGTAAGATGTGCTAAAATGAATGAGAAATACTATTGACTCTTAAGATAATTTAATTATGAAATACGATTTAGCAATCATTGGAGGAGGTCCAGCCGCAACAGCAGCCGGTATTTATGCCTCCAGAAAAGTACTCAAAACAATACTCATAGCAGAAGAATTGGGAGGGCAAAGCTCTGTCTCACCTGACATTCAGAACTGGATAGGAATAAAATCAATATCCGGACTAGATCTTGCTAAGGCAATGAAAGAACATTTGGAACATTATGCTGGTGATATCGTGGAAATAATAGAAGGAGACCGAGTAGAAAAAGTAGAAAAAAATGACGGAGGTTTTTTGTTAACAACAAAAGCAGGAAAAACATTTGAAGCAAAAACAGTCTTCATTGGAACAGGAGCTAGTCGCAGGAAACTAAAAGTCCCAGGCGCTGATACTTTCGAAAACAAAGGTCTTACTTACTGTGCTACCTGTGACGGGCCATTGTTTGCTGACATGGATGTAGCTGTTATAGGCGGAGGAAATGCTGGCTTTGAAACAGCAGCTCAACTTCTTGCATATGCCAAAAGCGTTACCTTATTGCATCGCAGCGCAAGCTTCAAAGCAGATCCTATTACAGTAAAGAAAGTCTTGGAAGATCCAAAAATGAAAGCTCTGACAAATGTAGAAACTTTTGAAATTTTAGGAGATAAATTTGTCACAGGATTGTCCTACAAAGACAAGAATGGTGAGACAAAAAAACTCGCGGTATCTGGAGTTTTTGTTGAGATAGGACTAGTTCCCTCCAGCTCTCTTGTAAAAGACTTGGTGGAGCTTGATAAAATAAATAGAATTGTAGTTGATGCTAAGAACCAACGCACCTCAGTAGATGGTGTGTGGGCCGCGGGAGACTGCACAAACGAACTTTATCACCAGAACAACATAGCCGCAGGAGACGCCGTTAAGGCAATTGAGGATATCTATATCCATCTCAAGACTAGATAGACTTCTAACAAAATAATTCACAAATACCGCTACATCATAACGGTATTTTGGTATTTACGACGATATTGTAACTCAAGCGCAAAATTCTTTCGAGAACAATAACTAACAAATCTAAATGCACTCTGACGCATACTTTTGTTCATTCATTATGCTAAAAAATTCTCTTATCTATTTAAATTTTCTTAGGACTGACTGGATAATTACATATAACATTCCTGTATAGCCAATATTCATTGGTGATGGGAGGGGTATTTCTGACCATACTAACAGCCAACCACAAAAAGTATAACCTTCTATATGCTGTTATCGGAGGTGTGTTTCTGTTTTTTTGCCGAAATAAGTAAGTGACTTCCAAGACCTTTGATCAAATTATGTGGAATATATTTATATTTTTTTGGTAATTTTTCTGACATTGTTTCAACTTTAAAGTTATGTTTTTCAAGAGTAGCTACTAAAGATGCTGGTGTAAAGAAAATCAAATGAGTCGGATCACCCAAATTTTCTTCTCTTTGCAGAAGCCATTTAGCAATTCTAAATACAGAATATGGATTTGGAGTATCTAATATAAATCTACCATCTTTCTTTAAAACTCTACTTATTTCACCTAAAACTAGTTTGAAATTACTTAAATGTTCTATAAGTTCACCCATATATACTGTATCAAAAAAATTATCTTCATAAGGAAGTCCTTTTTCAATATCACCTTGCTTTTGGTTTGAATATTTTTTTATATTTTTTGGTTTAAATAAATCAAATCCATGAATTGTACTATTCTTTGCAACTGTACTTAATAGTTGATGAAATGAATTTGATTTTCCTTCGTTGAAAACACCTCCAAGATTACCCAAATCTAATATTATTCCAGTTTTATAATGACTTATCAAAAAATTATACCTTGAGTAATATCTTGTATTTGAATAATTTTTCTGATTAATAATTTTTGGAATTGTCATATTATTTTTCCTTATTAGACAAACGATTTAAAATATATTTTCGATAACTCGTCGTGGATAATGCGATATTTGTAAGTACAAAAATTGTAGCACCACTACGATTTTTTGCGAGCAAATGTCGCATTATCCGCAGCGCATTATTCGCAATGGAATAGAGCGGAATCCAAGATACCCCAAGTCCGACTTAAGAATGGGTACTCGAAACAAGTAGACAAGAAATGAGGTCAAATGATCACTGCGGTTCACGACAAACTGGTGCACTTACGCCCTTTGGTTTTGTGGCTTCTTCTCGCCATTTCTTGCCTGCCT
>CAZNKJ010000014.1:0-18735 GCA_964574145.1 uncultured Candidatus Saccharibacteria bacterium
AGGGGGTGTTTAGTAAGTTTTGGATCTTTTTTTATCAAATTTACTGCTTCTTTTTGAGCAGCCTCAACCATTTTTATATTTTTCATAGCCTCCATAGCCAAGTCAGATAGTCCAGACTGTCGTTTCCCGTAGAGTTCCCCTGAGCCACGAATCTTTAGGTCAAATTCAGCCAGCTCAAAACCATTTTTTGCAGTCTTGAGTGCGTGTAGACGGTCTATAGTTTTTTTACCTTTAGAATCTGAAAAAACAAAACAGTATGCTTGGTGGTTGCTGCGCAACACTCTTCCACGAAGTTGGTGTAGCTGTGCTAAACCAAAGCGTTCAGCTCCTTCTATTATTATCACTGTAGCGTTTGGTACATTTACTCCAACTTCTATAACGGAAGTGGCTACAAGAATGTTGATGTCACCGTTTTCAAAATCATGCATTATTTTTTCTTTTTCCACGGGACGCATTTTACTGTGAATAAATTCCACTACGTATTCTGGAAAGATGTCTTTTTTTAAACGTACGGACTCTTCTTTAACAGATTTTACATTTAGCGCTAAGGCTTTTTCAGGGTTTGGTTCATCAATACGTGGGCAGATGACATACATCTGTCTTCCTTTTTGTAACTCTTCGTGTATTTTTTGATATGTACCAGTACGTTCTGATGGTTTTACTATTGTAGTAATAATAGGCTTTCTTCCTTTAGGCATCTCGTTTAAGAGTGTTAGGTCCAGATCTCCATATATAGTTAGAGCAAGTGTGCGTGGGATAGGAGTTGCGGTCATTGAGAGGAAGTGTGGAGTAATATGGTCTTTTCTTACAAGAGATCGTCTTTGTATTGTTCCAAAACGATGTTGTTCGTCAATAATAACGTAAGCAAGGTTTTTAAAAATAACAGTTTTTTGAATAAGTGTATGTGTACCGATTAAGATTGGTATTTCTCCATTAGCTACCCACTTTAAGAGCTGCGCGCGGGAGATTTTAGTTGATTCTGTCGGGGAAACTTTAGATGGAAATTTTTTACATCCGCTACCTGTTATAAGACCAATCTTTATTGGCATATGTTCAAAGAAAGAAATAAAAGATTCAAAATGTTGATGAGCAAGAATTTCTGATGGAACCATATACGCTGTCTGTAGTCGTCCAAAGTCTTGTTGAGTTCCATCTTTTTTAGTTGGTGGAGTTGTTGCAACAGCGTAAATAGTTGCCGCCGCTACAGCAGTTTTTCCAGAACCGACATCTCCTTCAAGTAAACGAGACATTGCTCTTGGACTTTTGAAATCATTCAAAATGTCTTTGATAGATTTGTCTTGCGCACTAGTCGCTGTAAAAGGAAAACATTTGACAAATTCTTTCAATTTATCTTCGTTGACATTTATTTTGAAAGAAGGAAGTGTGGCACGGGTGTGTTTATCTTGTTGTTTTGCTAGTTGTATATAAAAAATTTCTTCAAACGCAAATCGTTTTCTTGCAGCTTGGGTATCTTTTTCTTTTTTTGGTGTATGTATCCATATCAACGCGTTGCGTAATCCTGGCAGGTTGTATTTTTTTAATATTGAGATAGGAATAGGGTCTTCGACGGAGTCCAGAAAGTTTGGAGTAAGGATTTTTCCAACATGATGATAGAACCATTTTGATGTGATACCAAAACTTTCTGGATATATTGGGAATAATGAGTCCTGTCCTTTTTCAATATCAAAAAGGGAGTCGTCTGAGCCGATTGGCAGGCCGTCAATAATCTCAACCTCGGGGTTAGCTAGATAAAGTTTCTTAGGTTCTCCTGTTACTTTGCCAACTACTTTTGTTGGGACGCCTTCTTTAAACATCTTTGCGATATAAGGCTGGTTAAACCATATTATTTTCATTCGTCCCGTCTCATCGTTAACGTACCCTTCAGCTATTGGACGACGTGAACGAAAAGCTTTGCGTGTTTTTAAGTTTTCTAAATATCCGTATATGATCGCTTCTTCATCTTTTTTAAGACTATTAATTTGTTTGACATTAGAAATATTTTCGTAACGGGTAGGTAGGTGGTAGAGTAAATCGTGTATTGTAACAAGCCCTAGTTTTTTTAAAGCATCAGCCTGTTTTTGCGTGAGTCTAAAAGAATGTATTATTGTGTCGGTAGAAAGCATTACTTATGTAGTATACTCGTTTGTTGATTTCTTTAAAAATCTTAAAAAAATATTTTATTCAGATGTCGCAAAAAGTGATATAAAGATATATAATGCTTTAACCTATGAAGAGTGATAAAGATTTAAAACAGAGGTCCATAGCGCTGCACAGAAAATTAAAAGGGAAGATATCTGTCCAGCCAAAGAGTCAGATAAAGACAATCCAAGATTTGTCTCTTTTTTATACTCCTGGTGTGGGGGCAGTTTCTGCGCACATAGCAAAGAAACCATCTTCTGCTCGTGAGCTTACTATACAAAACAATACAGTAGCTGTGGTTTCAGATGGTTCGGCAGTTTTAGGGCTTGGTAATATTGGGCCTGAAGCAGCTCTTCCAGTTATGGAAGGGAAGGCGATGTTATTTAAAACTTTTGCAGATATAGATGCTTTTCCTATTGTTCTTGCAACACAAGATACGGAGGAAATAATAAAAACGGTAAAAAACATAGCGCCCACTTTTGGCGGTATTAACCTTGAAGATATCTCTGCTCCTAGATGTTTTGAGATAGAAGAACGGCTTAAAAAAGAGCTTTCTATTCCTGTGATGCATGACGACCAGCATGGGACGGCGGTTGTTGTGCTCGCGGGACTGATAAATGCTTTTAAGGTTGCAAAAAAAAGTATGATGAATTCTCGCGTCGTAGTTGTAGGGGCTGGTGCGGCAGGAACGGCTGTAGCCAAGCTACTGGCTCAGTTTGGGATTGCTGATATTGTCGTACTTGATAGCAGAGGGATTCTTTCTGCTTCACGAAAAGATTTGAATAAATATAAAAAAGAATTAGTTCGATTAAATAAAAGAAAGGTAGTTGGTGGTATTGAGGAAGCGTTGGTGGACGCAGACGCTGTAATAGGAGTTTCTGGTCCAAAAAGTATTAGTACGCGACATATTAGACTTATGGCAGACGACCCTATTGTTTTTGCTTTAGCAAATCCTGCTTCGGAAATCACCCCAGAAGACGCTCGTCTGGCAGGAGCGCGCATTATTGCAACAGGTCGCTCTGACTATCCAAACCAAGTAAACAATTCTTTAGTTTTCCCAGGTATTTTTCGTGGGGCTCTTGATGGTGGGGTAAAGAGTATAACTGATATTATGAAGGTACATGCTGGCGAGGCGTTAGCTGGAGCGGTAAAGAATCCTACGGTACAAAAATTTATTCCAGGGCCGTTTGATCGTAATATTGTTAAGATAGTAGCAAAAGCTGTTAAGTAGTTGTCCTAAGTTTGAGAGGATTTATTTCTCTCAAGTGTTGCGAGAGCAAGAGTCATGGCTAATATAGAGATATCTCGAAAGACAATATCCATAAGCTGAAAATTGGAGATAATTATCAAGGCTAAATAAATTGAAGCGAGCATACTGGGTATTCGCGTATTTTGTCCCACTAGAATCCAAATGGCAATCAGTATTTCAGAGATGCTAAACATGTAAAGCATAAAAATTGCATCTGCTGGGAAGATTTTTAAAAGAAAACTTGGGAAAAAGCCAATCCATGAAAGTGGATCAAAGAAAGCAGCAACCGCTGCATAAATAAAAGAGAAGGCAATACCAGAACGTAAAAGAAGACGGGTTGTTTCCACTTGACCTGTTATTGAATTTTTATTCTTCATTTGGTTTTTATTATAGAACAATTCGTTTTTTATAGCCGAGTGATTTAACTATAGGGTCTGATACTTTTTAAATAGATTAGCTAAGGGTAAATAATTGACATCTATACCAAAAGTGGTATTATATCATTTGCGTGTATTTTCATCAACTCAATTAGGATCATTGCTAAAGAAAGGATAATCTAATGTTGTCTGATACAGTCGTCTCTAACGACAGATGGTTGATCCCTAAGGTCGGAAAAGCTACTGTGGAAAGTCTCTCCGGACTTCCTCCGAACATTTTGATAGATTTTGCTCTTCGCGCGCAAGCTCTTGCTACGAAAGATGGATTCACGGGGCTTTTCTCCAAGGACTTTTTTGAAGAAGAGGTATCTAAGCGTTTAATGCGCCGCAATTCGTCAGGCGCTTTGCTTATAATTGACATTGACTATTTCAAACAGATCAATGACAAATATGGACATCAGGTCGGAGATCTCATTTTGTTGGAGACTGTAAATCAAGTAAGGTCAGTGGTTCGTCCCGCAGATTTAGTAGGTCGATTTGGAGGAGATGAGTTTGTTGTGTTCTTTCCAGACATGACTTCGAAAATAGTCTGGCTTCGTGCGACAGAGATTCTAAAGGGTGTTAAGTCAGTGTCCAGAAAAGACGACAGAATTCCCTCCGTTACCGTCTCAATTGGGGTTGCCGTTGTTGGAGATGGTAGGTCGTCTTACAAAGACCTTTTCAAGGTTGCCGACTCTGAACTCTACAATGCGAAAGACCGAGGACGGAATCAAATCAGTCCAATTTCTTCTGTTGTAAACTCACACGAATTAGAATGGCGGGGTGAGAAAAATCACTGATTTTGATATTCTACAAAAAAATCAAATACCGCAGCTTATCAAAGAGCTGCGGTATTTTAATTTAAATCTAGTCGAGAATCTTTTTAAGAGGATTAATTTAGATTGTTTTGCCTAGTAGAAGTATTTTGCGGCATAAAGAAATAATAAAGAATGAAAGATAGTACACCAATGTGTTCTATAAGTTCTGCTGTACCTTCGGATATTGTTACGTATATGACAGCAAATACCCAAAGACCTGCCCATACAGCAATCTTTTTATTCCAACGTCCAGAGAGTATTAGCAGAAAGAGTAACCCATCGTTAATTCCAATGACATAAACCCAAAATTGAGGAACTGCAATTGCTGAAGCAAGAGCATTCCCTCCCAAAAGTTCTAGGAATTCATTTGGTGCAAACCATGCAGCTAATGAGTTTATTAGAAAAAAACTAGAAAGTCCTATTCGAAATAGGAGATTCGCCATGGCTGGCTTAATAGAAAAACGTTCAATTATTGCATTTTCCATATTTTTAGACTACAGAAGTCTTGGTTATTTATTAAAAGATTATTCGTTTTTTAAACTCTTAATCTAACTTCATTATATCAGAACTAGCATTATTCTAAAAAGCAGAAATCCCCAGACCAATATTCAAGACGGCTTTTTGTAGGCTTATTTAGAGTAACTCAAATAATCTTTGGTATTTATGTTTTCATTAACAATTTTTTACGTTAAAATATATAAATGTATTAAAAAATAATCTTTTTTCTGAAGGTTTATTTAGTAGATATATTTTTTATCTAAATGTTGTTAAAGCCAAAAAAGGTTATGTTACGTAAAGATAACTTCAAGACATTTTATGCTCTATCTCTCGCCTGGCAATTAGGATTTCTTATAGCCATGCCCATTGTTGGTTTTTTATTTTTGGGGCTTTTTGCGGATAAGTTTTTTAAGACAGAACCAATTTTACTACTCGGCGGTCTTTTTCTTGGTATAGGTATAACTTTTTATGAAGTATACCATTTACTTATTCCTTTAATTGAAGATAAAGAAAAGAATGATTAATATTAGTTTACAGCCAGAATATGTAGTATCTATTTTTGGAATATTTATCACTAATACTTTTTTGACGTCTGTTTTAGTTACAGTACTTCTTGGTATTTTTGGAGTAGTTTTTTATTTTAAAAAAGATAGTCATAAAAATATAGTCATTAACGGAGTCAGGGTTCTTGTTTTTGAGTTATTAAGACTTACAGATATGGTGACTCAAGATAGGGTATTGTCAAAAAAAATACTTCCGTTGATTACAACCTTCTTTCTTTTTATTGTTACAGCTAATCTTTTAGAGTTAGTCCCTGGGTTTTTAGGGTCTTTTTTTATGAGCACTTCCTCAGGCGAGTTTTCTGTCTTAAGATCTCCCAACAGTGACCTGACTACTACAGTTGCCCTTGCTTTGTTTTCTGTGCTTGCAATTCAGTTTTTTTCTTTACGGGCTTTAGGCGTGAGAAAATATATTGGTCGATTCTTTAATCTAACAAATCCAATCAAATTTATTCTTGGTTTTTTTGAGCTAATTTCAGAAGTCGTAAAAATTATCTCTTTTTCTTTCCGGCTGTTTGGAAATATTTTTGCAGGGGAGGTTCTACTTTTAGTAATTGCTTTCTTGATTCCATATATTATTCCATTACCATTTATGATTTTAGAGGTGTTTGTAGGTATTATCCAAGCCTTTATTTTTGCTATACTGACATTAACGTTTATCAAAACGAGTACGATGCGTCACGTAAGGTCGGGGGTGCAAAATTAATAATTTAAAATTTAAAAATAATAAAATATGATTCAAGATCCATCTGCGTTTACTATGGCTATTGGTACGATTGGACCAGCTTTAGCTATTGGAATGATTGGAGCAGCGGCTTTGATAGGTATGGCGCGTAATCCTGAAAATTCCGAAAAAATTCAGGTAGCTATGATTATCGCCATTGCCTTTGCGGAAGCTATTGCTATCTATGCTTTGGTAGTTGCTCTTATTCTAAAGTTTGTCAATTAATATAACAGATAACGCAAAAATTATGGAAGAAGAAACAAAAAAGCGGCTTGATATGCAAGACGAGTTGCTTCTAAAGATTTATACTTCGGTTGAAAAAACACGAAAGTATTTTCTCTGGACACTTATTACTTCATTGGTTGTATTCATTCTTCCTCTTGTGGGAATGATTTTTGTAATACCAAAGTTTCTGAGTGTGTATACATCAAATCTCCAAGGGTTTTAGATATGGAATTTTTAGGCAATCTAGGTATAGATGTAAAGCTCTTAGTCGCTCAGATATTAAATTTTGGGTTGCTTTTGTGGTTGCTTACAAAATTTTTGTACAAACCTGTTATTCAAAGAATAGAAAAAGATGAGGAGGAGTTAAAGCAAGCTCAGATACAAAAAAGTGAGTTAGAGCAAGAAAAAAGCGAATTTTTGGAAAAAAAGAAGTCCGAAGAGCTCCAGTTGAAAGAAAAAACTCGAAAAGTTATTTCAGAAGCTGAACTTATAGCTAAAAAAATAAAAATAAGTACACGGACAAAGGTAGACAAAGAGGCTGAAGTAATTCTTAGACAAACAAGAGACATGCTTGGGTCATTAAGGCCGGATATTGAAAAGGAGATCTTTAACAAAATAAGAGGAAGAATTGGATTTTCCTTCCAAGAGACTTTCAGTGGGGCTTTTCCTCTATCTCTCCAAAAGGAATTTCAAGATATTTTTTGGATAGATTTTTTTACACAGTTTAAAAAACTAATGACAGAAAAGACAGAAGAACTGAAGTCGGTTAGTGTGTTTAAAAAAACCAAATTATTCTCATCAGAGAATGGAGAAAGTAAGAGGGTTTTTAAACAAGAAGCAGAGAAAATTTTTGTTGAGAAAAATGGTCCTGTAATATTGGAATATGCGCACTCTTTAACAAATGAACAAAAAAAGAGTCTTGAAGAAGTAATTTTCGAGAAAATTGGAGTTAAGTTAAAAATTGTTAAAAAACAAAACAAAGATCTAATCAATGGATTTCGTCTTGAGGTTGCTGGGACTATTATTGAGAGTAACTTACTAAGTATAGTTAATGAAGCCGCAAGTCTTAAACATAAGTAACTATTTTAGATAAATTTAAATATTGTTTAAATATGAAAATTACAAACAGTAAGATACAAAATAAAAGAAATAATGAAATTGGACATATCTCAGCCTTCTTCTCAGGAGTTGCTCATGTTCAAGGGCTTCCACATATTTTTTTACACGAAACTCTTTTAGACGAAGTTGGTAAGCAGGTAGCCATTGTTATAGGATTTGATGAAAATTTTGTTGAAGCGCTTTTCTTTGATGAAAATTTTGATTTAGAGAAACCAGTTTTTAGGAGTTTTAAGTCTTTTTCAATACCAATTTCAGAGGATTTTACTGGGCGAGTGGTAAATGGTTTAGGAAGACCCAAAGATGGTCTGGGAAGTGTTCAAGGTGAGGAAGTTTCTGTATTTCAGCCAGCTCCACAAATTATTGATAGGAAGATCGTTTCAACACCACTTTCTTTAGGGATAAAGATTATTGATACGAATCTCCCTTTAGGTAGAGGGCAACGAGAATTGATAATTGGAGATAGGAAGCTCGGAAAAAGTACCATAGCTATGGATGCCGTATTAAACCAAAGGGATGAAGATAACCCAGTCCATTGTATATATGTAATCTGTGGACAAAAGGAGCAGAAACTACGCGAGATGATTTCTCTTTTTAAAAAGAACAACACCTTTTTATATACCACTATTGTAGCGGCACCAGCTGGAACCTCGTTTGCTGAGCAATATTTAGCTCCTTTTGTTGGGTGTGCTATAGGAGATTATTTTCGTGATAGTGGGAAAGATGCACTTGTTGTCTATGATGATCTTTCAAAACATGCCAAAGTTTATCGTGATATTTCCCTTCTCCTTGAACGAGCGCCTGGGCGGGAAGCTTATCCAGGTGATATTTTTTCTTTGCATGCAGAACTTTTGGAGCGTGCAGCACAACTAAAAGATGAGAAAGGAGGGGGGTCTTCAAGCGCCTTACCTATAGTGGAAACCCAGGAAGGAGATATTACTTCTTTTATTCCTACAAATATTATTTCTATTACAGACGGTCAGATTTATCTGGAAAGCGGACTTTTTCAGAAAGGGTTTTTGCCAGCGATAAATGTGGGTTTGTCTGTGTCTCGAGTTGGATCACAGGCGCAACCTCCCATACTTAAAAAAGTAGTTGGAGGAATTCGACTAGCTCTTTCTCAGCAAAAAGAGCTCCAGAAATTATCTCAATTAGAGACGGTCACTAGTGTTGAGGCTAAGAAGAAGATTCATCGAGGGGAGCTGATGTTAGAATTGTTGAAGCAAGAAAAAAATACAAATATTAAGTGGCAGGAGCAGGTAATTTTGTTTTACACAGTTGAGGAAGGATTTTTTGACGATATTGATAAAAACAAATGGAGGGAATTTGAAGCCCTCTTACTTAATCTTTTAAGGAGTCGTTATTTGGATGTCTTAATGAAAGTTAAAGACGGAGTCTTTGATGAAGCTATTAAAATAAATATCCAGGAAATTGTAAAAGATTTCAAGCAAGAGTTTTTATTGACTAAGGAGGAATAATTACTATGAAGTCTTATACAAGATATAAAAATCAGAAAAAAGGGTTTGAAGATGTCTCAGAAACTGTAAAGACTGCAGAAAAAATTGCGGCTTCGGGAGTTCATTTTCTAAAGCAGAAAGTATCTTTTCTTAATATGTATACGAATTATGCTGAGAGATTATTAGCCAGATTATCTTTATTTTATAAAGAAAACGAACACCCTCTCTTGTGTAAAAATTCTACAGGGGAAAAAGCCCTTATTATATTAACCTCAGACAAAGGGTTGGTGGGTGGTTTGTGGCATAAGATTGTTAATACAATCTTAGAGTCCTCTGGGGGGTATCATTTTTTTATAATTGTTGGTTCAAAAGGAGAGGCTTATATGAAGGAAGAAAATATGGAGATTGTAAAATTATTTAATGGATTCCTTGATTTACCTGAAGGAGAAGATATTAAAAATATAACAAATTATATTTTTAATGAGTTTAAAAAAGGCAGATTTTCACAAGTGGATATTTTATACCCTAAGTTTATTTCTCTATCGGAGCAAGTTTCCAATTTTATTCCATTTTTACCATTCAAATTTGACTCAATTAAAGGATTCCATTCTGAAGTCAAACAATTAGCCAATGGAAGTGGTCTACCAATTTTTGAGTTATCAAAGCGGAAATTATTCAATGGACTTTTGCAAAAATATATAGGAGTGTTTTTTCATAAGATTATAATGGAAACAAAACTGTCGGAACTTTCTGCAAGGACTGTAGCGATGGAGCGTGCAGCCTCAAAAACAGATGATCTTATAAAAAAGTTGAATATTGATTATGTTAAAGAACGTCGCCGTATGGTTACACAAGGACAGCTGGAGAGTTTTGCAGCTCACAAAATAACTTGAAATAGATCTCGTATATAATGTTAGATAATAAGATAAAAATTATTTTATGAAAACTGAAGCTCAAAATTTTAAAGAAGTGAAAAAAAATCAAGGGATAATTACTGTCATGAAAGGTGGGGCGGCCGAGATAGTTTTTGAGAAAAATGTACCATCTATCCATAGCCTTCTTAAAAGTAATGAAAAAGGAGCTCTTTTTGAGGTTGTTGAGAGAAAAGATTTTAAAACAGCTAGAGCTATAGTTCTTTCTTCTGCTAGAGGAGTAGAGAGGGGGGAGGGGGTTTCGGTAGTAAGCGAAAAAATATCAATAGAGCTCAGTAAAGGTATCCTAGGAAGAATGTTTGATTTGTTTGGCCATCCTATAGATGGAAAACGTTCGGTTGGTGGGGAGTCATTTCCTTTATACGATAGTAAAAGTCATGTAGATTCATTGTCAGAAAATTCAAAAAATGAGGAAAAAATATTAGAGACGGGAATAAAGGTCATAGATCTTCTGAGTCCTTTTCGGTCGGGTGATAAGATAGGGCTTTTTGGAGGCGCGGGTGTTGGCAAAACTGTGCTTGTTACTGAACTCATTCATAATATTGCCCTTAAGACAAAAGGGGTATCAGTTTTTGCTGGTATAGGAGAGAGGATCCGAGAAGGAAATGATCTATACCTTACTTTAAAGAATTTAGATGTATTAAAAAATACAGCACTTTATTTTGGCGAAATGGATAAGTCTCCTGGAGTGCGAACACGTGTGGGCCTTTCTGCTGTTACTGCTGCTGAATATCTTCGTGACGAGACAGACAAGAATGTATTTTTATTCATTGATAATATTTTCCGTTATGCAATGGCAGGAATGGAAGTTGGCGCAATATTAGGGAAGGCCCCATCCGAGCTAGGTTATCAGGCTACTCTAGATCATGATATGGCTTTATTGCAAGAGCGAATAAAAGAAGAGGGTGGGAATTCTATTACATCTTTGCAAGCTGTTTATGTTCCTGCAGATGATTTAACAGATCCTGCTGTTGTAGCAATTTTTTCTCATCTTGATGCATCTTTAGTACTTTCTCGTGATGTGGCTTCTAAGGGGATTTATCCAGCAGTAGATGTCCTACGTTCTAATTCTTCAGGATTGGATAAAGATATTGTTGGAGAGCGTCATTTCAAAACAGCTTCTGAGGTCAAAGCTGTCTTCCAGAAGTATCAGGAGCTTTTTCATATAATAGCTATTCTTGGGATTGATGAACTTTCGCGTAAGGACAGAATTATTGCTAAGCGTGCGGAAAGACTTCAGAGGTTTTTGACGCAACCATTCTTTGTTACGGAGGTATTTAGTAGTAAAAAAGGAGTGTATGTACCTCTTGAAAAAACCCTTGAAGGGTGTGAGAGAATTCTAAAGGGAGATTTTGATGATATAGATCTTGAAAAACTTTATATGATAGGTTTAATAGATGAGGTTGAAATAATATGATCAATTGCACAATCACATCTCCTAAAATTACAAAGGTCTATAAAGACGTACAAAGCATAACTCTTCCAGCAACTTCCGGTCAAATGCAGATATTACCAGGACACGCTGAGTCTTTTATCTTTTTGCAAGAGGGGAGTATTTTATTGCAACAATTAAATAAAGAAGATGAGATTGTTCAAAACTCAGACGGGGAATGTCATGTGAAAGACAATGAAGTGGTGATTATTTTATAAAGTTTGGTTTCTGAACTATTGGTGGTGAGTTTTATAAAATATTTTATTTAGAGTCAATAAAGAAGTACCAAAGAGTCTTCACAATTGTTTATAAATCGGCATATCGTATTTATCAGCTATAATTTGTTTTAAATCGGGTAGGTAATTGTTGCCGAGTTTTTCTGAAATCGCTGTAGCAAAATATTCAGAGATTAATGGGTTGCCGTTTCCTTCAAGAATTTCCCCAATACATTCGCTACAAGGATATTTGCCGTTCATTATGTCTTCTAGGCAGTCACATACTAATTCTTTATCTTGTTTCTCTGGGTCAGAGAAACAATAAGAGCATGGTTTGGATAGACAGCATTTATATCTACCTTCAGTCAGTAGGTTTTTAATTCCAGCATCTTTTTCTCCAATGATTTTTTTATAGTAATCGGAGCTAAGCTTCATGGCTTCTGTGTTTATGTCAGGATTGTGTATGGAAGAGATATTACTACCAAGAATCCCTCCTACTAAGAGTAGGACCGCTGTACCAAAAATTACATAGCTTTTTTTGAGGATAAAAATATTTTTTATTATATTGTAATAAAGCTTGAAACAACCCCATCTTTGATTTGGTACACTTCATACGGAGCATGTTTAGACCCTCCCATTCCGGGAGCTCCAGCAGGCATTCTTGGAAGACCAATTCCCTCAATTCCAGGACGTTCTTTTAGTAATTTCTCAACAGCCTCCATTGGTACATGTCCTTCAATGAAATAGTCACCCATAGCAATAGTATGGCAACTTTGTTGGTCTACTGAGATGTTGTACTTATCTTTTACTGAATTAATGTCTTCAGTGGGTATGATGTTGACTTCAAATCCTTGTTTTTTTAATACATCAGCATATCCTACACAACATCCACAAGTTGGTGATTTATAAAGAGTAATTTTTTGTCCAAAGCCAAAACCCTCATTCTCGACTACTTTTTGGTAATTTGTATTATCTAGTCTGTCAGAAAAATAGAAACCGCCAACAGCTAACGTCAGTAAAATAATTGAAGTAAACAAAATTCTTTTATTCATATCTTTGATATTATGCTACAAATTTATGTATTTTCAAAGTGAAAAAGCCTTAAACTGTTTAAAATCACAAGAATTGCAATCCCAGAGTCTGCCCCGATAGCAAATTCAAGATGAGCAAAACCAAACAGGGCTAGAACAAGAAAAATTGCTTTTATACTAAGTGAAGCAGCAATATTATATTTAATAGTTGTTACTGTTTTTTTACCGAGTTTAAGCACAGAGGCAACGTTTAATAGATTGTCATTCATGAGCGCGACATCGGCTGTTTCAACAGCTACGTCAGAACCATTAGCACCCATGGCAATACCTACGGTCGAAGTTGCCAGAGATGGGGCATCATTCACTCCATCGCCGACCATCACCACTGTTCCATACTCATTTTTCAACTGATTAATTCTCTCTACCTTCTCGTCTGGAAGAAGGGAAGCGTAGGTTTTTTGAATGCCAAGTCTTTTGGCGACAAAGTTGGCTGTATGTTGGTTATCTCCTGTTAACATAACCGACTGTATACCAAGAGTTTTGAGATTTGTTATTACTCCAGGAGCATCGTCTCTTATTTTATCTGCGATAGCCAACGCACCCATAACTTTGTTACCTTCACTGACTAGGACCACTGTCTTTCCTTCTTTCTCAAACTTTTCTGTTTTCTCTACTATTTCTTTTGTGGAAATACTGTGGGCTGCAATAAGTTTTAGATTGCCTACACAGTGTTCAAGATCATCACACACCAGACAAGTAGCCCTGCCTCCTTTACCTGCAATGTCTTCGTATTTTTTCATAATGTGCGGAGTAACTCCTTGAGCTTGTGCAAAATCAAGTATGCTTTTTGCTAGAGGGTGTGAAGAAAATTTTTCAATTCCTGCTGCGTCTGCCAACACCTCTTCCTCACTAAAGCCGTTAAATGTAACAATATCTGAAATGTATGGTTCGCCCAGAGTTAAAGTTCTTGTTTTGTCAAAAGCGACTACTTTAATTTTACTGAGTGCCTCTAGATATTTTCCACCTTTTATCAGTACTCCGCGTTTGGAAGCGCCCCCAATTGCAGAAGCAATAGAAACTGGAGTTGATATAACAAGCGCGCAAGGGCAGGCTATTACCAGTAATACAAGTGCGCGATATAGCCACTCTGTAAATATACCCCCAAAAAAAATAGTCGGAATTGCTGTAATCAAAATAGCGCTCCCTACAACAATAGGTGTATAGTATTTTGCAAATGTATCAATAAATTCTTGAGCTGGCGCGCGCGACTTTTGTGCTTTTTCAACTAACTGAATAATTTTGGAAAAAGTAGAATTCTTACTTTCTTTTGTTACTTCTATCTCAAGATATCCTTGTCTGTTTAATGTTCCTGCAAAAACGGTACTTCCTTTTCGTTTATCTTTTGGTATTGGTTCTCCAGTAATCGCTGCTTCGTCAACTGAAGAAACTCCTTCAATAACAAGGCCGTCAAGAGGGATAAGATCTCCTGGACGGATAAGTACAATTTCTCCAACTTTCACTTTGTCTACCGATACTTTTTTGCCATTTTTTAAGATAGCGGATTGAGGAGATTTTTCAACAAGTGTTTCGAGTGCTTTGCGAGATCTTTCAACACCAAATCTTTCAAAAGCTTCTGCTAATGAAAAGAAAAATATAACAGCAGATGCTTCCGCAAGCTGGTTGATGTAAATTGCTCCCATTGCCGCCACGATTACCAAAAAATCTATATTAAGAAATTTTTGTTTCGTAAGGCCTCTGACAGCTCCATAGAATACAAAGTAACCGCCAGAAAAAATACTAACCAAATAAAGGATTTTAGCCCCTTCTTCTATATTTAAAATCCAGCTGAAAAATAGTGCAAATAATAGACTTACTCCAGAAAAAATAGTAAGAATTTTTTTCCAATCAAAACTTGCGACATGGATATATAAACTATGTTGGTCTGTAAGGGTATTCACTCCACAGTATTTACAATTATTTTGTTTGTTCGGCATAACTTATTTATTACTATTCCGGTAATTATAGCAAATTTACCCTAAGCAAGTTTTTTAGTAAAAAAATGGCTCCACACATGTGTGCGGAGCCAAAAAGTTAAAAGTGCAAAGGATTCAAGTGCAAGAGCATAGAATCCACATACCAAGTTCAACTTGCGTCAACCACAGCGGGGTAGTTGTCATCCCAGCCGTTGTCGAGCCAGTAAAAGCCCCAGTCTCCGTCACAGTGGAGGAAACGGACGCAGAGCCTGCCGTTCCAGTCGCGGTAGACTGTTCCCCAGAAGAAGACAAGCTTACCTTTCCATTCTTCAGGGATGAGGTGTGGATTGGCTAGTAGGTAATCCAAAAGGTTAGCGTTGAAGACGGGCTTCTTCGCCAGCGCTTTGCGGAGCTTGTTGCCGCTGATTACCTTACCGCCCTTCTGGACGCCCACAAGGTAAAGTTCCACCTTGACGGCGTTCCATTGGAACTGCCCGCCTTTCTTGTGTTCCTCGACTGACCAGGCGTCAGGTTCGAACGGATCTCCCTCGACTAACCAGTCATCAGGTTTGAACGGGTCGGCATCAAGGTCGATGATGTGTTTCTCCGAATCGACCGGCAAGAAAATCATTTTCTCTATGGCGCGCGCAAAATCAGCTGGAGGCAGACCAATCCAAGATTGGCGAGCTTGCTTGGTCATTTTTGGGGCGACGAGCGCCATCGCTTTCGCAATGGAACCGACGAGTTCAGAGCACTGACTAAGCTCTTCAATTTTTGAGACATTCCCAGACATGGGCATTTCTCCTTTAAATTTGCCAGTGGGCCTAACCGATTATCTCGGGTTTGCCATAGCAGAAAAAGTCCAATGTTTTAGACATTTTCTGCTATGGCAAATGCAAATTATGTAAAGTTCAAAGCAGATAACATATTATCACACTATTGGGGCTGTGTCAAATTCGCTAACGCTATCTCCAAAAATCCAACGCAACATCAGCCAAACGATTTTCTTAAGAAAACCAAATATTAACTTCCGTCGAATAAACCATCTTTCCGTCTGGGTATTCTTGGTATTTATCCTCGCTACCATGTCCAGATATGCGAACATTAAAAGAATCGTTTGATTCTTCAACATTTCAAATTGCTTAATTTTTCTCAGCAAATACTTCTCGTAAAGTTTTTGCTTTTTGTTCAAATAATTGTGGCCAAAGTGGGTTGTATGATTGTATTAAAATTTTATTCAGGATAATTCTCGTGGCTGGAACCATAGTCGGTTAAGTCCTGTATAACTTTCATCAACTCTTTCAAGTATATCAAATCGGAGGTTCTAATAGCATCTTATTCTATTATTTTAATAGATTTAAGAGTTTCTGCTCCCTTAAACACTATGCTTTGAATACCAAGCTTTTCTGCTGCCTCGGTATTTTTTTGGTTATCATCAATAAAAAGTATTTTCTCTACCGGGACGTCAATTATATCTAAGGCTTTTTTAAAAAAATCAGGGTTTGGCTTTACAAAGCCGATTTCACTAGAAATTATTACTGACTGGAAAAGATTTTCTAAATTATTTTCTTTTAGAATTTGTCGAATAAAAGACGACGGTGCGTTTGAAAATAGAACGATCTGGAAGTTTTTTTGTAGATTTCGAATAACAGACACCACTTCATTATTCACTTTTGCAAGAGAAAACCAGTCCTTCTTAATTTGTTCTAATGGTATATCAACCAATTCTTCAAGGCTTTTAAGTAGCGAGTCTAAAGAGACCTTCCCAACATCTGCAGGATAAAGATATCTATCCTTTAGTTCACATGCCTTTTCTTTCGGAAAAAAATGTTCAAACCAAATTGGTGCAACTTCAGAACAAATGACACCAAAAAAATCAAAAGCAATAATTTTTTTCTTAACATCCATATACTTTATTCTAACGCAGACAATTTGTCTGCATACTTGTTTGTCAACAAACTTCCTCGTGCTAGCTCTAAGGTGCGGCGTGTTCAGGATTCGGACGTGTCTCGTGCTAGCACTAAGGACCCTGGTTCTTGGGGTGGTTTATTGTGATTACTCCAAAAAATCTTCAACGATCTCTACTGACTTGTTTGTTGCATCAAGCTTCACCCTCACACCGATTGGCAAAAATGCGTGCGGCTGATTTGGTTTCCGTTGTTTCCTCCTTGCAAGCACCAAATAGCTTTTATATTTCCATCTGCAAACATTGAGTTGATGTCGTCTGCTCTTTTTTGTGGATCTGCGGTTCCGTATTTACCGGTTTCATAAAAGTTTTTCGAGAGTTCAACCTCGATGCCTTGCTCTTTCATATACGCTATGAAGTTATCAACCTCAGATTTTTTCTCAGGATCAAGAAACTTTGACGGAGCGATTATCCCTATTGTGTCTCCCTCTTTTAACGTTTTTGATAGCATGACTTTCTTATTTTAGCACAATCAACTTAACTCTTCGTTTCTAGGATCAAAACAATGCTTCCTCGAGCGCACGAGGAACATAACGTACTCGTGCTAGCTGTCAATGGCGGAGGGTCTCGTACTGGAACCGTGGTCGGTCAAGCCCCCATTTGTCCGATTTAGTGATTTACACGAGGGCATCTGATAGTGTCTCGTGCGATTTATATTTTTTAAACAAATTTATTTTTAATCTCTGGTAAAATTTTTTTTGTAATTATACTGGTCTTATCTTCAATATCAGGATTGTTATTAAGCCCTATACCCTTGTCTTGTTGTAGTGTATACAGTGTGATGTGTGTCGGAGGCGTTTCTACGTTAAAGCCCAACTTTTTATTTAATGCTTCAAAAAATTCTTTTATATTTGAAACATCGCACATCACAATCACTGTTTCCTTGCCAGTTTCTTTGTCTACTGCATAACGAAATTCATTTTTGTAATTAGCGAAAGACATTTTGTTTTTTGATACAAAATCACAAAAGAAATCAATGACTTTTTGCTCAAAATTCCCACCGTATTTTGAGACAATATTTTTAACGCAAACAAGGCTCACATGAAATGAAGATTTTAGAAAAAGTATTTTACCATTTATACCAAGAGTCTTTGGTAAATCTTTAATTTCAACAGAGGTGGCAATGTATCCATTCCCAAAAAAATATTCATTTTCATTACAAATATAATTTTTCATATTTTTATCCTAACGCGACTAAGAAATTTGTATAGCGCATTGTCTACAAGCTTCTTCGTGCTAGCTCTAAGGTGCGGGTTTCCTAGGACTGGAACCGTGGTCGGTCAAGCCCCGTGACTTTTATCAGCTCTTTAAGTATATCAAACTGGAAGTTCCTCGTGCACTTTGGTTTATTTGAAAAACCCTCCGTCCTTATAAAACTTTAAAAGATCCAATGCTGTGGTTCTTTCTGGGTTCTCATTAATGGTTTTCACCCACTTCTCGGCATCTAAAAGTTGGTCGCAAATCAATAGATATAGTAAACGAGTAATTTTGTTAGGGTTATCTTTAGGTTGATATTTTAGAGCTTGTAATGCGTACTCTTCTGCGCACTTCTTATCTTTATAACCCCAAATTGCGTAACTTATCGCATGGTGGTACCAAAGCCATAGTATGTCTAAACGGCACTCTCTTTCTTCTTTTGACAATTTTTTTGAATCCGCTTTTTCTATAACTTCCTTGATTTTATTTGTTATCAATTTCGGGTCATGGTAGTCTGAACTTTTCGAAGTTACTATTTTTTGATCCTCTATTAAATATTTTTTGTAAAGTTCATGTGGACTAGAAGTACCTAATAGTAGATAAGCTTCCTTGAGTGAACTTTTGTTGGTATCTATTTTTTCCTTATCACTCATGTTGCAATTATAACAAGTTAGCTACAAAAGCTCTTCAAGTGCACGAGGAACATAGCTTTCTCGTGCTAGCATCTAAGATGCGGTACCTTTTGGATGAAATCCGAACTTTCTTTGAAGAAAATCCCCAATAGGAA
>CAZNKJ010000015.1:0-16627 GCA_964574145.1 uncultured Candidatus Saccharibacteria bacterium
ACTGCCAAGTTGCTCCACAAGGACAAGATAACCCCCCTCCCCCTGTGTCGCCGCCGCCATCACCTCCAATACCACTAACATCACCTATACCACCTATACCACCTATACCACACCCAGGTTCCCCAATATCTCCAATTCCACCTATACCACCTATACCACACGAAGGTTCCCCAATATCTCCACCTCCATCTCCACCATCTCCTCCAGCAAAAACCGAAGTTATAGTACTGAAAAGAAAGCTTATGGATATTAAAAAAATAACAATCCAAAATATGTTTCTTATTATATTATCTCGAGACAAAACTAATTTCATATTTTTTAAAACTCCTACCGCCAATCAGTCAGCCACAGGAATCCTGTATCGAATCCATTTAAATTGAATACATCCCTAAAATCAAAAGTGCTCATGTCATAGACAAGGACGTGTCCATTTGTCAGCTGACCATTTCTGGCTTCATCATATGTTTCCACAGCAAGATAATTACTATCAGGTGAGAAAACATTATATATAAAACCTCCTTTTAGTTGCTTTCTTATTTCCATACTAAACGGCTTCCATGAAGTTATGGTAAACAAAGTAAGTCCTCCACCAGGAGATCTGTGATGGTCAGACCATGCTAGCTTTTTACCATCCTTAGACAAACTTAACTTCATATGGGAATGCATGTATGCGCCAAACTTTTTTTCTCCCAACACTCCCCACACTTTTTGAGACTCTGCATCTTTGGTAAGGTCGTACAAAAACAACCCCTCATTTTTAAGAACAAGTAATGAATTGCCGTCTGGAGAGAAAATTGGATTATATCCACTCGTAATAAAACGCTCTTCTCCTGCGTTAGTTCCAACCCCTACTATGAAGACCCCCCATGCTTCAGGATTATGAGACCCTTCCTTGCTGTTATTGTTTCTATTTTCTCCACCTGAAACAATGTATGCTATAGAATTTCCATCAGGAGACCAGATGGGCTCTCTTTTGTACTTAACATTATTTTTTGAAACTGCTTTGGTATCCCCCGTGGCTATATTAGTAACAAAAATTTGCATACTCCCACCTACCACAGGTCGTGCAAAAGCTATATTTTCTCCATTGGGAGAAATCTTTGAAGAAATATTTGAACCACTATATAGCGACAAATTCTTAAACTTAGTCGAATTGATATCATAAGAATAGATGCTTATCGCCCTGCTTTTATCAATAGGCATTAGAGTAAGATAAAGGGATCCTGTTAGATTAAACTTTCCTCCTTTTTGTATAGACACACCCCTATCTACATCTTTTATTCCTTTTACTATATTGGTGTCAATTTTTTGTTTTTGTGAAAAAACATCGCTACAAAAAGAGCAACTGCCAGTTATTATAGCTATAATAAAAATCACTAAAGCAAATATAATAGCAATGTACGTATAATGAATCGTTTGCTTACAGTTTGCCTGCTCAAACGACTTCTCTTTTCCTTGTTGTTCTTGAGATACCTCCATAGGTTAATATCCAGTTATCTAACTATACACTTAATCAAGTAAACTAAAAATAGTCCTTGTGGAAAAAAGAAAAGGCCAGCCCAATAAAGATTGGGCTGGCTAGTTAAAGAGGTGGGGGGGGGTTAGGTTATTGAATTACCTGATTGGGGCGATTTTGCCCTCACCGATGAACTTCATTACATCGTCCTGAATTGGGACGCCCCCCCCTCCAATAACTTCTTTCTTACCATTGGCAAAAACAACTACATCTTCTATCTTGCCATTGAAAAAAGCAACCAAGAACCTGTTCCCATTCACAAGAAATTTAAGGACGGAAATGTATGGTTCGTAATCTGTCTTCTCCCCAGACACTCTGTAATGGGAAACCTTCATGCCAGAGGAAAGAGCTTGTTCACCCAAAAGCTTAAGCGATAAAGTTTTCGCAGGAACCTTAAAGATCCTGCTGAATACACGGCCTTGCAGTGTCTCGTCCGAAACAGATTCTTTCACCAAAGAGACAGTAATATGCATTGCTTTAATCTTTCTCATATCGACCGACCAGCATATCGACTTTCTGCCATTTTTAACATAAGCTGTTATTTTTCTGAAACAGGTAACCCTCCTGGAGAATTTTTCAAAATGAACTGAATAGTCCTCGGCAAGCATCTTCCTTGCTGGAGCTCCAGAAATATATTTACCAGCACGAGCTGGCGACGCAGTTACTGAAAAAACAAAAATAGCAAAAAGGAAAAAGATTCCTGTCGCCATAGTGATGTTAAAAAGCTTTTTCAATTTATTTCTCCTATTCAACTTCCATGACACAAAGCCACAGATTCTTATATGTACTATGTCGGATAATACCACTTATTTTAATAAAAAGCAAGCCCTACTAAGGCTGTTTCGCAACATTTGTATTTTAAATAAATATCTGAGCACACAACCTCACACATCTTCTTGCTTAACTATAAAATCGCCCCGCGGAAGCTGGCTAAGTGAATCTATTTATTAATAACCCACGTTAGCATAAAGGATTGACGCTTTCCCCCACCCTGACTCCGCCACCAACCTTCCTTTATTATCTAATACAAATGACGGCGCCACATTGGTAGCCTGCACATAATATCGATTATTTTGCACTGCATGCACTTTAGCTACATTTACATTCTGTCTATACAATATTCTAGACCCATGAAAACGAGACTGAGAAGAGAGGTTTACTAAAATATCCGCTCCGCTGTCTCTGACTAACGATCTGTATAAGCTCGCTGAATAAACTTCTGAACAAAACAATGCTCCCACTTTTACACCCTTAAACACTCCAACTTTTAGTTTTTTTCCTTTCGCATACGTCTTTCTCTTCATGGTTTGCAACACATCATCTCTTTTTAAAATTTGAAGAAGTCCTTGGGTAAAGTATGGTGTATATTCACCACTAGCCGCTAAAAAAATCTTGTCGTAAGAAGTTTCTGTTTGATCTTTAGTATTAAAAAAATGAATACGTGAACGAGCCCCATCCATTTCAACATAACGCCCTGAATCAATTAATAATACCTCCTTTCCTCCAAATGTCCCCGCAAGAAACCTTTTTAATTTTTTATCTTTTCCAAGAGTCTGTAAAAAACGAGAATCTTCTGGAAGAATAATGACCTCTGGATTAAATGAATTTTGAACTGTCTCCTTAACTAAATTTCCATAGACAAACTGACGTTTTTGACGCTCTGTATATGATACTGAGAGCGAAGACGGAAAATCCGTATGTGCCACCGCAATTCTAATACTCCTATTTTTTTTAAAAGCATCAGCGCTAAATATTTTTTCATATGGAAAATACGCAAACACAATCACCAAACTGCTTAACGCTACCGCCACATATATTTTTCTTTTCACTTCAACGTTCCATATATAAATAATGTAATAAACCAATGAGTTACAAGCAATAACTACGAAACTAAGCATATAAACCCCACCAACGCTCCCCATCTGTAAAAAATTATAATTTGATGCTAATTCATAACCTATGAAACCTATTGAGAAATGCGGACCAAAAAGAGAACTGTCACCAAGGGTCAAAAGAGCATACCCCCACATTCGCGCATACTCTAAAGCCACCCACAAAAAAGAAATTGCAAAAATATCTCTTACTGTTCTGTTTTTAATACAAAAAACTAAAACCCCCCAAACTCCAATGAAAAGAGAGAGTGTAAGAACGGGCAAACTCCAATGAAAAAAAACAAAAGAGAGGCTCAGCCATACATTACTGATGCCAAGTGAGGTAAGAGGTAGAGTCTCCCAAACCCAAGCCAATACCATCCCCATAAAGACAAAACCCAGAAGCCAACTAAACAAGAAGATTTGTTTCTTAGAAAGATTGAGCGTATAGATGACGTGCAGAAAAGGGACAAGAGCCACTAAACTTAAAAACCAAAGCTGATCCGCGTAATCAAAGCTTATCCCAAGAAACACCCCACTTAAAACAGAGAGAAAGATGGCTTTTTTAAACTGCATATCTTTGGTAGTATACGATATTTTAAAAGCTTCCTAAGTCTCCTCACTGTATATTATATAAAATTATATTCACTGCGTTGTTAGATATTATATTTTAGACAACAGCAAACCCTCCCCTTTATAGAATCAAAAAGCTTTTATCGCTAACTCAAAATTCCTCAAAACTAGGTAACATATTTACTCTCGCAGACGCAGAGGACGTATTTCCATTAAAATCTACACATGACAAGGTAAGGGTAGTTTCTTCTGTAATGTTGGTTACGTTACGTGACCCACTAAATGTGTCGTAGGGTACTATTGGACCAGAATCAATGTTAACTCCAGGACCAGTGATAGTACAACTCGTTACAAACTGAGTATCCCATGTGAAAATAGTCTGCCCGCCAATCCTAATAAGAACAGAGTCAGCATTTATTGAAAGAATTATTGTTGGATTAGTCTCACTGTCATCTGCCGAACCAGAACATCCTAAATCGTTTGGATAATCTGTTAGATTGTCTCCATCATTATCTATATTATCTGAACATTGAGTAGAATTCGGATTTAATGGATCAGTTTCATCATTATCTACTGCATCAACACAACCAGGGTCAGCTGGATAATCTGTTAGATTGTCTCCATCATTATCTATATTGTCTGAACATTGAGATGTCGGTGGAGGATTGTTGAAAACCATCCCAGACATATCAAACCACCCAATCACATCTGAACCCCAAGCATAACCTTTAAAAATTCCACTTTCTAAAGTAACTCCATTCGCCCACGACCCAGACATTTTAATCCAACCATCCCAACCACCAGACTCTGCCGTGCCTCCAGCAACAGCTTTTATCCATCCTGTCACCTGGTTTCCTGTTATTTTCGCGCTGATTTTAGGGTTTTCTGGATAACCATTTGTCGGGGCAAAATCAATCCATCCTATATTTTCGCTCCACCCATAACCAAAAAAACTACCCGTACCAAGATCTAAATTAACTCCATAAGTGGGAATAGATACCCCAACAGGAGGGCACCCAGAAGGTATTCCATCAGAAATCCCATTACCATCCGCATCACAGTTTGTAGAATTAAGACTAACCCAGCCTATATTGTCTGACCATATCCAGCCAGATATATTATCAAACTGACCCGCTTTTGCAGTGTGCCAAAAACTTGCGCCAACAATTATTAAAATAAAAACGACAACGGTCACCCCTATTAACAAAAAACGTATGTCTCTAAGTTTTATAAAAAACGTATGTCTCATTAATGTTTTAAATTATTTTAATTAAAGATTTTCTAAAATCCTCACTTTCTCCTCAGAAGAAATAGTTTTTGGTTTATTTTGAGAATCTCCAACCCTCTTAAGGACACTCCTCTTTTCTTCAATAGAAATTTTCTGTTTAGAATTTCTGTCTGTTAAATTTTTTAAAATATCTCTTTTATCTTTTTCGGATAATTTTTTATCCAAAAAAATATTTTCTGATGAAGTTTCTTTATTTTCGTTTTTAAACAAAAAACTTGCGCCACCTGACCATATCCATAAAAATCCCATTATCAACACAGCTACCACTAACGCCAGAATAATAAAAATAAATCTTTTTCGTAGAAAAGATAAAACACCTTTATCTTTTTTATAAAAATTATTTTGAAAATTTTGAGTTTCTTGTGACTCCATACTGATCAACAAATATTGATAATATTATACAAACCTAGTAATGACATATTTATCTCATCTGCCTACGCCTTATAGTATATTTAATAAACAGATTTAATACGAGTCCAATATCAACAGCCAAACATACTGAGAAAGCACTGTGTATATATTCTATAGATTTTAATAAAACATTTATGATACTATTGCCGTAGTATATTATGCGTAATTTACATACACAAAAAATAATGAAATCTCTTTTAAAAAACTTTACTGAGAGTATTAAAATAACAGCAATAGCTCTTGTTCTTACCTTAGGAGCCACTTACGCGTACGCTGCTTGGACTGGACCCACCTCGGCCCCACCCAATGGCAATACTCCTGCTCCAGTAAATGTTGGAACAACAAATCAAATAAAAAACGGCGGTCTAGGGGTTAATTCACTTGCTGTGTATGGTGATAGTGTCGTAACTGGGAATAGCTCAGTGGATGGGTATTTAAAAGTTGGAGTCACAACAGCAACATGTAATGGGAATTTGAGTGGGGCGCTTAGATACAACACAACAAGTCTTACTATTGAAACCTGCAACGGGTCATCTTGGAAAGCTTTAGTGTCAACAACGCCAATTTTTACTACCTGCACATACCAGGGATCAACATACCAAATTGGAGAGGTTGTTACTCTGTCACCAACCTGTAATGTGTCGTCTGCTGTAGATTGTGTCGCAAGTAGGCCTGTGTGTATATATGATGGGGTTGATATTTTTTGGACAGTACCTGGATCAAAGTCTGCACAACAATGTTTAGGTAATGGCTCTTGGCTTCCAATAAGCCTACCGTGCACCAAATCATGCTCCTATACATGCCCTAACTCTAAGTAGAGAAGGGGTTTCTACGATCACTAAAACTCCAAAACTTTATGACCACTTACCAGTAGTACTGACTTAAACTGCACAAAAACTTAAGCTCGTTTTTACAGTACTATATACATCTAACTATATACATCTACATGATTGTTTAGTATAAATAGTATCTCTGCCTCCCGTAGTTTAATGGATAGAACGCTGGCTTGCGGAGCCTGTAATGCAGGTTCGATTCCTGCCGGGAGGACACGATAATAACCAAAAACCCCGCCGTATTGGCGGGTTTTTGGTTTGTCTTTTGTCTATTCAGATTTGCTTTTCAAGCAATTTGGAGAAACGGGGATTCTCTTGACATAAAGTTTATCTTTAGATAAACTTTATTTATGAAAACGAAAATACAAAAAGCTAGTATTGTTGGAGTAAAAGAGCTTAGAGAAAACTTAGACACTTACATCTCACAAGTAAACAAAGGGAGGTCTTTTACTGTGATACGAAGATCAAAACCTGTTTTTAAAATTTCTCCAGTTGATGAATGGGGGGATGATGGTATGTGGGAAACAGTTGTTGATTTTCGGGAAGTAAATAATGATGGGGTAAATGCAGAAGACATACTCCAAGTGCTTAAAAAATAGATGGATAAAATAAGTAAATTCATCAAAAAACTCTCCGGTCAGGAGCAAAAGAGGCTAAAAGAAACCATCGATCTACTATTAGTAGATGATACTAGTAATCTTGATATTAAAAAACTTAAAGGACGCAATGGTAATATTTTTCGTGTCCGTGCGGGGAGTATAAGAATAATTTTTAAAAAAGAAAAGAAAATTATTTCTATATTTCTTATTGAAAGACGAAGTAGCCGCACTTATAAAAAACTATAGTACCAACAAAAACCGCCATATGGCGGTTTTTTTGTTATGTAGATTTGCTTTTCAAGAATTTGGAGAGGCGTGATTTTTTGCGTGAGGCCGTGTTTGCCTTTATGATTCCACGCTTTACGGCTTTATCAATCGCCTTGTATGCTGTCGACAAAGAATTTTTTGCCTCTTCAAGTTTACCTCCTAGAGCAAGCTCACGCGTATTTCTTAAAGCTTTTTTCATTGTACGCATGCGACGTAAATTAAACACTCGCTTTCGTGCGCTTGATCTAATCGCCTTTTTTGCTGCTTGTGTTATAGCCATATGTGCAAGGACTATACAAGATTCTCTTCAAAAAAACAAGACAGTGAACTAAAAATAGATTCATTAGCATCATTTCCCCTTTCTGCACCATGAGTTATGATGAAAGAATGATAGGAGAACTTCACGGCACAATAACACGAAAAGGGGCAGGATTTATTATTCTTTCCGTTGGCGGTGTGGGATATAAGGTGTATGTAACCGCCGAAACATACCAGCACTCAAAAGAAGAGAATGTCTGTCTACATATTCATATGGCAGTACGCGAAGATTCTTTAACTCTATTTGGATTTACAAAACCAGATGAACTAAAACTTTTTGAAATGCTTATAGCTGTTTCTGGCATAGGACCTAAATCAGCTCTCGCTATCTTGTCACTCACAGATGCAAAAACTCTAACTTCTGCAATTGCAGTTGGTGAAAGTTCATACCTAACAAAAGTCTCCGGCATAGGACGTAAAAATGCAGAGAAAATTATTCTAGAATTACAAGACAAGCTATCCTCTGCAGAAAAAAATATGAATGAATCAGGAATTCTGGTAGATTCAGAAGTACTTGAAGCTCTTGAAACCCTTGGGTATGGTGTTCGTGAAGCCCGAGAAGCTTTAAAATTAATCCCTCATGAAATTACCAGTATGAACGCTCGCCTGAAAGAAGCCTTGAGACACCTGAGTAAAAAATAACTTCAAATTACTAAGTGACAGTAATAGTTGTATGATTTAAATCAAAAAAATCTCCATGAAATTTATACACCACCTATTAAATAAACTGATCCCACGGAATATATATCGTCTTCTTACAAACCCCTACCACTACCTAGTGTCCTTTTTTTCTGCGCTCTGGTATGGCTTTCCATCACGACGTCTGTTTGTTATAGGAGTTACTGGAACAAAAGGAAAATCAAGTACTATTGAGCTCACAAACGCTATTCTTGAAGAAGCTGGCTATAAAACTGCGCTAACAAACACGATCCGTTTTAAGGTAGCGGAAAAATCTGTTCCTAATAAATACAAAATGTCGATGCCTGGTCGTTTTTTTCTACAAAAATTTCTCTCCCAAGCATACTCTGCTAATTGTACACACGTTATTATAGAAATGACTTCTGAGGGAGTCCTGCAACACCGTCACAAATGGATAGATATTGATGCACTGATTTTTACCAACATCGCGAAAGAACACATAGAATCACATGGGTCTTTTAAAAACTATCTCCAAGCTAAATTAAAATTACGTGACCTTCTAGCCAAATCATCCAAAAAAAATAAATGGATGGTTGTAAACAGCGACGACAAATATGCTATGGATTTTCTCAACATCAAAAAAACTTCAAAACTCTCTTTCTCGCTTAGGGACGCAGAACCGTACACAACAACAAAACGTGGCATACTCATTACAATAGACGGAGTAAGTATGTTCTCCCCTCTTTTGGGGCTTTTTAATATTCACAACATACTTGCAGCTATTAAGGTTGCAGAGATAATAGGGATCCCTCTTGAGACAACAAAAAAAGCTCTGGAAACTTGTTCAAGTATCGCAGGACGAGCTGAAAGTGTTGAGGTGGGGCAACCTTTTACAGTTATTGTAGACTATGCCCATACTCCAGATTCACTCTTAAAACTTTATACTTCTTTTAAAGAATCTTATAAGAAAAGTAAGAAAATTTGCGTTCTGGGAAATACGGGTGGTGGGCGCGATAAATGGAAACGTCCGGAAATGGGGAAAATAGCTGATACCTACTGCAACACCATTATCTTAACGAATGAAGATCCTTACGACGAAGATCCACGGGTGATTGTTGAAGAAATGGCAATAAGCATAAAAAAACATAAGCCGGACATTATAATGAATCGTCGTGACGCGATACGAGAAGCTCTCCATAGAGCTCGTAAAAATGACGTTGTGCTCATAACAGGAAAAGGTACCGACCCTTACATATGCGGACCACGAGGGAGTAAAGAACCTTGGAGCGACAAGAGAGTTATCTCTGAAGAATTAAAAACCCTCTTGGAAGAAAAGCAAAATAACAATAAATGAAATGACAATGACAGAGGGGCCATCTTCAAATTCAACACAAGATCTATTTTTCTTTTTTGCGCTAATAGGCGGACTATTTATATTATGGTTTATGAACGGAGGTCCAGAACGAACGTCTGTTATTGAAACCTTCCAAGTATCCAGCGAACTACGCAATGATGCAAACAACTTACCGTTTGATACAGATAGAACACAAACAAGACAAACCACTAATAAAAATTCAGCAGATATTAAACAAAAACTTAAAAATCTAAAAGAAGATTTACGTCAAGCACGCCTGAAAGGAACAGCCTCTCCTTATGAAGGGCTGGTGAAAATACAAGGAGGGCGGTCTCGCGAACGTTACGCACAAACAGAATACTTAGAACTCGCTGCTAGTCATTCAAATAATATGAATATTCCAATAACAGGTTGGGTACTTGAAAGTGTTGTGACCGGGCAACGCGCTACAATAGGAAAAGCTGCACCCCTTCCTTATCCAGGAAAAGTGAACATAACCACACCTATTATTCTGTCCCCAGGAGAGAGTGTCACTGTAAACACAGGGTACTCTCCTATAGGCATTAATTTTAAAACTAATTTGTGTGTTGGGTATTTTGAACAATTCCAAAATTTTTCTCCGCGACTACAACGAGAGTGCGTCAATCCCACTGATGAGTTTGATGAATTTTCAACAATTTCAGTAACAAACGTACGACTTGAGGATGATAAAAGAGAGATCTGCCGTAACTTTATCCGTCGTAACATAAATCGATGTGAAATTAACCGCACGCCACTTACTGACACGAAACCTAAACTGGATAATGAGTGCCGCGACTTCGTTGAAAAAACTTATACATACAGTGGATGTGTAGCTAACCATTTACAAGATCTTAATTTTTTTGAAAATAAATGGAGAGTATTTCTTAATAGCCCTGCTGAGCTTTGGAGAGAGAAGCGGGAAATTATTCGTCTACTTGATCAAAATAACAGAACAGTAGATATTTATGATTACTAAATCCTTAAACAGCTATTCGAAAAAGCACCACCCCAACAGCGACTGCCACATTTAAAGACTCCTTCTTACCATAGAGAGGGATCTCTATGACACTAGAACATCTTTTAATAACTTCGTCAGGGATTCCTTCTACCTCATTCCCAAAAACAAATACGCGGGGAGTGGATGGCAAAAGCGTACGATAATCTATCGAGGTCTCCGACTGCTCAACTGCCACAGTGTCTATCCCTCTACTTTCATAATCACTAAGAGCAGAAAAAACATCATCTTTATGTCGCCATAATATTGTTTTTTGTGCGCCTAAGGCTGTTTTATTAAAAATAGTCCGTTCTCGCCCAAACCTATCTACAGGAAGAGGTGTGTAGCCTGTTAGGGTGATTTCATCAATACCTGCAGTATCAGCTGTTCTAAATATAGAACCCACATTCTGAATACTCCGCACGTTATGTAATATAATTGCATTATATACTTGACCTTGTCCTTTCTTTTTCTTCATTATCAAGCAGTATATCGCACACTTACCACTATTTCACTAGAGCAGAAACATACTTAGATACTTTTTCTTTCTTCCTTTTTCTGCTACAGTGCTACACACAATGAACTTAAGTCTTTTTCCAGATGTGCTGTGGTTAGGAGCCTTCTTTACCCCCCTACTATTACGAATGTCTTTAGGTGTATTATTTTTGCGCCTAGCGACAATACACATAAAAAATAAAGTCTCTGTATCCACGCAATCAACAGTAGATTATCCTCTCATTAAAAAATATCTCATCTTTGTTACCATCGCGATTGAGTCCTCTGTCACGTTATTTCTATTTATAGGACTCTATACTCAACTCATAACTCTTGTTGGAACAGTATACTGTCTAATCTCTATTTATAATAAGGAAAAAGTGGGAACAGTTTTATATTCACGCAGTTTGTATTTTTTAATGACAGCAGTGCTACTCTCACTTTTTTTCACTGGAGCAGGACCTTTAGCTTTTGATGTTCCTCTATAAAAATGACAGAGTAAAATTTTGTGTTATAATTCCCTTCACGCACATCCGCCCATAGCTCAGTTGGTAGAGCAAGCGCCTTTTAAGCGAGAGGTCCCAGGTTCGAGCCCTGGTGGGCGGACAAAAATTAAGTAAGGATACATAAAGACCCCGACGATGCAATTCGTCGGGGTCAAATAGCTCTTAATCGAGCAAATGATGACAAAAGTTGGAAGCCTTCCACGGCACCCAGCTCCTGTCTTTTTTATAAATCTCCCAACCAATCCTTAAATTGATCAAGGGAGAATACAAATCATCAACACTTCCAACCTTTCTTTTGTGCCAACGATAATTTATCTGGAAAAGGCCATAGTCTTTGGTCTTTCTATTATACGCAAAAGGATTCCCTCCCGATTCACAGGAGATTACCTTTTTAGCATCAACCAGCCTTGCTTTTGGCCAACCAGCAAATAGCAGATAAGCGGTCAACTCATCATCACTAAGCTTCCACCGACCTCCCTCATCTTCCTCAACGACAAATTCTTTTGATTGAGACCGAGAAATATTCTGTTTAGGGCCGACAATCAGCCCTAACAAAACCCCAGCAAAAGCCAAGAAGATTGCTGAAAAATTTAACAATCTTGATCCTAAAGAAACCATATTCTTCTCCTTGCAAGATCTTTTGGTGTTAATTGTCTACTAAATAAAATATAACATAAATAATCCTGCCTGTCAAAACAGCCAAAAATACCCCTACTTATCTGTAAATTACCCATCACTCTCTCCAAGATAGACATGCCTTGAGCCTGGCTGACCAGCACCTCCTTCTCCACCCCATGAAGTACATGTATCTGTATAATTACTTTTATATGACTCCATTTTTCTCGCGAACAAAACAGCTATAAAAGTACTACCTCCACAAAGCTGCCTGCCATCATAGTAATAATAGTAGTTTGCATTACCTGGACCAAGTGGATCCATCGGAACAACCGACATGTATGGAGCAAGTAAGGTGTCCAAACCTCCCCCTTCTCCAACCCTCCCATTAGCACTATCCGCAGATTCACGAGGAAGATGCCCTTTGTCGTTACTATACAACTCAATTGCAATCCTTATTTGATTTAAATCGGAAAGTCGGCGCGCATCACGACTTTTTGCTTTTTCAACACTAAGACTTGCTAAAATGACACTCACCAAAAGACCGATTATGGTAATAACAACTATTAGTTCCAGTAAAGTAAATCCTCTTTGTTTATTCATATACTCACTTACCCCTTAAAAATCAGTCGTTGGATATCCAAACAAGTGGGGCATGTCTGTCACATTATACCAAATATTAAAATAGATATGTGATCTTTTCCCTATTTTTTGTTTTTAAAGAAAAAAATAAAACAAATTTTCTGTAAAAACAAGGTGTGTGCTATAAAAATTAATTGAGGGGTAATTTTTCACACTTCCAATATAAATTTCTCTAATGCGATGGCAAAATCATGTTTGCCACGACGAGCGTCATGGGAAAGAACCACAAGAGTTTCCGCCGCAAACTCAAGCTCTTTTTTTGAATAATTTTTTAAGAAAGCCTGAGCTTTTTTATACACAAAAGGATTAAGTCCTGTTTCATTTAAATTCTCCGTTCTAGCAACAAGTAACATATTTTTTGTCTGCCAAAACAATACCCCATGTATTTCTTCGTCCGCGATATTTAAACGTTTGGCTTTTTGGTACAATACCCAAAGTTTTTTTCTATCTCGCGCTCCCAATGCATCAGCCAAAGTAAATATACTAAACTCTTTTTCTTTTTTAACAGTGCGCAGACTTTCTCCAAAAAGCTCCACTTTTTCAGACACTTTTTGTAATTTCAGGACAGTTGCCTTATCTAAGGCCCCTTCAATTAAAAAGAAAATATTTGAAGAAAATCCAACAGCTTTCCTATGTGTTAAAAAAAAATCTTTTATATCTTTGTTTTTAAAAATATTACTTAAAACAATAATTTGTTTAGATTCAAAAAGACCCTGCTCTTTAATAAGCGATTCCAAATAAGCTCCGCTAAAAGTTTCTTCGTCTACATACGAAGATGATGCATCTGGTTTTTTTAGAAGCAAAACCTCTGTAAGTTTATGAAGTTTCTCTCGCGCTCTTTTTTGATCAGTGCCATATAAAACATAAAGCATAATCTCCATATTATACCCTTATAAAAAATAAAGGGAGCGACAACCGTCTCTCCCCTCCAGTCAATAACTTGGATAGTTATTTACTATTACTTAATTATTTACTCCACAAAGACTTCCAGGATAAAACGACTTTCGCTACCCACAACAACACTACATAGAATACTAATTCCGACATGTCGTGTAAGTTTTTCTGCAGACTTTTTTCACCCCACCCTCGGTCTTGCGGAAGTAAACATTGCGTAGGAAGTCTTTCTTTTTTTAAAAGAACATGAACCACATCAACAACTCCTAACCATGGAATCTAAGTTAGACTGAATATACTACATTTTTTGATTTTTGTCTAGACCTGTTTTAACTCACCCCAACTTTTTCCAGACTTCACATCTACACATATAGGAATACCACTGGTTTCTTTTAGAGAAAGAATAGACTCCATTATGTTCTGTATTCCATGTATAACTATTCCCAACCTCTTATCACGAATTTCATACACTAATTCATCATGCACTTGAAGGAGGAGGTGTGCATCTTTCTCCAAATCATTATTCTTTAGATATTCGTCCACCTTAACCATCGCAAGTTTTATTATATCCGCCTCCGTCCCTTGAATAGGAGCGTTAAATGCCATTCTTTCAGAAGCAGCGCGAACATATGGTAAAGAAGATTTTAAACCTTCAAAAAATCTACGCCGTCCAAAAAAGGTGTCCGTATGCCCTATACGTGTAGCTTCTGCTTTTACCTCTCGTATGTAATGCGCAAGTCCAGAAAAATTCTTAAAGTATTCATTGTAAAAAATTTGTGCTTCTGCACGAGTAGTCCCTAGATTCTGACGAAGGGCGTTGACCCCCATTCCATAAAGAATGCCGAAATTAATAATTTTGGCACGACGACGCATTTCTTCATCTACCATGTCTCCTGGCACATCAAACACTTCCGCAGCGACAGCAGTATGCACATCTCCACCTCTCTTAAAAATCTCAATAAGTTTTTTATCCCCAGAAAGAAACGCTGCTACTCGAAGCTCTATCTGAGAATAATCAAAAGCTACTAATTTAAAACCAGGAGAAGCAATAAAGGCATTCCTTATTTTTTTTCCAAGATCTGTACGCACAGGTATATTCTGGAGATTTGGACCCTGCGAAGACATTCTGCCAGTGGTGGTTCCTGTTTGAAGAAATTTAGCATGCAAACGTCCATCTTTTTCAAGACGTGCAGGAATATTGTCTATATATGTAGAGAGAAGTTTTTGTAATTCTCGGTAATTTAAAATATCTTCTATAATCGGGTGTGTGTGTCTCATTTTTTCAAGTTCCGACTCTCTGGTAGATTTTTGGCCAGTTCCTGTACGCTTTTGATTCTTCACCGCTAAATTAAGCTTGTCAAAAAGAATTTCCCCCAACTGTTTAGGAGAATTAATATTAAATTTACTCTTGGCATGTTTATAAATACTTTTTTCTAACTTGCTTAGGTTTTGATGATATTTCTTAGATAAATCCTTAAGATAATTCGTATCAATTAAAATGCCTCTATTCTCCATTTTTACTACTATAGGAATAAGGGGGATTTCTATTTTTGAATAGACTTTATAAAGATTTTGCTCTTTTATTTCTTTAAGGATAATATTTTGCGCCTCGTTAAAACTTCTTACCTTTGTGTGTATAAAAATATCCTCTAAAGTAGGACTGGTTATGTCAGACGACAGAAGCCACAGAGCAATTGCTGTTTTTTGCAACTCTATAATATCTATAATCTCTTCTTTTTCTTTTTTACCAACAGAAACACCTTCTTGCCCGTTTATAAACAACATTGGCTTAGTTTTTTGAAACATTCTTTTCACTCGGTCGGTAAGTGCTTTAAAATTAAGTGTGGCAAAAAGTTCTGATACAGTCTCAATGGAAAAGGATGGCTCCCACTCTTCCTTAGGTAAAAGAAATTCAATAGGTGCGTCGGTACGTATCTCTCCAAGCATTTTTGAAAAAATAGCTTCTTCTTTATTGTCTTTAAGAAGTCCTATAATACGAGGTTTAATACCAGCTTTTATAAAAGAAGTTTCATCTTTCTTTAATTTTTTATAAATATTTTCAATTGAACCAAATTCTTTAATAAGAATGGTTGCCGTCTTTTCTCCTATACCTGATACTCCTATAATATTGTCAGAGGGGTCACCTCGCAATCCTTTATAGTCAGGTAAAAGGGTAGGGGCAAATCCAAAACGCTGTATTACAGACTCCTCGTCATAAATAATAGTATCTCTAATACCTTTTTTGAGAGTGTAAACTCTTACTCTCTTTCCACTAACAAGCTGTAGAGTGTCCATATCACCTGAGGCTATAACAACTTCAAGATTTTTTATAGATTTTGTTTTTTCAACAATTGTCCCGATAATATCATCAGCCTCAAACCCAGACTTGTCATACATAGGAATATTAAATGCTTTAAAAATATCCCTAGAACGCTGAAGCTGTAAGACCAAATCTTCATCCGTTTTAGCGCGTCCAGCCTTATATTCTTTATATATTTCATGCCTATATGTTGGTTCCGGAAGATCATAGCAAGCTATGAGATAATCCGGTTTGAGATCTGAAATAATTTTCAAGAGCATTGCGGAGAGCCCATATAAAGCACCTGTCGGCTCTCCTTGCTCAGATTTAAAATCTGGCAGTGCGTGATACGCGCGATGTATAATTGCGTGAGCATCAAGTAAAATCAATTTTTTCTTCTTAATGTTCTTTGTCATGATTATTTTTGTTCTATAGTTCGTGTAGTTTCATCTATATAGGTAAAAAAAAACTTGGAAATGTCATCAGGTAATA
>CAZNKJ010000016.1:0-14762 GCA_964574145.1 uncultured Candidatus Saccharibacteria bacterium
GTACCCGCACATACTTATTTTTCTATATAGATTTTACCTAAGTCCGCCTTCGACACGCCTTCGACATAGATTTTAAGATTTTACCTAAGTTACCTAAGTCCGCCTTCGACAAAGATTTTACCTAAGTTACCTAAGTTCTTTTACCTAAGTCCGCCTTAGGTACGCCTTAGGTAATAGGTAAATGCGTTAGGTGTGAACTTGGTGTGTTATACTTTAGTTATTAGAAGTAAATGGATTGAATTATGAAGGATGTAGTAATTTACAGTACACCAACTTGCCATTTTTGCCAGATGACAAAAGAGTTTCTTAAGGAAAATAGTATAGAATATACTGATTATAATGTGGCAGAAGATGCAGAGAAACGTAAAGAAATGGTAGAAAAATCTGGACAAATGGGAGTACCTGTAATCTTTATAGGGGAAGAAATGATGGTAGGTTTTGACAAAGAAAAACTCTCTAGTTTACTTGGTATTGCGTCCTAAGGGTGGTATATTCAAAATATAAAAAATTCCACTTAATGTGGAATTTTTTGTTACCCAATTGCCCTTGTAGTTCAATGGATAGAACAGCCCCCTCCTAAGGGGCAGATGCAGGTTCGATTCCTGCCAAGGGCACAAAACGATACTCCTTGTTTCTGATAAGTGTGTAATTTCTATACTAGGCGCTGTATTTTTTTACGTTTTTTGTTACAATATGCTACGTAATATGGAATTTGACACAAGAGATCTTCTAGAGGAAAATCTTAGGATAAGCAAAGAAAATAATAGGTTGCTGCGCAAGATAAGACGTACAGCGACATATGGCCTTATCTTCAAGATATTATGGATAGCTGTTCTTATTGGAGCTCCTGTTGCTTTCTATGTGTATGTTATCTTGCCTTATTATTCAGGATTGCAGGTGGGGTTTGAGCAGTTCAGATTATTCTTAGAAAATATTCCAGGATTAAATCTTCTGCTTGAGAAGATGAATGTTCAAAATATAAGAAGATAGTTTTTCTCTGTTTTGGATTCGAATTAAGTAAGTAAAATTTATAATAAAGCTTGGGTAGCTCAGTTGGTAGAGCATTCGCCTGAAGAGCGAAGGGTCGCCGGTTCGAGACCGGCCCCAAGCACAAATGAGGCAATGGTTAGGATTAGAAGATCCAACAATAAAAAATCGCTCTCCAGAGAGCGATTTTTTATTGTTGGATCTAGTTTAAAACTATCCTGCTTTTACCTTCAGTCGTGTTTGTTTTTGTTTATCAATTTTTGGAAGTCGAAGAGTAAGAAGTCCATGTTTTTCGTTTGCAGTTGCTTCTTCTACTTCAATTTCTTGTGGTAAGAGTATTGTTCGAGAGAATGAACCCCAATATAGTTCTTTATAGAAATAGTCGTCTTCTTCCACTTCTCGCGCTTCTTCTCGTTTTCCTTTTATGGTTATCATGTCGCGTGTGATAGAAATATCCAAATCATCAGGTCGCACTCCAGCAACATGAGCCCTTATTACAATATCATCAGGCGTTTGATATACATCTACGGTGAGCTGTCCTTCTTCTGATTCTTCTTCAAGCCATCCGTCGTCCTCTGTTTGTTGTGGAGTTGAGTCTTCTTCCTCCCCGCGCGAAACACGCTTGTTTGACGAAGTAGGAACACGTCGCTCTCTACTCGCAGGAGTGTCTTCCTCAAAGACATCTTCGTAATCATCTACCGAAACGGTGCCTGTTAGGCGTTCAAAAAAAGATCGTTTTCCTTTTACCATAAGTTATTTTCTTTGTTTAATAAAGGTTGAGCGAGGGTTTTGTATTAATTTAACTTTCTCAAAAATAAGTATCAGAATAATTATACCAACCCAAACGACGAGGAATGTTTCCAAGAGTCCGTTATCCTCATTACCCTTTAGTATAAAAAAGTTAAAGAGTGTATGCAATATAGATGCGAGGATAAGTCCAACAAAGAGTGCGAATTCGCGTGATATTTTTGTTTTATAAAATGAGAATGCAAGGGTTGCTCCAATAGTGGCGGAAGATAGTGTATGTATAAGAGTCGCTCCGATAAATCGTAAGTTACCGGTAATTATAGATTCAAATACAAGACCGTCTGAAAGAGTGGGTAGCAAGAATAAAGTATTTTCAAATGCAGCAAAACCAAGTGCGACTGTAATCATGTAGATAATAATATCTATTGGTTCATTTACAGCTTTGTTGCGTAACACAAATATGTAGGCAAAAATAAATTTTAAGACCTCTTCTGTTATAGCCCAAAGCGCAACAAGAACAGTTCCACCAAAGAAAGTTTTAAGTCCTATTTCAATAGGTATGACAAAAATAACCGTAATCATTCCTGCTAAAAAGGCAAGCATGATTAGTCCACGAGGCTCAGGGTGGAGCCTGTCTTCGCGAAGCCAAAATAAAAGCCACAATATGGCGGGTATTATACCGCCTAGAAGTGCAAACAAAAGGGTAGAGGAAGAAATTTCTCCAAACATTTGATATTAGTATGACTTATCTTGTCTTAAGATACTAGTTCTTTGTTCGTTTCTGATATTTTTCAGAATATATATTGTGTAGTCCATAACCAGATTGGATTTAATGAGCGGGCCATTCGGCTATCATCAAAAGCTTGCCATCTTTTTGCGGTAATGATTGCCATATCTCTTCTGTGATAAATGGCATAAAGGGGTGCAAGAGCTTGAGAGATGTTTCTAAACATTTGTGAAGTAGTAGTAGTTGTCTGTCCTTAGCTTTCTTATCGTCCCCATTTAGTATTGGTTTTGATTCCTCTAGGACTTTGTCTCCAAGCTCGTGCCAAATATAATGGTACAGTTTTTCACTTGCAAGATGAAACTGAAAATTTTCCATATGTTTTGTCACTTCTTTTGAAGTATCCGCAAGTTTTTTATATATAGCATCAGATTCATCCAACTCTTCTTGCAATGGAACCTCTTCAGTAGTCTCAAGTATGAAACGGGTTATATTCCAGAGTTTGTTCGCAAATTTTTTATAGGCATTTATTTTGTCTGGATCAAGGTTCATGTCGGTCCCGGGCGCATTTCCAACCACAAGACCCATTCGCAAGGCGTCTGTGCCATAAAGTTTGGTGATATCTAGAGGGTTTATCACATTACCTTTTGATTTACTCATTTTTTTACCGTGTTTGTCTTGTACTAAACCATGCAAGTATACTGTTTTAAAGGGAACTTTTTTTGTTCTATACAGTCCCATCATTAGCATTCTAGTTACCCAAAAGAAAAGTATATCTGCGCCAGTCTCCATTGTGTCAGTGGGGTAAAAATCCTCAAAGTCTTTATTGTCAGGATAACCCAATGTAACAAAAGGCCACTGACTTGAAGAAAACCATGTATCAAATGTATCAGGATCATTTTTTACCTCACCTCCACATTTTTCACATTTCTCTACAGTATTTTCTATGTCTACTATTCCAGAATTACACTCAATACATATTTTTGCTGGTATAGGTATACCCCAAGCTATTTGCCGTGAAATATTCCAGTCTTGAATATTATCTAGCCAGTGAAGTGCTATTCGTTTATATCTTTCTGTAACGAATACGACCTTGTCGGTTTTTATAGCTTTGATGGCTTCTTCTGCAAGTGGTTTCATTTTTATAAACCACTGCTCTTTAAGTTGAGGTTCTACTTCACGCGAACATTTATAACAAGTGGGCACGGAATGTTCGTAGTTTTCATCAATCTTAACAAGGAGTCCCTTTTCTTTTAGTTTCTCAACTATTTTTTGTCTAGCTTCTTTGATCGGCATTCCCTCAAATTCTTTGGCGATAGGCATAAGCTTACCTCGTTCATCTATAACTTGTTCATAGTCCAATTTATGACGAGTTGCGATATCAAAGTCTACTGCAGAATGCCATGGCGTTATTGTCATAACACCTGAACCCATTTTTGGGTCGCTAGCTTTGTCTTTTATTACTGTTGCGGTTATTACTCCGTTTATCCATTCCAGTTCTATTTTTTGACCATGTTTGAAGTCTTTGTATCGTGTGTCGTCTGGATGCATAACAACGTATTTGTCGCCAAATTTTGTTTCAGGGCGAGCAGTACCAATAGTGAATGGTCCGTATTTGAAATAATAAAAAGGGTCTTTGCGTTCCTCATATACGAGCTCAAGATTTGAGAATGCCGTCTGGTGCTTTGGACACCAGTTCACAGATCGGAGACCGCGGTACAATAATCCATCATCATTTAATTTTTTGAATGTGTTATATACTGTTTTTACAACACTATCATCAAGGGTGAAGAGCTCTCGCGACCAGTCGCAAGAAGCTCCGAGTTGCCGAAGTTGTTCCTCCATATGCTCTTTGTTTGAAAGAGTAAAGTCTAAGATTTCTTTATACAATTCTTCTCGTTCCATTTGGAATCTAGAGCGACCTTCTTTCTCAAGTTTCTTTTCATATACTACTTGAGTTTCAAAACCTGCATGGTCTGCTCCAGGTAGCCAGAGCGTTCTCTTACCATTCATTCTGTTGAAGCGGATCATGATGTCTTGAAGTGTGACAAAAAGCGCATGCCCAGCATGTAAGGAACCATTTGCATTGGGAGGGGGCATTATGATGCAGTAGGGTTCTTTGTGGCGTGGAGGTAAGTTGTCTGGATTAAAAAACCCGCTATTTTCCCATAATTTATAGATATTGTCCTCAGACTCAGCAGGGCTATATGGTTTCAAAAATTTTTCATTCATAATGTGTTTTGTCTAGTAATCATAACAGGGAGTAGGTGTATTTCAAGGAGGTACTTGATGAGTATTGCGTTACGTTGTTGGAAGGAGGCTTTTTGAGTAGATAAATTGTCAATATTTAGAATTGTCCTTTAAAGATTTTCTAAAGGACAACGTAAAGGACACATTTTTCATCCCGCCTTCTTTGTATTTTTCTATGGCACAAAAGTAAACGTTGACGTCCTTTAGATTTTGTCTTACGTACGTGTTTTTACATTGACAGGACTATACGATAGAGACACTATAATTGTGTATATAAATTATAGGCAGGAGCTCTCTAAAATGGTCGATGGTCGAGCGGGGGTGGGGTTCTTGGCTGGCTGCGTTCTTGACTAGGGGATCAGTGAATGGTCTCCCACTCAGGAACGACAGTAAAAAGTGTGCTAGTCGTACTACATAGTTCTTTGAACCAACGGTTAATTTATCAGAAGTCTCCCTAAAATTAGGGGAGATATATTATTAATTGAATACGGATTATATATGAAAAAAATATTATTAAGTTTGGGTGTGATCGTGTTTGTGGCAGTTGCAGCAATCGGTGCAACAGGAGCATTCTACGGTGATACTGAAACATCAACAGGTAACACATTCACAGCTGGAGCCATTGAGCTTAAGGTGGATAGCCAGTCTCACTACAACGGTATGGTTTGTACTGACGGTGGATGGCAGGAATCAGACAATCCAACAGCATTTGGAACACCTGTAGGATTTCCAACTAATGGAAGTGATTGTGAGGGAACATGGTCTGAAACAGACCTTTCCAACGGAATTCAGAAATATTTCTACTTTACAGACCTAAAGCCGGGTGATCACGGAGAAGACACAATCTCACTCCATGTATATGATAATGACGCATGGGGACGATTTGAAATTAACGGTATTGTTGACAAAGACAGCACATGTACCGATCCAGAACAGGAAGCAGAAAATGGACAATGCGGATTAGATGGAACCGGCGAGATTGACGAAAATCTTCGCTTCACAGCATGGCTTGACCAAGGTTCAATTCCAGGATTCCAGAATATAGACGCAGATGGTAATGTAATACCCGATGAGGATGGATTAGTTGATCTAACTGAAGGAGATAACATTTATCAGAGTTATGAAGGTCCAAAATTTTGGGATAATGAGCTGATCAGCAATATTGGTCCATTTGATCTTAAGGATGTACTCTCATACGCTTATGGCGAAGATTGTCTTAGTTATGCTGCAAACGGTCATAATAATTATGGTACTTGCCAAGGTCTTGCGTCAGATGGACGAATGGTTGGGAGCACAACTTACTATTTTGGTCTTGCGTGGGATCTTGACTTAGATACAACAGGAAACGATGTTCAGACAGATGAATACACAGCTGACTTAACATTTAGGGTCGAACAGTACAGAAACAACCCAAATCCATTTTAAGGACAATAGGAGGTTTTTGCTAGAAAATTAATAGAAATTGATTAGAAATTATGAAAAAAATATTATTAAGCATGGCAACTCTCGGTATCGTTGGTGCTGTAGTGATCGGTGGGACAACCGCTATCTTCTCTGACACAGAAGTGTCAACAGGAAATACGTTTACTGCCGGTGCTATTGACCTAACAGTTGATAACGACAGTTACTACAACGGAGAATTCAATCAAGGAACAAGTTGGATTCAAGCAAACCTTGATGATGGACAAGGTCCAGGAGAAAATGGAGCATACTGGTTCTTTGACTTCCGCGACTTAAAGCCAGGTGACTGGGGTGAAGATACAATTTCACTTCATGTTAAAAACAACGATGCATATCTTTGTGCCGACGTGACACTTACAAATAATCAGGACAATGGTTCAACAGAGCCGGAACTCAATGACGAAACTCCTTACACATCAGGAAGGGGAGAACTTGGAGATAGAGTTAACTTCATAGCATGGGCTGATGATGGAGATAATGTTCTTGAGAGCGACGAGTATGCATTTGATGTAGGGACATTGGGTGGTTTGGGTATAGGTGAGACAGCAACAGCTGCTCTTGCTGATTCAAACACTAATGCTTGGAACCCTAACTATGCAGGAGGTCCGCTTGCAGGAGATACTACAAAATACATTGGAAAAGCATGGTGTTTTGGAGATCTTGACTTGGCAGCAAGCACATATCCGCAAGATGGTAAAGGAGCAGAAGATGGCAACAGTGGTCCTGATGAGCGTCCAATCGTTTGTGATGGTTCAGGAGAGGATAACTCAACACAAACAGACACTTTGACAGCTGACATTAGCTTTAGAGCTGTTCAGGCGCGACACAATGAAGACTTTGTTTGTGAACCAGAAACAAAGCCAACAACTGCAACTTTGACAGTAGATAAAATCGTTGCATTTACCGGTATTACAGTTGATGTAGATGTCTCAAACTTCGATCTATTTATTGATGATGGAAGTGGTCCAGTACCAGTAACTGATGAAGTTTCAGTTGCAGGACTTGCGCCAGGAACATATACAGTTACTGAAACACAAAATGGAGGAGCAGGGGTTATCTCAAGTACGACATTTGGATTAGACTGTGCCACAAATGGCGTGTTGATACTAAATGCTGGTGACAACAAAACGTGTCAGATAACTAACTTTGTGGACCCTAGTTAAGTTTCTAAAAGATAATCGTTAATATCTTTTAACGAAAGAAATCTGAAGCTTTTCTCTCTCGCTCTTTTCTAGAGGTTTTCCAACTGGGTACCCACATATTTCAATACGTACTCGTATTGAAATATGTGGGCGGGGTTGGGCTAGTACACGGGCGGGAGGAAAAAGGCTTTAGCTAAAAAGTCTTTATAATACATTAACTTTTACGCGATGAAAATTTTCTTCAGGGGAATATATTACGCATTGATAGCAGGCATTATCGCCATTGCCGTATTACTTGTTGCTTCTATGTTCCCGATTCCAGGGAATTATGAAGTAAAAATAGTATTGTCGGGCTCAATGGAACCAGCGATAAAGACAGGCTCTATTGTTGTCATCAAACCGAAGGATTCATACCAAGTAGACGATATTATCACCTTCGGGAAGGACACAAAAACAGACATTCCCACAACGCATCGCATTATCTCGGACAGGGTGCAAAGTGGTATGTTTGTCTACACTACGAAGGGTGATGCAAATGAAGATACCGACACGAAAGAAGTCTTCGAGAGTAAGGTTGTTGGCAAAGTTATCTTGTCAGTACCGTATGTTGGGTATTTGCTCGATTTTGCCAAAAAGCCAGTGGGGTTCGTACTCCTTATCGTAGTACCTGCAGCTGTGGTTGTGATAGATGAAGTAGGTTCTATATGGAAGGAGATTAAGAAAGGCAGGAAGAAGAAAGACAATAGAAAGGGTGAAGAAGAGGGTAGTGGAGGGGATACTAATAAAGATGGTCAAGAAAACACAAAAAATCAATAAGAGTGAAGATATTGGTGAAATACTCGCTGACCGCCTTCTGAGTGTTTGTAAAAAGTTGGGGGCACAATGTTGGGTTCAAGTGGAGCCATATATAAAAGTGTGTGCTTGTAATATTGTAAAATACATCGAAAGAGTGTCGATGCGTTTTGTTGCTGGGCTCGTTATCTTTACCTACGTAGTAGGTGCTTTGGGTATAGGAGAGACGATAGCGTATTATGGAGACAAAGAGAGCTCGTCGGGCAACGTATTTATGGCGCAATCCCTGGATTTTTCATTGGCATCTGATGCATTTGAAGGTGTACAAAACTTTGGTGCTACTACGACAGCGTCAACAGAAATGGTAAACGAGGGAACACTTAATTTTCAATACACAACGCAAACCGATAATATTTCATGCGACAGTGATTTTCTTGGCGATCTAACTCTTGTAGCTAAACGAGGCGGAAGTACGGTGTACGAAGGCGCGCTTTCCGGTTTTGTAGCCACAACAACGGATATGGAAACAGACTGGGATTTCCTTTTCTTCCTTGATCCGTTTAGTACAGTAGCGCAGGGTGCTATGTGTGACCTAAATATTGTGTTCAACGGCTGGCAGGAAGGATTCCCGTCACCTGCCGAGGGAGGTTATAGTGACGAAGAAGTATTTCCCATTTCTTTGATGGCAAATGCTGTGGTCTTAAACGAAGTACTTCCAAACCCAGAGGGCTTGGATACACAGGCAGGCTTGCAGGGTGAATGGGTGGAGCTCTACAACAACAGCATTTTTCCACTAGACCTAACTGGATGGTATGTAAAGGATGCTACGGATCACACCGTTACCCTTACTGCGAGTACTACGTTTAATGGCCGGGTGCTCATTGGATCGCGAAGTTCTTACCTTGAATGGATAGTGCTTTATATGAATGGTCAAATACTTAACAATGATGGCGATACAGTGTCTCTATATACACAAAGTGGCATTCTTGTTGATACTTATAGTTATGGAAATAAGGCTACTGATGATGACAGTGACAGTAATCACACAGCAGGCGGTGATAACCAGAACCCAGCAGGAAATGAAACGTCAGGGCAGGAGGGTAAATCAGATGCTCGCAAGCCAGACGGCTATGGAGCTTGGGTAGATCCTGTCCCTACACCAGGTCTCACAAATGCGCTCACTGACGAACAAGCGGAATACATATATCAGCTTATGCTGGAGCAGTTTGTACTGCTTGAGTCTCAAAAAGCTTCGTCTGTAGAGGAGGAACCTGTTGTTGAAGAAAATAGTGCTACAACTACAGACGCTGTTGTGTTTGAGGATGTGGTGGTAGAAGAGGATACTAATGCAACAAGCACAGATGAAGTGGCAACTACAACTGAGACTTCTCTTGTGGATGCTGAAACATCAACAACAACAGACGAAACGAGCAGTGTTCTTACAGGAGAAACAGATCTTGTGGAAACAGGTGGCACTGAAGAGAGTTCTGCTCAAACGGATGAAGATCCTACAGTGCCTCAAGAACAGGATCAAACTTTGACTGAGCGTAAGGAAGATACTGCAACGGATGAAACTGATGACACACTCCTCGATATTTCATCAGTGGACACAGAGCTCTATCGCGAAGAGGATTATATTAATGAGATCGTCGTCACTGGTGACGACGAAGGAATTTCCGGTACACCGGAAGATGTAACAGAAGAGGTACCGAAAGATGAGGAAGTAGTGGAAGAAAGTGCGGTGGAAACTCCGGCAGAAGAGGAAACGGTTACTGAACTAGCCGTTGAGCCAGAGCCTACACCTGAACCAGAACAAGAGCCTATAACTGAACAAGAGCCTACACCTGAACCAGAATAATTATGAATATGAAGTACAAACAATTTAATAACACAGCACGTATCTTTCTAGGAGTATTTGCGATAGCTTTTCTAGCTTTCTCTTTTGTTCCTATTGTTGCATATGCTGAAGGAGGAGTACTTGGTGTAAATTTTGACCCGAACCCTCTCTTTAGTGAGTCAGGTTTTATGCCAGGCGATGTAACAACTGGAGTGGTGACGGTAACAAATAGTTCCGATAGTGAACAAACCATATATGTAGAAGCTATAAACGGAAACGATAGCGATGGTTTGGGTAATGAGCTTTACCTTGTGGTGACAGGTGTCGCGAGTACGTTCTATAATGGAACACTGCATGACTTTCTTGCAGCGGGACCTGTTCTACTGGGCACTCTTTCTTCTGGAGGGAATGTAGACTTTTCTTTTGATGTTTCTTACACAGGAGATGATAATTCGTATCAGGAAAACACTCTTGATTTTGACCTTTGTGTCGGCTTTTCCGGTGGGGAATACAATTGTGGAGATACTGTTGTAAGTCCTGAAATACCACCAGATGACGGTGGTGGCGGAGGTACAGTCCACGGTGGCGGAGGAGGAGGCCATGGTGGGATAATAAATGTGTTGCTTAAAATTGATAACGAGCGCGTGATTTCTGTGAACTCGCCGAACGGTACGGCACTTGTTGGCTGGGAGACGAACCTTCTTGCAACGAGCCAGGTTATTTATGGTCTTGCTTCGGGGACGTACACACTTGATTTAAATAATTTGCCATACTTTGGCTATCCGTTTGGTACTGAAGAGATATCAACAAAGACAGTAGAACATTTCATAGATATTCTAGGTCTTATACCAGGTGAGACATACAAGTATCGTGTTGTTTCGCGTGCATCACCGCCGACCATTAGCCCAGAGTATATTTTTGTATTTCCAGGTGAGAAAACGCCAGAGCCCCACGCTGGTGTCGTAGTGGGAACGGGTGGTACTCAAGGCGGTGACACAGAAACTCCTATTGAAGAGATTCCAGCTGAGAAAATTTTATCTAAAGTAGATGAATCCAATGCTAACCTTGTTGCTGCATTGGGCGCGCTTCCCGCAAGACTTCTTGGTTTTTTCGATTCTTTTAAGTGTATTACTTTCGTACTGATTATTCTTATTGCGATTTATCTTGCATGGATTGTCTTTGCCAAATGGAGAGGGTATGAACAAACCTTGAATAGGGAGGAGCGCGCTTCTCGGCGAAACATGTTTCTTATTTCAGGAATACTAGTCGCTCTAGTCTTGGCAGTTCTTTTTGGAAAACTTTGTCTTGTGATACCGCTATTCGTGGTTTTGGCACTCTTGATAATTTGGTCATTTTTTACACCAAAGGAGGATGAAGAAGATATTTCCCCAAGCCGCTTTTAGTAATATCTGTAAGCCTGAGTCACTTCGATGAAATAAGCCTTAAAACACCCACCGAAAAACCTTTCTGTATGGCTATTTCACATGGGTACCAATACCTTACCAATACCTAAGGCGGACTTAGGCATTTCTTAAATATTTTGATCAAGTTACCTAAGTCCGCCTTAGGCAAATGAAATAAGATTTTTTTGTATAGTTCGCAGATGAGGTTATGAAAGAGTCAGATGCCCTTCGGCGATGATGTCTTCACAGAGTTTTTTCTCTTTATATAAACTATTATAGTATCCAGCTACTCCTATCATTATAGCGTTATCGGTTGTTAGACTGTTCTCTGGTATAGAAAGAGCTACTTTCGGGAAGTCGTCTCTTATTCGTTCGGTCAAATTCTTGCGAAGACGTATATTGGCTGAAACACCACCACCTATGACGAGTGTTTTTATTGAGTGTATTTTTATTGCTTGTATTGTTTTCTCAATAAGTACTTCTACTGCAGCATCTTCAAATTCTCTAGCGATTTTTTTCTTGTTAGTTGTATTTAAATTTATTTTTTGAGTAAGATAAAGAACTGCAGTTTTAAGTCCAGAAAAAGAGAAATTGAGGTTATCAGAGTTAATCATAGGGCGAGGGAGTTTCTGTTCCAGTTTTAAATTTTTATCTCGCGCTTCTTGTGCCAGGCGAGAAATTTCCGGTCCGCCTGGGTAAGGCAGTCCTAGTATTCGCGCGACTTTATCAAACGCTTCTCCGACAGCGTCGTCTTGAGTTGATCCTATTATTTTATATTCACTCCACTTTTTCATGAGAGCTAGTTCAGTATGACCTCCTGATACAAGGAGAGCTAATATAGGGAAATCAATATTTGTTATGTCGGATACATTTTTCTTTGTCTTCTTGAGAAGTCCAGCGAAAATATGACCCTCCATGTGATTTACTGGGATTATTTTCACTTTCCATATATCAGCAAGTGCTTTAGCAAAGTTGATTCCTACCCATAATGCTGGTTCTAGGCCAGGACCGTATGTAACAGCAATAGCGTCAATTTTAGGCGCTTTATATGTGTTGAAAAAAAGAGTAAGTTGTTTAAAAAGTTCAGGTTCTCTTGTTAAAAGAGCCTCTAGTTCTTTTAGTACAGGAATGTCTAAAACAGAAGATTCTTGATTAAGTAAATTTGATTCTTTTAGAGTTTCGGTAAGAACAGGTACAAGATTTTTAGCATGTTCTCGTTTGGCTAGACTTGGGTATACTCCACCGTATTTTTGATGAAGAGCTATCTGAGAAAGTATTTTATTTCCACAGATTTCAAAATGCGTATCATTTATCTTGCCAGATGCTTCTATAACACTAATAGCAGTTTCATCGCAACTTGTTTCTATGGCTAAGATTTTCATGTTATCTCTAGAGTATAAAAGAAAATGCGCCAAAACCTAAGATATTGGTTTGGCGCATTGAAGGCGGTTCTTGATGGCGACAAAGGGGGCCTCCAGTCTCCCAGTGTACGACTTGCGCACTTTGGACCTCTTTCAATGAATTTAGGACTTTTAAGGATTTTCGTAACCAACTAGTATGGTTAGATTGTCCGCCAACTTTTCCATCTGGGTATTGGAATGAAGGTGTCACACTGTTCATCGATTTAGCCTCTGATGACCATGAGAGGCGCCCATATGAGACACCATCAAGAACCACTATGTATTATATAGATGTTTCTAAGAATGTCAACACCCTTCAGGGGTTCGTTTTTTACCATCACTATTATTCAGGTTTAACTTTTAGCATTTCATTAAAGTTATCATTTTCCCCAGCCTTGTTGTTTTTTTTAAGTCCACATTTTAAGCAAGTATGTTGTATCACATAGCTTTCATTTTTCTTTTGTATTTCAGTTGGCTTCATTAGTCCATGGCATTTTTCTCTGCGGTCTCCAGGATTTATATCAACGTGTTTACTCCATAGACACTGAGGGCAATGATTAGTGTAGCCGGTACCTTTCACCAGAAAATTACATTTTTCGCAAGCGAAATTCTCTTTAGTCCGTTGAAATTTTTTTGTGAGAATCATTTTTACAATTAAACTAGGTTAAGTGGGAATTGGGTCTCTGGTCGATTTTGGAAACAAGCGTGTGGGCGGCACAGGATTCGAACCTGTGACCTCCGCAATGTCAATGCGACGCTCTAACCATCTGAGCTAGCCGCCCGCACGTTTATTTCCAAAGATATTAAAGGAAATGTGTTGTCTAAATCATTTTTCTTCTCTACCTGCTGAGCTAAAAAGGGGAGAGGTAGAACAGGGCTTATAGTATCAAAAAAATAGTATTCAGCAATTAAAAAGATACCCGCCATTGGTTAAAATGACGGGTATGTGTTTGGGATATGGCTCATTGAGCCCTTTCCCTTTTTCTTTTTAAGATCAAGAGTTTTATGCTGATTATTGCTGATATAAAGAGTATCACCAATACCAGTGTGGCGCGCATAACTCCCAGAAAAAAGATGAAGTAAAACGAAGAAGTGTTTGTGACAACCAGACTCATCAGCCACACAGCTGTCGTAAGACTACTGCATATAGCGATAGCCAAGCCAAGCAGCTTGAAGTTGCTAAATTGTTTGGTTTTTCTCATCAAGTCCTCCTTTTCTTTGTGTTTGGAAGATGGCCGGTGAATTCTATCAAGTCGAGCTCTTCCATGTCTTGGAAGGTGACGTGTCCTTGTCCTATCTCCTGGACGACGCTCTCCTTGGCTGTAGAGGTATTCTGAAGGCCGGCATTCTTAATGGCCATGAGGAGTTGGGCATATGTTTTCAACGCATTTTTGCTCCCAGTACGACAGTACCTCAGCAAATCTTCATCAGATATGCCGATGTCAGACAGGAGGATCCCATCCTCTTGGCATATCTCAAGCATTGTAAGGTAAGTGTGATAGCAGGGACTTCCTGTGTTGACTCGTTGGAGTCCTTCGAGGGCGATCACTGCCCTGTGAAGTGCGGATAAGTCCATTCCTTGGCGGATAGTAACTTCGCGTTTCATCGTCTTTCTCCAATCAGTTTCTGCTGGTCTCTGTAGTCTATGTATATTATAATATGAAATCTAGAATAGTCAAGTGTAAGGGCTATTTCATTTTGCGGAGGAGGTGGGACTTGAACCCACAAGCGCTTACGCGCGCCGTTTTTCGAGAACGGTCCGTTACCAATTCCGGGCACTCCTCCATTTAGGATATTTAGTCCAATTATGGCTTACAGTCTAGCATTTCAGGCAAAAAATGCTATAATCGCTTTGTTTTCAAGGCCCTATCGTCTAACGGTTAGGACAGCAGGTTTTCATTCTGCAAATCGGGGTTCGATTCCCCGTAGGGTCACATTTTAGATACTTCGCGTTCGCAGAGCGCAGGCAGGCAAGAAATGGCGAGAAGAAGCCACAAAACCAAAGGGCGTAAGTGCACC
>CAZNKJ010000017.1:0-10859 GCA_964574145.1 uncultured Candidatus Saccharibacteria bacterium
CCAAGGGTTTGGCTGTTCGCCAATTAAAAAGGTACGCGAGCTGGGTTCAGACCGTTCAGAATGTGATAATTCATATTTTGAACAGTCTGAATCACGCCATAACGACACAATCGAGTCTTTTTGTTTATGAAATTAAGTATGGAACCAACCAATCACGGCGGCTAAGCACCATCTTGGTGTTTAGAGAAGCTGACTTATATCGGTGGAACCCTATCTGTTTACACAGAGGGCAATACCGAGGGAACCACATTATTTTAATGTTTGGGCCCGTAGAGACTGAATGTCAGTTATCTTAATATCATCAAGATATTAAGTTAAAGTTACAGTCCAATGCACACAGTAATGTGTGAAAACATGCGTGAGACAGGTTGGTCTCCTATCTGCTGCAGGCGTTGATTTTTGAGAAGATTTGTCCCTAGTACGAGAGGACCGGGATGAACTAACCTCTGGTGTGTCGGCTGTTCCGCCAGGAGCACTGTCGAGTAGCTAAGTTGGGAATGGATAACTGCTGAAAGCATCTAAGCGGGAAGCCAACTTCAAGATTAGAAATCATTATGAGACCCGTGAGAGATGATCACGTTGATAGGCGCTAGGTGGAAGTGCAGTAATGCATTAAGCCGAGGCGTACTAATTCGTCCACTCTCATTAGGAAATCTGGAAATCGTACGCTTTACTTGAATTTAATTACCTGTAAACAAATAAAATATATTGAGCTCTCTGTGCTGGTGCCTTGGCGGCGGGGTCACACCCGTTCTCATTCCGAACACGGAAGTTAAGTCCGCCAGCGCCGATGGTACTCGAAAGGGGAGAGTAGGTCAGCGCCAGCACAGAGAGCTTAATTCAAACAACAAAACACCTGAGGTTATACCTCAGGTGTTTTGTTGTTTTTAATCGCAACCCTTTATTTTCTAGATAAGAGTATAAACCTTTGTTACAATATAGTTTATATGTCTTGGTCTAGTCGTAGAAGATTTTCTTATGCAAGTATTACCACGGTAGCTTTGCTCTTTGCTGTTGGGATACCAATGTATTTTATATATCACAAACCACCAAGTTGTTTTGATGGAAAACAGAATAAAGATGAGACAGGTATTGATTGTGGCGGTGGGTGTTCTCAGGTATGTTCACAGGAAGTAGCACCTTTAGTGGTGCGTTGGAGTCGAGCATTTAAAGTTACCCCAGGTAATTATAATGCAGTGGCTTATGTAGAGAATCCAAACATTTCAGCGGGAGTAAAATCTATTTCATATCGTTTTGATTTGTTTGATGCAAAGAAAGATTTAATCATTTCACGTACAGGAAAGACCTTTATATCTCCTGGTGCTATATCTCCTGTATTTGAGTCTGCGATTATGGTGGGCGACAGAATCCCAGTTCAGACATTTTTTGAGATAACAAAAGATCCTTTATGGTTTCGGACAGATAAATCTTATGAGAGTTTGTCAGTAAAAAATCGTATATTGTCTCGCGTTGACACGAAACCACGTATTGATGCAACGATCGTAAACACTTCTCCAGTTAAAGAATTTCATAAAGTAGAGACAATAGCTGTTGTTTTTGGAACAGATGGTAATGCTATTGCAGCGTCACGAACGATATTACCACTTCTTTCTGTTCGTGAATCAAAAAGTATTGTATTTACTTGGCCGTATCCATTTAGTAAACGTGTAGAAAAATGCGTAGCTCCCTCTGATATAGTACTTCTCGTAGACACTTCTGGGAGTATGAATGATGATGGTGGGAATCCCCCACAGCCGATATCTGATGCTAAAACAGCGGCTACTTCTTTTGTTAATAGGCTTTCTTCCGACGATCGAGTAGGAGTGGTGTCGTTTGCTACCCAACCAGAGCTTTTAAGTACACTTTCTCCAAAGTTTAATATTGTTACGCAGGATATCTCTAACTTATCTATTCTCCCAAAAGAGGAGTCGGGTAATACTAATATAGGAGAAGCGATCTCTATTGCCTCTAAAGAGCTGTCATCTTTTGTTCGAGATAAAGGAGATGAAAGAGTTCGTAAAGTTATTGTTCTTCTCACCGATGGTCGCGCCAATTTACCTAAGGTTCCAGGAGGAGAGGAGTTTGCACAAGAAAAGGCGGCTGAGGCTAAAGAAAACGGAGTCATTTTTTATACTATAGGACTTGGAGATAAAATAAATTCAAAATTTCTTAGTACGGTCGCCTCTCTTCCAGACAATTATTTCCAAGCTTTAGAAAGTGAAGATCTTGATAGTATATATCGTTCGGTAAGTGAGTCTATTTGTGAAAGAGGCCCGTCCGTAATTGATATTATTCCGCGCTCATTAGATATATTTAATTAATAGGAGTTGTCTAAGTGTGTGACTGCGCGGTACAATATCTGATATGAGTCGCGTACGCGTTATATTTCTCAACATAGATTGGGTTTTACTTATTCCAGTTTTTCTTTTGGTGGGAGCTGGTCTTGTTACAATGAATGCTTTTGATTCTGGTGACAACTATTTTTTTGCAAACCAGCGTATGTGGATTCTATTGAGCGTCTGCATAATGTTTCTATTGAGTTTTGTAGATTTTCGTTTCCTACGAAAAACTTCTGTGATAGTAACTCTTTATAGTGCAACAGTTTTATTATTATTGCTTTTATTTCTTGCTGGAGAAATTACTTTAGGAGCCCAGAGTCGTTTTGATTTTGGAATTTTTGCTGTACAACCATCTGATCCTGCAAAACTAGTTTTAATCTTTCTTCTTGCAAAATATTTTTCTAGACGACATGTGGAGATCGCACATATAAAACATATTTTAATATCTGGTTTCTATACCCTCCTTCTGTTTGTTTTAGTACTGCTTCAGCCGGATTTTGGATCTGCCATAATTATTGGAATGATTTGGTTGGGAATGGTGCTTGTGTCAGGGATTTCCAAGAAACATCTAGCAGCAGTGATCCTTATAGGAGTTGTTATGTTCGGAGGACTTTGGTTTGGAGTATTTAAGGATTATCAAAAAGATCGTATACGTACTTTTTTGAATCCACTCACCGATCTTCAAGGAGCGGGGTATAATGCATATCAATCAACTATTGCAGTGGGATCAGGGCAGGTTTTAGGTAAGGGGATAGGGTATGGAACTCAATCAAAATTGCAGTTTTTGCCGGAATATGAAACTGATTTTATTTTTGCAGCTTTTGCAGAGGAGTGGGGGTTTTTAGGAGTCATTCTTCTTTTTGCTCTTTTTGCAATGGTTATATTCAGGATTCTCTTTTATGCCATCCATGGTGCAACCAACTTTGAAACACTGTTTGCTGTAGGTGTTGCTTCTTTATTATTTGCAAATTTTACTATTCATATAGGTATGAATATAGGACTTCTTCCTGTCACTGGGATAACCATTCCTTTTCTTTCATATGGCGGGTCACATTTAGTCACAGAGTTTGTTGCTATAGGAATCCTTATGGGAATGCGTCGTTACTCTAGAACAATTCACCGTGAAGATGTTGGTAAAGAATTCTTAGGAGTTTAGGTAGAGAAGTGCTGTTTTTTTGAGCATTTTTTCCTGCGAGAATTCTATTTCTACTTTTTTACAAAGAGTCAGGCCCATCTTCTCTCTAACATCTTTGTTCTTTACGAAGAGAGTTATCGCGTCCGCTAGTTGTTCAGGGGCTTTGGGTGTAATTAGAATACCAGTTTTTTTATTTTCAATAATATCGGGGATACCTCCTACGTTGCTTGATATTACAGGTCTTTTAGCAAGTCCTGCTTCCAAAAGTACATATGGCAGACCTTCTTTTACCGAACTAAGGGTAAAGATATCAAAAGCCTTTAGGTATCTGTAAGCATCAGGAATAAACCCAAGTAGGAAAACATTTTTTGAGAGTCCCATTTTCATTATTTTTATAAAAAAATCATTTCGTAGCTTTTCGCTCTCTATGTGACCTATGATAAACAGAGAAAATAGGGCCCCTTGTTTTTTTAACAGCAGGCTGGCCTCCAATAAATAATCCAGCCCTTTGTTTTTTGTAAGTTCTGAGACGGTGCCAATCCAATCATCTTTGAAACCTTCTGAGGAGAAATGATCCAGTTTTGATTTTAAGAGAAGTGATGATTTTGCTTCTTCTTTTTCTAGGAAAGAAAGAGGGAGGATTCCGTTGTGTATGAGAAAAATTTTCTTACGAAGGAAAGGTAAAGTCACAGTTCTGTTATATGTGTCTTGGGTAACCATAATTGTTTTATGGACAAAAATAAAAGTTAACCAAGAAAAAAAGAAAATCAAAAGTTTGATAAGGTGAGGGCGATCCTCATCATAAGCAAGTCCATGTGATGTGAATATAATTTGAGGGATGTTGGTTATTCTGCCAACAACAGCGCCTAGACCACCTGCCTTTGAGCTGTTTAAGTGCAGGATATCTGGATGTTCTGTTCTTAAAAGCTTTATGAGTTCAAGAAAAGCTTGGATATCAAAAATAGGATAAATGTCGCGAGAGAAATATTTTAATTTAAGAGTTCTTATTCCAGTCTCTGTAAGTTTTTCATGTAACTTTCCTATGTCAGCTCTTGGTAAACCTGTTCCCCCAAAAGCAACAGAAATCTCGAAATCATCTTTTGATAGAGAGGTTGCGAGGTCGTAGACATATCGTTGAGCGCCCCCCCAATTTGATTTTGTTATTATAAACAGAACTTTTTTCATAGTGTTTTCACAATAACATTAGAGATGAAACCCAGCAAATTTATCTGCCTTGTCTATTTTTAAAATGGAAAGTAAGATAGTTGAATGAGTTTAAGAATCTTAAGTTCCAGAGAACCTATCCTTTTGTTTGTTGGAGATATTTTGGTATTTATAGTTTCGTTATGGATAACGCTAACATTACGTCACTTATCTTTGCCAACTAATGAATCTTTGATAGCTCATTTAATACCATTTTCCCTTCTTTTTGTCGCTTGGGTGACTGTTTTTTTTGTCGCAGGATTGTATGACAAACATACTATTATATTCAAAAAAAAGCTCCCGGCGGTTATTTTTAAATCACAACTTTTTAATATTGTACTTGCGGCACTTTTTTTCTTTTTTATTCCTTATTTTGGATTAACTCCTAAGACTAATCTGGTGATTTATTTAGTCACATCTTTTGTCCTAATTTTATGGTGGAGATTATCTCTGTCTTCAGACCTGGTATCTTTTGTTAGTAAAAAAAAGCGACAGAGTGCTGTGTTAATAGGCTCTGGGTATGAATCGGAAATGTTATTTGAAGAAGTAAATAATAATAATAGATATCCTTTCTATTTTATTTTACACATAGATCCAGAGTCTGTAGGGGACTCTCTTAGTATCCAAGCTACTCTCATTGAGAGAGTGAGTTCTGGAGATGCTTCTATAGTCGTCGGAGACTCCAGCAGTCCCGAGTTTAAGTCTCTTGTTCCGATTTTTTCTAACCTAGCGTTTTTAAATGCACCGTTTCGTTTTATTGATATAGCGACGATGTATGAAAATGTATTTGATCGAATACCCCTTTCTCTCATTCATCCAAACTGGTTTCTTGAAAATGTTTCTATAAGCCCAAAATATATCCATGACTTTTTGAAGCGAACAATGGACATTGTCTTAGCTCTTATATTAGGGTCGGCTGTGTTGCTTGTGACTCCTTTTATATATTTAGCAATGAAAGTAGAAGACGGAGGCCCTTTTCTTATTAGACAAGAAAGAATAGGAAGAGATAACAAACCGATTAGTATTAGAAAGTTTCGTAGTATGAGCGGTGATGACAAAGGAAGTAGTGTATTAAAGAGCAAACTTACTGTTACTCGAGTAGGCTCTTTTCTAAGGAAAACAAGGTTGGACGAGTTTCCTCAGATGTGGAATGTCCTTAAAGGAGATCTCTCTCTCATAGGAACTAGGCCAGAATTTCCAGCTTTAGTGAAACAGTATGCAGAACGAATACCAAATTATAATATTAGGCATGTGGTAAAACCAGGTCTTACTGGGTGGGCTCAAATTAATCACCATGAGCATCCTCATCATGGTATTGACGTAAAAGCTACTGAGGATAAACTTTCTTATGATCTTTATTATATTAAGAATCGTTCCTTAATGTTGGATATTCACGTTGCTTTAAAGACGGCCAAAATACTTTTAGCACGTGCTGGACGATAATATTTTGAATTATGTTATGTAAAGAAAAAGCAGTTGTAATAGGAGGGGCGGGGTTTATAGGATCACATCTGGTAGATTCTTTGTTGGAAAAAGGTTTTGATGTGGAAGTAATAGACAATTTGTCTTTTGGAAAAAAAAGTAATGTTAACAGTCGGGCATTTTTACATGAGGTAGATATAAGAAATTATGACGATATCTGTCCTATTATAATGGGGTCAAAATATGTTTTTCATCTAGCGGCTATCGCTGGCGTGCAGTATTCGATAGAAAATCCAATAGAGACTCATGACGTTAATCTTACTGGAACGCTTAACATACTTGTGGCTTCTCACGAAGGGGGAGTTGAAAAAGTCGTTTACTCGTCTTCTAGTGCTGTCTATGGAGATCAGGACACAATGCCCCTTATTGAAGAGATGAAAGCTCAGCCCAAGAGTCCGTATGGTCTGCAAAAATATTTAGGCGAAAAAATGTGTAAATTGTGGGGAGAAACATATGGTCTTTCCACAGTAGGGCTTCGTTATTTTAATGTATATGGTTCTCGACAGAGCGCAGAAGGAACGTACGCTGCTGTTGTAAGTAAATTTCTAAAACAACTTAAAGATAAAAAACCACTTCTTATTACTGGAGATGGAGAACAAACGAGAGATTTTGTTCATGTTAAAGATGTTGTGTTGGCTAATATAATGGCAGCCGAAAGTGTAAAGGCAAACAAAGGAGATGTTTTTAATATCGGCTCAGGCAAGAGTATATCAATGCAGAAACTTGCGAAGTTGGTTGGCGGTGTTGTAGAGAAAATACCATCACGTTTTGAACCGAAACATTCACAGGCTAATTGTGATAAAGCAAAAGAGTTTTTGGGTTGGCAAGCTCATGTTTTGCTTAAAGAAGGAGTAGAAGATTTAAAGAAAAAAATGTAGAGGTATAAAAATGGTAGTAAATGGTAAAAAGACGGCAGAGGGTATTAAAAAAGTTCTGCAGAAGAAAATAAATGGTCTGGTAGATATTCCAACGCTGGCTGTTTTTATGGTGGGGGGCAATCTGTCTACGAAAAAATTTGTTGCACTGAAAAAATCTTTTGCAGAAGATATTGGAATTCAAATATTTGTTAAGAATTATAATGACGGGAGTGTTAGTACTCAACAGATAAAGAATGATATCAAAAGTTCCTCATTAGAACATGATGGAGTTATAGTTCAGCTTCCTTTGCCTCCAGAGATAGATAAGAAGATTGTGCGCAATACTATTTCGGTTCATTGTGATGTTGATGTTATTTCTGATGAGGCCGTTCTTTTATTTAAGGAAGGGAAGTTTAGGATTTTACCTCCTGTGGTTGGAGCCATAGAAGAAATTCTCAAGGAACAAAAGGTTTCGATAAAAGGGAAAAAAGTGGTTGTGGTTGGTAATGGTAGTTTGGTGGGCAAGCCGTCTGCGGAGTGGGCACGACAACAAGGAGCCTTGGTAGAGACAGTAGATGAGGAGACAAAAGATTTGATTTCTTTTACAAAAGAAGCCGATATTTTAATTTTAGGAGCAGGTGTTCCTTCGCTTATAAAGCCAGACATGGTAAAAGATGGAGTGATAATTCTTGACGCTGGCACTAGTGAGCTCAAAGGGAAACTCAAAGGAGATGCTGACCCAGCCTGTTCAGAGAAGGCTTCATTGTTTACACCAGTTCCTGGCGGGATAGGTCCCATAACCGTAGCGATGATTTTTAAAAACTTACTTATCTTGAGTAAGAAATCAGATATATAGACTCTTTGCGTTGAAATTGCTATAAATAGTGCCATGTCAGAAAAAGAGAAAGGTTCTGCAAAGAACAATATAGCGTTTGCGCGCATTCTTGTTTTATTTACACTTCTTGTTGGGATAGGAATTGGTTATTTTGTATACAATTCTGAGACTGATATTAATTCTCGATACCCCTTTCGTCTTGGTTTAGATTTAGCTGGGGGCACTCATTTAGTGTATAAAGCGGACACAAGCAAAATACTTCCGGCTGATGTAAAAGAATCTATGCAAGCACTTCGTGAAGTTATAGAGCGTCGTGTTAACGGACGTGATATAGCTGGTGTGGCAGGGGTATTAGATCCTACAGTACAAGTATCAAATACTGGATCTTTTTCTAATACTGAAGAGTGGCGTTTGATTGTAGAACTTCCTGGAGTAACAGATGTAGAGAAAGCAAAAGCTCTTATAGGAGAGACTCCTCTTCTTGAGTTTAAGTTAGTTGCCGATAAATATAAAGACGCTGTATCAAATGTTGGTAAGGAAGTTCCTGATATTCCAAAAGAAGGATATATACCGACAGAATTAACAGGACGTTTCCTTGAGAGGTCCCGTTTGGATTTTGGACAGGGGGGTCGTGGAGGTCTCGCTAATGAGCCAGTAGTGTCTTTACAGTTTAATAAAGAAGGAGCTGACCTTTTTGCTAAGATTACTGGGGAACATGTTGGAGACATTCTCGCCATTTTTCTTGACGGTGTTCCTATAGAACTTCCGGTAATTCGTGAAGAAATAACCGGGGGAACTGCTGTGATCACTGGTAGTTTTAGTCCGGAAGAAGCTCGAGTAGTAGTTCGTAATTTAAACCTGGGTGCTCTTCCTGTTCCTATTGAACCATTAAGTACTCAGTCTATTGGGGCGTCTCTTGGAAATGAGACCCTGCAAAAGGGAGTTGTGGCAGGGATGTATGGACTTATTTTAGTGGCATTTTTTATGATCCTTTGGTATCGTCTTCCAGGAATTATAGCTGTTCTTTCTCTTTCTTTTTATATAGTTACTGTTTTGGCAATTTTCAAACTAATTCCAGTCACACTTACTGCGGCTGGAATAGCCGGGTTCGTTCTTTCTATTGGGATGGCTGTTGATGCAAATGTGCTCATTTTTGAGCGTATGAAAGAAGAACTGCGTTCTGGAAAGGCTACACGTCAGGCAATTAAAGATGGTTTTACGCGAGCATGGCTTTCTATACGTGATGGAAATATTTCTAGTTTGATAACAGCGGTTGTTATTTTCTATGTAGGGACTTTTCTCACAAAAGGATTTGCCGTGACTCTTTCGATAGGTATATTAGTTTCTCTATTTTCGGCAATAACAATCACTAGAGCTATACTGGTCGCTATTGGTAGCGACACCCAGAACAAATACCTTAAGTTTTTATATGGACAAGGTATGCGACCTTAATTTATTTTAAAAAAATAATATGTTTATAGTCAGACACAGAAAAATATTCTTTATACTCTCCACTATTTTTGTCGGGTTATCTTTATTGTCTATTGTAATCTTTGGACTTAATTTTAGTGTAGATTTCACAGGAGGCGCTCTTACAGAAGTGCGGTATACAAACGAACGCCCTGATCGTTCGGTGCTTGAGGAAAATATACAGAAGTTGGCAATGGGGGGCTTTTCTTTAAGAGAAGCTGGAGACCAAGGTTTTATTTTAAGGACTCGTGATTTAAGTGAAAAAGAACGACTTGCTGTGCTTGATAAGCTGTCTCTTGGCGGGGAAATTAAGATGAATGTGGAGAGGTTTACTTCCATTGGCCCAACCATAGGGTCTGAGTTACGTGCAAAAGCGCTGCTAGCATTTTCTCTAGTTGTAGTAATCATTGTGTTTTTTATTGCCTATGTATTTAGACACGTATCAGAACCAGTATCTTCGTGGAAATATGGAGTCATTTCAATCGTAGCTCTTTTGCATGATGTAATTATTCCTGTCGGACTATTTGCTGCTCTTGCGTCAGTATTTGGTGCCGAAATAGATGTGTTATTTGTTGTCGCCTTGCTTACGATACTTGGGTATTCTGTTAATGACACCATAGTTGTTTTTGATCGTGTACGAGAAAATTTGAAAGAAAATCAACAGCTAAAAAGAAGAGAAGATTTTGAACTTACTGTGGGGAAGAGTCTCAATCAAACTTTCGCTCGTTCTATAAATACATCTTTTACAACTGTACTTGTTCTGTTGGCTTTATTTTTCTTTGGAGGAGTGGCTACTGAAAACTTTGCTCTGGTTCTTGTGATTGGGATAGTGGCAGGAACATATTCATCTATTTGCCTAGCCTCTCCTCTTTTAGTCGCGTTGAATGGTAAGTCTAAATAGATTTTGACTCTATTTGGTTTAATACTTGACTCCTTAATCTAAGCGGGTATACTGGTTTGTGACTGCCGTAGGGGCGGTTTTTAACTTGGCGGAATTTTAGGTCAAGATAAAATAGATAAATTAGTTCTCTGAAAATTAAATAGGTGAGAATACATACAGAAACGTATGTGCAAGTCACACAAATCAGTATCAGTTAACAATTATCTCTTGAGATAATTGTATTAAGTACACACTAAATAAGGGCAAAAGAAGAGTCTGCCTTTTCTTTTGTTCCGTTCATCTATCTTTAAGTAGAGTTTGATCCTAGCTCAGGGTGAACGCTGGCGGCGTGGATAAGGCATGCAAGTCGAACGCCAAGTCTTCGGACTTGGAGTGGCAAACGAGGTAGTAACACGTAGGAACGTACCCCATAGTCAGGAATAACTAATCGAAAGGTTAGCTAATACCTGATAGTCTCTTCGGAGTAAAGATTTATCGCTATGGGAGCGGCCTGCGGGATATCAGCTTGTTGGTAAGGTAAAGGCTTACCAAGGCTATGACGTCTAGGGGAGGTGAGAGCCTGACCCCCACCGATGGAACTGCGACACGGTCCATACTCCTACGGGAGGCCGCAGTCGAGAATCTTCCGCAATGGACG
>CAZNKJ010000018.1:0-9210 GCA_964574145.1 uncultured Candidatus Saccharibacteria bacterium
CTTCTTTTCGCCCCCAACATTTTTTCAAAAAGGAAAAGAAAATTTCTGTTTTGCTTCTCTGTTCGTAAACTCACAGACATAGAGGCTTTTAAAAAGGAGTCCTAGTGCATTTCCATTTAAAGGATAGGGCTTCGGTAAACGGCACCCTTGGCATTCGCCTCGGGCTATTTCCGCTAGGGCTACGAGCGCCTAGATGCCTTGGTGCGTGCGTTGTTTGCTTCGCAAACAGCACGCCTCTGTTTGGGGGAGAAAACGGTTTTCTCCCCCAGCTTCGGGTCTCCTCCTCGCAGTGCTCATTCAATATCTTCAGTACCGTGCGATGTTTTACTTAATGCAACGCTCGCAGTTCGCTTTAACGTGCCTTCGGAGTCCGCCCTTGCACAACCCCCTCTTTTATCTTTTCAATATATATTACATGGTATCGCTTCCGCTATTAAACTATATTTTGCAACACAACTACGGCGCTCGCCCGAAAGCCCTAACGCTCCTAGCGGAAATAGCCCGAGGACGCATTCTGTATGTGCTTGCCCCAAACCCACCCATGCGCGCACAGCATGTCCGCTATAAAGAGTGGAAAAGGGATAGCGACTCCCAGTTCCCAGAAAAAACTTGACAGAATAAAGTGTTTCATATAGTATTACCACTACGGGAACAGAAAACCATACACATATTTAAACACGTTTAACATAATGAAATTATTAGCAAAACATACACTGAAACACCTTACCGATAGATACGCTGACTCTCGATCGCAGGTTGAAGCATGGGTTTCGGATGTGGAGGAAGAGAAGTGGCAGACCCCTCATAACTTGAAGAGTAGGTATCCGAAAGCAAGTATCCTGGGAGGCCAAAATGTCATTTTTGATATTAACGGGAATAGGTATCGGATCTGGGTAAAGGTTGAGTATAAAAATGGAGTGGTTTTGATAAAAAAAGCAGGGACACATAAAGAGTATGACAAATGGGATATTGTATAAAAGTATAAAAATATGAACCGCATAAAAATTATAAAAACTGAAAAAGATCACAAGGAAGCTCTTTCATACATGGAGGAGCTTATGGGAGGTGCCCCTGAACCTAAATCTGATAAGGGCGAGCAGCTTAATGTTCTCAGTAAACTCATACAAGACTACGAGTCAAAGGTTTACCCTATTGATCTACCTGATCCAATAGAAGCGATAAAATTCCGCATGGAGCAGTCTGATCTTAAATCCGCTGATCTGGTGCAATACATTGGTAGTCGAAGCCGTGTTTCTGAAATACTATCTGGTAAGAGACAACTTACCCTTGAAATGGTGCGTGCACTTGAAGCGGGTCTTGGTATTCCCGCTAAAGTGCTTATAAAAAAGCCTGTAATAGATACTGAATCAGAACCTGAGTTGCAACACTGGAATACTAGACTTGTCCGTGAAATGGAAACATACGGATATTTTGGGAAAGACACTCTTAAAACACATGACAAGATTCAATTACTAAAAGGTTTTTTCTCCAGCACAGTACTACCTGCACAACTTGTCGGAATGCCTCGTAAATCACATTACCGATCTGCACCAACAACAGACAAGTATGCACTCTATGCATGGTCTATACGAGTACTAGAGAAAGCAAAAAAAGTAAAACGGTCTGTTGCTTACACAGACGGTGTTATAACGATTGAGTTTATGCGTGAGTTGGTAAAGTTGAGTGTGCATGATGACGGCCCTGTCCGTGCACAGAAATATCTTAAAAAGCATGGCATCATACTGATTGTAGAACCACATTTATCAAAAACACATTTGGATGGTGCAACTCTCTTAGTGAATAAAGAAAATCCTGTGATTGGACTTACGCTTCGCTACGACAGACTCGACAACTTCTGGTTTACTCTCATGCATGAGCTCGCGCATGTGGCAAAACATTACAATGAAGATATTAGTCTTTTTTATGATGAGATAGAAGGGGTCAAAGCACTTGAGCTTGATGAGAAGGAAAAAGAAGCTGATGCTATGGCAGAGGAGGTACTTTTACCGAGTGCTAAATGGGAAGTAAGCCCAGCACGACTCATTCCATCGCTCATGTCCGCAACCAGTTTGGCGAGTGAACTTGGGATTCACGTCGCTATCATTGCAGGACAGATTAGACATAAGGGTAATACATACGTATATCTGAGCAAAGTCGTAAACGGGTCAAAAGTTAGACAAAATTTCCCAGAAATACCTTGGAAAAAATAATATGTTTGATACAAATCACTATGTTCCTATATTGAAGTGGAAGCGTGCTGAACAAGGTGCGCTTAAGTTGCTGTCTGACGAAAGTAAGTCACACATCACACCAGTAGTTCAATTGGTGATGCCGAACCATAAGTCAACTGAGAAGATTGAAGATATTGTAAAGAAGTTTGAAAAACTTGCTCCAACAGTACGAGAAAAGATTATTGAGGTATGGGGTATTACACCAGTATTTATTGATGTTAGTTCACTATTCACTACACCACTCAAAGCTAGTAGTCTCGCGGCTATATGTAATGACATGCAGGGTGTCGGAGGGGTGTTGATTCCTGTTATTTACATGTCAGATGAAGAAGAGATTAAAAATACCGCCTATTCTATAACAAAAAAGACTGATGATGGTCTATGTTTACGTATCACAGATTACGATTTGTCTGATATCGAAAAGTTAAACCAAAATATCACCTCAGTACTTACTGCAAGCGGATTAAGCGAGAACGAAGTCGATATTTTGGTAGATATTAAGGAACATGCACAAAACGCAAATGAGTACCACTCGTACTTGGATGCAAGTCAAAAAATTATTCATCTACAAAAGTGGCGAACGTTTACTTTTGCAGGTGGTTCATTTCCTGTGGATTTATCCAAATGTAAGTTTGCAGAGGAAAATCTTATTCCACGCATTGAGTGGAATAGTTGGTACAAATATGTTCATGTTGGTGCATTGCTTAGAAAACCGACATTTGCTGACTATTTAATACAACATCCTATATACATATATTCAACCCAATTTTACCCACCAACCTCAAGTATTAAGTATACTCTGGATGAGAGCTGGTTGATTAAAAAAGGGAAAAAGCAAGAATTCAAACTGTATCTTGCGAGTGCTGTGGAGCTGGTGAAAGATACAAGATATTACGGTGCTGATTTTAGTGCAGGAGACACATTTATTGCAGACAAGGCACAGCACTTTCCGGCATACATGAAAGACCCGAGTATAAAGGGAACAGGAAGCACTGAGACTTGGTTGCGTGCGGGTATTAATCACCACCTGACATTAGTAGCACATCAGATCGCCAACCTTGCCTAGAGTTAAGTAGGGTTGCGCGCACTTCTTTTTTGAGTGTATTAATATCTAAAATCTTTACTAGATGTTCGTAGATAGTTGCGCGTGACTTTGATTTCATTCCAGCTACCTCTTTTTTGTGTTCGAGTATTTGCAAAGCTTCCTCGCGCCATAACAGTTGGGCTATGGCAATGCTCTCTTGTGCTGGGTTTTGTTCTGCACCCCGTATAATTCTAAAATCAATTTTTTGATTTGAATTTGCGACCGCAACTTCAACACCCCACCAGTCGGGAATGATTGCAAGTGCGTGTAGCAAATGGGTGCGTCCGACCACTAACGTGACTTTGTCAAACACTGCGCTAAATCTACGAACTTGTTCAGGTAATCGTTCAAGAGTATCACGGTCGCTCTTAATCTCGTATCCATGCATGAAGCCGTTTACTACTGCAAGGTCAATTCTTGCAGCTCCATGATTGGTACCTAACTCGTCAATAATCTTGAATGGATGCGTATATTGTTTGTATTGTGCAGTCAATACACACACAAGCGCAGTTCTAATACCTGCATCATTAGTAGGGTAAGGAGTAGTATTTATGTCTTTAATATTGCAGGAAACCATAACGCTTTATTAGTTTAATTTTACCACAAGGTGTGCTGTACTTACTGTGAATAACTGTTTATAGTTCGTTGGAGAATCATATTTGTATAGTCTCGTCTATAAGTTTCATTACCCGATCTGTTTCGACGAGTGAGACGACAATCTTTTGGTAGTGTTCGATGTCTTCGTTGGTGAGTTTGCGACCCTTACGATCCTTGAGCCATTTTTGCGCAGGTTGATAGCCCCCGATGTAAAAATTCCAAGCAATTTCAGGAACATCACCAAAGTACTGTTTGTTATTTATAAAAACATTTCCTCCTTCATACGAGATTTTTTCTACTTCATCTGAGCCCATCACTGGGTATGAGGTAATGTATTGATTTACTTTTGGAGATTTGAGCAAGTGTAACTCCTTTAATTCCTTACCTAGAGCCACAAGTGACTCAAATTGCTTCTTATCATCTGGGTAAGGTACTTGTGGAAAATCTATCTTCAAAAACTCTTTATATTTTTGTCGATAGTCAGGTGAGTATAAAACAGCATATATGTAATTTAAAATATCTTCTGGTGCTGTTTCTCCAACTATTGATTCGATTTTCTGCCAAATTTCCTTTTTTAAGTTTGGAGATTTAGTGCCATCTTTGGAATAAAGGAACAACGGAAATACTTGCATAGAATCTGCCGCTGAATCTAAAGCGTGTCTATCACTTATATGGTTTGAAATAAAAAAATAGCCGAGACTAGATTGACGATTCTTTTGAGTTGTCAAAAGGGATGTATTATTACTCAACATATTTTTCATGATTTTAAACCGAGGGTTACAAACAAAACCATTTTGAGTTCCAGAATAAAAGATTTCTCGATTATCAAATGGCCTATATGTAATCTTTCTCCAATTAGTGGTATCTTCACTATTCAATAAGATGTCTTTTTTAGCCCTTTCAACTTTCCAATCTCTTGCATCTTTGGTTTGGTATTTTGTACAGATATCATTTTCAGTGAGATTTTTAAAATCATTAATCACTTCAGACAGTTCCTTTTTGGAAAAATGAATTGTGATTTTATCCCTAACAGACTCAACCCCTGAAACATACTGCTCCATAAGGTCATTAATTTTAAATCCTTCTTCATACTCTCCTGCTGATTTAAAATCTTTTGGTACAAAAAAATAATATGGCTCAGAATAATCAAGTCTATTCCATTTGATGGTATCAACAGAGCTCTCATTAAGAGTTTCAAATTTATCTTTGCGCTTACCAAAAAGTTCGGCATGGTGAACTTTCCCCAAGCTTTCTTTTTTCTCTGTTTTGCGAACAAAGATATTTATCGATACACCTTGCTGAATATCAAAAACATTTTCATCTTTACTACCATCTAGAGCGGTTTCTTTCTTCTTTGAATTACCATGTAGATCAAGTATGTAGATATCATCAAAGGTTTCGAGAAGATGCTTTCTCATTTGACGATGAGTGTTGCCGTCTATAAATGAATTATTTGTAATCATTGCGACAATTCCACTCTTGTTCTTTTCGATGAAATATTCGGAGAATCGAATAAATTTAATATAATCATCATCAAGGTTAATTTTCCTTTCATTCAGGTTTTTCTTATATACTTTAATCAAATCCTGTATCCATTCACTTTTATTTGAAGAACTGACACTATAAGGGGGATTACCAACGACAACCATTATGGGTGTTTCATTTTTTATAATAGATGCCTTTTTGGATTCTTCTGCAATACTTTCTGCAAAACCAAAAGAAAAAAGACCTTCCTGTTTTTCACCTTGCTCTAAAGCATTTGTGAGGTATATTCCAAGTCGCTGATTAAAATATTTAAAACCAGTCTTTTCAAATGCCATAGCCATTTTAAGGTGTGCGATTGTGTATGGAGTCATCATAATTTCAAACCCATGTAGGCGAGGAAGTAAATCATGATGCACATAAGCAGGCCAACTTCCTTGTTGTTTTTTGCGTAATATTTTCTCGTATATTTTTCCAACTACACTACTAAAAAAAGTACCAGTACCAACAGCTGGATCTAATATTTGAACACGATGTAAACCATCTTCAGTTTTGGATGTGTCTGCAAGTCCTCCTGTAAGATTGAATTCTTTTTCGAGTAAACAATCGACTGAACGAACGATAAATTCAACGACAGGTAATGGAGTATAGTATGCCCCCATTTTTTTTCTAAGAGCATCATCATATTCTTTCAGAAAGTCTTCATAAAAATGTATTACAGGGTCTGGGCCTTTATGTGTTTTACTCCATAAGTCATCTTTGAAATATTCCTTCATTAGTTCCTCCACATCAGCATGTGAGAACACAACACAAAGTTCGTCCACGATATATTCGAGGCGCTTATCAAATTGAGGGCCGACAATATGATCGAAAAACTGTTGCAATAATGGATTAGATTTTGGAATAAGGTCACGAGCCTCAGTACGTGAAAAGTCATCAGGGGTCTTATCGTGATATCGAGCAACAAAGAGTCCGTATACAATAGTCTGTGCGTACATATCTGCAAATGATTCGTGTGTTAAATCATGTACTAAGAGTTTCTTAATGGCTTCATAGACACGAACGAGTTCAGTATTTTTATCTGACTGGTTACCTAGAAATTGTTTAACGTTATCACGTATTCGTTGGGCTTTACCACCCATAATTTTTGAAAGATGCTTACCAGACCTTATGGGCTCTTTATGAGATTGCGCAAAATCAAGAAGTGATTTTGCAACATGTTCATAGTTCTCTGGAATTGCAGTGATTGTTCGATTTTTTACATCGTAACTTGCAATTTTGATAGGCTCTTCATAAGGTAGACCATTTCTGTAAAAACGAAACTCTGTGTAATCAGTAAGCACGAGATTTGCATAACCAAAATACCTCTTCATTTGTTCTGATTTTTCAACCTTATCTAATGAAATTCCAATATCTTTTGCCTCAATATAAAGAATGGGCACGTCATTATTTAATACAACAAAGTCAGGCTTGTTTCCTCCTGTAGCTTTAGCGTCATGGTCAATTCGATGAACATTGATTGTTTGAAAGATACTCTTGAGTAGTGTTTCAAACTCAGTACGATAACCCATTTCACTTGTTTCCTCATGAGAAAACTTTATTGCTACTGCTTGAATATAAACTTTGAATATATCGTTCATAATTATTTAATCAAATCATCAATAGTTATGTCGAGCGCTTTTGCGATTTTTTTGAGTGTGTCCAAGGTAGGGTTGGGGCTTTGGTCAAGTTCAAGTTTTACGACTGTATTTAAAGAAATATCGGCAAGCTTTGAGAGCTTGTCTTGGGATATACTTTTCTTTTTTCGTAGCTTCTTTATATTCTGACCAATTGATGACATATTCGTAGTGGATAACTTCTATTATAATGTAAGGATTATGATATAATACATATAGTCCTTACGTTTAAATAATAATAGCACACTTTCCTTCAACGGCTCAACGGCGTTGAGCCGTTGGAAAAGCGAGCAAAACAGAAATTTTCTTTTCCTTTTTGAAAAAATGTTGGGGGCGAAAAGAAGAAGAAAAAAACGCAAAGAAAAATTTTCTGTTTTGTGTACGCCGTAGCTTTAGCGGAGGCGTGAGAGGCACATAGTTCGCATTACCACATTGTCGGAGCGTAAGACAAAGTTTGGAGTTACCGCGCGCTCGGCGCGGAAGTGGTCGAGCTCCGCTCGAAATATGCAAAGCATGTTTTACCATCGCTCGGACTAAATGAGATTAAAATCTCATTCCGCTCCTCGCTTGCTAAAATAAGTTCGGACTTCATCATATAGATGGAGCCAAACAGAACAGCCCTCCAATTTTCGTCCGCCTATGGCGGAGGGTTTAGGAAAATCCGCAAGGATTTTCCACTCTTTTTCCCACAAAACCAAAACCGCCCGATCCCGCAAAAGCGGGTTCCATGTTCTCCAAACATTCAATGCTGAAGCATTGCGAGCCAATCTTTTTTTCCCGCTAGAAGCGGGATTGAAGCAATAATTTTTAAACAACCAAAAGCAATATGAACTATTTTTTATATATTCGTAAATCAACCGATGAGGACGACAGGCAAGTGTTATCGCTTGAGTCACAAGAAGTTGAATTGAATGAACTTGCCGCGCGCGAGCATTTACACATCGTGGACACTTTTCGGGAATCGCAGACTGCCAAAGAGCCAGGACGTCCCGTGTTTAATAAAATGCTCGCACGTGTGGAGCGTGGAGAGGCAGAGGGAATCCTAGCGTGGCACCCTGATCGCTTGGCGAGAAATAGCGTGGATGGTGGAAGGATTATATTTTTAGTGGATAGCGGAAAAATTAAAGCGCTAAAATCTCCTACTTTCTGGTTTGAACCCACTCCACAGGGCAAATTCATGCTCAACATTGCTTTTGGTCAATCGAAATATTTTGTTGATAATCTTTCAGAGAATACAAAACGCGGACTTCGGCAGAAATTGCGCCGTGGCGAATGGCCTAGCTGGGCACCTGTTGGATATCTAAATGACAAACTTAAACATATCGTAGTGCTTGATGCCGAACGTTCGCCACTTATACGGAAATTATTTGAGCGTTATGCGACAGGCAGATATTCTCTGAAAGATATACAAAATATTGCTAATTCAATCGACTTGTTTAGTAAAAGCGGAAAAGTCTTATCGGTTTCCGTCATTCAAAATATTCTTTCTAATCCGTTTTATTATGGAGTCTTTCGATACAATGGCGAGTTATACGAAGCAAAGCACGGGCCAATAATTGCAAAGAAACTTTTTGACAGCGTTCAGAAGGTAATGGCTAACAAAGCGAAACCTAAGAAGTATAGAAAAGCTATTGAGTATCCATTCCGAGGTTTGTTTCTATGCGCCGAGTGTAGTTGCGCCATTACTTCTGAAACGCAGAAAGGACATCATTATTATCGCTGTACTAAAAAGCGCGGAGCATGTTCGCAAAAGTATGTGAGAGAAGAGATTTTGAGTGAGCAGATAAATGATGTCATAGAAAAAGTTTCTTTGCCTCCGTCTTGGGCAGGTAATATGCTCGCTAAACTTGAAGAAGATCGCGAGCAAGAAGCCCAAGACGGAACCCTTTATGCTCAAAATCTAAAATCAGAAATATCTGTATATGATAAGAAGTTAGAGAAACTTTTAGACGTGCACCTGGATGAAATTATCTCAAAAGAGGAATACACGTCCAAAAAACACAAACTTCTTAACAATAAAATTGATATTTCTGAGAAATTAGCCGATTTTGAGCAAAAGGGTAATTATTGGCTCGAACCGATGAAACTTTTCATTTTAGAGGCTAAACAAGCCGAAATTATTGCTTCAAAAGAAAATCTC
>CAZNKJ010000019.1:0-7877 GCA_964574145.1 uncultured Candidatus Saccharibacteria bacterium
GGTAATAACCCACCTCTACCACAATGTTCAAACGGAGCAGATGACGATGACGATGGTCTAATAGACTATGTGGTAGGGTATCCAGCAGGTAGTGATCTAGGGTGTTCTAGTCCAACAGATAACGATGAATCAAACCCTTCACCAAATCTTCAAATAACAGCCGATCCTATTATCATAAGAAAAGGAGGGTCCTCTTCTGTCACATGGGACGCCAAGCTTGTAACAAAATGTACCGTATCTAACCCAAGTATAATCAGCTCTAAGGATGTTACCCCCTACGAAACATTCACAGGAACATACAATGCAACAAATATACAAGAAGAAACTACCTATACACTAAAATGTGTGGACTTTAACGGAAACAGTTTAAGTGTCTATACTGGGATCAAAATACTCCCTGTATTTGAGGAGTTTTAATTTCATCACCAAAAGATTTCCAAATATTTTTTAAAAGTCTTGAGCTAAATCAAGACTTTTTCTTTTGGTGGTGAGGACATGCCTAAGACTAGATTTTTAATATGGGGTTAATATTGCTTTTTGTGAGAGTGTGTGACATAATTTACACTTGGTCCGCATTGGACAGTTGCTCTCTTAAGAGATATTTTATTTTTTGTAGGGAGAGGAAAGTCCGAACACGCCTCGTTTTTTATTACGAGAGAAGGGTAGCGGGTAACGCCCGTCCGGGGAGACCCGAGAGGTGCGAGCAGAGACGCTGTGGTGTGAAAGTGCCAGGGGTTCCAGTACTGGAACAGTCTCCATATAAGTTTAGGGTTTACTCTAAATGAAATTGGAGGGTGAAACGGCAAAATCCTTACTTGCGTGCAAGGCCGTGTCCATCTTGATTTTGTCATTTTTGATGACTGGAATAATAGATGGAAGTGCCGCTAGATCCCGAGAGTAATTGAGGGACCAGATAAATAACTGTCGTCAAATATTGGCTTGCTGGTATTTGATACAGAATTCGGCTTATAGATGCGGTCCATAAAAATATGACAAAAGTCGCCTGAAGGCGGCTTTTGTCATATTTTTCCACAGAAGATTGCTTCTTTGTTGTTCGTCTAGACTTGTTATAATAAATGGATTGATTGATGAAAGGGTGAAGTATCTTCACCTATAGATATAAGTCAATTAAATATTATGGATACGGAGTATATTTCAGAAGAAAAAAAACAGCTCATTGTTGAGGATAGGAATGAATCTGGTTTTTTACGTTCAGCTTTTTATATAATTACTGCTGTTTTTCTTATTCTTCCTATTTTCTTTTTACCATCTTTGTCCGTTCCATTGTTTTTTACAAAAACATCTTTAATTTTAATAGGAACACTGGTTGCATTTAGTTTGCTTATTGTACATCTTTTAAAAGAAGGTGAACTTTTACTCCCTTTTAGCTTAGTTATAACCGGTATATGGTCTGTTGTATTGGCTTATTTAGTCTCAGCAGTCTTCTCAGCTTCCAATCCTCTAATTTCTCTAATAGGCGGGCGTTTAGAAACAGACACCGTTTTTTTTATGGCTATAAATGCTCTTCTTCTCACTATTATTCCTATACTTATTAAGTCAAAACAACGTATACTCGGTGTCTATTCTGGGCTGCTAATCGTTTTTGTTGTTACTTTTCTTTTTCAAGGTATTAGATTATTTTTTGGCGTTGATGTTTTTTCTTTTGAGATTTTTACAAACTCAACCTCCAATCTTATTGGCCGGTGGAATGATTTAGGTATATTTTTTGGTTTAACTGCTATTTTGTCTCTTATTACACTAGAAGGTCTTTCTCTGCATATCATATCAAAAATAGTTTTATATTCAGTACTAGCGATCTCACTCTTCTTTATAGGAGTTATTAATTTTATGGCAGTGTGGGTAGTGTTAGGTATCTTTGCGCTTAGTTTTCTTATTTACAATATTTTAAAAAATAAATTTTACTTTAAAGGTTCTAATACTAAAAATTTTTCTAAAATTAAGACCTTGGGATTGTCTGTAACGTCTCTTCTTGTTCTGATTATAGCTTTCACGTTTGTATTTGTTGGACAACCTTTAAACATTGCTATTAATTCATTTTTTAGCATTTCTCAGATTGAAGCGCGACCATCTTTTCAGAGCACAATGATGGTAGCTCGAGAGACTTATAAAAATAATTTAATGTTTGGATCAGGGCCGAATACCTTTATAGAGCAGTGGGCGAAGTTTAAACCAAAAGCAGTAAACATTACACCTTTTTGGAATGCTGACTTCAGAGCTGGTGTGGGTTTTATTCCCACATCATTAATAACTACAGGGTTGTTTGGAATACTAGCCTGGCTATTCTTTTTAGCAGCTTTTTTGTATAGCGGTATTCGTAATCTTTTGCTTAGACCAATCTCTGACCTGTTTGCATATTATCTGTCTCTGTCTTCGTTTGTTGTTGCGGCCTATTTGTGGGTATTCACTATAATCTATGTACCAAGTAATGTAATACTTTTCTTGACATTTTTCTTTACTGGTTTATATCTGGCATCTTTACGTCATTGTGAGGGTGGACTTTTAGAAAAGAAATTTATTTTTACAGAAAACCCACGGTTGGGTTTTGTTTCGGTACTTGGTTTGACGGTCCTTTTGATTTTTACAGGAACTGGAATATATCTTGTCTCGAAACGGTTTGTCGCTGCAACATATTTCCAGAGAGGCGTCGTTGTTTTAAATACAAAAGGAGACGAGCTTGAAGCGCGGAGAATGATTAGAATGTCTAAGGGTTTAGTAGAGACAGACAGCTCTGTTCGTTTTGCTTCTGAACTTGAAACAAAAAGACTTAGTAGTATTATTTCTGACACGACGTCTTCTGTGGAGGATAGACGTACGCGGTTTAAAGAAGTCCTAGCGATTGCTATTGAAGATGCTCAAAAAGCGCGGAATTTAAATCCTAATAATTATAGGAACTGGTTTACTCTGGGTCGAGTTTATCAAGCTGTAGTTCCTTTAAAGATTGAAGGAGCGTATGAGAACTCTAAAAGCTCGTATAAAGAAGCCCTGCTTCTTTCTCCACACCAACCGTCTCTTTATCTCGCTCTTGCTGAATTGGAAGTTCTAAATGGTTCCACCACAGAAGCTCGTAAGTATATAAACAAAGCTCTTTCAGAAAAAAGCAATTATACTTCCGCCGTTTTTCTTTTGGCACAAATACAAATGAATGAGAATCAAATTCCGGAAGCTATTAAATCAGTAGAGTCAGCTGCATTGCTTGAGCCTAATAATCCAGTTATCTTTTTTCAACTAGGACTTTTGAAATATAATCAGGGGGATTTTGCAGGGTCGGTGATAGCTTTAGAGCGCGCTGTGGAGATCAATAAAGAGTATGCGAATGCCAGATATTTCTTAGGGCTTTCCTATTACAATATAGGTAGAGTTGAAGAATCCATAAAACAGTTTGTCTTTGTAGAGAATACTAATTCAGACAATAGTGAGATTCAGTCAATTTTGGCAAACTTACGGAGTGGGAAGAAACCGCTTAGCGGTTTATCTGCACAGAAGAAACCGCAAGATAGAGAATCATTACCAGTAGTAGGAGAATAATTTGTTTAGAAAAAGTAGATAAATGGTTAAAGCTATTATACGTCTGATGGGGGGAGGAATACGTGGCTTGCATGAAGCAGCGTATTTGTTGGGGGCTTTTGCTCTTTTGTCGCAGATTTTAGCTTTAGTGAGAGACCGTCTTCTTGCAAGTTCATTTGGAGCCGGTCCTATGTTGGATGTTTATTACGCCTCTTTTCGTATTCCAGATATTATATTTGTTTCGGTTGCCTCGCTTGTGTCTGTTTATGTTCTGATTCCTTTTCTAGTTGAAAAATCTGCAGAAAATAAAAAAGCAGAACAAGATTTTATTTCTTCAATTTTTTCAGTCTTTACAGGCATCATACTTATAGTCTCTTTAGCAGTATTTTTTGCTGTACCATATCTCACACGTTTTATTTTTCCAGGATTAGTTGACTCACCTTTTTATGGAGATTTAGTGATTCTTACAAGAATTCTTTTACTGCAGCCAATTTTCTTAGGTTTTTCAAACTTGTTTGGAAGTATAACTCAAACTCGCCAGCGTTTTTTACTCTATGCGCTAAGTCCTCTTTTGTATAATGCCGGAATTATTGGGGGTATTTTGTTTCTTTATCCGTCATTTGGGATGATTGGATTGGCTTTTGGTGTAGTAATAGGAGCCTTTTTGCATTTACTTATACAACTTCCGTTTATTTTTTCAGAAGGCTTAATGCCGCGTATCACTCTTAAACCATTTTGGAGCGATATTAAAAAGGTTACGCAATTGTCTTTACCGAGGACTTTAGCTCTCTCGGCAAATCAGGTATCTCTAATTGTGTTGCTTGGGTATGCATCCGTTTTAACATCTGGCTCTATAGCTATTTTTAATTTCGCCTTTAATTTACAGTCAGTGCCACTTGCAATCATAGGAGTTTCATATTCAGTAGCGGCTTTTCCCACTCTTGCAAAATTGTTTACAAATGGACAAAAAGAGCTTTTTGTAGAACAAATGATTATCGTCGCTCGACATATCATTTTTTGGTCACTTCCCGCAGTAGTTTTATTTATTGTTTTACGAGCTCAGATTGTGCGGGTAATACTTGGGTCCGGAGAGTTTGGCTGGTCAGAAACTCGTTTGGTGGCCGCTTCTCTTGCTTTGTTTTCAATATCACTTGTCGCTCAAAGCCTCATACTTCTATTTGTTCGAGGGTATTATGCGTCTGGCAATACTCGTATTCCACTTTTAATTAATGTAACAAGTGCTATTGGAATAGTGTTTTTTGCATGGATTTTTCTAACATTATTTCGTACCATTCCGACATTTCGTTTTTTCACAGAGGATCTCTTGCGGGTTGATGGTATTGCTGGTACTGAAGTCTTAATGTTACCACTTGGATATTCCATGGCGTCTATTTTAGGAGTAATAGCATTTTGGGTTCTTTTTCAAATAAGATTCAATCGTTTTTGGTCTTCACTGTGGCGTACTATTTTGCACAGTCTCTTTGCATCACTTTCGGCGGGTCTTGTGGCGTATCATCTTCTTAATTTCTTTGATAATATTTTTAATATAAATACATTTATTGGTATTTTTACACAGGGCTTGCTATCAGGTATCGGAGGGGTTATTGTTGGCATCGCACTGCTTGTATTGGTTAAAAACAAAGAAATAAATGAGATCTCACGTTCTCTCCGACATAAGTTTTGGAGGGAACGAGCTATTGTTTCACCTGAGAGAGAGGAGATTTAGATCTTTAGTAAAAACAATCTGTGTTGTTTTTTATATTCAGAAAATGGAAGAGGAAATTTTATTATGAAATCTATACGAAATTTTAGCATTATTGCACATATTGATCATGGAAAAAGCACTTTGGCTGACCGTATGCTTGAGTTGACGCACACTATTGAGAAACGCAAAATGCGTGATCAGGTTCTTGACTCAATGGAGCTGGAGCGTGAAAGAGGTATAACTATAAAGATGCAGCCTGTCAGAATGGATTACACATCTCCTAACGGGAAGGAGTACATGTTTAATCTTATTGATACTCCGGGTCATATAGATTTCGCGTATGAGGTCTCGCGTGCGCTGAAAGCTGTGGAGGGTTCTATTTTACTTGTGGATTCTACGCAAGGTGTTCAGGCTCAGACTTTTTCTACTTTGGATATGGCTCGTGAACAAGGTTTGGTAATTATCCCAGTTTTATCAAAAATTGATTCTCCTCTTGCTAGAGTAGAAGAGGTTAAGAAAGAAGTAATGGAGCTGTTGAATTGTGAAGAGGAAGAAATATTGTCATGTTCTGGAAAAACAGGGGAGGGAGTTGAAGATATTTTTCAAGCTGTTATAGATCGCATACCTTCTCCTGAGTTGAAAAAAGACAATGGTGTGCAATCTTTAGTATTTGATTTTCAGTATTCTAACCATCGAGGAATTATTGTCTATGTGCGAATGTTTAGCGGGAGTATACAAAAGGGTAAATTATTACAGTTTTTAGCAGCTAAGGAGCGTTTTACAGCCCTTGAGTTAGGTATTTTTACTCCAGAAGCTCAGCCTCAAGAAACTTTGAATGCTGGTGAGATTGGATATATTGTGACTGGAATTAAAAAACCAGGAGTGGCCTCTGTGGGGGACACACTTACTCTTGTTTCAAACGCAGCCCCCGCTCTTTCTGGTTATATGACACCTAGACCTGTTGTGTGGGCTTCTGTATATCCAGAGAGTCAAGATGATTTTACTTCTTTAAAACAAGCTCTTCTTCGGCTGCGTTTATCGGATTCCTCTTTAAGTTTTGAAGAAGAGTCTTCTGGGACTCTGGGACGTGGTTTCAGGTGCGGATTTTTGGGGATGTTACATTTGGAAATTGTGACAGAACGTCTTCGAAGAGAGCATAAACTTGATTTGGTGGTTACTACCCCAACCATTACTTATGAAGTGACATATAAAGATGGTTCTACAGAGACAATATATTCTCCTGCAAAGTTTCCTGACTATGGCACAACTGTGCGTATAGATGAGCCTTGGGCTATATTAAAAATAATAGTTCCAAGTAAGTTTGTTTCTCCTGTGATGCAACTATTGCATGAGCACGAAGCTGTTGTTACTCATTCAGAGTCATTTGGTGATGGGCGTATAACTTTAGTGATAGACATGCCATTACGTGAACTTATGCGTAATTTTTTTGATTATTTGAAAAATGCAACGTCTGGATATGCTTCATTTTCGTATGAAATAGGAGAGATGCGAAAAGCAGACGTTGTCCGTCTTGATGTTCTTGTTGCAGATGAGGCGATAGCAGCTTTCTCTCGTGTTATCGCCCGACGTCGTGTGGAGGAAGAAGCTCAGTCTGTTGTTGAGCATTTATACAAGATATTGCCACGACAGCTTTTTGTTACAAAATTGCAAGCGCATGCTTTAGGAAGGATAATATCGTCAAAGACGCTTTCCGCGCTCAAAAAAGATGTGACAGCTCATCTCTATGGAGGTGATATAACTCGAAAAATGAAACTGCGGGAAAAACAGAAAAAGGGAAAGAAAAAGATGCTAGCAAGAGGAAGGGTAAATATACCGCAGGAAGTATTTCTTAAAATGATGCGGGGGGAACAGGGGTAGCAGAACTCGTTCTGTTGTTTGTAGTTGCAATTCCCGGAGCAAAGAAGAGAAGCATGCTCAAGATTATCAGTACACTGAGTACTATCCAGACAAACTTCAGCGCTTTTTTTGTTTTCTTTTCAAATAACATATTTTATAAGTTAGTGAAATAAAATTTTTGAATAAAATAGATGGGGATAGACTATAAATCTATTTTCTCTATAACTGTATGATACAGTATATCTAATCTGTTCATTAAGCACCATGTCTGATTTTTATCAAAAAAGGAAATTTAAGAAAGTACTATATTCGCCAGTTGTATTGGTCCCATTGGTTGTGGTTGTATTTTTTGTGGGGACGAGTGTTTGGAATGTGTATACGAAAAATAATGAGGCTAATTCAAAAAGAGAACAACAGATGGTAGAGTTAGAAGGGCTAAAGGCTCGTGCGGCTGCTCTGAAAGCCGAGATAGAACGCTTATCTACTGAAAAAGGTAAGGAAGCAGAAATAAGATCAAAATTTGAAGTTTCGAAGAAAGGGGAACATCTTATTGTTATTGTTGATCCAAAAAAAGAAGAAAAGTCTCCAGAAGTAATAAAAAAGCGCAATTTATGGCAACAATTCTTAGATTGGTTCTAGAGAGTAGGTGGGGGTGTTATAGTGGCGCAAATAAGCGGGTATATTTTAGTGGTAGAATACGACCTTCCCAAGGTTGAGATCGGAGTTCGATTCTCCGTACCCGCACATACTTATTTTTCTATATAGATTTTACCTAAGTCCGCCTTCGACA
>CAZNKJ010000020.1:0-7345 GCA_964574145.1 uncultured Candidatus Saccharibacteria bacterium
CTAAGCCCGTCAGATTTACAGTCTGATGCGATTGACCACTCCGCCACCGACGCATTTTATAACACATTCACTATACACTTCTCGCCTATGCTACCATCTCTTTCCGTTTTTTAGAAGAAGATATTTTCTTCTTCCGTGAACGAGCGCTTTTCTCTACATTGAAAGTAAATTTTCCATCCTTTCCTACTCCTATATCTACTTTTCCGCCCTCTAATACTCCGTGTGAGATCATCATTGAGGCAAGTGTTGTGAGGATTTTTGTCTGAATCAGACGCTTTAATGGTCGCGCACCATATTGTGGGTTGTACCCCTCTTTTGCCAAATACTCAAAAACCTCAGGAGAAATAGAAAGATTGATCTCCTTTTCTTTTAGGCGTTTTTCAACTATAGCCACCTGCTTTTCAACAATCTTACGTATAGCTTCTCTATGGAGAATGTTAAAGATAATAATCTCATCTAAGCGATTGATAAACTCTGGGCGAAAATAATCTTTAAGATTTACCAAAACTTTCTCTTTCGCCTGTTCATATTGATCTTCTTCTTCATTCCCATCAGCGCTAAAACCTATTCGAGACATACGATCAATATGTTCAGCTCCTATATTTGAAGTAAGAACTATAATAGTATTCTTGAAATTAACTTTCCGCCCCTTTGCATCAGTCAACTGACCACTATCCAATACTTGCAACAATATATTGAAAACTTCAGGATGAGCTTTTTCAATCTCATCAAAAAGTAATACGGAGTAAGGTCTATGACGAACTATTTCCGTAACAACACCCCCTTCTTCGTGTCCAACATACCCAGGAGGTGAACCAATAATCTTTGATACAGAATGCTTTTCCATGTACTCCGACATATCAATACGAATAAGGGCTTTTTCATCATCAAACATAAATTCAGCAAGAGCTTTTGTAAGTTCTGTCTTACCAACTCCAGTAGGACCAAGAAACAGAAAAGATCCAATGGGTCGGTTCGGGTCTGCTATACCTGCACGAGACCGTTTTACGGCATCAGAGACTTTTAGTACAGCGTCCTCCTGCCCTACTATGCGCTCCTTCAAATGCTCCTCCATGCGAGAGAGTTTCTCCGCTTCCTCCTCAAGCATTCTGGAAACTGGCACGTTCGTCCATTGAGAAACCACCTCAGCAATATCTTCCTCTGTTATTTCTTCTTTGAGAATACGTCGTGATTTTTGTAATTTTTGTAAGCGCTTATTTTTCACTTCCAGATCTTTTTCAAGGTTGGGAATCTGTCCGTATCGTATTTCAGCAGCACGCACCAAGTCGGCTGATGCTTCTGCGTTTTCAGCCTCACCACGAAGAGACTCCAGCTCTTTCTTAATTTCTTTAATATCAGAGAGAGCGTTACGTTCATTGTTCCACTTTAGTTCAAGCTCTGATGATTTTTCTTTTAAATTAGCTATTTCTTTTTCTATTTTCTTAATACGAGCTTTTGCTTTTTTGTCATCTGTCACCCCAACGTCTTTCTTTAAAGCTTCGCGTTCTATTTCCAGACGCATTATTTTTCTATGAGCTTCCTCAAGCTCTGGTGGTTTGTTTTCAAGAGAAATCCGCAAAGAAGAAGCCGCTTCATCAATAAGATCCACAGCCTTGTCAGGAAGAAATCTGTCTGTTATATAGCGGGCAGAGAGTGTTACTGCAGAAACAATAGAATCATCTGTAATGCGAACACCATGAAAGAGCTCATATTTTTCACGCAAACCACGCAAAATGGCTATTGAATCCTCAATAGAAGGCTCGTTTACATAAACCGGCTGAAAACGCCGCGTAAGCGCAGGATCACGCTCTATATGCTTCTGATATTCTTTCAATGTTGTAGCTCCTATTACACGCAACTCTCCTCTAGCAAGTGCAGGCTTTAGCATATTTGATGCATCCATTGCCCCTTCAGCTGCTCCAGCACCTACAATGGTATGTATCTCGTCTATAAAAACAATTATTCTACCATCAGCTCTTTCAATTTCACGCATCAGGTTTTTTAGACGTTCTTCAAACTCTCCTCTATATTTAGTTCCAGCTATAAGCAACCCAAGATCTAAGGAAACCAATTCTTTATCTTTAAGAGAGGTCGGTATATCACCGCTTGCCATTCTTTGAGCTAACCCTTCAGCAATTGCAGTCTTTCCAACTCCAGCCTCACCTATCAAAATTGGATTATTTTTTGTACGACGTGAAATTATCTGTATTACACGTTTTATCTCAACATCCCTACCAATAACAGGGTCCAGCTTCTTCTCCATCGCAAGTTTTGTAAGATTGCGCGTATATTTTTCAACAGAACGCATTTTTTTGGGCTCTTGAGCGTCAGTTACGTTTCCTTGTTTTAATTCATTGAGTACTTGAGATACCACAGATTTATCTAAACGAAAACGTCCTAATGTTTCTCTGGCAGGTCCAGGGAAATCAAAAATAGCTAAAAACAAATGTTCTGTTGAAACAAACTGGTCACTGAAACCCGCGGCTATCTTGGCAGAACTTTCCAAGACCTGAGCAAGCTCAGGAGTTATGTAAAGCTGATACGAAGGAGACAACACAGAAGTATTTTCAGGACCTTCTATTAATTCAAGCAAAGTGTCAGTCAACGAAACAGTATCTACTTTCATTTTTTCTAAAATAGAAAAAACCACACTCTCCTCTTGTAGAATGAGAGCTGTTAAAAGATGCAGAGGATTTACATGATTCTGTCCACGCTCAATAGCCAACTCATGCGCTTTACGCACAACTTCTTTAGCTTTGGCTGTAAAATTATCAAATGGAAGCATTTTATTATTAAATTAAATCTATCTGAAACTAATTAATAAAGAACTTTCCGTCCCTTACTCACTCGACACATTACTCGTAGCAAGAACCTCTTCTAATTGATCTTTTACTATTGTGTTTGGAATGTAAATAGCTTGAATCCCTTCTCCACTATTTTTTGTATAAAACCCAACGACTTCTCCAGAGAAGTCAATAAGCGGAGCCCCAAAAAGGACACCTCTATCATTAATGTTCGTCTTAATTCTACTTATTACAGACTCATTATTTTCTCCATCTTTTGAATCTTCTAAAACTAGGTCAGAGACGATACCAGTATCAACTGTGGTACGACTTTTCCCGGAAAGTGTGAGTGTACTTTCTCCTAATTTTAATGTAGATAAGTCAGAAAATGCTACTGGAGGAAATACAACATCCTTATTTTCTTCTTTGTTGATTTCAAGTATAGCTGTAGAACGTTTTAAACTTTTATTTTTTATTCGCGCTGTAAAAGTAGCTCCGTCAGCAGTTTCCACTATATAAGAAAGACCAGAGATTACTTGCGAACTATCAGTAACAATAAGACCACCACGAGAAATTATTAATCCCAAACTAACAAAAGAACCTTTCATGTCACTTGAATCTGTATTTTGCCTATTTAGAGTATAAACACGTACCAGACTTTTTCTAACCTTACTTACCGCATCTGTAATTAAATCGCCTTCCTTAACAACAACCTGTACTTCTTTTGTGATTACTTTTGTAGCAGAACCAGCTGTTTGTCCATCTTTAGAGGAAGACACTACTCGTTCTATAGTACGCTCAACAACGCGGTTTATAGTTTGCGTCACAGCCGGTGGAGCTTGGCTCACTAAAGTTACTGTCACAATACCTGTGGCAATAGACGTAACAAAGCTCACTAAAAGTGTTAGTAAGACTATTTGTGCTTTTGATAATTGTTCAATATTCATAATTATTTCTATTATAATAACGAATGTAACCCTTCAACGCAATAAAATACACCCTATATTATTTAATCTAAATCTTAGATAAAATCATATCATACAAACCTCTGTTTGTCAAAATTTATATTCATAAAATTCTTCTACCTTACTTTGTGATCTTTGTTTCTCAGATAAGAAAAATAAAGAAGAGACAGCTTCTTTCCCTCCACGGATTCCATGATACTAAAAGAACCTACTAAAGATAATTAATACTACTCGCCCTGTTGCTCTATCTGTTGCTTAACGCAAGAAACCATTACCGCAATTGTCCGTCTTATTTCCCTCTTCGTAGTCTCCTTCCCTAGGGAAATACGCAATGACTTCTCCTCAGCCCCCTCACTGTACCCTCTTAAAGCAGAGACCACATGAGAACCTTCACTACCAGAATCACAAGCACTCCCTGTTGAAACAGATACACCAGCTCGGTCAAGTTGGAGTACCAAAAACTCCATATCTATATTTGGGATACTAATATTTATATTATTTGCCAAACGTTCTGTTAGACTCCCATGTATCTCTATATCAGGAAAATTTTTACGAAGAAGATCTATTCCTTCATCTCGAAGACTGCTCACTTTAATATTTAATTTTTCATGATCTTTTTCAGCTTTCGTAAAAGCCTCTAAGAGACCTACTATAAGAGCAAGGGGTTCTGTACCAGAACGCAAACCATATTCCTGTCCCCCACCCTCCAAAATAGGCAAAATAGAAATCAAACGCTTCTTAAAAAGAAAACCTACCCCTTTTGGACCATATATTTTTTGCGCGTCTATAGTTAAAAGATCCACTCCAAGTCGCTCTGGAGAGCAGTTAAGGTAAAGAGGGGCCTGACTTGCGTCCGTATGAACAACGGGCATTTTTATCTTTTTTTCAATTGCGTTAGAACTTTCACAATAAGAACGAAGACGCCTAACCATTTTCCTAATCGGAGTTATTGTGCCAATTTCGTTATTAACATACATAAATGAAACAAGAACAGTCGTTGGAAGAAGTTCTTTTACTAAAGACTCAAAATTAACACACCCTTTTTCATCCACCTCTATGTAGGAAACTTGCACTCCGTCTTTTTCCAAACGACGCAGACAACCCAACACTGACTGATGCTCCACCGTACTTGTAATGATATGCATGTCTTTATACTCCCTACCATCTCTACGCAAAGCTTCAACAAGCCCACGGATGGCTAAATTATTTGACTCTGTCCCTCCAGAAGTAAAAATGATTTCTTCAGTACGCACACCCAAGGTGCGAGCTATTTTCTCTCTCGCATTCACTAATGCTTTCTTGGCCACTACACCCTCTCGGTGAATACTTCCAGGGTTACCAAAAAAATCTCTCATGTATGGGAGCATAGAAGCTAAAACTTCCTTATCCACAGGAGTTGTAGCGGCATAATCAAGATATATACGCTTATTGATAATTTTTTTCATCTTGGTAAGTATTCTAAAAGACAAATAGAATTTTGAACAGACGTGAAAGGTAGAGATATTTTAACTACTCTAGTATAATACCCAACATAAAGAGATTGTTTTTTCTCCTTGACCAGAACATCCACCTCTATATACTACTCTTCAATAAGAAGTGGTATAAAAAATACTACAAAATACCTTATTTAGACTGTTTATTATCATGCAAAAAACATCTTCAGAAAAAACTACTAGACCACCTGTTATTGTTATAATGGGTCATATTGACCATGGGAAATCAACTCTGCTTGACTACATTAGAAAAACTGACGTAGTTGAAGCAGAGACAGGTGGGATTACTCAACATCTATCTGCATATGAAGTCCAACATAAAGATGAGAAAGGAAATGGACGTAAAATAACTTTTCTTGACACACCTGGACATGAAGCATTTCAAAAAATACGTTCACGAGGTGCGGCTGTTGCTGATATAGCGATTTTAATAGTATCTGCTGAAGACGGAGTCAAAGAACAAACTCTAGAGGCTCTTTCCTCTATTAAAGAAGCTGAACTACCTTACATCGTAGCTATAAGCAAGATTGATAAACCAAACGCAAATGTGGAGCGAACAAAGCAAAGTTTGGGAGAAAACGAAGTCTATCTTGAGGGACTAGGTGGTGATATTCCTTGGGTAGCTATATCTTCCAAAGATGGCACGGGGGTGTCTGAGCTTTTAGACATGATGCTCCTAGTTGCGGATATTGAAGAACTTTCCGGAGATTCTCAAAAAAATGCCGAGGGTATAGTGATAGAAGCCAGCCTCGACTCTCGTAAAGGTATCTCGGCCACGCTCATCATTAGAGATGGGACTATAAAAAGCGGTATGAGTGTTGTGTCAGGAAACAGTCTGTCTCCAGTACGTATACTTGAAGACTTCCAAGGCAAACCTATTAAAGAAGCTACTTTTTCAAGTCCGGTGAGGATAGTTGGATGGAACACTCTACCTGAGGTCGGTGGCTCTTTCTCAAGTTTTAATAAAAAGAAAGAAGCTGAAAAAACTATCGCAAAAGAAAAAAAAGAAAATAGCTCTACTGTTAAAAATGAAGTGGGAGAAAAAGGAAAAAAAGTCACGCTCAATCTGATACTTAAAGCCGATACTGTTGGCTCTCTTGAAGCCATAAAACACGAGATCCAGAAAATACCAAACGATCGTGTGTTAATTAAAATCATCCAAGATGGCGTCGGAACAATATCAGAAAATGATATCAAAGTAGCAAGTAGTACAGAAAGTACACTACTGATCGGATTCCACTCAAACGCGACACCGGCAGTAAATAATTTAGCAGACAGAAATGGTGTAGAAATTCATATTTTTGATATTATATACAAACTATCTGAATGGCTTACAGAAGTCGTTAAAAAACGAACACCAAAAGAAGACATAACATCTGTAACCAGTCGCGCCAAAATTTTAAAACTTTTTTCTCATACTAAAAATAGACATGTCATCGGAGGAAGAGTAGAGACGGGATCTCTAACCAGCAAAAAAAGTTTTCGAATAATAAGACAAGAAACAGAGATCGGCGTGGGGAAGATTTTTAATCTTCAGCAACAAAAAGCAGATACACAGGAGGTACGTACGGGAAATGAATTTGGAGCACAACTAGATTCAGAAATCGACATTGCACCAGGCGACTACATAGAGACATGTATCACTGAACGTAAATGAAAAAAAATACAGAACGCAATAGCAGAATAGAAGAAGAGCTAATGAAAAGTGCTGCGATTTTTTTAAATCGTGAGTCTAATAGAAATTCTCTTATCACAGTTACACGAGCAATTCTCTCCAGCGACACTCGAACAGCATTTATCATGGTGAGTGTTCTTCCTGAAGACAAAGAAGATTCAGTTTTATATTTCTTAAAACGCCTGCGTGCTGATTTTAAACACTATTTAAGAAAAGAGACTAGGATACCTCGTATACCCTTTATAGACTTTTGCATTGACTCTGGAGAGAAAAACAGACAATATCTTGACAAGCTGTCAGAATCGCAATAATCAAATACATTGCTTAGATAATAAAGGTATACTAAAATAGTTTTTGGCCACGTAGCCAAGCGGTAAGGCACGGGACTGCAAATCCCTGATCGCGGGTTCGATTCCCGCCGTGGCCTCA
>CAZNKJ010000021.1:0-3773 GCA_964574145.1 uncultured Candidatus Saccharibacteria bacterium
ACTCCACATTCTGCCGTTTCGGGCAAAAGTGAAAATTGGCGGTGTTTCTTGGACGAAGTTCGAACTCTTTATGAACAAAATCCGCAGGATTTTGATTAACTTGCAACGCGCGGAGCGCGAGGTGGCTTTAGATTAACTCGTACGCTCGGAGTACGCACCTCGGCCACGCTCGTACCTCGCGTGAGCAAAACCAAAAATTTTCCTTACATTCCTATTCCGCCTAAGCGGCGGGGGTCTGGGGGGAGCCGCAAAAAAATGGAAAGGAAATTTTTGTTTTGCTTCGCCGCTTCAAAAATAGTCTAGCATAATATCTAATCTTTGGATATTGAATATTTGGATATATCATAATACTATGACTAGATCGAGTAAATCAAAAGAATATGCATATTTTGTTGAGCGCTTGCGAAAGGCCCGCGAGGGTGCGGAGTTGACACAAGTGGAAGTTGCTAAAAAGTTGAAACGCCCGCAGTCGCACATATCAAATATAGAATCAGGACAACAAAGGGTCGATATCATTGAGCTTCAAACATTTGCAAAAATCTATGACAAAGACATCAGCTACTTTGTTAAGTAGCAAAATATGAAAAAGTTATTTCAAAAGCTGTTTGGAAAGAGCAAGGTTGATGACTTGTCATCAATTGATAACGATTTTTTTCGACCAATACTTTTTCAGTTTCCTACACTACTTAAAGACGCCGTATCCTCTGAGAGTAAAATAACAGATTGGAGTAAGGATTACTTATCGAAAAATTCAAATGTAGAAAAATATATTTTTGAGGCATGTAACGAAATACTGCTCTCAGGAATTTCATACCTAAAACACAATAAAGAATTAAACATATATTCTGATCAAGAATTGAATCAGGGCACTGGTGAAGTTGTTGGGAGAAATTTTGAGATTGAGGCTCGACTGGCGCTAAGAAGATTGCAAGAATTATTTATCGAGAGTTGGTATTTCAAAGAACTGAAAAATAGCCAAGAAAACACGTTTAGACATTTCTTCCTTATCAAAAACCTAAAGGCATTTTATTCTCGAGAAAATAACCTCAAAAAGTTTTGCGAACTTTCCTCAAGTTTTGATACAAAGGTTATTTCTGAAATAAGGGAGGAATTGAATAATCTTAACCTACAAACTCCTTTTTATATTGCAAAAGATAAAGATTACAAAAAAGATAGTGATGTTATTTATCTACTCAAATCGTATGTAAAACTTTTTGAGGACGCAACAAATAAAATATCAGAGGGTCAAAAAGTTTCTCTTGGCGAGTCATATCAAGTTTATGCTGAGACGAGTGAAGTTATTCACGGATATTCTGGTGGCCCAAAATTTAACTTGAAAAATTATCACCAAGAAACGCAAGCACTGTACGGCAGAGTTGCTATTTTAGCTTCAAATATTTTGAAACACCTCGTGACAATTGGAGAAGATGCTATCCAAGATAAGGACTTGGTCGAGGCAATAAAAGGATTGAAAACTGATAGTCTGCCAGACGCTTTTACCCTCGATATCGGAGATGTGGTTTTAGTAAAAAAACAAATTAGGGCGAAAATTACTGACATATCAGTTTCTAAATTCGGATGTAAAAAATATAAAGTGGAATATGTCGATAAACGCGGGGAGTGGAGTTGGGCTTTTGAACAAGAATGGTTTTTGCTAAAGGATTTGGTGAAATTTCCATCAGAGAAAGCGGATCGCGATTGACCTTGACAACAGCACTGTTCAATGCTATACTTCGCGCAGGTTTCAAAACGAGTCACTCTGGCTCAAAGTAGCACATTCCCAAACCCCAAACAGGAGGTAACGAACCATGGCAACTGACGGACCTGATCCAACCCCATGTAATCCCGACATCTTCAAGAAAGGACGTGGTGTCTGCGTCGTCGATGGCGTTCTCGACGGATCGATCCTCAGTGTCGACGGCCCGGCTCTCTACCGAAACGGCGTCGAGGATGTCGACGAGGACGCACCACGTGCGGTCTTACGCGAAGTCGACGGACAGCTGGTGCTGGACGATCCCGACGCCGTGGCCGTCATCCACGCAGTGGAAAAGCACAACTGCCGCAACACGCTGGAGATGAACGCCGATCGTGTGTCACACTTTAGGAATCGGTTGGCGGAACGTGGCATGACCGCAGACGAAGCGGTGATCGTGCTTCTGAACGTCGACGACGTTCATGGTGGCCAGCTTGCCGAAGTTCTGATGCCCGGACACAATTGGCAGGAAATCCGCGATCAGGGAGAAATCCCATTCGCGCGAGGACTTGCCATGCGAGAAGGTATTCAGGAGGCACTTGCAGCTTTCGATGCCGATGCGGCAACGAAGTTGCAGGAGATGACCAACGTGGCTGTCGTGGTCGTAGACCGCGGCGTTGCCGAAGTTTTCGCCGCCTGATTCACCACTTCGGGATGGGACAACAAGGGCTCCAGCAGACATGTTCTGCTCGGAGCCCTTTTTCAATAACGCAAAACTCGAACATCAAGCACCTCGGTCGCCGCGAAGATGGAGAAATGAGCGACAACATATAAATACAAGTGCTAAACTATAAATAGCTCATTTTAAAGGATGAAGCGGCGAAGCAAAACAAAAATTTCCTTTCCATTTTTTTGCGGCTCCCCCCAGACCCCCGCCGCTTAGGCGGAATAGGAATGTAAGGAAAATTTTTGGTTTTGCTCACGCGAGGTACGAGCGTGGCCGAGGTGCGTACTCCGAGCGTACGAGTTAATCTAAAGCCACCTCGCGCTCCGCGCGTTGCAAGTTAATCAAAATCCTGCGGATTTTGTTCATAAAGAGTTCGAACTTCGTCCAAGAAACACCGCTAAAAATTGGAATAAGAGTTCACGTTGTTATCTTTGTTCGTTACCTTTCTAAAATTCAAAAAAACCGTTATGCTTAAGGCGTAAGCCATTCAATATTTTATATAAGCATTACTAAAAAATTAAAAAAGAGATGTACCACATGAGTTACTCTACAGAAAGAAATAATAGTCTTGTCAGATTGTTTCTTAAAGTAGTTATTGGTGTAAAAGACAAAATAAAACAAAACACAACGGTTAAGACATTTTCCCAAATTCTGTGCGGTGGTGGTTTAATGAAATAATTATGGCAAATTCAAAGGAAGCAAAAGCACGAATAAAAATCAATAAGCTACTTGAAGAATCAGACTGGAGATTTTTTGATGATAAAAAGGGTTCTGCAAATATTCAACTTGAACCAAATGTAAAGATTACCCAAAAAGAAATTGACGCTTTCGGTGAAGATTTTGAGACTACGAAAAATGGATTTATTGATTTTTTACTTTTAGATAATAATGGTTTTTCATTTGTTATTTTGGAAGCCAAAAAAGGTGAGAAAGATCCGCTTGACGGCAAAGAGCAAGCACGACGATATGCAAAAAGTGAAAATCTTGACCGCCGTTTATCGTGGCGTGAATTTTTGGAGCGTATTTTTGGAAGAATTGATAAATTCAAAGATAAAAACGAGCTTTTGGAAGAAGAATGTGAAAAATTTATTTCTATCTATAAACCAGAAAATAAATATATTCCGCATATTAAAAATTATCTCAAAGTGTATATTGCTGATGAGTATTTTAGAAATGAAATAAATAATAAAAGATTTCCACGAGAATATGACGGATTCACTATGCCGGAATATCAAGCGTTGAACGGGTATCGTCAAACCATACCCGAATATGTCAAAGACTATGTTCCAGTTAACCAGTTTATGGAATAATCAAATATTTTATGAAAAAAGAACTTATTGTAAAAGATGTCAA
>CAZNKJ010000022.1:0-3341 GCA_964574145.1 uncultured Candidatus Saccharibacteria bacterium
TAATTTGATTTTTCAAGCTTTTTTCATTACAATAGCAACAATGGATAGTAAAATATAAAGCTATTCATCTAGTATTCAAAACAAAGGGCGTGTGGCGGAATTGGTATACGCGTACGACTCAAAATCGTATGAGGCAACTCATGAGGGTTCAAGTCCCTCCACGCCCACCAGAATGGAACTCGTCGGCATTTTGCCGACTTTTTCTTTGGCAGAGTACAGTGTGCTAGACATTCAAACCTTAATCAATGCTCAAAATTAGTTTTTGTCGCACTGTGCACACAATACATCTAAACCTAATTTTACCTTCCAACAAATAAGAGAGCGAAAAATAAAAAAGTAGATTTTCTATTTTTGCGTATTTGCTATGAATTTTTATAAACCAAAAAAGATTATATTAAACACTGGTTTATCTTTATAAATCACCTTGATTAGTGCTTGAGCTTAAATATTGAGCAAACTTTTTATTAACACCTTTGTCTGTAGCCTTAATAAGTGGAGCAATCCACCCCTCGCGTTCTTTTCCAGAATACCCTTCTGGATATGAATCATGTTTACCAAACATTTTATTAAGGTACTGCATAATCTTTTCTTTGTCGTTACTTTGCACAAAAAAGCGTACAACTTTTATATCATCAGTATTTACTTTTGTTTGTTTTTCATTGGTCGTCCCCTCCCCATACTCATCCCAAAGATATGATGCATTGGCGTTGTAATACTCTGGGGCAGTACTGTAGCCCGTAACTAAACCAGACTCTAATGCAAAATCCATAACATCTTGTATGTATTCGTTATCATCAAATACAACCTCAAACTCTACTGCATTCTCAAGTTCTTCTCGATGAGACGATAAATATTCTTCATAATCATGTATAAAATTATTTTCGTCATATCCTTCTTTTGAATAAAGACCAACATATCCATCTCCAAACCAAGGCGAAAGCCCTTTTGTCTTCAAAAAATCAGCAAATGGTGGCATGTAATAATAGCCATAAGTTGATATTTGCATTTCCTTATTTCCGTCCGTATTTACAGACGAAACAGTGATAACGGCTTTTTTGCCATCATATTTTCTGTACCCCTCAGCTCCTATTTGATCCCATTTTGTTGTCCCATTCAAAACCTCACAATCTTTGCAAAGTATATAATTTTCATGCACTTCTGCTTTTTCAAGCTGTTTTTTGCTTTCCTTTACCCACTGCTCTAATGTTTCTTGGGTCTCAATTGTTGGAGCTGGAATCCCATCATGGAGATGTTCGGGGTGTTGTGATAAATAATCAAAAACAGTAATATATTGGGCAACTTTATTTGTATCATCTTCAGATGATAGCATTATGCCCCAGTTTGTCATTACTAACGATGAAATACTTTCTCCTTTTGGATAAAGAGCAATCCTCCCTTTTTTATCATGATCACTTACAAGTTTTACAATATCTTCATATTTTCGTATATCCTCTCCTTGTTTGATTTTCTCAAGAAGCCAGAAAGTAAAAATAGCACCGAGATCATCATCCCCAAGAGCAAAACCTTCTGTCTTTTTAATTTTTTTGATAAATTCTGGATCTTCAGCAGAATCATAGACATTCTCATAACTTTCTTTGTATTCAAATAACACCTGTCCGCTTGAATTTGCGGTGAGTCGTCCTCTTTTTTGAGCATTTGCGCGATGTTCAAACACGAAACCCTTCCCACCGCCACCAGTTTCTATTTTAATGATACTTTCTTTTCCCGCCAATTCCTCAGGTATTTGCATCCACGGCTTAGTCATAAACAATGTACCAGATTCAATCATTTCTTCCACGACCTTTTCTTGTTTTTTTGTAAAATAACTAAGTGTCCCATCCTCCCATGGTTTTTTTAACCCTTCTCTCGCTTCTTCTTTTGTTTCAAAAATTCCAGCTTCTACTGCTTTTTGTGTCTTTTTTACATATTCCTTCGCTTCACTATATGGCACATTTGGTATATTTTCTGATTTCATAATTCTTATAATTAAACTTATATTATACTGTTTATTATAACAATTTCTACTAAAAAAACAAAAGTAGGGAGATTTTTATACGAAGCACATAAAGAATTGAAACTTAAATCTCATTTTCACGAACTCATCTTTTTTTTGAAGTTTTTATATTTTTTCTACTTTTAAATATCTGTTTGAAAATTCTATCGAGCAGTGTCAAGATAAAATTCTTAAAAAATAGGACGAGTCGAGCATAAACAAGACTCGTCCAAAAGCATAAACCTTAACCAATCACAAACCAAGTAATTGGTTGTTGTGAGTAAAGACAGTAATGCCTCACTCGGTTAAAAGAACTATCCACGCGACTACAATGCATTGGTGGCTAACTTTTCTTAAGCTCGGCAAGGGTGGCGAATGGGCCGGAAGCAATAAGAGCTTCTTCCTTCACTTTTTTGTCACCACCATCGAGCTTTTGGCGAGATGTTTGGAAACCCTTCGTCAAGCTTTCGCCAGATTCAGGGTACATCCATCCGTCACCAACGCTCGGGCTGAGGTTACCAGAGGCAATACCTACTGCGCCGTCCCAGCTCTCTTCAAGACTCTCCAGAATTTCGCAGATTGTAACAACCTGCTCATTCGTCAGAATCTCGGTCTGCATATGAACGACCATAAAACGGTGTTCACTTGCGCGAGAGCTTTTCTCCCACATCAGAGCGATTTCGCCTGGACGAACCACGCTCCACACAGTTGCTACATGCTTGTGATTCGCGTATTGCTCGTAATTAGCATCTCGCTCTTTACCGTCGGGTTGAATTACCCAACAATTCCGATGCGTTTTGCCATGTCCACGCTCGTGACGACAAGTGAAGTCCTGTGGAAGACCATCGGTGATATGCTGTTGGTCTTCCAATAAAGATTCCACTCTGCGCTTTTTCTCGGCAACTTCGGCTTCTTTTTCACCCAGCTCTTTTTCAAAGGCGATAATGCCCTCGACTGAATATGGATAACCATAGTCGTTATCAAGACTGACTCGTTCATCGCTAAAGTCCAGTTCAAGTTCAAGCGCTTTAACACGTTCGGCAAAAACCTCAAACTTCGGCTGAAACTCCGCACGAATCTGCTCTTTAAGAGCTTTTTCGGCAGCCTGCTCCTTCAGGTGTTCAATAGCCTTGGCAACTTCGGCTTCAGTTTGAGCGACATTTTCTTCTGTATAGTCTTTGTCACCCCAACAATAGCTGAAGTTATGGTCATTAAACCAAATGGTATTGCCACCAAGTGTTTTGAGTTGCTTGTTTAATTTCTCTAAACGAGCTCCCAGCCCAGAATCCTTAGCTTGCCGACTTATTTCACGTACTGCCACTTCTTCGGCAAGTTTTTGCTCGTACTG
>CAZNKJ010000023.1:0-2898 GCA_964574145.1 uncultured Candidatus Saccharibacteria bacterium
GAACGGCTAAGAACCCTAACGAGAACAGCATGTTACAAAGAGAGAATGAAATATTGCTTGAACGGTTAAGGGAAAAGGACGAACTCATTGACGATTTAAAGACGGATCGTAACCACTGGCGACACCAAGCAACAAACCTACTTACAGACCAATCAAATAAAGCGAATATAAGCCTCATACAGAGCGTTAAAAATTTCTTAGCCCCCAAACATCCGAAAGAAATTTAAAACGGCTTGTGCGTCATCTATAGCCCAATAAACACGCTAAAAGAAAACGGTTAATCCATCATGTTGATGTTTTCACAAAAACATTATTTTACTAGACAATTTCTTAAAATGCCTATACATTTGTATAGACAAAAGGGAAAATGACAGTGTATGAATGGGATGAAAAAAAGAACCAGAAAAATATAAAAAGACGTGGATTAAATTTTGCGGATGCAGAAATAGTATTTTCGGGTTCCTGTCTAACATTTGAAGATACAAGATTTGATTATGGAGAACCACGCTACATAACATTTGGACTTCTCGAACAACGATTGATTGTTATTGCGCATACGCCAAGAGGGGAACACACACGTATTATTTCAATGAGAAAGGGGAATGACCGTGAAAAAAACACATATCAAGAGCGACTTGAAAAGGCTTGACGCTATGCGTGACGAAGACATTGACTATTCAGAGATTCCTGAATTTGATGATGATTTTTTACGCACAGTGGAAATGAAAACATCACCGGGAAAAAAGCCTATAGCACTTCGTCTAGATACCGATGTATTGGATTGGATGAAAGCACAAGGCAAAGGCTACCAAAGCCGAATTAACACTATTCTACGTGCTTATTATGAAGCGCATCATAATGATGCAAGGTAGCTAATGTAATAAATTTATATATTACTTTTTCTCTAGAAAAAACATGAAGTATAACCGTCCATGGTTGGATACTTCTCTTAGTATCCAACCTTCCTCATACAACTTTTTTAGAGTTGTTGGGTTTCTTTCATCAAGAATTAGTCTCTCTTGATCACACTTACCGATCTTAATCACTTCATGCGATATAGGTTTATAAATTGGTGTTATTTCGTTAACAAATGTTCTTGAAACATATATTGATATTTTCATTTTTCTAGAATTAGTTCCCATCACCGTTGTAAAAGTATCCTCGGGGGTTTGGGGGCAGACAGCCCCCATTTTAAATAAATATTATTTTATACCTCAATAGATTTATTAAATAATGGTACTCCACTTTTTGATAGGTAGCTTACAAGGCTCTCTGTTCCAAAGAACTTAAGTTGTCTTCCTTGGCTATAAGCAAGTGCTGATTGGTCAATTTTTAATCCTGCTAGTCGTGCTTGGTTTGTAAGTTGGGAAAGAAGAGTTTCATTATCTGTATTACATCCAGAATTAGATCGTGCATCAAAAACAGCAAAATCAATCCAACGCCCTTGGGTTGATCTTTCACGAAGGTGTGCAAAACTTATTTTCATTTCTTTGTCCTGTAAAAAGTTAAATTAGGCTTTCCAGCCAACACTTAGTAAGACCATAACCATATGACGTAGTTCATAAAAGTTATCCACAGAGGGGGCGCCTCTAGTGTTATAAATTTTGTTAAAGAGTCTTAGTGTTACGGGATTATGGGAAAGCCCTAAAACTCCCTATCAATAAGGCTTTTAAACAGTTTATAAAAGCAAAAAGGTATGTGAAAGCACGTAAACTTGGTATGTGAAAGCACGTAAACTTGGTATGTGAAAGCACGTAAACTTATTTTTCTTAAACCCTTTATTTATCTACTCTTCCACAGGAAAGTATGTGAAAGCACGATAGTAAATATTGACACTGGTATGTGAAAGCACGATAGTAAGATTTCAATTTTAACTATCGTGGTTTCAGGTACCTTTTAGATCATGGCTAAACTTCTCAGACGCAAACATGCACAAAGAGATTTTTTTGTCTGTGACATTTTGGACGCAACGCCCAAGGATGACATAGGAAGCATGGAGCACCCCTTCTTCTCACTCTCAAAAAATCCAGATCATAGAGTACGGAAATACGAACATAACGGAGAATATCTACAGATAGCCCCAAGCTATATAGGAATGGCAACTATTTTTGACAAAGATATTCTCATTTTTGCAATGAGTCAGCTAATGGCAAAAATCAACGCAGGAGAAGAACCAAACCAGATAATCCAGTTTTCTGCTTATGATCTCCTTGTTTCAACGGAAAGGCGAACAGATGGACGATCATATGAACGACTTAAAACCGCATTTGAACGGTTGAGAGGAACATCAATAGAAACTTGTATAAGAACAGGAGATCAAGAAACTACCACGGGTTTTGGGTTAATTGAATATTGGAAAATCATCAGGGAAGGACGAGAAGGGCGCATGGAAGGGCTAGAAATGAAGCTCTCTGACTGGCTCTATAATGCGATTCTTGCAAATGAGGTACTGACAATCAGTCCTGACTATTTCAGGCTGGGAAAGCCTCTTGAAAGACGTGTCTATGAGATATGTCGTAAACATTGCGGACACCAGCCTAAATGGAGAATAGGGCTGGAATTACTCAAGAAAAAAACGGGATCAAGCACAAGTTTGAAGCAATTCAGATTTTTTATGAGAGACATCATTGAAAGCGACCACATACCAGACTATCAAATCTATTTTGATGACGATAAAAAAGACCTGCTCATCATTCGTCCTCGTACTGCGCCGAAACCTGTCATAGAGCAACACAAGGTATTTTTAAAACCTCAAACCTACGAGAACGCCGAGAATATTTTAAGCAAGCACAGACTTGATAAATATGCTGTTGAGGCTGAATGGTTAGACTGGATTAAAGACAAGGAACGACCACAATCACCAGACGGGGCATTTATTGGCTTTTGTAAAATGAAAGT
>CAZNKJ010000024.1:0-2107 GCA_964574145.1 uncultured Candidatus Saccharibacteria bacterium
ATGAGCAGACTCTGCTTCTCTTAACAATTTAGTCAATAACTCTCTATTCATATTTCAAATAAATTTATGATAAATAATTTTACTAATAACCAAAAACTTAATGGACTTGCTAAACAACAGAATTGTTACAATCTAGCTGCCGGACAGGGGCTCGAACCCCGATTTCTTGGACCAAAACCAAGCGTCCTACCATTAGACGATCCGGCAAAAAGTAGTGTCTACGTATTGTGCATTAATTAACCTCCCTTCGCAAACCTCTCACTCAACATTTTACCAATATGAGAGGCTGTTACCCATCCAGTAGTCCAACACAACTGAAGAGAATAGCCTCCAGACGGACGGTTAACATTTAAAATATCCCCCAACAAATAAAGATTGTCAAAAAGACGTGACTGCATTGTCTTAAAATTAACCTCTTTTAAATCAACCCCACCATCTGCTATCACTGCCTTATCAAAACCAAGTGTCCCTGAGATATCAAACCGAATATCTTTTAAGAGATTAACGAGCTTTTTGCGTTCCTCTTTGGTAATACTATTTATAACCCGATCATATAGATTAATGTTAGGCATTTGTAAAATTTCAAAACCTATCGCTTTTAATACCAATTCATCTATAACATTTTGTATTAATTTATTTTTATTTTTTTCAAAGATACGCTTCACTGCCCTATCTAATTCATCAAGTTCTGTGTCTGGAAACATATCAATGGAAGCTTCTACCTTCCCCTTTTTCAATAGCTTAATCACTTCATGCGATAAATTAAGCACCAATGGACCCGAAATACCGAAATGAGTAAAAAGTATTTTACCTGTTTTACGAAGAAGTATCTTACCATTTTGTCTAAAACGTATCTTCATAAAAGAAAGGGAGTTCCCCGAAAGACGGTGTACCCATTCAGTGTTACTCGTCAGAGGTACTACATTTGGATTAGGTTTTACAATTGTGTGCCCTAACTCCTCCAGATAACAAAATCCATCCCCTGTTGAGCCAGTCTCAGGAGCGGCAAACCCTCCTGTCGCAAGAACATATACATGAGCTTGATATTCTCCTTTTTTTGTCTTTATTCCTAATATTTTTCCTTTTTCAAATCTTAGCCCCAATACCTTTGTCTCAAGCCTAACTGAGACTCCACCCTCCTTCATATATTTATGAAGAGTGGTGCACACATCTATAGCGTTTTGGCTCTTAGGAAATGCACGCTTTCTTGACTCAATAACGATTGGGAGTCCGCGTTCTTCAAAAAACGCTATTGCATCCTCTGCATTAAACTGAGCAAACGACGAGTAAAGAAACTCTTTTGATTCAGGAAAATTTTCAAGAAGTTTTCTTGTATTAAATTCAGCATTTACAATATTACACCTACCACCTCCCGTAATCTCTAATTTTTTCCCTAGTTGCTTATTCTTTTCCAATACCAAAACACGAGCACCAAGTTCTGCCGCCCTACCTGCTGCAATCATCCCAGAGGCTCCACCTCCAATGACGACAACATCGTATGATTGTGTATTTTTTACTTCTTTCATAAATGAAAAGAAATCCTTAAAGCGCTTAACACTAATTTTGGCCTCCAGTCCAAATGGAAAGAATGTATATTTATATAAATTCTCCCCAATACACTGACAAAACCAGTGTTCATCTGTCTTTAGTTTTTCATAAATATTTTTTTGACGCAGAGAAAAGTTTTCATCAAAAGACCAAGTCATAACGCTCTCAAAAAAAACCCCCGCCCAAACTACAGAGGGCGAGGAAAATATGTCTCTATTTTCTGGTGTTTATTCAGGCCGACTTAATGGCTTTTTATCATCTAATTCCGGCAGTCCATTCGATGGACAATTATATGTAATTTGTCCAGGCTCAAGACTGCTTAGATAACGACATGCGCTATCTATCACCATATAGCTTGCCCATTTCGGAGCAGGGGCAGGGTATGATTGTTCCATAGCACTGTTCTCCTAGTTTAAGATCAACTCTTTAAAAGAGTACTACTAATTTTGATCGAGATCAACTATTACTAACATGACGTGATTTTTCTGTTATCAAATACGGCAGTACTCCATTTCTCGCCATCATAGTCACAAACCGTTATTTCTGTATTTTTCGCTCC
>CAZNKJ010000025.1:0-2020 GCA_964574145.1 uncultured Candidatus Saccharibacteria bacterium
CCAAGTTTTGTATATGGTTCAGACGTAACCATCTCAGTGTTTTTGGTATATAATTTATATTATAAAACTAACTTATTTTAACAATTATGACTTCACTTAAGGGAACACAAACCGAAAAAAATCTATTAAAAGCTTTTGCTGGTGAGTCTCAGGCAAGAATGAGATATGATTTTTTCGCAAAGGTAGCAAAAAAAGAAGGACTAGAACAGATGTCTGGTATTTTTGCAGAAACAGCGCTAAATGAAAAACAGCATGCAAAAAGATTTTTTAAGTTTTTAGAAGGAGGAAGTGTTGAGATTACGGCAACGTATCCTGCTGGAAAAATAAACTCCACATTAGAAAACCTAAAAGCTGCTGCTGAAGGTGAAAATGAGGAATGGACCAAGCTGTATCCTAACGCTGCAAAAATTGCAGATGAAGAAGGTTTTGCAGAGATAGCAAATGCTTTCAGAATGATAGCTAAAGTAGAAGAAGCTCACGAGGCTAGATATAGAAAATTATACGAAAACCTAGAGTCTGGAGTTGTCTTCAAAAGAAACGGGAAAATTGTTTGGAAGTGTAGAAACTGCGGATACTTGCATGAAGGGGAGATAGCTCCTGATAAATGCCCAGCGTGTCTGCATCCGCAATCGTATTTTCAAATCAAAGAGTGTAATTATTAATAGATATTTATACAGTGAAAGAAGGATTAAATTTTATTAAGGAAAAATATGACACACACTCATCTAAAGAGGTGCAAGATGCTGCTGTTCGTACTCAAAAAATAACAGGTGAAAGAGTATCACAAGCACCAGATGAACAAATACAGAATTATCTAAATCGGTTTAAAGAAATAGTAGAACGTAAGGATCAAAAAGAAAAAGAGCGTGGATTAAATGCACTAAAGAAAATACTACACAAAAAATACGTCATAGATCCAGAGAACATACCAGAATCATATTTCACACTTATACAACAAACAGCGCGTGAACAAGGCTATGGCGAAATAGAGATAACCAATGAGATGAGAGACGAATATGTCGGAATAATCCAATCAGACCAAGAGGTTTCTATGGATAGTTGGATAGACTATTTATCTTCAGATGATGCATTTTATCCAGACTGGACAAAATATTGGGCACTTAAAAGCATTTTGGGTATGTCTTCATATGACAAAGAAAAACATAAATTTGGAAAGCGCAGTAAACAAACCACAGCATTATTTCCAGATCTTAACATGGAGGCTTTGGCATATGTGGTTGACGCTATAGAAAAGAAAGTAAAAAATAAAAAACTAGAGAATCCCGTACAAGCAGGAGTGAATCAAGTCGTAGACGAAGAGAAGTTAGTTTCAGACAATGAATTTGAGAAAATAATACAAACAGAAAACTTTTCAAGATACTATTCTTTTGCTATTGAGCATATTGTTTCAGATAAAAGTGAATTATATGAAACAATAGATGGAGAATGGCGTGTTTTCAAACAAAACACCAGTGCATCAAAACTAACAAGTACAATACAGGGGCATGGAACAGGTTGGTGTACTGCAGGAGAGTCAACGGCTAAGTCTCAATTAGAAAGAGGAGACTTTCACATATACTATTCTCTTAACAAACTTGGTGAACCGACCATACCTCGTCTTGCTATCCGTATGGAAAACAACACTATAGCAGAAGTACGTGGTGTTGCACCACATCAAAACATAGACCATTATATTTCTCCTATTTTAGAGAAGAAAATGAATGAGTTTGGAGATCAAGGGATAGAATACAAAAAGAAAGCAAAAAACATGGAAACTTTAACTTTAATAGATGCAAAGATTAAAAAAGGAGAAGGGCTAACTAAGGAAAATATAAGGTTTCTGTATGAGCTTGATTCAAAAATTGAAGGTTTTGGATATGAAAAAGATCCACGAATTGAAGAAATACTTAATGGTAGAGATATAAAAAAAGACCTATCTCTCGCAACTGGTTTCTCTGAAGAAGAAATAAGTATAGACTCAGAAGAAGTTATAAGTGGAAAAAGTAAGTTTCATTATGGA
>CAZNKJ010000026.1:0-1729 GCA_964574145.1 uncultured Candidatus Saccharibacteria bacterium
TTACAACAAACATTCCGTCTTGAGCAAGCATCGTTCTGTCCCTAATCACTGCTTCCTGTACATTACCAACAGAAAATCCATCAACAAGCACAAGTTCTGACGGTGCTTTTTCTTTGAGTAAGGTCACTTTATTTCCCTTTTCTTGGATTTCAATAATAGAGCCATTGTCGGGTATTACGATATTTTCTTTCGGTGTTCCTGCCTCTTGTGCAACTTCTGTGTGTACGCGCAACATATAATGATATCCATGTATAGGCATAAAGAATTTTGCTCCTATTTTTTTATGTATCCAAATTGTTTCATCTCTATTTGCATGACCACTTGAGTGTATTTCAGATACCCTGTAGTGCACTATCTTTGCACCCTGTCGCGATAGATTATCTTTAAGTTTTTGAACACTTCGTTCGTTACCGGGAATAACAGACGAAGAAAGCAGTACTGTATCTCTATTGTTAAGTTTAAGATACTTATGTGTTTTATTTGACGCACGCATAAGAGATGCAAATTCATCACCTTGCGCACCGGTAGCAAGCACCACGATTCTATCAGGTGGGTAGTTGTCCATTTCTTCAATAGGAATTATTGTTCCTTTTTTTGGTTTAAACATCCCGGCTTCTTTGGCTATTTCAACATTTGTTTTCATGCTCCTACCGTCAACTACAATTTTTTTGTTAAACTTCTCAGCAATTTCAATTATTTTTATAAGACGTTCAAGTAAGGATGCAAAAGTACCAACAATTAATCGCCCATTTGTTTCTCTAATAATTTCCTCAATATTTTTAAAAACAATACGTTCTGGAATTGAAAAACCAGGACGTTCAACATTAGTAGAGTCTGCCATAAGCATCAATACTTTACGATTTTTAAATTTTGCAAACTCTATTTCTTCGGCCTCAGTAGGGATACCATCTTCATGGTCAAGTTTTAAGTCTCCTGTACAGACGATGTCGCCATATTTAGTTTCAATAATAACTCCCATAGCATCAGGAACTGTGTGTGTCACAGCGAAAAAACTTATAGAAGAATTTCCGACTTTAATTCTGTCGTCTTTTTCAATAATTTCAATTTTAAGAGGTGGAAGCCCTGGAAATTCTTCTTGCCTTTTTTTTATCATTAAGACTGTGAGATTTCTAGAGTAGAGTGGAGGATTACCAATTTTATCCATAATATAAGGAATTCCACCAATATGATCTAAGTGTCCATGGGTAATAAAAATACCACGAACTTTATCTTTTCTATCTTCAAGATATTTTATATTTGGTAAAATATAATCAATACCAGGGGTACTCTCTTCTCTGAATTGAAAACCAGCATCAATTATAAAAATATCATCCTTGGTTTCAATCGCTGTCATATTTTTACCAATTTCTTCTACTCCTCCAAGTGGAATTATTCTTACATTGTCGTTGTCTAAAGAAGGAATTTTTACATGTTTTTTTACTTCTCTTGTTTCAGATGTTCTCCTATTTCCTTTTCTGAGAGGTCCAACTTTCCTGACAGTTCTACTCATTGTTTTAACTACGGGTTTAGGTCCAGTTTTTCTTACAACAGAATGATTGTTAGAAAGTTGTTTCTTTGAAGTTGTGTATATTCTCCCACTGTTTGTAGGCGATGAGCCAGCATTACTACCTTTTTTTATAGATGGGTTATTTTTGTTTTGAGACAGTGACATCCTTTGGGTAGTAGAAGATTTATCTCCACTTGTTTTTTTTATAGTTTTGCTATTTTC
>CAZNKJ010000027.1:0-1708 GCA_964574145.1 uncultured Candidatus Saccharibacteria bacterium
TTACAACAAACATTCCGTCTTGAGCAAGCATCGTTCTGTCCCTAATCACTGCTTCTTGAGTATCTCCAACATAAAAACCATCAACCATAACAACATTTGAAGAAACTTTCCCTTTTTGTATATCAATTTTATTTCCATCAGTAATGTCAATTACCATTCCGTTATCTGCTAAAATTATATTTTCATTCGGTATGCCAGCTTTTTTTGCAACTTCTGCATGCATTCGAAGCATAGAGTGGAAACCGTATGCTGGCATAAAAAACTTAGCACCAACTTTTTTATTAATCCACTCAAGTTCTCCTTGGTTTGCGTGTCCAGAAGCATGAACATCAGATACTTTGTAGTGAATGATTTTAACACCATGTCTATATAAGTTGTCTTTTAATTTTTGTACACTCATTTCGTTACCTGGAATTACAGAGGATGAGAGTACGATAGTATCCCTGTCGGTCAATTTTATGTACTTATGATCACCACGACCCATACGAGAGAGTGCTGCAAATTCTTCTCCCTGTCCTCCTGTTGCAAGTACTACGATTCGATCTGGCGGGTAGTTGCTTGCTTCTTGGGCTTGTATAAAAGTATGTTCTTTTGGTTTTATTAGCCCTGCTATTTTTGAAATTTCTATATTTGTTTTCATACTTCGTCCTTCCGCGATAACCTTTTTATTGTACTTTTCGCATATTTCAATAATTTTTATCATTCGCTCAACTTGTGATGCAAAGGTACCAATTACAAGTCGACTCGGTGCTTCTTTGATTATTTTTTCTAGGTTGGCAAAAATAATTGAATCAGAAACTGAAAATCCTGGATTCTCAGCATTTGTTGAATCTCCTATAAAAAGGAGATTATTTTGCTTGCTAATTTCTCCCCAGTTTTTCTCTTCTTTTTCACTTGGTATTCCGTCGTTGTGTTCCAGGCGAAGATCACCCGAGATTACAATATTTCCATGTGGGGTTTCAACGATAATCCCCATCGCATCTGGGATTGAGTGTGTTACAGCGAAAAACTTAAGCATTGTATTCCCAAGCTTTATTCTTTGTCCAGGTTCGACAATTTTTATATCAAGAGGAGGTAGGTGAGGGAATTCTTCTTGCCTTTTTTTTATGATCAAGGCTGTGAAGTCTCTAGAATATAGAGGAGGATTTCCAAGTTTGTTCATAATATATGGAATACCACCGATATGGTCTAGGTGTCCATGGGTTATGATAGCACCACGAATTTTATGTTTATTTTCTTCAAGGTATTTTGTGTCTGGTAAAATATAATCAATACCAGGTGTTTCATCCTCACTAAACTGAAAACCAACATCGAAAATAAAAATATCATCTTTGTTTTCGACAATTGTCATATTTTTCCCAACTTCTTCAACTCCGCCAAGTGGTATTATTCGTATATTGTCACCTGTTATTGGTGGTATTACTTCTTGTTTCTTTACTTCTCGTTTTTTTTGTATCCCACCACTTCTTTTTTTAAGTCCTCCCATTTTCCTTATTGTTTTGTTTGCTGTTTTTACGACCACTCTTTTTGTATGAGTATGTTTATCAGACAGCTGTCTTTTTGTGGTGGTATATGTCCTACTAGATACAGAGGGTGAATTACCTGTACTTTTTCTTACTATAGGTACACTTTTTGTTGTGGGTCTTGTGTTTGTTTGGGTAGTAGAAGATTTATCTCCACTTGTTTTTTTTATAGTTTTGCTATTTTC